>NZ_JAKUEN010000017.1:0-72904 GCF_022662915.1 Bacillus cereus group sp. BfR-BA-01453 | reverse complement strand
GTTCATCCTGAGCCAGGATCAAACTCTCCAATAAAGTTAGTTTGTCTAGCATCTAAAATAAAAATTGACGTTTCACGTTGTTTGTTTCGTTCAGTTTTCAAAGAACTACTTGGTCGCTCATTTGCGACTCCCTTATGTTAACATCTTCGTTTTTCGATGTCAACTAAGTTTTTCAATTTCTTTTTTGTCGTTTTCTGCGTTTCTGCATCAGCGACGGTTATTAATATATCATGCAGAAAAATGAAATGCAACACCTTTTATAAACTTTTTTTAAATTAACTACATTTCTTTTTTAATATCATATACTTAAACGAAATATCTCTTTCATTTCTAAGAGATTCCTACATATATTCTATATAAAGTCACTCTATCCAAAAACGTTTCTTTCTATAATAAACGTTTTATTTATATACGATACGATACAAGGAGGAATATATATGGACTATACCGATTTATTAATCAAACTAGGTCTCTCGGCTATTTTAGGGTTCGCCATCGGTTTAGAGCGCGAATTAAAACGTAAACCACTTGGTTTAAAAACGTGTTTAGTTATTTCTATCATTAGTTGCCTCCTGACCATTGTTTCTATTAAAGCAGCTTACAATTTACCACATACTGATCATATGAATATGGACCCACTTCGACTTGCCGCTCAAATTGTATCAGGGATTGGTTTTTTAGGTGCCGGTGTTATTTTACGTAGAGGAAACGATAGTATTGCCGGATTAACAACTGCTGCTATGATTTGGGGCGCATCTGGTATTGGTATTGCTGTTGGAGCTGGGTTCTATATCGAAGCAATTTTCGGAATGTGTTTCCTTATGATTAGCGTTGAACTTATACCATTAACAATGAAATTTGTAGGGCCTAGATCATTTCGTCAACGTGATATCGCAGTAAAACTTGTTGTGCGAAATATGGACAATATCCCGGTTGTAATTGAAGAAATAAAAGAAATGGATATAAAAGTGAAGAATATGAAGCTTAAAACGTTAGAAAATGGTTCTCACTATTTACATCTTAAATTATGTATCGATCAAAAAAGACATACTGCTGATGTTTACTATGCTCTCCAGCATCTCGAAAGTGTTCAACAAACTGAAGTGGAAAGTATGTAACGTAAAACAAACTCTCTTTTCAATTAGAGAGTTTTTCTTTTTTCTATAATGGCAACAATGAATGTAGTCCTGCAAAGTAAGGAGGAATAGGCAATTGAAATCCCGTCCGAATTTAGTAGATACATTTCGTGATTCCATTATTTTTCGTTTAATTTGCTTTATTGTTATACTTACTGCTTTTTCCGGTTTTCTTATACATAGATTAGAACCATCACACTTTACCACATGGTTTGATGGAATTTGGTGGTCAATCGTTACAATTTTCACTGTTGGCTATGGTGACTTTGCCCCTCATACACTAATCGGGAAACTTATCGGTATGAGTATTATTTTATTAGGAACTGGATTTTGTTCTTATTATATGGTGCTGTTTGCTACTGAAATGATTAATAAACAATATATGAAAATTAAAGGAGAAGAAGCTGCGACTTCTAACGGTCATATGATTATTGTCGGCTGGAATGAACGAGCAAAACATGTTGTAAAACAAATGCACGTACTACAACCAAACCTTGATATCGTTTTAATTGATGAAACACTTTCTTTACTGCCAAAACCATTTCATCATTTAGAATTTATAAAGGGGTGCCCCCATCACGATCAAACGTTATTAAAAGCTAATATTACAACGGCACACACCATATTAATAACAGCCGATAAAGAAAAAAACGAAAGCTTAGCGGATACACAGTCCATTTTAAATATTTTAACTGCAAAAGGGCTCAACCCAAACATTCACTGCATCGCTGAACTTCTTACTTCTGAACAAATACAAAATGCAACGAGAGCTGGCGTGTCAGAAATTATAGAAGGAAATAAATTAACGAGCTATGTATTTACCGCTTCTCTTTTATTCCCTTCCATTTCAGGTGTACTATTTTCACTTTACGACGAAATCTCTGATAATAAATTACAACTGATGGAGCTTCCCATGTCCTGCACCGGACAAACTTTTGCCAATTGTAGCTATACTCTTTTAAAACAAAACATTCTCTTACTAGGTATAAAGCGCGACGAACAATATATGATTAATCCAGTTCATTCCTTTGTTCTCATTGAAAGCGACATACTCATCGTTATTCACCATTAGTAAAATGACGCTCTAATTCTTGCATGAGCACTTTCCCAATATTGATATATTTTCTTTTCACATCTCCATCTGGATCTTTCGGCTCAGCAAATTGATCCATTCCACTCGTTCCAGCTGTTAACGTATTTACATGATCATCTAGTTCGTCTTGATATACGTGCGAAAGAATATACGGCGTTCCAAGACGAACTACTACACCAGGTACATCTAATTCTCCTTCAACCGCTGTAAATGGCACTCGTAAAAATTGATAGCCATCTTCTTCATCAATTTTATAATCAAAGCATCCTTTCTCATAATCCCAATTGCCGCCAATGCTATACCCAAGTGGCTTCATTATTTCTTCTAACTTATATAACGCATATGTACGTCCTTCTAAATTTGATTGAATTGGAATCAAGCCCATCCCTCCTAGACTTTTTCTTTAGCATACCCACTCTAGTTTGAATATACTGATGGACTTTTCGATGAAATAATAAAAAGCGGCCGGAATCCGGCCGCTTTTTATTATTTTAAACGCTCTTCTAATTCTGCTTTTAATTCTTCAAATCCTGGTTTACCAAGTAAAGCAAACATGTTTTTCTTGTATGCTTCTACTCCTGGTTGGTCAAATGGATTTACGCCTAATAAGTAGCCGCTCATCGCACATGCTTTTTCGAAGAAGTATACAAGGTAACCGAATGTGTACTCATTTAATTCAGGAATATTTACGATTAAGTTTGGTACTCCGCCATCGCTATGTGCAAGTAATGTACCTTCGTATGCTTTCGTGTTTACGAAGTCTACAGTTTCACCAGCAAGGTAGTTTAATCCATCTAAATCGTTTTCTTCTGATTCGATTGTTAGTTCATGTGTAGGTTTACCTACTTTTAGAACTGTTTCAAATAAGTCACGACGACCTTCTTGAACGTATTGACCTAATGAATGTAAGTCAGTTGAGAAGTTTGCTGAAGATGGGAAAATACCTTTTTGATCTTTTCCTTCACTTTCACCAAATAACTGTTTCCACCACTCAGCGAAGTATTGAAGTGCTGGCTCATAGTTAACAAGCATTTCAATTGTTTTTCCTTTATTGTATAGAGCGTTACGAACTACTGCGTATTGGTAAGCTGGGTTTTCTTCTAGTTCTGATGTACCGAAGTCCTCACGACCAGCAGCTGCACCTTTCATCATCTCTTCAATATTTAAGCCACTTACTGCGATTGGCAATAAACCAACTGGCGTTAATACAGAGAAACGTCCTCCAACATCATCTGGAATAACGAATGTTTCGTAACCTTCATTATCAGCTAATGTTTTTAATGCACCACGCGCTTTATCTGTAGTTGCATAAATACGTTTGCGAGCTTCTTCTTTTCCATACTTTTCTTCTAATAACTTACGGAAAATACGGAATGCTAGTGCTGGCTCTGTCGTTGTACCTGATTTGGAAATAACGTTAATAGAGAAGTCTTTACCTTCTAATACATCCATTAAATCTTTCATGTAAGTGGAGCTAATGTTTTGTCCAACAAATAGCACTTGTGGAGTTTTACGTTGTTCTTTAGAAAGTGTGTTGTAGAAAGAATGGTTTAACATTTCAATTGCTGCACGTGCTCCTAGGTAAGAACCACCGATACCTACAACAAGTAAAATGTCAGAGTCATTTTTAATTTTTTCTGCGCATTTTTGAATGCGAGCAAATTCTTCTTTGTCATATTGAAGCGGAAGGTCTACCCACCCAAGGAAATCGTTCCCAGCTCCAGTTTTTTCGTGGATTGCGTGATGTGTTACTTTCACTGCATCACGTAAATAAGTGATTTCATGTTCACCGATGAAGGATAACGCTTTAGAATAGTCGAACGTTACATGTGTACTCATCTTTTTCCCTCCAATTATGGATATGTATTTCTGTATTCACTTTAGCGAAACTGAAGTTGTAAATCAAGCGATTCACCCCTTGTAAACGTAACCAATATATATTTTTTAAAAAAAGTTCATTTTTTGCATAAAAATTCGCATTTTTCGGTATAGATGTATATACATCCTATTTCGAACATTTTTTATGTATAAAAACAACATAACTACCCTATTCTATAAAAGAGTTAATTAACTCATCGCTTGCTCATGCTTCACAATTAAGGGGGGCTTTTTCATGAGTACTTTACAACGTATCGCATTAGTCTTTACTGTAATTGGCGCTGTAAACTGGGGACTAATCGGGTTCTTCCAGTTTGACTTAGTGGCAGCCATTTTCGGTGGACAAAACTCAGCTCTTGCACGTATTATTTACGGCATCGTTGGTATTTCTGGGCTTATCAATCTTGGTTTACTCTTTAAACCATCAGAAAATCTTGGTACTCACCCAGAAACGAACGAAATTCGCTAATCAGTATGTCTCTACTTCACCTCCGACATACGAATATGATTGCATGCAATCATATTTGCAAATATATATCATAAGAAAAAGTAAAAGAGGAACGCTCATATGCGCTCCTCTTTTACTTTGTTAACTCGGACTCTTCAATCCATTCTGTTAGCTTTTCTCGCAGCGTATTAAATCCGTCCTTAGATGGATTCGGTATAAGAATCCGTCCTTGTTTTCTTTTCGCCGCTTTTAACGATAAACTCATTTTTCTGTGTTCTTCATCAATTGAAAGTACTTTTACTTCTACTGTATCGCCGACTTTTAAAAAGTCATGAATATCCTTTACATATCCATTTGTAATTTCAGATATATGCACAAGTCCTTGTGTTTCTGCATCTAACGCTACAAATGCACCGTAATCTTGAATCCCAGTCACTTTCCCTGTTACAACCACTCCTGTTGTATATTGTTCTGACATATGAAACACTCCCATACGTTTACCATTTTCTCTACAATTGTAGATAGCAAAGCAGATGATTTATTGTTAAATATCCGATTAGTTAATACGTACCCTAAGTAAAGCAACTCAGGATACGCATACCTTATATTAGTAAATTATACCACTATGACAGAGCTCATTCAAAATTCATGAAAAAATTTCCTTAAGTAAGTATAATTCTCCAATATTAGGATAGAATACTAACACATGGCTTTCTAGTATTCCCCCCCTTTTATGGACAAAACGTATTGTGTTTTGTCCTTTTTTTATTCTCTACGAACCGTTCCATTCTCTTCATTGCTTCCATAAGCTGTTCAAGCGATGTTGCATATGAACAACGAATAAATCCTTCACCACTTTCGCCAAATACACTTCCAGGTACAACAGCCACTTTTTCTTCTAGTAATAACTGTTCTGCAAATTCCGCCGAAGATAGTCCAGTTGAAGATATGGAAGGAAAGACATAAAACGCTCCGCCCGGCACATGACATGTTAATCCCATTTCATTGAAAGATGTCGTCATAAAATTACGGCGTTTCTTATAACTATCTCTCATTCGAATTACTTCCTCATTTCCCGCACGTAACGCTTCAAGTGCTGCAAACTGAGACATCGTCGGGGCACACATCATGGAATATTGGTGAATTTTGAGCATTAATTCTGAAAAGTGAACAGGAGCTGCAATCATACCAAGGCGCCACCCTGTCATCGCAAATCCTTTTGAAAATCCTGAAATTAAAATCGTATGCTCGCGCATATTTTTAATACTCGCGAAACTTGTATATGCTTCGTCGTATACAAGTTCTGCATAAATTTCATCAGATAATACGATTAAATTGTACTTCTCAACAATCACTGCTATTTCTTCAAGCTCGGACTTATTTAACATTGCACCTGTTGGGTTATTTGGTGAACAAAGTAAAATTGCCTTTGTCTTCGCTGTAATAGCTGCCTCAATTTGTTCTGGTTGTACTTTAAATTCATTTTCTAAAGTAGTAGCCACAGGAACTGGAACCCCTCCAGCTAATGTCACAAGCGGGGCATAAGAAACGAAACTTGGCTCAATAATGAGTACCTCATCATCAGGATTTATAATGGCGCGCATCGCTACATCTAACGCCTGACTCGCTCCAACTGTAACAATGATTTCATCGTTTGGATCATATGATACTGCAAATTGTTTTTTTAGATACTTTGCTATTTCTTGACGGAGCTCCAATAATCCTGCATTTGCTGTATATGACGTATATCCTTGTTCTAAAGAACGGATACATGCTTGCCTTACATTCCATGGCGTAATGAAGTCTGGTTCTCCTACTCCAAGAGAAATAACACCTTTCATATTAGCTGCTAAATCGAAAAACTTTCGAATACCAGATGGTTGTAATGATTCTGCCGCTCTAGATAGTTCAAATTGCTTCATGGTGTCACCACAATTCGCTTATCATCATCATTTTTTTCATAGATAATTCCCTCATGTTTATATTTCTTCAAAATGAAATGCGTTGTCGTAGAAACGACAGATTCAATTGTTGCTAATTTCTCAGAAACAAACATCGCTACTTCTCCCATTGTCTTTCCTTCTAACGTAATAGAAAGATCATATGTCCCTGACATTAAATACACAGATTTCACTTCTGAATAACGATAAATTTGCTCAGCAACCGCATCGAACCCAACGCCGTGCTTTGGCGTAACTTTCACATCAATCATCGCCGTTAAACCTGTATGTTCTTTCACCTTCGTCCAATCGATATGTGTGACATAATCCACAATAATCTTTTCCGCTTCTAATTTTTCAACCATTTTCTTTACTTCTTCTACTTCTATATTTAACAGCTTCGCTAATGTATCTACAGATAATCGACTACTTTTTTCAAGACAAGCTAATAATTCTAATTCTTTTTCTGTCACCATATAAATCATCCTTCCTTTTCGTTTGTGTCTAAATTATACAAATAGCCTTTCCAGTTTGAAAAGAAGATTTTTTTAGTGAATTATGTCAAAATAAAGTGAAACTTTAATCCATGGAAAGGTTCATCCCATGGATTATTAGCCCGCACCAATCGGGCTTTTGCGGACAGTTGCTCTCCCGCCTAACCTCTTCGCTTGAGCTTCTTTTTGAGGCGAGAGGCTTACTGTCCGTTAAAGCGGGGTAAAGTGAAACTTTAATCAGCAGAAAAATGCGTGATAAAGCGAAAGGGGATGGAATCGTGAAACCAAAAGTTTATATTGCTGAACCAGTTCCAACATTTGTAGAAAACTATTTATCAGAACACTGTGATTATGAAAAATGGGAGCAAAATGAGAAGGTACCTCGTGATGTTCTACTAGAGAAAATACAAGATAAAGATGGTTTATTAAATTTCGGATCTGCTATTAATGAAGAATTATTGGAGGCGGCTCCTAACTTAAAAGTAGTAAGCAACATTTCTGTCGGTTACGATAATTTTGATTTACAAGCGATGGAAAAGCGCAATGTCATCGGAACAAATACACCTTACGTACTAGATGATACAGTAGCTGACCTCGTTTTTGCTCTTATGTTATCTGCTGGTCGTCGTGTTTGTGAACTCGACTCCTACGTAAAAAATGGTAAATGGAATGCGGAAATTGGAAAAGAGCACTTTGGGCTAGATGTACACCATAGTACAATCGGCATTATCGGTATGGGCCGAATTGGTGAAGCTGTTGCAAAACGAGCGAAATTCGGATTTGATATGGATGTTCTTTATTATAACCGTCGCCGAAAAGAAGAAGCTGAACAAAAATTCGATGCTACATATTGTGATTTACAGACGCTTCTAAAGCAGTCTGACTTTATCGTTCTTCTTACTCCATTAACAGATGAAACGTACCATCTTATCGGAGAAAAGGAATTTTCATTCATGAAAGAAACAGCTATCTTCATTAATGCTTCTCGCGGGAAAACAGTAGATGAAGAAGCGTTAATCGATGCGTTAACAGAAAAGAAAATCTTTGCAGCGGGCATCGATACTTTTACACAAGAGCCGATTCAAAAAGACAATCCGCTCTTATCCTTACAAAATGTTGTGACCTTACCACATATCGGATCTGCAACATTAAAAACTAGGCAACAAATGGCTATGACCGCCGCTGAAAATTTAGTTGCAGCGTTACAAGGAAAAACACCGCCTAATATTGTTCGCGGGTAATACTGAATGTACGAAAGGCAAGATGACATCGTCATCTTGCCTTTTTTTGTTAACATATTTTTTTCTGCCTTGGAAATGATATGAACAAAAATCAATGGAGTGACAAAAAATGAATCACGAATCTACTTGTCCTTATTTCACTTTTTCCACTCGCGGCACTACTGTTCATTACGAATTGTATGAACATGAAAATAAAACAGAACGTCCTACTTTCGTACTCGTTCACGGCTTTTTATCTTCCTCATTCAGCTACCGCCGTCTAATTCCTTTATTATCGAAAGAAGGAACAGTCATTGCTCTTGATTTACCACCGTTCGGGAAGAGTGATAAGTCTCATCTATTTAAGTATTCTTATCATAATTTAGCAACGATTATAATCGATTTAATTGAACACTTATCTCTCTCAAACATTGTGTTAGTTGGACATTCTATGGGCGGCCAAATTTCACTTTACGTAAACCGTATACGTCCTGAATTAATTTCAAAGACAATTTTACTATGTAGCTCTAGCTATTTAGCACGCGCAACTTTACCTTTACTGTACTCTTCTTATTTACCGTTCTTTCATTTATACGTAAAGAATTGGATTATACGGCGCGGCATTGTTCATAACTTAATGAATGTCGTTCATGATCATTCATTAATTGACGATGAAATGAAGGCAGGTTACTCTGCTCCTTTTTATGACAACCGTATATTCCCCGCTTTAACTCGTATGATACGAGATCGTGAAGGTGACTTATCTTCAACTGAATTACAAAAAATCGAAACACCTACTCTACTCATTTGGGGTGAGAAAGATCGTGTCGTCCCTGTACATGTAGGTCATCGTCTGCACAAAGATTTACCGAATTCGAAATTTATTTCTTACGAAAATACAGGGCATTTACTACCTGAAGAAAAACCGGAACATGTTTATGAAGAAATTATCGCTTTTTCTGCGCAATAATATCAAAGAGGCTGTCGGAAATTCCGACAGCCTACAATGAACAACTTCCGCCTTCTTTTATTACAAGTAATTCCACAGCTAACTTCTCACATTTTTCAAGCGCAGGTACTTCCTCAAAAGACATAAAGTATATATGTTGAATCTTCTTTGCGATGTATTTTGAATCATCAAACACACTTGCGACATTCACAACATCGCTCGCTTCTGTTTCATAAAACTCCGGTCCCATTTGAAACGGATCCCAATTCTTCACAACCTCTATCATCTTTTCATATGTACCCATTCGCTTCCCGCCTTTTCACTTTTTAATACTTTTCTTTATCCTATCACATCAGCTATTCTATAAGAAGAGAGAGAACTTTCATAACTTAACGGTTTTACAGAAGAAGGGAGCAAACTTATGCAACTATTTCATAAAGCAGTCAATCGCCGTGGAACTCATAGTACAAAATGGGATACATATAAAAACGAAGAACTTATCCACGCGTGGATTGCTGATATGGATTTTGAAGTACCACAACCAATTCAAACTGCTTTAAAGCAACGTATCGAGCATCCTATTTTCGGCTATACACTTCCTCCCGAAAATATTGGCGATATTATTTGTAACTGGACAAAAAAACAGTACAACTGGGATATTCAAAAAGAATGGATTGTCTTTAGCGCCGGAATCGTTCCAGCTCTTAGTACGAGCATACAGGCCTTCACAAAGGAAAACGAATCCGTTCTCGTACAACCACCTATTTATCCCCCATTTTTCGAAATGGTCACAACAAACAATAGACAATTATGCGTAAGTCCATTACAGAAACAAAATGATACATATGCGATAGACTTCGAGCATTTAGAAAAGCAATTTCAACAAGGCGTCAAACTTATGCTTCTTTGCAGTCCTCACAACCCGATAGGTCGTGTTTGGACGAAAGAAGAATTAACAAAGCTTGGATCTTTATGTACCAAATATAATGTAATCGTTGTCGCAGATGAAATTCATTCCGATATTATTTATGCAAATCATACACATACACCGTTCGCTTCTTTATCTGAAGAACTAGCAGCGCGCACGATAACTTGTATGGCTCCAAGTAAAACATTTAATATCGCTGGATTACAAGCATCGATTATTATCATTCCAAATGAAAAACTCCGTCAAGCCTTTACATCTATCCAATATAGACAAGGCTTCCACGGATTAAATACATTTGCCTATACAGCGATGGTAAGTGCCTATACAGAATGTAATGATTGGCTAAATGAAATTCGATTATATATAGAAGATAATGCTCAATTTGCTTGTAAATATATTAAAGATCACATACCTACTCTTTCCGTAACGAAGCCAGAAGGTAGCTTTTTATTATGGATTGATTGCTCTCGCCTACAGCTTTCTCAAGATGAGCGCACTAAATTGCTCGAAGAAAAAGGAAAAATTATTGTTGAGCCTGGTGAGAAATACGGATTAGGCGGCGAAGAACATATTCGAATTAACATCGGCTGTCCAAGGTCTGTTTTAGAAGAAATTTTAAATAGGCTGCGCCATACGTTTTCATAATAAGAAAGGAGACTGTTTGGGACAGCCTCCTTTGTCAACTTTTGTCGGTAAGTCGATATATTTTGAGTTACGGTCGATATATTCCAATAATCGCTGATATATTTTCACTTACACTACACAAAAAAGCTACCGCGCACGGTAGCTTTTACTTTTTCTTCATATCCGACGCTTTTTTTACAATAACACCACAAGCAATTCGATCACCTGATTTACCTGTCGGTTGAGTCATACCATCATCAGGGTTTTCTGTAATAATAATAGACGCTCCATCTTTTCTATGAATCGTCGTTTTCCCTTCTTCAAGCGTTATATGTGGCGCATCAATTTCTGCTTTAATTTTCCCAGAACCGTCTGCAATTACGTTCGGTAAATCACCGTTTTCTGCACCCTTCGGATTGAGTAGTCCATGCTTTTTATCATCTGGATTAAAATGATTTCCAGCTGATTCAAAACGAGGTGCTTTACACTCACCAATTTCATGTACATGTATGCCGTGCGGGCCAGGTGTGAACCCTTCCCCTTTAATCTTAATTTTTACTCCGCTTGTTTGCTGCACTACTTTCGCAGTCCCCACTTCATCACCTGAAGCATTATGTAATTTCACGTCAATTTCTTTCGGCTTTCCTTGGTCACAACCTGCCATCAGAAATAGTAAACAACAACTGAAAAAAAGCCGTTTTTTCATTTTATTCCCTCCAAAATACATTCTGCCCTTAGATTGTCCGAGCATAGAGGGAAACATACAAAAATGAGTTACTGTTTCTTTTCAGCTAACAGCTTTTCTTCAACTTTCTGTAATCGATCTGCTTCTCGTTTTGATACACGAATGAACATACGCCACGTGGCAACCGCACCGATAATAAATAGAACACAAACAATCCCTGGAATAATATATTCTGTTTTATCTTCTGGAAAATATAATGGCATCATATAGATCACTCCTTATTATAGGATTCACAAAACATCAGAATTTTCTGTTATATTATCTTAAATTATAGTGGAACCTATCCACATTCTCAAGGGGGCATTCCGAAAGCGAATGATTTCTTTGACTCCTTATCCTACTTTCCTTACTATAAACTTGAGGTGAAAAATATGAGAGAAACATTTGAAATTGGCGAAATCGTTACTGGTATTTATAAAACGGGAAAATACATTGGCGAAGTTACAAATAGCCGCCCTGGCAGTTACGTCGTAAAAGTATTAGCTGTTTTAAAACATCCGGTGCAAGGTGACTTACATAACGTAAAACAAGCTGACGTACCATTTTTCCACGAAAGACGTGCTTTAGCTTTTCGTGAACAGACGAACATTCCAGAGCAAATGGTGAAGAAATATGAAGGAGAAATTCCAGATTATACAGATTCACTCAAATTAGCATTAGAAACTCAAATGAATTCATTTTCTGAAGATGATTCACCTTTTGCAGTTCGTAGTCTAGAAACATTAGAACAATTAAAAAAAGACTATAAACTTTAAAAAAACAAAACGACCAAATTACATACTGTGCAATTTGGTCGTTACTGTGTACTCACTTTCTTTAACACTTTTGAAAAATCAACGAGTTCCCCTAATGTTGGAGGTGCTGGTTTCACTAAATACTCTTTATCTTTTTCTACTAACTTAAAAATATTATACGTCGTCATCGCATCATCTAGCGCACAATGATGCTTACCCGTCCCTACTTTTCCATACGCCTCAATTGCTTTCCACAATCCTGTTTGATTTCTCTCACCAAAAAACTTCTTATACTCAAGTGATAAATCACGACACTGTCCTTGGAAAGGAAAATCTACTCCCGCTTTTTCACAATTATGCTTCAACACTTTCATATCCATATTTCCCCACGTAACAATGGTCGGTTTACATCTCTTTTCATATTCTGCAAGTTTTTCAACGAGTTCTGGAAACGAAATTCCTTTATCTACGACTTCTTGTTTAATCCCTAAAAACTTCTTACATCGATCCGTTAAAGATGGAAAAGTTTTCGGCCTAACATGAGCTGAATACGTATCTTCTACCTTACAGCCAACAACCGAAACGAGTCCTACCTCAATAATCTCCGGGAAAAATCCTTTTGGTTTTTTTCTGTGCTGAGGCATCGTAAACTCAAAATCCAAAAATAAAAATTGTTGTTCATTCATACGATCCCTTCCTTATCATCTTTGTCATTCCTTTCTATTTGACACTCCTACACGAACAAGCTCGAATGCTAATTCCATTTTAAATATTCAGATTGGATGTATCTTATATATATGTCAAATGCCCGCAAATATTTTTAAAAATAAGAAAAAGTAACCTTTGCAGAAAATATAACAAAATAAGCCCTTTCATTTACATCCGACATTTTTCTACTTTATAATGACGTTATGTGTGTTTCATCTAGTTCATTTTTGACACACTAAGAAAAGTGAATGAAAGGAGATGAGAGTTTTGCACGAAACAACGCAAGAGCTCGCAAACTGGCAGTATTATTTTGCTATCGCAGTCTTTTTAATTACATATGCCATTATTATTTCTGAAAAAATTAATCGCGCTGTCATCGCACTTCTTGGTGCAGCACTCATGGTAATTATGGGGGTTGTTGATTTACACAATGCCTTTACGAAACATATTGAATGGGGGACGATTACACTACTCATCGGTATGATGATTTTGGTGAACATTACGAGTAAATCGGGCGTCTTCCAATACGTTGCCATTAAAGCAGCAAAAGGAGCGCAAGGAAATCCAATTAAAATTTTAATTTCACTTTCCTTACTTACTGCACTTGGTTCCGCGTTTTTAGATAACGTTACAACTGTACTTCTTGTTGTTCCAGTTACTTTATCTATTACGCGCATACTGCAAGTAAATCCTGTCCCTTATTTACTTTCTGAAATTATTTTTTCAAACATTGGGGGAACAGCAACATTAATTGGTGATCCACCTAACATTATGATTGGTTCTGCCAATAAGCATTTAGATTTCAATGCTTTCTTACTAAACTTAGCGCCAATCGTAATTATTATCATTGGTGTGACAGCGACAATACTTTACTTCATGTACCGCAAACAATTAATCGCTGATCCTGTACAAGTTAAAAAATTAATGAGTTTAGATGAAAAGCAATATATTAAAGATCCAGTATTAATGAAAAAATCTTTAACAGTGCTTGGACTTACAATTGTAGGTTTCATGACTCATTCCATTTTCCACGTTGATGCAGCTATCATCGCTTTAACTGGTGCTACTGTACTTATGTTAATCGGTGTGAAAGAACATGAAATTGAAGAAGTATTCGCAAGTGTAGAATGGGTAACAATCTTCTTCTTCGCAGGACTATTCGTACTCGTTGGAGGACTTATCGATATCGGTCTTATTAAAATGTTAGCTCAAAAAGTAATTGGCATAACAGGCGGAGATATTTCTTACGCATCTATCCTTATTTTATGGGTATCTGGTATCGCCTCTGCAACAATTGATAACATTCCATTCGTTGCAACAATGATTCCTCTTATTAACGATATGGCTGTCGGATTAGGTTTATCACCTGCTGACGCACAAATCGACGTATTATGGTGGGCATTAGCATTAGGTGCTTGTCTAGGCGGAAACGGAACATTAATCGGCGCTTCTGCTAACGTAATTGTCGCAGGTATCGCAAGCCGCGAAGGACATAAATTTAGCTACATGGACTTCCTTAAAGTCGGTTTCCCAATTATGATCGTTTCATTAATCATTTCTCATATTTATATTTATGTACGCTACCTTATGTAGCACAAAAAGCGCTCTGATAACCAGGGCGCTTTTTTCATTACACATATTTAAATTAAACTTACTCGTTATACCTCACCGGCTCATTTCTGATAATGAACAAGTGAATCGGCAAGAACACTGAAAATGTGATGACATGAATAATCGTAAATAATATAGAGTTCGTTCCATATCTGTCTAAAATAGCGTAGATAAGATAAATAGACAACACAATGGATACAGCTGTTGCTATTAAATATAAAATTGGTACGAAATTAAAAATAAAACATGCGACATATATGCCGAATACTTTCCATCCTGCTTCTTCTTTCAAGAAATCTGGTAATTTATCTTTCGCTAAATCACCCCATATTTTACTATTTAAAAAAGGAATAAATGCTAGAACTCCATCCGTTGCACCGTCATTTTTCGCCATCGTATACAGTGCAAAAGCCGTTAACAAATACGCAATAACTGCCCAAATCAATATAACAAGAATAAACGCAAAACTAAGAGCAAAGAAACCTGCTAGTAAGCCTTGATCTTCCATCTTATCCTCTCCTCTCTACTCTCAACATATTTCATTGCATTGCAAGTTATGTTTTAAAATTCAACCAAACTCTCTGTATAATAATAGGAGTAAGATAATAAGAGAGGAGAACAACCGATGCATCCATTTGTAAAAGCATTACAAGAGTATTTCATAGCTCACAAAAATCCGGAAAAAGCAGAACCGATGGCACGTTATATGAAAAATCACTTCCCGTTTCTCGGTATTCAAACACCTGAAAGAAGACAATTATTAAAAGACGTCATCCAAATACATACTCTCCCAGATCCAAAAGACTTCCAAATTATCGTACGTGAGCTGTGGGATTTACCAGAACGAGAATTTCAGGCAGCCGCACTCGATATGATGCAAAAATATAAAAAGCATATAAACGAAACGCATATCCCCTTCTTAGAAGAACTTATTGTAACAAAATCTTGGTGGGACACTGTCGATAGCATCGTCCCTACCTTTTTAGGTAATATCTTTTTACAACATCCAGAATTGATTTCTGCCTATATTCCAAAATGGATTGCATCAGATAACATATGGTTACAACGCGCCGCTATTTTATTCCAGCTAAAATATAAACAAAAGATGGATGAAGAACTTCTTTTTTGGGTTATTGGACAACTACATTCTTCGAAAGAATTTTTCATTCAAAAAGCGATTGGATGGGTCCTTCGTGAATATGCAAAAACAAAGCCCGATGTCGTTTGGGAATACGTGCAAAATAACGAGCTTGCCCCGCTCAGCAGGCGTGAAGCAATTAAGCACATTAAACAAAATTACGGAATAAATAACGAAAAAATAGGCGAGACTCTATCATAGATAGACGCGTTCCTCTATTGAGATTTAAAAAAGAACGTGTTAGAATATGTTCATTATTATTAATATAAGTAGCGATGACGGACTTATAAGTACTTGCACAAAAAGCGATTCAGGGATAGTGAAAGCCTGAAGCCGCAAGGAAACGGCAGTCTCGAGCAATACGTGATAAAGTGGATGCACCTTTTGTGTATCAACTAGGGTGGAACCGCGGGCAAACGCTCGTCCCTAGGCAATTAAGCCTTGGGATGAGCGTTTTTTTATGTTTTTCAAAGCATATACTGCTCGTTTCACAAGTTACCTGAGCACGTCATCGCCAATACGTTAACTTTCAAAAGGAGGATTTTCTTATGTATTCAATGGAACAAGTAGTAAACTTAGCGAAACATCGCGGTTTTGTTTTCCCTGGTTCTGAAATTTACGGTGGTCTTGCAAACACTTGGGATTACGGTCCACTTGGAATCGAATTAAAAAATAACGTTAAAAAAGCTTGGTGGAAAAAATTCATTCAAGAATCTCCATACAACGTTGGTTTAGACGCAGCTATTTTAATGAATCCAAAAACTTGGATCGCTTCTGGTCACGTTGGTAACTTCAACGATCCAATGATCGACTGTAAAAAATGTAAAGCGCGTCACCGTGCAGACAAATTAATTGAAGATGCATTAGATGCAAAAGGCATCGAAATGGTTGTTGATGGTCTTACTTTCGACCAAATGGCTGACTTAATGAAAGAACATGAAGTAAAATGTCCTGATTGCGGTAGTGAAGAATTCACTGAAATCCGTCAGTTCAACTTAATGTTCAAAACATTCCAAGGTGTTACAGAGTCTAGCACAAACGAAATCTTCCTTCGTCCAGAAACAGCACAAGGTATTTTCGTAAACTTCAAAAACGTACAACGCTCTATGCGTAAAAAACTTCCATTTGGTATTGGCCAAATCGGTAAGAGCTTCCGTAACGAAATCACGCCTGGTAACTTCACATTCCGTACACGTGAATTCGAACAAATGGAACTTGAATTCTTCTGTAAGCCTGGTGAAGATTTAGAGTGGTTCGCATTCTGGCGTGAAACTTGTAAGAACTGGTTACTTTCACTTGGTATGACTGAAGAAAGCATGCGTCTTCGTGACCACGGTGAAGAGGAATTATCTCACTACAGTAACGCAACAACTGACATTGAATTCAAATTCCCATTCGGTTGGGGCGAACTATGGGGCGTTGCATCTCGTACAGACTTCGATTTAAAACGTCACATGGAACACTCTAACGAAGACTTTAACTATATTGATCCACAAACGAATGAGCGTTACGTACCGTACTGCATCGAGCCATCTTTAGGTGCTGACCGCGTAACATTAGCGTTCTTATGTGATGCATATGAAGAAGAGCAATTAGAAAACGATTCTCGTACAGTTCTTCGTTTCCACCCTGCTTTAGCACCATACAAAGCAGCGATCTTACCATTATCTAAAAAGCTATCTGAAGGTGCTACTGAAGTATTTGCAGAACTAGCTAAAGACTTCATGGTAGACTTTGACGAAACTGGTTCTATCGGTAAACGTTACCGTCGTCAAGACGAAATCGGTACACCATTCTGTATCACTTATGACTTCGACTCAGTTGAAGACAAAGCTGTTACAGTACGTGACCGTGACACAATGGAACAAGTTCGTATGCCAATTAGCGAACTAAAAGGTTTCTTAGAGAAGAAAATCCAGTTCTAATTATAAGAAAAAGAGGCTGCTCTAATGAGCGCCTCTTTTTTTACTTTTCACGTTTTTCTTTAATTGCTACTGTACATCTTGAAATACATAATAAATCGTCATTCTCATCAATGATACGTACATCCCAAACCATCGTTGAGTTTCCTCTATGTATCGGTGTTCCGATCGCTGTTACAATTCCATCTTTCTTTGAGCGAATATGATTTGCATTAATTTCTAAACCGAAACAAATACATTTTTCTTGATCAATTAAATTGTATGAACCAACGCTTGCTACTGTTTCCGCCAACGCAACAGAAGCACCACCATGTAAAAATCCAAATGGCTGATGCGTACGCTCATCTACCGGCATTGTAGCAACCACCTTATCTTCTGTCATCTCTAACAACTCAATTCCAAGTGAATCCATTAAAGTTTTTGCCATATCGTTTCCCCCTTCTCTTACTTTAATAAAATGTATAATTTTACCTATTTATTTTCAAACTACTTATAACACTTATATAAGGAGGTTTCACCTAAATGAAACAGAAATTTTGTATATTACTGCTTATGTGCTCCTTGCTGACTATTGTACCAAATTGTGCACTAGCAGCCAAAGCATCTAACCTGACAATCGATGTTCAGACTGTCACGCAAAAAGGTAAGAAACCTTATATAGAATATCAAATTAACAGACCTTCTTTTCATAACTTTTCCGATTCTAAATTTCAAAATAAGCTCAATTTCTATTACAAAAAATCTACTGACAAATTTAAAACCAAATTAGAAAAAGACGCAAAAAAATATTATAAAGAAACAGAAGGGTCAAGTATACCATTTCATCCATACGTGGCGAATGTTGATTATAAAGTCTCTTTAAATAAACCACCTTTTCTTAGCCTATATTTGAATTACTATCAATATACAGGCGGAGCACATGGTCTTTATACGTGGAAGGCAAACACATTCGATTTAAACGAAAAAAAGTTACTACACTTAGACGATTTATTTCAACAAAAAGATGCATACAAAGAAGTAATTCGTGCTGAGATTGTAAGACAAATTAAACAAAATGAAAGTATTTATTTTCCTGATGCATCTGAAAAAGTCATGAACACGAAAAAGTTCCACTTCTTTTTAGAACCGGACAATCTCGTCATTTATTTCCCTTTATATGAGATTGCCCCTTATTCAAGTGGAATTCCGCAATTTCGTATTCCTTATACGTTGTTAAGAGACTATTTGAAGACTTCTTATCAAAATATTTTAATTGACAACAAGTAAATAGTTTCGCTACGATAATGTTAACCTAAAAACAACAGGAGGTTAACATTATGAGAAGATTTCATGTTTTAGATTTAGCATTAGCTGCCATGTTCGTCGCTCTTATGGCCATTGGTGCAAATATTGTATCTTGGGCACCATTCCTGCAAGTAGCGGGCATCCCATTATCTATGCAACCATTTTTCGCAATTTTAGCAGGGCTTCTTCTTGGAAGTAGACTTGGTGCATTATCAATGACCGTTTACATGCTCGTTGGAGTAGCAGGTGCACCAATCTTCGCTAACTTCAAAGCTGGATTTGGAGCACTTTTAGATCCTACTGGTGGTTTTATTATTGCATTTATTATCGTTGCTTACGTATCAGGAAAACTAGTAGAACAAAAAGAACGACCGACATTCAGTACATTTGCAATTGCTTCGTTCACAGGAATCATTTTAACGTATATTATCGGTACTACTTACATGTACGGGGCAGTCAATCTCTTCATGGGTGGTAATATGAGCTATAAAGCTGCTTGGATGATTATGATGTGGTTCGCAGTAAAAGATATTGCATTTACCATTATCGGTGCTATTATCGCACCTCGTATATACTATGCTGTACGTCGTTCAGCTTATCAGCATTCTCATTCGACGATTTCATAAGAAAAAGGAGTTGTTCCAGTAGGAACAACTCCTTTTTTATATTAAGACTCTTGATTCGCTTGTTCTTCTAAAATTTTCTTCATCATCGTAACCATGTCATCACGTAATTCTGGGTGTTGCAGTGCCATTTCGATTGTTGTTTGAACAAATCCTAACTTTTCACCTACGTCGTAGCGCTTTCCTTCGAAGTCGTAAGCGAATACACGTTGAATTTCGTTTAAACTTTGGATAGCATCTGTTAACTGAATTTCGCCACCAGCACCAACATGTTGCTGATCTAAGAACATGAAGATTTCAGGTGTTAAAACGTAACGTCCCATAATTGCTAAGTTTGAAGGTGCTGTACCTGCTGCTGGTTTCTCAACGAAATTGCGAACTTGGTAACGACGTCCTTCCTGCTCTAACGGATCGATAATTCCGTAACGGTGTGTTTCATCTTCTGGAACCGTTTGTACGCCAATAACAGAAGAAAGCGTTTTATCATATTCTTCAATTAATTGACGTAAACATGGTTTTTCAGCTTGAACGATATCATCACCTAATAAAACAGCGAATGGCTCATCACCAATGAATTTACGCGCACACCAAACAGCGTGACCTAATCCTTTTGGTTCTTTTTGACGAATGTAGTGAATGTCTACCATTTTTGAAGAAGCCTGTACTTTTTCAAGTAACTCATACTTTTTCTTTTCTAATAAGTTTTGCTCTAACTCAAATGCATTATCAAAATGATCTTCAATAGCACGCTTCGTTTTACCAGTAACGATAATAATATCTTCGATTCCTGATTTTACTGCTTCTTCTACAATGTATTGGATAGTTGGTTTATCAACAATCGGTAACATTTCTTTCGGCATCGCTTTCGTTGCTGGTAAAAAACGTGTTCCTAATCCAGCTGCTGGGATTATCGCTTTTCTTACTTTTTTCATCACAAAATACCCTCTCTCCTGTCGGAATTAATAGCAATCATTTCCTACATAAAACAAAAGGGAGATTTCGCTCCCTTTTGTTCCTTACTACTTAAAATTACTTTATATTATAAACGATTCATAATATCTTCTTTAATAGTAAGTAACTTTTGTTCACTATTTTGTAAAGAATTATCTTGAACACCGAAGTAGAACTTAATCTTCGGTTCAGTTCCAGATGGACGTAGGCAGAACCAAGAACCATCTTCTAATTGATATTTTAACACATTTGATTTCGGTAAGTGAATCTCTTCTTTATGTCCATCTTGTAAAGATGTAATAATGCTTGCTTTATAGTCTTCAACTGCTACAACTGTTAAGCCCGCTACTTCTTTCGGAGGATTTTCACGGAATGTTGCCATCATTTCTTGGATTTGTTCCGCTCCATCTTTTCCTTTTAGCGTTAACGATACAAGATCTTCACGGAAGAAACCGTATTTCTCAAACACTTCTAATAGACCATCATATAACGTTTTACCTTGTGATTTGTAGTACGCAGCTACTTCACATGCAAATAGAACAGATTGTACTGCATCTTTATCACGGCAGAATGGACGGATTAAATAACCATAGCTTTCCTCATAACCGAATTGGAATTCGTATTGTCTGCTTTCTTCATACTGTTTAATTTTCTCACCGATAAATTTAAATCCAGTTAACGTATCAACTGTATCTAAACCGTATGCTTTCGCGATTGTACGACCAATTTCAGACGTTACGATTGTTTTTAATACAACACCGTTCTCTGGTAGCGTTCCGTTTTCTTTCTTTTGAGATAATAAGTAATCAAGCATTAATGCACCTGTTTGGTTACCAGTTAATACTTGGAACTCACCATCGTGATTACGAACTGCTACACCAAGGCGATCTGCGTCAGGATCCGTTGCGATTAACACATCTGCGCCTACCTTCTCACCTTCACGAATTGCATATTCAAATGCTGCATGCTCTTCTGGGTTCGGCGATTTTACTGTAGAGAAGTTCGGATCTGGTAACTCTTGCTCTTTTACAACTGTTACATCTGTAAATCCAACTTCTTTTAAACCACGGCGTACAGAAATATTTGATGTTCCGTGTAGTGGTGTGAAGACGATTTTTAAATCTTTGCCGGCCTTTTCCACCATTTCTTTATTAATAATGACATTGTTCAATTCTGCAGCATATGCATCATCGACTTCTTGTCCAATAATATGTAATAAACCGTCAGCTTTTAATTGCTCCACATCAGCAACCTCAACTGTTAATTCATCTTCCACTGCGTTTACGTAGCTAATTAATTCATCAGCTTCTTTCGGAGGCAACTGTCCACCATCTTCACCGTATACTTTATAACCGTTATATTCAGGCGGATTATGACTTGCAGTAAGAACGATTCCACTCACTGTATGTAAATGACGAACTGCGAAAGAAAGCACTGGCGTTGGACGTAAGCTTTCAAACACATATGTTGTAATGCCGTGTGCACCTAGTGTAGCAGCAACTTCCATTGCGAACTCAGGTGATTTATGACGAGAATCATACGCTACAACAACACCACGCTTCTTCGCTTCTTCACCTAACTTTTCAATAAACTCCGCTAATCCTTGTGTCGCTTTACGAACTGTATATACGTTCAGACGGTTCGTACCAGCACCAAGTTCACCACGCATACCACCTGTGCCGAATTCTAGATTTTTATAAAAGCTGTCCTCGATTTTTTTCTCATCTTGCTTCATGTTTTCTAACTGTTCTTTTAGTTCTGCATCTAACTCTGCATATGAAAGCCAGCGACTAAATTCTTGTTTCCAGTTCATACTTCTATCTCCTCTCGCTTGTCATACCTTTATTATATGAAAAAAACAACCTGTATCTCAATATTTTTTACAATCTAACAGGATTTTACTAGGAATATTTGTATACACTATGATTAAATACTCCACTAAAGGGAATGAAGATTATGCAAGAATGGGGCTTGTCAGAAGAGCTCAAAATACAAACAAAGCAAATGATTGAAATTGCTGAAAAAGAATTATCAATTATGAGGCAGGCAATTGATAAAGAAGATGAATGTATTTTGTGCAAGATGGAAGATATTCATCATATGTTAGCAAATGTACAAACACTGGCAGCTACATACTATATTCAAGCGTATTTATCACCTTATACAGAAAGCTCACAGTTCATTACAACAGCTGTTCAACATTTAAGTGCCAGAAAACATGGTGCTCTTATTGTTGTGGAACGAAACGAGCCACTTGAATCTTGTATTCAAACTGGAACAACATTACATGCTCATTTAACCGCACCACTGCTCGAATCGATTTTTTATCCAGGGAACCCTCTTCATGACGGAGCCGTTCTCGTTAAAAATAACCATATTGTTTCTGCTGCTAATATTCTTCCATTAACGAAAAGCACAGAAGTTGATCCTGAACTAGGGACACGTCACAGAGCTGCAATTGGCTTATCAGAAAAAAGCGATGCCCTTATTTTAGTTGTCTCTGAAGAAACGGGCCGCACTTCCTTTGCTTTAAACGGGACTTTGTATACAATTTCTCTATAAAGTAAAATTACATCGGCCGTAACACCATATATCAATAAAAAAGGCTGTTCCAAAATGTAGGAACAGCCCTCTCTTACGATCTTATTCTTCGCCGAAACGTTCAACAAGCGTTGCAAGTGTACGTACCATTGCACCTGTCGCTCCAGCTGGTCCTAAATCATGCGCTCCTGATGATTCAGATGTTCCAGCGATGTCTAAATGTACCCAAGGTGTATCTTCAGCGAATTCACCTAGGAATGTACCTGCCATAACCGCATGTCCTTCGCGGCCTGGTGAGTTATTTAAATCAGCAAACTTACTGTTTCTCACGCGTTCTTTGTCACGATCAAAAATCGGTAATTGCCAAATTGATTCATCTGTTTCCATAGATGCCTCTAGCACTTGCTCGAATAACTCTTCATTGTTTGTCATTGCACCTGTCGTATGATTTCCAAGTGCAACAATTACACCACCTGTCAATGTCGCAACATCAATTAGATAGTTTGCACCTAATTTTTTCGCATACGTAATACCGTCAGCTAATGCTAAGCGACCTTCTGCATCTGTATTTAATACTTCAATTGTTTTTCCGCTCATAGATGTGATTACATCGTCTGGCTTAAATGCGGTACCACTTACAACGTTATCTGTTGATGGAATAACAGCGATTACATTTTGCTCTGGGCGAAGTTCACCGATAATTTCCATCGCACCTAATACAGCAGCCGCACCGCCCATATCACCTTTCATACCGACCATGCCTTCACGTGGTTTTAAAGAATAACCGCCTGTATCGTATGTGATTCCTTTTCCAACGAATCCAATAACATCTGTCCACTCTTCTTTTCCTTTATAAATAAGAGCGATCATTTTTGGTGGCTCTACACTACCTTGGTTTACTGCAAGTAACGCACCCATACCAAGCTCTTCCATCTCTTCTTTCTCAAGAACTTTATAATCCATATCATACTTCTCAGCTAACTCAACAGCATACTCAGCGAGCTTTGTCGCTGTTAATACGTTTGGCGGCATATTTACAAGTGTACGAGCTGAATTTGTTGCACGTCCATGTACGTAGCCAACTGTTAATGCAGCTTCAATTTCTTGTGTATCTTCCGCTGTAATAGCCGTGAACTTCTCTAGCTCCACACGATCCTTTTTATCTGATTTATACGTTTGTAACTCATATGTACCAAGGCCTTGTACTTCTGCTGCGATATGAGCGACATCAATCGCGTCTAATTTCTCTGTTACGAAAGAATCAAGCAAGATTGCTGCGTCTTGTACTTTTGCTGCTTGCAATGTTTTAAATGCCTTACCAAGAGCTGCACGTAATGTTTCTGTCGTATAAGATTCTTTCTTACCTAAACCAACGAAATAATAGCGTTTCACATTTGTTTTTCCTAAACTATGTACTTTTGAAATAGCTTTCTTCTTCGTAGAAAGTTCTTTCTCTTCTAATAAAACTTGTAATTGTCCTTCAAACGCTTTGTCCAGTTCTTGTACAAAACTACTCGTTTGCTCTTCTTCAAATAAGGCAACAATCAGCGCTTCATGGCTTCCTAATTCTTTTTGTACGTGAAACATGTTCAGACCCCCTAAATTTCTCTACTCTATCTTTATTATAACTTTATTTTCGATAAAATGCGACAATTCTAACTTCTGTTACATCCTATATAACATAAAAAAAGTCTAGCGTACTTACCACTAGACTATCTTTGTTTTAAATATTGACCACGAAACACTTGCATCGTTTCATCTTGATTTAACATCGTTAACTCTTCTTCTGACAACTTACCATTTCCTAGCTTAACTATATACACATTTACTTTTTTCTTACCCCATTGGCTATAAACATCTTTCACTGTATCATAATACAAATCAAGACGGTTTCCTTTTATTGCACCGCCCTTATCAGCTACTACACCATACCCATAACCTGGTACGAATAAAATTGTTCCAATTGGGAACACGCGTAGGTCCGCTGCGATTGTGGAATATAAATCCCGTTTCGCCTTAACACCTGAATATGTAATACCATACTCCGGATGTCCCGGCCTCTTACCAGTTGACTCAATTCCCGATGTATAACCTGTTGCAGTCATTTCAATTGAACGATATTTAGACCAGTCATTTGCCTGCTCTAAAGCATTTATCACTTCTTTACTCGGAGCAACATTTCTCTTAACTTCTGCTGCATGTACTTCTTTTGCACTCGTTCCCTCATATTTCTTTACAATCTCTAATAAAGAAACTCCTGTGAAAGCATTCCATGTTACGCATAATGCAATTGCAAGTAAACAAGTCATCATAATGCGAATACAATATCGTTTTAACATTTTTATATTCCACACTCCTTCATCGTTAATCATTCCCTATACGATGAAAGAATATGCAAAAAAATAATCTCCAATTGCATTGGAGATTAAAACATTTGATATCCGCTTTTCCGAAGTTTCTTAATAACGATTCCCGCTAAAGCAGCACCAATCAATCCAGTAGATAAAATAAACACATCTGCTTGTCCTAAATGCGATACACTTGTCCCAAATGAAGAGAATGTTTCTTTTGGCTTTGAAAAATAATCCCACATACTCGCCTTATTAATAATAAGCATACAAACAATCGGATATACAATAACCATTACCCATGTCGCTCGCAATATCATATTAAGTAAAAATCCAATTCCAAAAAACAAAATGAAAAATAACATCATTGAAATAAGTAATACCGGTATACTCACTCTTTCTCCCTCTCCTTCGTATGTGCCGTAAATACGTGATAGGCTGTATAACCAAACTGCTCTCCTGGATTTAATGTTTTGTCCATTTCAAGATGTAATTCTGATTGTCTTTCTAACAAATATGTAATAAGTACAGACGTATTTGGATCGTCCGCAATCGTATCTGGATGTAGAAACGCTACTTCAGACAATTCCTTCTCCTGTACAATAATCTCTTCCCCTTCAGGCTCCAAAAGGAAAATAATCATATTATCACTAATCTCATTGCGAATCACGCCCGATCTAACACCAATGATCCCCTTCACATGAGCGACAATACCTGTCTCTTCTAACACTTCACGTTTCACAGCTTCATCAACAGTCTCACCTTCATTTACAAAACCAGCCGGTAAAGACCATTTCCCCTTTAACCCACTGTATTTCTTCTTAACGAATAACCACCTGCCATCTTTTGTAGCTACTAGACCACTGACAGCTAACCATACTTTTCCTCGCTTCTCCATGATGTCATACCCTCCTCCATTAGAACGGACAGAATATTCTTTCTTTTTTATATATTATACTATATTTTTTAAATGAAAAAAGCAGAAACAGCTCTTAGCCGTTTCTGCTTTCTCTACTATATATTAAAAGAACTTTAATTTACCTTTTTTAAGAACTAATAAAGGTCCACCTAATAAGAATAGATAACGGTTATCGATAACTTTCTTCATGAAGGAAGCTTTCCAACCTGTTAACTTTTTGCCCATAACAACGCCCATTGCATCGTCATGACCTAAAGAACATACAGATCCTTTATTGTCGAATACGAATTTCTTCATTTCGCCTTTACCACGAACTAACACAGTTAAGTTGTGCGCAATGTTGTAACCTTGTTGAATTGCGATCTGTGCTGTTGGTGGGTATGGACGGTTAATTTCTTCGTTAATGATTAACGCTGCGTCACCAACCATGAATACATCTTCGTATCCTGGAGCGTGCATGTACTCATCAACTTTTACACGTCCGCGCATTGCTTCAAAGCCAGACTCTTCCACAATACCATTACCACGAACACCTGCAGCCCAAACTACTGTTTCAGACTTAATTAATTCAGTATCATCACCGTTTGCAACGATAATGCCTTCTTCAGTTGCTTCTTTAATTGCTGTACCGATGCGGAATTCTACGCCTTTTTTCTCAAGTTGTTTTACAGCATATTCTACTAACGCTGGATCGAAACCTGGAAGTGCTGTTGGAGCAGCTTCTACACAGATAATACGTGCTTTTTCACGTGGTACATTGTACTCTTTGCAAAGTTCAGGAACACGGTTTGCAAGCTCACCTACGTACTCGATACCAGTAAATCCAGCACCACCAACAACGATTGTTACTAACTCATCGCGCTTTTCAGTTGCATATTTAGCGAAACTAGCTTCCATATGCTCACGAATTTGACGAGTTGCATTAATGTTAGCGATTGAGAATGCATGCTCTTTTAATCCTGTAATTCCGAACGTTTCTGATTCGAAACCAAGACCGATTACTAAGTAGTCATATTCTAACTCGCCATCTTTTAAGATAATACGTTTTTCAGCAGCTTTAATTTCTACTACTGTGTCTTGTACAAAGTTCACTTTATTTGTATCAATAACGTCTTGAATATCTAGACAGATTTTTTCATCTTGTAATGTACCAGCTGCGCTCTCGTGTAACCAAGTCGCTTGGTAGTGATAGCTGTTGTTGTTTACTAACGTAATTTCAGCTTCATTTACAGATAATGCTTTTTGCAGACGAACAGTCGTAATCATCCCGCCATAACCTGCACCTAAAACTACGATTTTTGGAGTCTTCACCAAATCACAACCCTTTTCTTTATATAATAGTAATAAAAAATAATACCAAGTACTAAAAACTCTATTTGTCAAGAATGTGGAATTTATCACATTCTATATCATAACAAAACGCAGTCAAAAAATCGTACGAATTTTGTCATAGAAATTTAACATAATACTTCCCTATATTAGTCGGTTTTATTCCAGAATTCAAGCGTCTGGAGAATTATCAATATTTTAAAATAACATAGCGTTTTCAAGGGTTTTTTAGCCTTTTTTTCATGTATTTTCCTTTCTGTATATTTTATACAATGTAAAAAACATCTATGCGAAAACTTACACACAATTCAGTCGTTTTCAGAAGTATTATGAACTCAAATATGCTATCATTTATTTGAAAGTGTCATCATTTGCAGGATTTTCGTGTACATATGAACAATATATGAAATCAATATCAAAATTCCATCTATAGGGGGAATGAAAGTGGCAGAAAATCAAAAAGTTTACGACATAACGATTATTGGTGGTGGTCCAACAGGACTATTCACAGCATTTTATGGTGGTATGAGACAAGCAAGTGTAAAAATTATTGAAAGCTTACCTCAGCTTGGAGGACAATTATCCGCGCTCTACCCTGAAAAATACATTTATGATGTAGCCGGATTCCCGAAAGTGCGTGCACAAGAGTTAGTTGATAACTTAAAAGAGCAAATGAAGAAATTTGATCCAACCGTTTGTTTAGAAGAAGCTGTTGATACGCTTGAGAAACAAGCTGACGGTATATTTAAACTTGTTACAAATAAGCAAACTCACTATTCTAAATCAGTAATTATTACTGCTGGCAATGGTGCTTTCCAACCACGCCGCTTAGAATTAGAAGGAACAGCAAAGTATGAAAAGAAAAACTTACATTATTTCGTTGATGATATGAATAAATTTGCTGGTAAGCGCGTCGTAGTATTTGGCGGCGGCGATTCAGCTGTTGATTGGACAATGATGTTAGAGCCAATCGCTGACAAGGTTACAATCGTTCATCGCCGTGATAAATTCCGTGCGCATGAACATAGCGTAGAAAGCTTAATGAACTCTCGTGCAGAAGTAAGCACACCGTACGTTCCAGTAGAACTCATTGGTGATGACAAAATTGAACAAGTCGTTCTTCAGCATGTAAAAACGGAAGAAAAAATTATCATCGATGTTGATGATGTAATCGTAAACTACGGCTTCGTTTCTTCCCTTGGCCCAATTAAAAACTGGGGCTTAGATATACAAAAAAACAGCATTCTCGTGAATTCGAAAATGGAAACAAATATTCCTGGCATTTACGCTGCTGGTGACATTTGTACATATGAAGGAAAAGTAAAACTCATTGCTTGCGGCTTCGGTGAAGCACCAACAGCAGTAAACAATGCAAAAGCTTACTTCGATCCAAGCGCAAAACTGCAACCGATGCATAGCTCTAGTATGTTTTAATATACAAAAATAAAGCTCCTTCCATGTATGGAAGGAGCTTTATTTATATATCAAAAACAAAAGCACAATGAATCCGATACAAGATCGAACTCATCGTGCTTTTGACCTAAAAAAGAATTATTGTTTTCTTCTTCTACCTAATATGAATAATACTCCACCAACTAAGAATGAAATTCCCGCACCAACTGACATCATCAATGGAGATTCTGCCCCTGTTTTCGGTAATTCTCTTTCTACTTTTACTTGCGGCTCTTTAATTAATTTTTCCAATCTAACTTCTGGATTTTCTGGTTTCACCTCTGGTTCCTTTGGCTCTTTTGGATCTTCCGGTTTCACCTCTGGCTCTTTCGGATCTTCCGGTTTCACCTCCGGCTCTTTCGGATCCTCCGGTTTCATTTCCGGCTCTTTCGGATCTTCCGGTTTCACTTCTGGCTCTTTCGGATCTTCCGGTTTCACTTCTGGCTCTTTTGGATCTTCCGGTTTCACTTCTGGCTCTTTTGGATCTTCCGGTTTCACTTCTGGCTCTTTTGGATCTTCCGGTTTCACTTCTGGCTCTTTCGGCTTAATTGAGACTGTTGGTTCAAGCGGTTGATTTATTCCATCATCAACAATTGCTCTATTTACAATTTCTTCACCGGCTTTTTCTTTTACTTTCACTTTAAAAGTAATGTTTCTTTCTTTTGTATCTATAATATTTTCGTACTTTGCAGTTAGCTTTCCATTCTCTACTTTTACTTCTATTGCGTCTTTAGCTTTTACGCTATTTTTCACATACTCTAATCCAGTTGGTAATTGATCCTCAATTTTCACCTCTGCTAGTTTTCCGTTTTCTACCGTATTTTTAAAGCTAATTCGGTATTCGACCTCTTCTCCTAGCTTCGGTTCTTTATTACTTACTTCTTTTTTTGCGTCAAGCATACCATCTTTATACTGCGGTGTTATTGAAACAATCGGTTCTTCTGGTTGGTTTATTGTATCTCCCACAATCGCCGTATTCACGATATCCTCACCAATTTTAACCGTTTCTTTTACCTTCGCTTTAAAAATAATACTCCGTTCTTTCATATCCGCAATGTCTAGATATTTCGCGATTACTTTTCCAAACTCCACTTTTAACTCTACTGGATTTGGCTCAGCACCTTCAAATCTAAGACTATCTTGCACGTATTCTAAACCAGCTGGAATTTCATCTTCCACCTTTACCTCAGCTACTTTTCCGTTTTCTACCGTATTTTTAAAGCTAATTCGGTATTCTACTTCTTCTCCTCGCTTCGGTTCTTTATTACTTACTGCCTTCGTTGCTTTTAACTTACCAGCTTTATATTCTGGCTTTATTGTCGCTGTCGGTTCTATAACTGGATGGTTCGGATCGTCCACATGAATAATCGCTTTATTTGTTATTTCCCCTCCAACTTTTACTGTTTCTTTTACCTTCACTTTAAAGATGATACTTCTTTCTTTCGTATCCGTAATTTTTGGATACTTCGCTGTTACTTTTCCATTCTCTACTGTAAGCTCTGTTGGTACAGGCTTATCACCTACAACCTCCAGGCTATCTTTCACATATTCTAAACCGGCTGGAATTTCATCTTCAATTTTCACATCAACTAACTTCCCGCCATCTACTGTGCCGTTAAAAGTAATTCGATATTCGATTTCTTCCCCTAGCTTCGGTTCATGATTACTTACTTCTTTCCTTGCCTCTAGTTTCCCATCTTTATATTGTGGCGTAATTGGTATAAGTGACTCAACTGGCGGAGTCGTTGGATTATTATCATCAACAATCGCCTTGTTTACAATTTCTTTTCCTACTTGTACCGTTTCTTGTACTCTCACTTTAAAGATGATGCTTCTTTTTTTCATATCCGTAATTTCTGGATACTTCGCTGTTACTTTTCCATTCTCAACTTTAAGTTCTACTGGATGTGGTTCCGGCCCATCCGACTTTATACTATCTTGTACGTATTCTAAACCGGCTGGAATTTCATCTTCTACCTTTACCTCAGTTAGTTTTCCGTTCTCTACCGTATTTTCAAAGCTAATTCGATATTCTACTTCTTCTCCTAGCTTCGGTTCATGATTACTTACTGTTTTTTCTGCTTGTAATGCACCATCTTTATATTGAGGCACAATAGAGATATTCGGTTGCTCTGGTGGATTTATTGTATCTTCCACAATCGCCTTGTTCACAATCTCTTCGCCTACTTTAGCTTTTTCTTTCACTTTCACTTTAAAGACAATGCTTCTCTCTTTTGTATCCGTAATTTCTGGATACTCTGCAAGAACAATTCCGTTTTTCACTTTCACATGCAACGGTTTCGGATTCTCTCCCTCAGCTCTTTCACTACCTTCTACAAACTCTAAGCCATTTGGTAATTCATCCTTAATCTTCACCTTTGCTACTTTTCCATGCTCAATTACGTTACGGAATGTAATTCGATATTCTACTTCTTCTCCTAATTTTGGAGCTGGATTATTTACTGTTTTATCAGCTTTTAATTTTCCGTCTTTATACTCTGGTGTAATAATCGCTTCTGGTTTTTGCGGAGGATTCTTCGGATTATCATCATCCACAATTGCCGTATTCACGATTTTCTTACCAACTTTTGCTGTTTCCGTTACTTTCACCTTAAAGCTAATACTACGCTCCGCTGTATCAGTGATATTCTCATACTTCGCTGTAATTTTCCCAGCTTCTTCTTTTAACTCTACTGGATTAGGTTCATTACCTTCTGATTTTAAACTATCCTTCACATACTCTAAACCAGTTGGTAATTGATCCTCAATTTTCACCTCTGCTAGCTTTCCGTTTTCTACCGTATTTTTAAAACGAATTTGATACTCTACTTCTTCTCCTAGCTTTGGATCCTTTTTACTTACCTTTTTATCGGCTTTAACTTTACCGTCTTTATGCTGCGGTGTAATATCTACTTCTGGTCGCTCTGGTGGATTTTTTGTATCATCAACAATTGCTTTATTTACAATTGCTTTGTCCACTTCAACTGAATCTTTCACCTTCACTTTAAAGATAATACTTCTTTCTTTCGTGTCAGTAATATTTTCATACTTCGCGGTAACCTTACCAGCTTCTTCTTTCAACTCTACTGGCGCCGGCTCATCACCTTCTGCTTTTAGACTATCTTTCACGTATTCTAAGCCAGACGGAATTTCATCTTCTATCTTCACCTCTGCCAGCTTTCCATCTTTCACCGTATTACTAAATGAAATGCGGTATTCAATTTCTTCTCCCAGCTTTGGATCTTTTTTACTTACCTTTTTATCAGCTTTAACTTTACCATCTTTATATTGAGGTGTAATTTTAGCTGTCGGTTCAATTATAGGGTGATTTGGATCATCCACATGAATAATCGCTTTATTTGTAATCCCCTTACCTATTGCAACTGAATCTTTCACCTTTACTTTAAAAGCAATACTTCTTTCTTTCGTATCAATAATCTCTGAATATGTTGCGATTACCTTGCCATTTTCTACTTTCAACTCTACTGGTTTCGGCTCGTCACCTTCCGCCTTTTCACTGCCTTGTACAAACTCTAAACCAGCTGGAATTTCATCTTCTATCTTCACCTCTGCTAGCTTTCCATCCTTCACCGTATTATTAAAAATAATTCGATATTCGATTTCCTCTCCTAGCTTCGGTTCGTGATTACTTACTTCTTTTCTTGCCTCAATTTTCCCATCTTTATATTGCGGTGTAATCGGTACATAAGGCTCTTCTGGTACATTCTTTGTATCATCCACAATCGCCTCATTTACGATTTCTTCTCCCACTTTTACGCTTTCTTTTACCTTCGCTTTAAAGACAATGCTTCTTTCCTCTGTATCTGTAATTGCTGGATACTTTGCTGTTACTTTTCCATTCTCAACTTTAAGTTCTACTGGTTTCGGTTTAGAACCTTCTGCCGTGATGCTGCCTTCTACATACTCTAAACCTTTTGGTAATGTATCCTTTATGTTTACCTCTGCTAGTTTCCCGTTTTCTATCGTGTTTTTAAAACGAATTCGGTATTCTACTTCTTCTCCTAGTTTTGGCTTATGATTATTCGCCACTTTCTGAGCAACAACTTTACCGTCTTTATATTGCGGAGTAATCTCCACATAAGGTTCTGCTGGCTCATTTTTTGTATCTACTACGATTGCCTTATTGACAATTTCCTTACCTATTTCTGCCTCTTCTTTTACTTTCGCTTTAAAGACAATGCTTCTTTCTTTCGTATCCGTAATTTCTAGATACTTTGCCATTACCTTGCCGTTTTCAAATTTCAGTTCTACTGGATCCGGTTTAGAACCTTCTGCTTTCACACTGTTCTCCACATACTCTAGTCCAGCTGGAATTTCATCTTCTACTTTAACCTCTACTAGTTTTCCGTTTTCTACCGTATTTTTAAAGTTAATTCGGTATTCTACTTCTTCTCCTAATTTCGGCTTCTTATTATTTACAAATTTCTCAGCTTTCAGCTTACCGTCTTTATATTCTGGTGTAATCGTTACTTCTGAAGTCGTTGGATCTTTCATATCATCAACAACTACTTTATTGACAATGCCGTCACCAACTTTGAAATCTTCTTTTACTTTCGCCTTAAAGACGATACTTCTTTCTTCTGTATCCATAATCTCTGGATATTTAGCAATTACTTTTCCATCTTTCACTTGCAGTTCTACCGGCTCTGGCTTAGCTCCTTCTGCTTTCACACTATCTTTTACATACTCTAGGCCATTCGGTAAACTATCTTCTATTTTCACCTCTGTTAGTTTTCCGTTTTCTACCGTGTTTTTAAAGCTAATTCGGTATTCTACTTCTTCTCCTAACTTCGGTGATGGATTATTTACTACTTTTTCCGCTTTAACTTTTCCATCTTTATGTTGCGGAGTAATTTCTGCCGTCGGTGTTTCCGGCTCATTTTTCGTATCATCAATAATTGCTTTATTGACGATTTTTTTACCGACTTTCACTTCATCTTTTACTTTCACTTTAAAAGTGATACTTCTCTCTTTTGTATCCGTAATTTCTGGATACTTCGCCAGTATCTTACCGTTTTCAAATTTCAATTCTACTGAATCTGTTCCGGCACCTTCTGCTTTCAAACTGTTTTCTACATACTCTAAACCTTCTGGTAAAGTATCTTCTATTTTTACCTCTGCTAGTTTTCCGTTTTCTACCGTATTTTTAAAGCTAATTCGGTATTCTACTTCTTCTCCTAACTTCGGTAATAGATTATTTACTACTTTTTCCGCTTCAATTTTTCCTTCTTTATGCTGCGGAATAATTTCTGCTTTCGGTGTTTCTGGCGGATGTTTCGTATCGCTCACAATTGCTTGATTGACAATTGTATCGCTCACGTTACCTTTTACTTTCACTTTAAAAGTGATACTTCTCTCTTTTGTATCCGTAATCTCTGGATACTTCGCCACTACCTTACCGTTTTCCACTTTCAATTTCACTGGATCCGGCTTAGAGCCTTCTGCTTTTAAACTATCTTTTACGTACTCTAATTCATTTGGTAAATCATCATTTATTATTACCTCTGTTAGCTTTCCATGTTCTACCGTATTTTTAAAGCTAATTCGGTATTCGATTTCTTCTTCTAACTTCGGTGATGGGTTATTTACTACCTTTTTCGCTTCAATTTTTCCGTCTTTATACTGAGGAGTAATTTCTGCTTTTGGGTTAATTGGATCATGTTTCGTATCATCAACAATTGCTTTATTGACGATTTTCTCACCAACTTTTACTTCTTCTTTTACTTTTACTTTAAAAGTAATACTTCTTTCTTCTGTATCCGTAATTGCTGGATACTTCGCCATTACCTTACCATTTTCCACTTTCAACTCTACTGGATTTGGTCCGGCACCTTCTGCTTTCAAACTATTTTCTACATACTCTACACCTTCTGGTAACGTATCTTCTATTTTCACCTCTGCTAGTTTTCCGTTCTTTACCGTATTTTTAAAGCTAATTCGGTATTCTACTTCTTCTCCTAACTTCGGCGTTTCATTATTTACGCTTTTCTTTGCTTTCATTTTTCCGTCTTTGTGTAATGGCGTAATTTTTGCTTCTGGCTCTTTTGAATCTTTCGTATCATCAACAATTGCCTTATTGACGATCTCCTTGCCTACTTCCGCTTCTTCTTTTACTTTTACCTTAAAGACGATACTTCTTTCTTTCATATCCGTAATATTTTCGTATTCAGCGATAACTTTTCCATCTTTCACATGTAACTTTACTGGAACCGGTTTATCGCCTTCCGCCTTTTCACTACCTTTTACATACTCTAAACCGTTAGGGATTGTATCTTCTATCGTTACCTTTTCTAGTTTTCCGTTTTCTACCGTATTCTTAAAGCTAATTCGGTATTCCACTTCTTCCCCTAGTTTCGGTGTTGGATTATCTACTATCTTAGTCGCATCAATTATCCCATCTTTATATTGTGGAGTAATTCTTTCTTCCGGCTCAATTGGTTGATGTTTCGTATCATCAACAATTGCTTTATTCACAATTTCTTTGCCTACTTCTGCTTCTTCCTTCACTTTTACTTTAAAGACAATACTGCGTTCTTTCGTATCCGTAATATCGATATACTTAGCTTTAACTACCCCAGCTTCAACTGCTAATTCCACTGGTCCCGGAGCTTCCCCTTCAGCCTTAATACTATTTTCTACATATTCAAGACCTTTTGGGATCATATCTTCTACTCGCACCTCTGCTAGTTTTCCATTCTCTACCGTATTATGAAAACTAATTCGATATTCGATTTCTTCTCCTAGCTTTGGCTTTTCATTATTAACTACCTTTGTAGCAGCAATTTCACCTTTTTTACTTTGCGGTGTAATAACAACTTTTGCATCCACAGGATCATGTTTCGGATCTTTTGCAATTGCTTTATTTACAATTGCTTCTCCTACTTTTGCCGAATCCTTTACTTTCACTTTAAAAACAATACTTCTTTGTTCCATATCCGTAATTTCTGAATATATTGCAGTTACTTTGCCATTTTCCATTTTTAGTTCTACTGGCTCTGGTTTTATACCTTCTGCTTTCAAACTATCTTTCACGTATTCAACACCTGCAGGCAACGTGTCTTCTATCATTACCTTTTCTAGCTTTCCGTTTTCTACCGTATTATGAAATGTAATGCGGTACTCCACTTCTTCTCCTAGTTTTGGTGTTTGATTTGTTACGCTTTTATCTATGGTTACTTTACCGTCTTTATAACCTGGCGTAATCTTTTCTTCTGGATGCTCAGACTGAACATTCGGATCGCTCACAACTGCTTTATTAACAATTGTTTCTCCTGCTTTTGCTTCTTCTTTTACTTTCACTTTAAAAATGATGCTTCGCTCTTTCGTATCCGTAATCTCTGGATATTTTGCGATGATCTTACCATTTTCTACTTTTAACTCTACTGGATTTGGTCCAGCACCTTCAGTTCTCTCACTACCTTGAATAAATTCTAAGTTAGCTGGAATTTCATCTTCTATTGTAACGGCCTCTAGTTTTCCGTTTTCCACCGTATTGTTGAAGCTAATTTGATACTCAAATTCTTCTCCTAGCTTCGGCTTCTTATTTGTTGCTTTTTTCTTTGCATCAATCTTGCCGGCCTTATGCTGCGGTGTAATCTTTTCTTCTATATTCTTGGATGGATTTGTTTTATCACTAACAATTGCTTTATTAACAATTTCTTCACCAATTTTTGCAGTTTCTTTTACTTTTGTTTTAAAAACAATACTTCTTTCTTCCATATCCGTAATTGCTGGATACTTTGCAATGATTTTTCCATTTTCAAATTTCAGTTCTACTGGCTCTGGTTTTTCACCTTCTGCTTTCAAACTATCTTTCACATACTCAAGACTACCTGGTAACTCGTCTTCAATCGTCAATACATCTAGACGTCCATCTTTAACTTTATTTTTAAATGTAATACGATACTCTACCTCATCACCTAACTTCGGTGATTTATTAGAAGCTATTTTTCTCGCTTCTATTTCTCCAGGAACCTCTTTTGGAATCGTAACCGTAACATTTGCATCGTCTTCACTCTCATACTTTATCTCGGCACTATCTTGTCCCTTTACAGCAACGACGTTTTTTACTGTTGTATCTGATTTTATAGATTCTTTCACTTTCACCTTAAATGTAAGAATGGCACTTTCACCAGGCTTTAAAACACCACCATCTTTAGCATCTGCCCCTTCACCAATACGGAAATCAATTTGATTATTTACAAACTCTGCTTCATCATCGCTTGCATCATCTGTTTTTTGTCCTGTATTGCTACCAGTAACATATTGAATTGATCCCGGGACATACTCTAATCGATCATCTAATTTATCAAAGCCTTTTACATTAGATACTGGCGCTTGATTGTTCTTCGTATCATTTTTCACTTCAATTTTGTACGTAATCTCTTCGCCAGCTTTAACTTCCTTAATTTCTTTTCCGGTACTATCTAATGCCTTTTTATCTACTTGTAAGTTTGGAGCATTATGTTCTGTAACGAATGTGGCGTTGTTTAATACGTAAATATCACCTGTCGCATACTTTGCTTTAAAATGTATATTTCCAGATGTTAAATCATTTTTAACTTGGCTTGGTCCTTCAAGATGATACGTATGAATATCTGTACTAAATGAATTTGTCCAATCTGGATTATATCCTGGATATTTTTTCGTAACAAACTCGTTAGTACCGTCTACTTGTATTTCTGTCATAGTAGAATCGTTAACATCATCATCTTTTCCGTCAATATTCTTTAACTTTACATATCCATAACCAAAATCATATTCCCCATAATCATACGCATATCCATCTTTTACAATTCCTTTATCTTCAGCTGGATCACCTTGCGAGGAGAAATAGCTGAATTTCGCTTTAAAGGCACCATCTTTAGGAGTATTGATATGATTAATGTTAATTCCAGTCCAATTAACTGCATCTTTTTGGGCAACTAAACCTTCCCAAATCTTCATATCTTTTACGGTTTCTTTATAGTTTTCGTACACTAATATAAGATTCCAGTTACCCCAGTAATAGCCGCCACCATTTTCGAATTTAATTTGTGGTATATTTGCAACTGTCACTGTTTGAGAAATACCTTGTTTTGCAATTACATTTGTTACGTCAGCATACGCAACATATCCTGCACCGCTCCCCGAGTAATTCGAAATATACGGTAAAGAATTCGCTTTTCGTATACTGTCAGCACTTACTTCCGCATATTCTTTATTTCCCATCTTCATTTTAACGGGCTGCCTTACATCTTCATCGCTAACTCTATAATCTTTATATGTAGAATTTGGCGTCCCCATAGCTGCTGTCCAAAATAAATACGCCTTTTTCACTTTACTTCCAGCAGGGATGTTAGGAAAAGCTCCTGTTGATGAATTAAATGTCGTGACATCATTATCAACGTTGACTGTTGTTTTATTTGATTGCTTGCCCATACTCAATCTCGTATAATGATTATCTTTCAAACCAAGCGTCACATTACCAGTCTGCACTAAATCGCCAGCAGCAATTGTAGAATACAGAGGATCTCCAAACCCTTGCTTATCCCCTACCTGAATTTGAACCTTTGAAGCATTCTCTGACGCAGCTTGTACTTCTGCATTACTCTGCTTTGCTGCCTCTTTTTCTGGCTGTTTCTCATCTTCAGCTACTAGTTGTTTTGGCAGTTCTGTTTTTGATGTAGATTTATTTTTATCTTCTACAGATACTTTTAGCTTTTCATCAACTTTTTTAGTTGTACTATCAGCTGATGGACCTACTTCTTTCTTACTACTGTCAGCCTCATCATCAGCATTAGCTTCTACCTTTTCTTCAGAGGGAATCCCTTCAACATCAACGGACATGCTCCCTATTTGTACTTGATTTTTTTGCACACTAATCTTTTGTTTGTACTCTTTATTAAACTGCTGCGTGCGACTAGCTTTTATTAACACCGTCATTTTTTCATGTGATTTTAAATCTCGAATTTTAAGATTAGAAGAAAGAAGCTTTCCTCCCTTATCTTTTTCCTCTACATAGAAATCCGCTACTTTATTTTCAGGTAACTTCTCTCCGTTTACTTTCATAGATTGCGAGAGGAACATAATTTCATTTTCATTATTTTGTTTAAGTACCAATTCTTGAATTGGTGTATCTCCCGTATTTTCAATCGTATATTGAAATACGTGCTCCCTCTCAGCTACTTCTCCCCTATATATCTCAGCATTTACTTGCTCTGCCTTAATTCTCACATCATTTCCTTGTAACTCATCCCAGCTCTTCTTATGTATCTCTGCAAAAGCACTAGGTGAAGGCAAGGTGATGGATAGGAGAAGTGCGATTATTGTTACGACATTAAAACACTTCAACGATTTCTTCATATCTTGTACCTTTCTCCTTCCTATATATTTGCTATCCGTCTACTTATAGACGAAAACATAACAATATATATCCACTCGCAACAATCCGGCTCTACGAAGATTCATTATTGAAATCCCTATTTCAACAATACTAACTTCATAAAATATTACTATTTTAATTTATCAAAAATAATATATATACCGGATACTTATACAAACCTTTACTACTTTTTAATATGGCAAAAAGCATCTAATTGTATAGGTTTATATAACAGTTAAAGGATACATAAAAATCTTAACATACTCCATAATCTATTTATACATACAATGATAATTTTACCATTTTTTACTTATTTCATTTTGTTATGTATCATTGAAATTTTTTAAAAATAGTAACCGTTATATGTAAAAATATGTTATATTAAACAAGAACAAACGTTCTATACAATAAGGGGGATATTTTAAAATGAAAGAACCTATTATCGTAAAAAAAGAAGCTTTCCAAGCAATGGGCATTTCGATTACGACGACCAACGAAAAAGAGGCATCTACTAAAGGAAAAATTCCCGGGCTTTGGAACCGGTACTTCCAAGAACAAATCATGCACCACATTCCAAATCAACAAACGAAAGAAACATTCGCTTTTTACTCAAACTACGAATCAGATGAAACGGGTACATATACCTTTACGATTGGCATGCCCGTTTCTTCATTAGAAGACGTTCCTGAAAATATGACAACTTTAACAATACCTGCCGCTACGTATGCGGTATTTACAACGAGAAAGGGACCAATTACTGAAGTCGTTTGCGAGGCTTGGGAATATATTTGGAAATGGTCAAAGGAAAACAAACGTGCTTTTACAACAGACTTTGAGCTTTATGATGAAAGAGCGTTAGATCCAACTAACGTACAATTGGATATTTATATTGCATTAGCCTAAACGACAAAAAAGAAGATACCAAATGGTATCTTCTTTTTTGTCGTTAAATAGCCACTGTGCAAATCCAACATAATTGTCTACAATGAGAAAGTGCAGTATAGAAATATTAGAAACTGTATAAAGTGAAACTATACTCAGTGGTGGGGGGATTCATCCCCCACCACTGAGTATTAGCCCTCACCAATCGGACGTTTACGGGCAGTTAGTCTCCCACCTAACTTCTTTGCTCGAGCCAAATTTTGAGGTGGGAGTTTTACTGCCCGTTAACGCGGGATAAAGTGATTATTAACAAGTTTTTTAGTTTAAATTTGTCACATAGAAAGGAAGCAATATGGAGGAACTACAACAAAATAAATCTGCTTTAGAAGGAAGCGGAAAACCGTTATTAAAAAATACGAATTTCCTTTTTCTTTGGGCAGCTACTCTTTTTTCAAGTTTCGCTTTAGCCTTTTTTACTTTTTCACAAACGTGGTACATAGCAAAAACATTAAACCTTGAGGCATCACTCGGTGTTGTTTTCGTAGCTCTTAGTGTTCCAAGGCTTATTTTTATGATTATCGGCGGCGCTGTAGCTGATAAATTCCCGAAAAAAAACATTATGTTTTATTCTAATATTGTTCGTGCTATTCTTGTCGCAACTATCCTTACATGGTTCATCGTAGGTGATGTAACACTATATACATTTGCTTTATTCGCTTTATTCTTTGGACTTGCTGATGCTTTTTTCTGGTCAGCTGATGGATCTATCTTGCCTGAACTTGTCGAAAAAAGCCGTTTAACACAAGCAAACTCACTTACACAAATGACGAACCAAGCATCGGTTATTTTAGGGCCTGTACTTGGCGGCATTCTTATTAAATTTACGAACTATGAAACGATTTTCTCGATTACAATTTTATTACTCATTGTCGCAGCCATACTCGTTCAAAAAATACAATTTACGATGCCAGAGCAGCAAAATACAGACAAAAGCATGTTCACTTCTATTAAAGAAGGAATTTTATATGTAAAGGAATCTCCATTCCTTTCAACTTTCCTTATTTGTAGCGCCTTTCTAAACTTATTTTTAATCGGTCCGATGCAAGTCGGTTTCCCGCTTTTCATTAAAAATGTTCTACACGGTGACTCGCTTCAATTCAGTTACTTAGAAGCATCTGTAGGAGGCGGAATGGCAATAGGCGCAGTCATTGTCGGTTTAAAAAATATTAATCGTAGGCGCGGTCTATTTTGCATTATCATGATGCTACTGTCTGGTGTATTCTTCTTATCTATCAACTTTAGCACTGTACTATGGCAGGCGTTATTAGCCGGCATGTTTTACGGTATTACAATTGCAATGGCTATCGTTCCGCTTATGGCGATGATTCAATCGACAGTAAAAGAAGAAATGATGGGACGCGTAATGAGTTTGCTTATGCTATCATCAATGGGCTTTATCCCGCTCTCTTATGCATTCACATCAATCGCGCTTGCAATAGGAATTCCAATCGTAACCGTTATGAAAAGTGGTGCAATCGCCGTTATCGTCTTCGTACTATTTGTAGCGATTCGTGTTCCAGTTGTAAGAAAGTTTGATTAACTACTTGGAGTCATGCGTTTACGCATGGCTCCTTTTTAAACGGATCAAATAACGGTATCCCCTTACTTCTTCTCAGTGCTGCTCCCCATTCTAATCCAACCTCTAAAAATAAATCCCGCACTGTACGAATGCTTTTTCCAACATTCGTCGCAATCGTCTCCATTAACGGACAAGCAACCCCCACCGTTTTCTGTTTCTCATTCACTGCATACTTTCCTAAAAAATGAATAATAGTAGCATCCGTTTTATTTAATTGAAATCGATAATGTTTCAAAACTTGTTTTTGATATGTATTAAACTCTTCTTTACTTCGAAATTCACTATATGGTTTCATTAAATTATATAAGCTTCCCATTTTTATCACCTCACTTATAAATAAGGAATCGGAAGGGAATTTAGCGTGGTAATTAATATTTTTTATTGGAGATGAAAATATGATCGTAATTAGCGCTTGTTTAGGTGGTATTGCTTGTCGTTATGATGGAAATGACAATCTCATTTCAAAAATAGAGGAGCTCCTGCAACAAGAAGATACAGTCCTTATTTGTCCTGAAGTATTAGGAGGATTGCCAACGCCTCGTCCCTCAGCTGAAATTATTGGCGGGAATGGCGATGACGTTTTGGATGGAAAAGCGAAAGTGATGACAAAAGATGGTGAAGATGTCACGGAATCTTTCGTGAGCGGTGCTTATAAAGCGCTAGAACAAATCAAAAATTTACACCCAGAATATATTATTTTGAAAGAACGTAGTCCATCTTGTGGTAGTTCGACGATTTACACGGGAGAATTTAACGGCAATAAACAAATTGGTTACGGGGTAACAACTGCTTTACTCAAAAGACACGGATTTACAGTCATTTCAGAAGAGGATTTTGAGAATCAAAAAAGGAATTGACCCTGTTCGTCAATTCCTTTTTTCTATCTTATTTTGCACCTAATTTTTCTTTCACTTTCGCAGGAAGCTCGTCTTTCTTTACTTCTTCCCAAGCTGTTACACCTTTTTTATCTGAATTGTATACGCGTAAAAATGCTTCTTTACGAAGATTTTTTTGAGCATTAAATTCTAATTCTTTTTCTTTTCCGTCTTTATCAAACCCTTTTAATTTATACTCAAAATGTTTGTATGGCTCTCCATTATCAGACTTACCATTATACTCTTTTCCATCTACTGTAATTTGAACGTAGTACTCATCTTTACCCATACGATTTAAATCACAGCCAACTAAAAGACTCGCAAATACAACTAAAATACTAAAAAGTGCAATATATCTTTTCATTTCCTTCACCTCATGTGTTTTTCTTATATTGTTATCTTAAAGCCCAGAGCTTAAAGAAGAAATTCAAAAACATGACACGAACATTACACTTTTGTAAGATAATAATTATTTCTTCACTTTAGAAACCGTCATCCCGTCACCAATTGGACTTTTACGCCAAAAGAAAAGACCTCCTTAACGATTGCACTCCATCGCTAAAAAGGTCTTTCTCTATTTCAACTAAAAACTTAGCACTCTTCTGGCTTACCAGCATTCGTCGCTGTACGGAAAGATGATCCACATCCGCATGATGCGATTGCGTTTGGATTGTCGATTGTGAATCCGCCGCCAAGCATAGATTGTTTATAATCAATTTTTACTCCTTTAACAATCGGAGCACTTTCTTTATCGATAACAAATTCAACACCGAAAAACTCAAGAACTGTGTCGTCTTCTTTTGGTTCTACTTCAAATCCTAAGCCGTAAGAAAGACCACTACATCCGCCGCCGTGTACAGCAAGGCGCACGTACTTCTCTCCATCTTCAGCATCTTTTAACATATCTTTAATTTGAAAAGCTGCTTGTTCTGTAACTTCAATCATGAAATACACCATCCTTTCTGTTCTCGTTCTATTATACATCTTTACGCTTCTATCTTGTACTCATACACTCCGCGGCAAATTACTTCTGCTGGTCCTTTCATTAACACGTTGCCTTCTTCTGTCCATGCAATCATTAAATCGCCGCCAGCTAAATGAACTGTAATTTCCTTACCACGTTCCATTTTTCCATTTAAAATAGAGGCTACAACTGCAGCACACGCCCCTGTTCCGCAAGCTTGTGTTACACCAGATCCACGTTCCCAAACGCGGAAGTTCATCTCTTCCTCATTCAAAATCTCAATGAATTCAACATTTACTCGTTCTGGGAACATTTCATGTGTCTCAAGAACTGGTCCAAGTGTTGTAAGAGGTGCTTGTTCTACATCATCAACAAAAATAACTGCATGCGGATTTCCCATTGAAACAGCTGTAAATGCATAACGATGGTTATTGTATAAGAAGTTTTCACGAATAAATGGTGTTTCACCTTCACCAAGCATCGGTATTTCTGCACGGGTTAAACGAGGTGCTCCCATATCGATTTTCGCTAATGTAACTTTCCCTTCTTCTACCGTTACTTCCGCCGTTACAATGCCAGCTAACGTTTCAATTGTGAAAACTGTATCTTCTACTAGTTTATGCTCATACGCATATTTCGCTACGCAGCGTAAACCGTTACCACAGCTCTTTCCTTCTGATCCATCATTATTAAACATGCGCATTTTCACCGGCGCTACGTCAGATGGACAAATTAAAATCATTCCATCTGCTCCAATACCAATATTAATATTTGAAACCTTTTCCGCCACAAGAGCTAAATCTTCTTCAGGAATTTGTTCTTCAAACATATTTACATATATATAACTATTGCCAAGACCATGCATTTTTGTAAAAGAAAATTGGCTCATTTGTATTCACTCCAAAAATAATTTGTTATGTTAAGTATAAAATGCACGCTTTTAGAACACAATATGAATGTCCCCCGTTTCTCATATTTGACAACATTTGGCGATGAGCCATTCTTGCGCAAATTGTGTAAGAAAAAAGCCCTTCTAAAAAGGGCCTTTTTTATTTATATACAATATTACCCTCCCCTGCGAAAGAAAATTTTATCTAATAGAAAAAGAAAAAGGTGCTGCCGATTGCAACACCTTAAAACATTGGATTTTCATCCAAATACTCATATACATTATTAACAAGTTCTTCTACTGTAGCACCTTGTACTACTTCACCATTTACAAGTGCAAACGGTCCTTCAAAACAAATGCCACAATATCCTAAACAACCATACTCCATTACATCTAAATTCGGATCTTTTTCTAATTTCTCTAAAGCTGCTTGTGAACCACTTGCAAGGTTACCTACACAAAATTCAATTAATGGTTTAATCAAAATTCTCCCCCCTGTACTACAAAACAAATTACTTTCTGACTTCATCTATAAGAAAAAAACTAAGCTGTTTCTTGTTGTTTTCATTACACCTTCTAAACTATTTAGTTACTTCATTATTTCACTTCAAAATAGATGATTCCTTCTATATAACATGCTATTTACGATGAAATGGTAACTAAATAATGCAGATCGTTTACTCTACTTTTCTTCTTATTGTACAACAGAGTATTCATTCATGCATTGTTATTTGTTCACAAATTCGATATAATTTGATTGAGTAAAGTCAAAATATTTTATTAATATAAAATTTTATGATTAGGGGATATTTCAACAGAAAAGGGGTAATCCATCATGAAACACCTCGTAATATTAGGTGGCGGCTACGGTGGAATGAGAATTCTGCAACGGCTACTTCCAAGCAACCAACTTCCGGATGATGTACAAGTGACATTAATCGACAAAGTACCATATCATTGCTTCAAAACTGAATATTATGCATTAGTTGCGGGTACTATTTCAGAAACGCATATTCGTATACCGTTTCCTGAACACCCACGCCTCAATATTCAATACGGCACAGTAACAAATATTGATCTCAAAGAAAAAGCTGTTCATCTCGATGGCGGTGAAGCAATTCAATATGATGATTTAATTATTGGACTTGGCTGTGAGGATAAATATCATAACGTTCCTGGGGCGAAGGAATATACACATAGCCTACAATCGATTGAACAAACACGTAAGACATATGAACAATTAAATAGTCTAGAACCAAATGCAACAGTAGCAGTCGTTGGTGCTGGATTAAGTGGCGTTGAGGTCGCAAGTGAACTTCGCGAAAGTCGTTCTGATTTAAAAATCTACTTATTTGATCGAAAAGATAGAATTCTATTCCCATATCCAGAGAAATTAAGTAGATATGTAGAAGAATGGTTCGTAAAACATAAAGTTACTATTATACGAAACTCTAACATTACAAAAGTAGAGCCAAATATTGTGTACAACCACGATGAACCACTTGAATGTGATGCAATCGTCTGGACAGCTGGTATTCAAGCAAATGAAGTTGTTCGAAACCTTCCAGTTGAACAAGATGGTAGCGGACGGGTTGTTTTAACAAAATATCACAATATTCCAAATAACGAGCACGTATATGTTGTAGGAGATTGTGCAGCACTTCCACACGCACCATCTGCACAACTTGCTGAAGGTCAAGGGGAACAAATTGTCCAAATATTATTAAAACGTTGGAATAATGAACCACTTCCTGACGAACTACCTGTCATTAAATTAAAAGGTGTTCTCGGCTCTCTTGGTAAGAAGCATGGCTTTGGTTTGCTAGCAAACCAACCATTAATGGGACGTGTACCAAGGTTACTAAAATCCGGTATCCTCTGGATGTACAAATATCATAACGGTTAATACTTTACAGGCTGTCTCCTAATTAGGCAGCCTCTCTTATTCGTTAAAATATAATTATCAGACACATCTTTCTCAATATGAATCATGATTTATTTTTCATTTTCATATTAAAAACTACCAATAAACAGTGTATGCTATTGATAAGTTGTTTTATTTCCTTTAAGGCCGAATTCATTCGGTCTTATTTTTTGTGTTGTAAATACTTTTACAGGAGGCATTTCATTTCACTTATGAACGTAACGAAACTAAATGATCGCATAGAAGCGAAGAAGAAAGAATTGATCTATCTCGTTGAAAAGTACGGATTCACTCATCATAAAGTAATTTCTTTCAGCCAAGAATTAGATCGTTTACTTAACTTATTAATAGAAATTAAGACGAAGAAAAAACGTTGCTCTTTATAACCGTTACCTTCTCTTTTTTGATACGATAGAACTAGAATCAGAAAGGAGCCATCTATGTTTATATTAAAAGACGTTACATATAAAGATATACTGCACATTCCTTATTTACAGATTCAAAAAGAAAAAATCACATGTATTATCGGCGAGAGTGGGAGCGGAAAAAGCACATTGCTCCGTATGTTAAATGATCTACAATCTCCAACATCTGGAACAATTGAATATAACGGAAAATTGATTTCTGACTATCCCCCTATTCAATTACGACGTGAAGTAGTCATGCTTGGGCAAACGCCACCTATTTTCGATGGAACCATTAAAAACAATCTATTAATGGGACTTCGTCTTTCTGAAAAACCATTTCCAAATGATGCTGCCTTGCGAAGTGCATTAACGACTGTTAGCTTGGAAAAAAATTTAGAAGACAACGCTGATTCATTATCAGGTGGCGAAAAACAACGACTTGCTTTTGCACGTATCGTACTTATGGATCCACCTGTCTATTTATTAGATGAACCAACTTCGGCGTTAGATAGCGATACAGAACGACGCGTTATGAAGCAATTCACTATGCTAGCAAAAGAAAAGAAAAAAACAGTCATCTTCATCACACACTCACAACAGCTTCCAGAAGAAATTGCAGACGATATTATTGAGATTAGTAAAGCAAACGGTGCAACTAGAAAGGAAGTGCTCTCAGTTGAAGGGCGTGATTGAACTCCAAATTTGGCAACTTGCCGCTGCATATATTTTCATTCTTATTTTAATCGGGCTCGTGAAATTAAAAGGGATACCTCGCGAAAAACAAATCGCGCTCGCAACGTTCCGTATGACGATTCAGCTCGTACTCGTTGCATATGTCCTTACATACGTATTTGAAAATAGTAATCCATTTTATACAATTGCTCTCATTACTTCTATTACTACCTTTGCAATTTTTAATATTTATAAACGAGTTAATATCCCAATGTCCAAAGAATTAAAACGAGTAGCCGCTCTTTCTATGGTAGCCGGATCCATTGGGCCACTTCTACTATTTATCTTTGTTATTATCGGACATGATCCTTGGTATGCGCCGCAATATATCGTTCCGATTACAGGAATGTTAGTTGGAAATGCTATGACTGGTGTTTCTCTCGGTGCAAATACGTTCTTAAACAATATGAAATCGCAAAGAGGTCAAATTGAAGGAGCACTTATGCTCGGCGCAACGCCGAAAGAAGCAACTGCTCCGCTCATACGCGACGCTTTTGACTCTGCCATTTTACCAACGATCAATTCTATGGTCGGAATGGGAATTATAAGCTTACCAGGCATGATGACAGGACAAATCTTATCTGGTGTATCACCATTTACAGCCATTCAATATCAAATCGCAATTATACTTGGTATTTCAGGAAGTACCGCTTTTGCTGTTATTATCTTCTTACAGCTTGGATATAAAACTTTCTTTAATAAGCGGTGTCAGTTGAAGGAGATTGACTATGGCGGACGGTAATCTGGCTTTTTGCTCGGTAAATGATGCACCTTTCTCGGTGAGTGAAATTATATCGACGATTCGACAAGGAATATCGACTTACCGACAAAAAATGACAATGAAAAAGAGGAGGCCTATATAAACTGGAACCTGCAGTTAAGACACTTGAAAAGGAGTGCTTTATCTACAGATATTTTTTATATTCTTGAATTTCAAGATATGGAGATTAGGAGACATCATGAGTAAAATAATATTTTCAACTAAAGAAATAAAAAAAATACGCACCTGTCGCAGTGCGCATTTCATTAGTAATAGGTACTGCCATTATATTCAGCAACATTATAGATATTTCGCATGCATTTGTTGATAGGAATAATCCAGATGTGAATGAGGTGTTTAAAGATGCGCAGTCCAGCGATGGAACAATAAAAAATTATATAGATGATCAATTATACAATCGTATTGTAAATGCATTTGAACCGGTTATTTTCTCGCTTAAAGCCATGTCCTATCCAATTGCATCCGTTTTGGCGCTATGCGGTTGCTTGTTTATTATGGTTGATAGCCAGGAACGGGGATTCTCAGTAATAAGTCGTGCAGGGATTGGTATATTGTAGTTCAAATGATTCCGTTGTTTATGAGATTGTTAAGGAAATATAGAATGGTTAACTAACGCTGAGGGGTACCATTTGCAAGGAGAAATCGAAAAAACAGAATAGAAATAATAGCATACATAGAACAAGGGAATGCAATATAGATCAATATATAAGCATCCCTTTGATATAATCATGTTATTTTATGTATTTTGTTGTTGAAATTTTATTACACATTAAAATTAGCCTATTCATCTTATTAATCTTTTCCCCAAGTTTTTACTTTATAATTTTGAATTTTATTTATATCAACGTAAAATTTGTTTTGCTTATCATTTTTATCGTAACCTCTAACTGTAATAGAACCGCTAAGTTCGAAATGTGTTTCAATTTTAACATCGGTTACCACAAAATCTATATTTTCTTCTTTTTTCATATGTTCTATAGCAGCTTTAGCTGATTTTTCTTTGTCTATATTTTTTTCGTGAGTATTTTTTATTGTAAATCCTATAATTAAAGCTATAATTGCTAAAATGATTAAAATTATAATGTTTTTCTCCTTTAATTTACCCATATTTTCCCTCCTTAAATTATCTTATAATTAATACTATAAATTATTTTTAAGGAGATGGAAATATGAGGAGTTCAGTTAGTGATGAAGCTCTTTCGAATTTATCAGGTAAAAGTTATAAAGATGCAGAACTTGCTAAAATAAAAGTTGGGGATCATCAAGAAACTTGGGAACGTATTGAAATACCTAATTCTGTACCATTACATAATCCTGTAAATAGTTTTGATGCAACTATTTATAAAAATGATGAAACGAAACAAATTGTTATTGCCTTTCGTGGTTCTTGGGAACCGCGTGACTTTTATGACGCGGATTTATATGATGTTATGGGTAATCGTTTCAGAAAGAATCAAGATAGTTTAGATAACTTAAACAAAATGGATACTTCATCCCTTCCTTTAACTGAGCAATTTAATTTTGCTATGGCGAAAGAAAGAAAGCAAAAGATAGTTGCAGAAAGTCAATTTACTAATGCAGATGATTTAACTAAAGAGGTCAAGAATTATATAAATAATCCTGACAATGGCTTGAAGGGTTATAGTCTCACGTTAACAGGTCATTCTCTAGGCGGTGGTTTAGGTGAATATGCAGGAGTTATGAACAATGTGCCAGTTGTAAGTTTTGAAGCACCCAATGTAATTGATGGATTACCTGAAGATAAAAAAGAAAAAGCATTAAAAGGAGAATACAAAGATCTAGTTACGACTTATGGAAATCCGAATGATACAGTGTTTACAGGATTTAAAGGGAATGATAATACACAAAGAGGTCGTATAGGTCATATGTATTATACAGATAAGCCGAATGCAAAAAATAATAATTTAATTCATGATATAAGCCCGTTTAATCCAATTTTATCTAGTTTAATAACAAGTTATAATGTTTCACGTTTTTTTATGGCGTTTAAGGGACCAAAATATCATTCTATGGATAATTTTTCTTATGATAAATATGGTTTATTCAATATGCCAAATATGTATGATGGGGAAACTGGTCAAAGGGTTCTATCTTCTCCTCGCGCTGGTGAAATAACAATTCGTTTATCAGTGGAAGAGGTAAAACAAATTGCTAAAGAGTTAAAAAGAGAAATTGATGACATTAATCAAAAGTTAGTACAAGCGAGTAACAAAATTATTAATATTTTACAGCAATCACCAGCTAGCGTAGAAGGGAATTTAATTAATACAGTTACATATGGCGTATACGGATTCCAAAGGGGGTATATGGAGCGTATTCGTTCAGAAGCCGATTTTATTGAACAACGCGCAGATAACTTTAAAAATGTGGACGAACAAAATTAAGCGAGGGATTCTTGTGAAAAATTATGACGTTATTGCACATGCTGTCGATGTGATAGGCGCAAAAAATGATTTAGAATCATGTATTTTAGATTTGGAGAATCATAGAAAAAACGTGAACTCAATTAAAGTAGTATTGACACATAGCTGGGAAGGGAATACAGCAAAAGAAATTGAAAGAAGATTAAGTGAAGTGGATAAAGAACTAGTCTATAGAATTAATGAGTTTAGAAAAATACAAGATGATTTAGAGAGATATAGAAAAGCAATGGAAGCTTTCTCAAATCAATTTATGATGATGGGACCAAAATATTAGATTAGTTAAGTGGAGAACAATTCTTATTATGTTCATAGGGTTTGAGTGGTTACCGAAAAGATGGAGAGAAAGAAAAATCGTAGAAAAGTTTCTGCAAGCAAAATTTGTTGATGCAGGAAAAGGGATATTAATTACTACTTATGCTATGGATCTGTACGTTATATCTATTCCTTTGATGGAGGATACATATATCTTTAGTAACATAATGAGGCACTGACGGCAAAACGCGGATTTTATTCGCTAAGAAATTCATAAAAATTTCAAATGAATCTTAGCATCTTAAATAATCTTAAAAACCTTAATAAAAGATACAAAAAAAAGTGATAAGGAGGGTGGATTATACATTTTCGGGAAAAAGTTCAATATTATTGGCAACAATTTCAGGCTTTTTAATGAATATTGTTACTGGATTTTTATTTCTTTTGGCAATTATATTTAATTTTTCAGATGCAAATTTAGGACAAAAATTGTTTATTTAGGGTATGGCTATAATTGTTGGACAATGCTCCCCAAGAGTCATTCTTTAGTTATTTGAAAGATGAAGTGGATTATCAATCAGTTAAAGCATTGAAAGAACTAAAGACAAAAATAGATCATTATATAGTTTACTATAATAATTATCGATATCAGTGGAACTAAAAAAAGATGATTCCTATTCAATATGAGGCCACTGAAAAAGTGGTTGCTTTGAAAAAATAACACATATTTCATCAATATGTTGAAATTAAAAAGGATCCCGTCATCTGTATATAGTAGGTGATGGGATCCTTTTTCTTATGAAGTGGAGTTTTTCAGTGCCCTCATTCAATATAGGAATCATCTTCTAATTGCTTAATCTCTTTTTTATTGTGTCCTTACCATAGGTACCAGTTTAATACGCCTTATCCTTTTATTCACTTACGCCTTCTTAACGAATTGTGATTTTAACTTCATAGCTCCGAAACCGTCGATTTTGCAATCAATATCGTGATCGCCATCAACTAGACGGATACTCTTTACTTTCGTACCGATCTTCACAACTGAAGAAGTTCCTTTTACTTTTAAATCTTTAATGACAGTAACAGCATCGCCGTCTTGAAGAACGTTTCCGTTCGCATCTTTTACAACTTTTGCACCATCATTATTTTCAGCTTCTGCTTCTTGGCCCCACTCATGAGCACATTCTGGACATACGAAAAGAACGCCATCCTCATACGTATATTCTGAATTACATTTTGGACAATTTGGTAAAGTAGCCATAAATTCATTTCCTCCGTTCATTATTTATACGTAAAAATCAAAATTGATGTTTACATCTCGATAAGTCAACTACCCCCACTGAGATGAAACGCTTCAGTGGGGGCTTGAGTTCGAACGCTAGGTCTTTTCGTCTATCGCTAAACAGTTGACGCTCTAGCATTCATGCCACCTTATGGTAACACCCCAAGTATGTTTTTGGTTGGTACTGGCAACGAACGATTGCTTTCCCACTTGCACCACCCTTTCAAAAAAGAGCAGTTCTTCCTTGTGGAAGAAGCCACCACTCAGATGAATCCGGCGTGTGCTACAAGCCCCGACAAGTCGAGTACACATGGATGGTTGACGCACCCACTAAGCTATGCGCGAAGCAACAGCCTTACGTTTTTGCACTTCTAATAGAATCGGTGTTTTCACTTTCAGACTTTCATCCAATTCTACAACTCTTGATTTTTGCAATGTATTCAGCGCACCATTAATATCAGCATGGATACATGTTCCTGCTTTACTTTGGTACAGACCACGAGTGATTCGTTTGCCGCTAAAATAATATTGGGCTCTATTATCCTTAGACCAAACTGGAACCGGATCTTTATCCAGAAAACTAGCTTTTGAAGTATAGCTTTCTTCTTGTTTGAAAAATCGTATCCCTTCTTTTATACATTTATTCTCAATTGCTGCAAGCAGTTTATGAAACGGGATTTGAACAAACTTTTGATTATTCTTTTTCCCCATATCAGATTTTTGTTTCCAACCAACGTTATATCCTACTACAACCGTATCTATGTTACATGCTTTCACTTTTTTAAATAACAGGCCTACAGTTTGTGAAATATAACCGTTTATTTGTCGTTCTCGTTTATGCCAAAGTGCGGCCATTTTATTCGTTACAATACGTTTTGAAATTCCGTTTTCCATATTTTCCAGCCCTAGATTACGTATCATTTTATTGAAGTACTGGTTAATGGCTTTTAGTTTTTTACCATCAATTAAAAATGTATCACCTGTATTGGTTACGCAACTTACTAATCTGTCTACACCTAAATCGCAACTCAAAGCGTTATTCGTAGTCGTGGGTTGTTTCTTCATTTGAGAAACATGCATTTCATATGTGTAATGCACCTCAAAGAACCGACCTTTTTGCTTCGGTACAATCTCGATGTAAGAGATTTTTTTATTTCTTACATTTTTAGGCATACGTATTTTAATGGAACCGAATTTTTTTCTGAATGCAGCATTCATCGGAATCATCCAATACCCATTCTCATCTACTTTTGGAACTTGATAGATTTCAATGATTCGTTTGTCCGTTGAACGAGAATAATTCGGAAACTTAGGACGTCCTGTGAACTTCTCAGGATTTTTCTTCCATTGTTCCATTGCTTTAAAAAAGCTCTTCACTTCTGCATATAAGGCTCTACGAATCGCTTGAACAGAGTTGGATTGCATGCCCCAGTAATTCGAATCGGCTTGCATAGCAGTGTCCACTTCTTTTACAGTAGCTATCTTGTTATGATTCAAGTAACTTTGTTTAATGGTATACAATCCAACATTTCGCAACGCTTTTGAACTATGCGACATGCGCTGAAGTAAGCGAAATTCTTTTGCAGTCAAGCAAGCTCGCCCGAGATTTTGTTTTTGCGTGAATCGTTGCATGTTTTCTCTTTTCTTTTGTTTACGTAATACTTTCACGGCTTTCTTTCTAGCCATTGTTTTCACCACCTTTCTTAGAGAGTTCATTAATTTTTTTTCTAAAATCGTATTTTATCTTAGGAAATCTCGTTTCACGAAACAAGAACTAACACTTTTGTAACTGTTAATTACTTTTGGCAAATCAATATTGGGAACGAAACAAAATGTGAACATAGTCTTCATCGCAATTCCTATTGGCTCAAATAACAAAATGATTATGATTATCCAATTTCGGTGTCTTACGATCTATTCCCTCCTTACCTAAAGGCAGATTGTATCATAAGACAAAAAGAAACAAAAGTGTTTGATCTACCTTATGACGGCAATTCATCTCCACCTGAATTGTTGGGTTTCACCCGTAACACAAATCAGATGGAGTCTTCTTGCCAAAAAGGATAAAAAAAGAAGAATCCTTACAAGATTCTTCTTTTCAAAATGAATGAGTTCTCACTAGAAACTCCAACTATTTTCTTCAATATAAAATTGATACTCTTCTAACTCTTCTTCACTTAACTTCTTATTATTTTCATATACTTCTTGCCACTCGAAATAATCTTCATCGAAATAAACAGCAAATTTTATTTTCACGTTTTTCTTTTCTGTATAATCATATCCAGTAAATTCTACTACATCATAATCTTTTTCTTTCTTCACAAACTTCCAAGTTGGATTATCCGTCATAATCTCTAAAGTAAATCCTTCATCACTTGAACGAACAACGTTTTTTATATTTGGTTCAGTTGGTAAAAAGGAGAGTCCGAACGTGGCTCCGCCAAATACTAACCCAACTATAATGTGTAAACCAACCATGCCAGCAAAACTAGCGCCACCCTTTGATTGTAAGTAATATGCCTTCTCATGATCAGGCATATTTTCTCCCTTATGCAAAATACGAACAGCATGCTTATAATATAAACGATTTCCTTGCCATCCAGTAAATATCATTATTCCTAATTGAAGAACTAAACCAATTGATAAAAAAATCCCATCTGGAATGTCTATAAAAGGAGGGATCAGTATACTAGGAACCGATAATAACATAAGTATACTAAACAACTTATACATTTTACGATAAGCTAACCAAAAGGGAGGGAAGAAAAAGGCTACCCAATTCCACGTATTTCCTTGCGCTGGATTTTCTACTTTGCCCCACTTAAAGTCATAATAAGCTGTATTCTTTTGAACAACTTTATGCAACTCTTGCGGAGAAATTTTTTCTTGTAAAACAGTTTCCTTCACGTACATCATCCTTTTCTCATATCTACATACGTGTATTTTATAGAAATAAAAAGAAGGAATCTAACAAAAAGGACATATATTTCATAAAAATGAATGGAAATCGAATATATTCCGACAATTTCTCGTTTATTATTCCATTTTGTTTTTTAATATATTAGAATACTTATGAATGATAGGTTTAATACACTAAGTTAACCATTTTGTATATTTGATAATAAAAATGTTTCACATGAAACTATCCATATTTCGTATTATCTTTCCTCTACAAAATACGAAAGACGCCCTTTCAAAAAGGCGTCTTTTTTACAGTTGAAAATTTACTAATAAATAAAATGAATTGTTTAATACATGAATTCCAATTGGAACGAGTAAATTGTTTGTTTTCTTATAGGTGTAGGCTAAACTTATGCCTATACCAAAAATATATAAAATACTCCCTACTGTAAGGGGATGCCCTAAAGTAAATATGAAAGCACTTATAACGGCACTACTAAGTGTAGAGAAGCGCTGAGATAATTTCATAAAAAACATACCTCGGAATACAAGCTCTTCCCAAATCGGCGCAAAAATCGTGAGTACAACTACATATAAAATGATTTCATTTTTAGTAGGCTCTATTACTATATTAGATTCCTCCACACGACGCCCATGTGGTAAAACTAAATTTAATACCGCAAGATATATAAGCAGTACGATCATCGTCATTATTATTGTTACATAATGTTTTGAGTTATTTAATTGTATTGATTTTAGTAAATGCACACAGTAATTTCTTGCCGGTGCATACATTACAATAATCATACAAAACGTGAAGGGTGAAATGAGATGATTTACATACCACGGATATAATGAGAATTCATATAAAAAGTTCAAATAACCAATTCCATACATTACCCCAAAAATAATTACGATCATACCGATTACTTCTAGCATACTCATTTGTACATTCTTTTCTTTATATGTAACTAATTCCGTGTTCACCATATCCCCTCCAGTATAATTAAACCTTTTTAACCATTATATACCAAAATGTATATAAAAAAAGACAATACACCGAACTGTATCGTCCATTTTCTTCCCTACCATTTCTCTCTACACGTCTCAATTAAGTGCAGCAAATACCTCTTCGTCATATCTGCCCTTCTCCACCTTGAGAGCATTCTCTTTTCTTTTGGGTTCTGCCGTATTCTCGCTACTTCTTTTAATAAAAGCTCCCATTCTTCCGATGAATGTTCTAACAAGTATTGCAATCCTCTATCTTTTGAAACGATTGTTTTATGATCTAGTGTATATAAAATACGCCCCATCGTAACGACCGCTGATTCTACCCATTCTTCTATAAAGAATAAATATGATCGCTTCGCCTTCCCGCTCCAGTACTGTTCTACGTTGTATTTCATCGTATTTACTACATCATCCCACCTTATTTGGAACGAAAGGTCTTCTGCTTCTTTCCCGCTCACTGTAATACCTTGATTTTTCAATGTCCACCATGTGACTGCATTAATATCCCAATGTCCTATATTCGCCTTACCATCTGCACAATACACGTACTCATTCATTTCATCATTGTATTTTCCTAAATCAGCAAGCGGAATATACATACCATCCATTCTTTTCCCTAACGTACTACCACTAAGTTTCTTATGAAGCTCTACAAGTTGCTGTTTTTCAGCTTCATTCACGGGATCACTTATTACCGTGACAAAATCAACATCGCTCGTTTCTGCATGAAATGCACCGAGTGCGATGGATCCGTAAATATATACGCCAACTATTTTTTCATCTAAAAAAATTTCTTTTAACCCTATTATGTATCGCTCCATCAACCGCTCTACTTCTTTTGGTAACGCATGCTTTACTACATTCTCCACATCTATACCTCCAATAAAAAAGCCTTTGCAAATTCGCAAAGACTTCCTGCTTTATAAATATTTCTCGATTTCTTCGTAAACATCCTTCAAACGAGGATTTCCTTCTCCAACAATTTCTCCATTTACAAGAACGACCGGATAAAATAAATCTTCCTCCACTACGCGCTCTGCGAATGCTTTTTTCTCTTCATCTTCTTGTTCTTCTTGAAAATCAATATACTCGAAATTAAATTTATTTTCTTGTCCTTCATATTTACGACCAATCGCCGCCTGTAACCACTCAAACGTTTCTGTTGAAGATGGCATTCCAACGCAGCTCGCACAAATTACTTTCGTCCCATACACTTGCACATTAACCATTTCTTCTCCCCCACTTCTTGTTCTGACAGTATATTCAGATACCTTATTACATAAGCACATCATTTTACAAACTTATTCCATACCCCTATACTGAAAAAACACGTTGTAAACATGATAAAAAATTTCGGCAATAAAACAAGAACAGAAAAAATAGATTTTCCCCTCTATCTTGATTATAATAAAACTGATGAAAGGAGTCGATAAAAATGGAAAACCCACATATGCAAGAACAAGTACTAGAAGTATTAGATAAATTACGTCCATTCTTACTTCGCGATGGCGGAGACGTTGAATTAGTAGACATTGAAGAAGGTATCGTAAAATTACGCCTTATGGGTGCATGCGGAAGCTGCCCAAGTTCTACAATCACACTAAAAGCTGGTATCGAACGCGCATTACTTGAAGAAGTACCAGGCGTTATCGAAGTAGAACAAGTATTTTAATTAAAAGCGGAAGCGGCTCGTTCAAAATGTGAGGGGGATGGAGCTTCTGACATAGAGGCGCTTTTTGCCTCGGCGGAAGAAGCGAAGCCACCGAACATTTTAGCCGCTAGAGCTAGATATTATCTAGCGGCTCGTTCAAAGCCACTTGCTAAAAGGAGACCAAATTTGGTCTCCTTTTTTTATACAAATCACATTTATCCGTTAACATCATAAAACAAAATTGGAAATCCTTCTCAAAAAATGCGATAATTGATACTATATAGTGAATCGTTCACACATATAAAGTAAAAAACATAGGGGGACGACACATGCCAAAAATGGGGAACACGTTTTTAACAATTCAAGAACTAGAAAAGAAAAAAGAGTATTTATTAGACCTTTCATCCGTTATACCAACATGGAATGCGAGCTATCAATTTTTATTTAAAGAAATCCAGCAAGAATTATTGAGTAAAGTAAATGAAAAAATTGAACAACATCAATTCATTTTAAATATATGTGCAGATCAACAGGTAGGGGCATAATGTATTACATACAATTGTGGTATATAAAAAAGAGACCTCAATCGGTCTCTTTTTTATATTTTTAAGACAGCCAATCTAATTTTCTAATCCCAAGCTTATCAACTGGTAAACGGAGTGAGCCATAAAAATGCTTCATAAATTGCTCAGAGCGGTTCACATCGTGTAGAATGGCTTCTAAGCGATCTCTATATATGCTTTTTTGTTCTTCGTTTCCAGTTTGGTAATATCGTTCGACTGTTTCAAAATAGTGAAGTGGGAACAGCAGTCTTGCAAATAATAGGCGCCACCCAAATGAGGATAGCGAATAATTCCGTTCATAATCTGTAACAAATTGAACGATTGTTTGCTCCCAGTCTTTCTTTTTTTCAATCATCATATAGCGGATTAATTCTGCTATATCTCGAGTTGGGTGATCATACACCCAATCAAAAGGGAGTTTGAGACGCTTCGTTTGATGCCATAATAAAGGTGTGAATCGTTCTTGGCAAATTGTTGCTGCATCCGTTAGTTGCGGTGTGTCATCCATTTCTGTATCAACAACATATTGAATGGCATTTTCCGCAACTCCTAAGTAATACGGGAAGGATTCAATAAACAATTGATCGAATACGTCTGTAGGGTGGTTCATCACTTGTGACTGCCAAAACTTTTCTAACTGATCGAGCCTTTTTTCCCATAACGCTTTCCATTCGCCAATGCGGCTTAATTGCTCAATTTCTTCTGGAAAGAATGCACCTCGTTTATGGAATATAGAAAGCTCACTTCCTAATGACGTAGCATGTCGTTCTAACGCGCGCATACCTTTTAATAAGCAGTAATTTTGTTCTTCTATCTCACTTACATAGTAGCCGTGTATAGTCGGAACGAAAGTCGCTACAGTTATATCCCCTTGCTGGTTCATATAGTCACTGAGCTTTTTCATCTCTACAAGTACTTCTTCCTCCATTTCTCCAATTGGAACAAGTACATAAATTTTGTTGCGAATCCAAAAGCTTTTATAGGGGCCAAGGGGGATTAATTCTTTAACATGCATGTGATAATGCTCATAAATATGATGAATCATCGCAGTCGCCACCTATGGTTTTTCTTTATATATATGAGCTTGTGCTCGCCTTTCATTCCTATGCACATGATAAAGCAACGAAACGTATACAAATACTAAAAAGAAAAAAAGGTGATAAACATGAAAGAATCAAATCAACTACAAGAAAGAGCATTACAACTATTACAAGAACGCGGTGTAACAATTGACGATATTGCTGAGCTTGTTCATTTTCTTCAAAAAAAATATCATCCAAATTTAGAGATGTCAGAATGCCGTTATAACGTTGAGCGTGTATTATCAAAACGTGAAGTACAAAACGCACTGATTACAGGTATCGAACTCGATGTTCTCGCTGAAAAAGGAATGTTAAGTGAGCCGTTACAAGATATCGTAAAACGTGATGAAGGCTTATACGGAATTGATGAAGTGATCGCACTTTCTATCGTTAATGTGTACGGCTCTATCGGTTTCACAAACTTTGGATATATCGATAAATTAAAACCTGGTATTTTAGAATACTTAAATGATAAATCAACTGGAAAGGTGCATACATTCCTTGATGATATCGTTGGCGGAATCGCTGCCGCTGCTTCAAGCCGTTTAGCGCACAGAGCTGAGCATTCGGAATAATAAAATATGAAAGACCGTCAGTTTCATACTGACGGTCTTTCATATTCCATGAGCATAAATTCTCTTCCGCGACTCAAAAAAATAGGACCTTGCTGAAAACCTATGTTTTTATATAGCGTAATCGCTCTTGTATTAAATGTCGCTACGCTAAGTCGAAACGTTTTCGGCCTAAATTCTTTAACAGCAAAGGCTATCCCAGCTTGAAAAAACATTTTCCCCAGCCCTTTCCCTGTTAACGCTGGCTTCATGCCAAGTCCGATATCAATTACATCTTCTCCACCATATAAATGAGCATCTCTTCCCCCTGGAACTTGTGCATTTTCTCCAAAACAAAAATAGCCAATAAACTCCCCATTATCGTCACAACAGCCATAATACGTTCCATCTAATAATTCTTCTATTACTTCTTCCTCACCTGAAAAACTATACAAATTATAAGGCTCTTCGTACGTCCACGTATTTACCTCATTTGCTTCTTCTACCGTTAACTTATGTATATTCATCCTGCTCTCCCCTTATCAAATATTCTATATATAATCATTCATTTTTAAAGCCTCATTTCCCTCTAATTGAAATATGCACAATTGCATACGCACGCCCATGGAAGAAATGGTACAATTTACTCGAATCGCTGTTGCTACACTTCTTGATCAAAGAAAAGGCGTTAAAACGGATATTAGCGCCTTATCAAACTCAAGCAATTGGCACATTTTGTCATCTTGAAAGACACTCGAAAGAGTGTCTTTTTTTCTATACCTGACAAGGACTTACTCATTTCAAAGCATACGCACATAAAATAATGTAACTCTTTACATGCATGAATTCTTTTCTAAAAGTTGTGCAGTAGACTCAAAATAAAAAAGCACTCTTGTCTAGAGTGCTTTTTACTTTCAAATCAGGAGGTTACATATATGGATAGTACTCTCGTATTTAACTTCGGCATTGGTATTATCATTATTTTATTTGTTTTCTTTGTTCTTTGTATGAGTGGTGTGTAACAGCCTTTTATGCTGATAACTCTTTTAAAGTATCACTTAATTTGAACTTTCTTAATTGTAATGACGCAATCAATGCTGCCCCCGCTCCAAGCATCACGCTAGCTAAAGCCAGTATGACCACTTGATTATACGGAATAATAATAACCGTTAACTCTAAGCTTGATAACACGATATAACTAAACAAAATCCCACCAAAAATGCCAATGCAACCAGCTATCGCTCCAAGTAAAGTTCCCTCTAATAAAACGATCCTTCTCATTTGCTTTGGGATAGCTCCTACCGCACGAATCATACTAATTTCAGCACGTCTTTCATGTAAACTTGCGACTATCGCATTCATTAATCCTATACCAGAAATAATGAAAACAATTACAACTAACAAGCGAATTAACATCATCATTTGTGATAATAACTGCTCTTGTTCTTTCAATAAATCATAACTGTTTATAACTTCTATATTCTCTTTATTCTTTGTAATTTCTTTTACTTGCTTCTTAATTGCTTCAAATGACTGATTAGAATTTGTCATAATTTGAATCGCTTCATATCCTTGTACATGAAACTTATCGCGAGCCCATTGTTCATTTACAAAAACATCTAACCCTCTTAACCTTAATCCTTGCTCAATAATCGAAACGACTTTAATCGTTTGTTTTTCTTTTCCCTTTCCTTTTACTTCAAACGTATCTTGCAACTGAAGCCCTAAATTTTTAGCCACTTCCTTCGTAATGACTCCCTCACCATCTTCTAATGGCTTATTTAAAGTTTGTCCTGCAATCACTTTCGCCTTTGTTACTTTCTGATACGCTACAATATCATTACCTACAACTTCCATTGAATCAGAGTTCAAATTGTTTTTTTTCATAAATTCATACCATTCTTGATTCGCTTTTTTAAAGTCATAATTCACAAGCTTTGCTGTAAAGTCAGTAGCATTCCCATCACTCGCCTCTACACCATCAATTTTTTTAATCTTCTCCATCCAACTAAACGGTAATGTTTCTATTCCTTGCGACTCTACTGGAATTCTTACTACTAAGTCCGCTGGTAAATGTTTTTGTAATCCTTTTTTCATACCTTCATACATAGAGTTTACATACATCGTTCCAACAAGTGCTAACATAAAACCAAATGCTAGTATAGCAACCGACACAGCTGCCTTATTTCGATAACGAATGACATTCCGACTACTAATCGTCGTTTCAATTCGTAATATCATTTGAATCGGTTTTGCAATCACTGGTGCTATTACGCGAATAAATAACGGAATCGCAAATAACAAACCGACCGCAAATAAAAGCGCTCCTATCGCACTTGGATTAAAACCGATATACTGCTCTAATATGCTACCCGTGAGTCCAATCACAGTACCAATGATTAAAATGCTAAGGCTAAAAGCACTCCATCTCTTTTCTTTTTTTTCATCGCTAGGAAGACCTGGGCGAAGTGCTTGAACTGGTGGAATCTTTCTAACCATGAAAGCTGGTATAATAGCCCCTATGACAGACATAACAACCCCTAGTAAAAACGTAATGAGTAGAACCTCACCTGAAATAGAGAATGATGCTTTCCCTGCCCCCTCAATATTCACCCATTTGTTAATAAAAGATGCGGCGATAGTTTGTGTACCTGCCCCAAGAATAACCCCTGCTAGCGATCCGATCGCTCCGATACATAAAGCCTCTAATAAAACGACTACTATAATTTGATTTGGGTTACTACCGAGTGCACGTAGTAATGCCCATTGCTTAAATCGACTTCTGACAGATAAGAAGAAACTTCCCATTATTAAAAGGGCTACTACAAATAAGGCAATACCACCTAAACTAAAAATTAAAGGCTTCATTATATTTAGTCGTTCAAATGCCTTATCTACATAAGTACGTTGATCCACCTTTATATTTTCTATCTTCTTATTTACATCAAGAGCAATCGCCCTTTTCACATTTACATCGGCTGTTTTCACTTGAACGAGATTGAACTGATTTGATAGATGTAATTCTTTTTGAAGCCACTGGATTGGAAAATAAGCCCCATGCCCCATTGCCGCCATTAACGGCGGATTTAAAATGCCGACGACTTTCACATTCTTTTCTCCATGTTGCGGGAATGGTAGTTTAATCGTATCTCCCAACCGTATATTTTCACGTTCTGTATACCCTTTTGTCAGCGCTACTTCAGCACCTTCTTTCGGATATCGACCTTCTAATATTTTATAAGAATGCATTTCTGGAGAATCTTGCTCAACACCCCAATAGGACGGCTTTCCTGATAGCTCTTTATAATTTGGAAAAGGATACGGTATAAGTACTTTTGATATTTTTTCAGCATTTTCTAAGCCATCTATTCCTTTTAAACTTTCATTATTTAAATACATATCATTTTTTATATAACCAAATTGTAAATTATAATCCCCATACCGACTTACTACTTGTTCCTTCACGCTTTTCTCTACTGATTGATTGCCTAGCAATAACATCGTTGCTAACATAACACCTAAAGCTGCACCGAGAGCGATCAACATATTTCGCAGCCAATTTTGTTTCATCGATTTTACCGCATATTTAATTACCCATCGCATCACCTTTACCTCCTACTTTAAAGTGGCGATTCATAATCTCTTGAATATGAGTAACTTGTTGCGGGATATTTCGAAATTTCCATCCTTTACTTTCAGCGTGTTCATGAATCACTTCACCATCTAATAAGAAAACAACTTTATCAGCATGAGCCGCTACAAACGGGTCGTGCGTTACAATTACAGCTGTTTGCTCTAACTCATCACACGCATTGCGAAGTGCCGCAATGATATTTTTGCTATTTTCCGAATCTAATGCCCCTGTTGGTTCATCAGCTAATATAATAGCCGGCTCATTTGCAAAAGCTCTTGCGATCGCAACCCTTTGCTGTTGCCCACCTGATAATTGCGCTGGTAAATGCTTTTCTTTTCCCTTTAGCCCGACGAGTTCTAATAAACGAGTTGCTGTCATCGTTGCCTTCTTTTGCGATACATTATCTAACAGTAACGGCAACCCCACATTCTCCTCTGCACTAAACACCGGAATCAAGTTAAACTGCTGAAAAATAAAACCGATTTTATGCCGTCTAAATAAAGCGAGCTCTTTTTCTTTTAATGTTGAAATCTCTGTACCGTCAACTCGAATACTACCTACTGACGGAATATCTAATCCACCTAACAACTGAAGTAATGTCGTTTTACCCGATCCACTAGCCCCCATAATACAGACAAAATCTCCTTTTTGAATTTGAAGATTAATGCCTTTTAATATTTTTACTTTACTATCCCCAATATCAAACGATTTTTCTAACCTTTCAATTTCAATAATATTCATCCCCATATCCCCTTCTCGCTCTATTTACCAATCTATATATTCTATTGAGAAATGCAAAATCCCTACTATTTTGTATTTTTTTGTAACATACTAACATGTATCCCATATTAGCTAATTACATTTCTTCTTTATTTCTCACGTCAAAAAAGTTGACTCTTACAATAGAGGTAACCATAATAGTTACATAAATAAAAAAACCATTCACATATCCACAAATAGGAGGAAGAACAATGAAACATGTAATCGTTTATGCACACCCAAATACAGAAAGCTTCAACCATGCGATTTTAGAAACAGTAACAAGTGAATTAGAAGAAAAAGGTCATGAAGTACGCGTTCGCGATCTATACGAATTAAACTTCAACCCAGTATTAGGCGCTTCCGATTTCATCTCATTTTCTCAAGGAAACACACCAGAAGATATTAAAGATGAGCAAGAGCATATCTCTTGGGCTGACAGCATTACATTCATTTATCCAGTTTGGTGGGCGGGACTTCCTGCTATTTTAAAAGGATACGTTGACCGTGTATTTAGCCACGGCTTCGCTTATGCTTACGGTGAAAATGGTATTGAGAAGTTATTAAGTGGTAAAAAAGGCTTATTATTATCTACAATGGGAAATACGAAAGAGGCATACACAGCAGGCGGTATGTTTGAAGCAATGAAGAAGACAACAGATGTTGGTATCTTTGAATTTACAGGTATTGAAACAATTGAGCATACATTCTATACGAGTGTTCCTTCTGTGGATAATAGTGTGCGTAAACAATATCTTGAAGAGGTTAAAGATGTTGTGAATCGTGCATTCTAAATACAACGATATCAGCGATTTTTTAAATATATCAGCGCAACTCAGATTATATCGGCGATTTTCTAAATATATCGACTTACCGACAAAAATCGACACCATTCACAACTGAATATTAGCTCACACTAATCGGGTGCCCGCAAATATCAAAAAAAGCTGCTCCAAAGTTTGGAACAGCTTTTTTCATTACATCTTCTCAATCCACTCCGTCAAGTTATGCACAACTTGCGTTGGTTGTACTTCATATTCTGTTAACTTCTCCACAGTTGTTACTCCAGTGTGGACAAGAAGCGTATGCATACCAGCATTTATTCCTGCTAAAATGTCTGTATCGTAGTTATCCCCAACCATTAATGCTTCATTCTTTTCTATGCCAAGCACTTTCAAAGCTTGTTCCATAATGATTGATTCTGGTTTTCCGATAAAGATTGGATCCACACCTGTTGATACTGCTACAACTGATGTTAATGAACCGTTACCTGGTAATAATCCGCGCTCAGTCGGAATGGCAATGTCTCCATTTGTAGAAATAAACGTTGCGCCGTTACGCACAGCAAGACAAGCTTTTGCTAATTTTTCATATGTGATGTCACGATCTAAACCAACAACAACGAAATCAGGATTTTCATCCACAAGTTCAAATCCTTTTTCCACAAGTGCATCATGTAAGCCTTCTTCACCAATCATATATACAGTTGCGTCTTGTTTACGTTCGTAAATGAAGTTTGCTGTTGCCATACTCGTTGTGAATACTTGCTCTGCTTTCGCTGGAATATCGAAACGAACAAGTTTCTCTGCCACTTGTTCTGGTTTACGAGTTGAGTTATTCGTAACGAATAAATATGGAATACCGCGCTCTCCTAACGCTTTGACGAAGTCGCTCGCTTCTTCAATTTGTTCTTCCCCGCGATACATTGTACCGTCTAAGTCAATTAAGTAACCTTTATACATCGATTATGTCTCTCCTTCTATGCTAACGTTCTCACCTTATCATACCACTCTTATATTACCCGCTTTTCCAAAAGAAAAAAACGCTTTACCTTAAAGCGCCCCATAACGTTCATTTTTTCTCTTTTATTTGGTAAGAACAACTACAATCACCCTCGCACATGTTTGCTAGCGTTTTTACATCTGCGTTCGCAAATAAACGATTATACATCTCTTTTTCATCTTCACACACTTGCGGGAATCTCTCAGCGATTTCCTTTAACGGACAGTTTTGTTTTTCAATTACGAAAGAGTTCTCTCCGTCTCTCTTGATTTGAACCATATAACCATTTTTCTCTTGCATAGCTGCTATCTCTTGCACTTTATATGCTAAATTCTTTTGATTACTCACTCGCTTTTGCAACTGTTCTTCCATACGCTTCGTTCTCTCTTTTAAAACGTAACGAAGTATTTTTTCATCGCCCATTCGAGCTAAATCTTCTAGCATATCAATCGCAAATTGCTTATACTCTTTCGGAAATGTATCTTCTCCCTTTTCGCTTAATCCATACAAATAAGTTGGTCTTCCGACATGTTGCCTTACCATCTTGGAATAGATGAAACCATCTTTCTCAAGATTACTTAAATGTCTTCGAATTGCCATTTCTGTAATCTCTAAAATTTCAGCTAGTTCCGCTACGGTGTGCTCTCCCTTTACTTTCAACAACTGCACAATTTCATCTTTTGTCGTACGTGCTTCCCCCATGCTTCACCCTTCTCCCTCACATACAATATAAGACCCCCAAAAGGCATTCTCTGGGGATCTTATAAGCATAATTATTCTGGTACAAATGCAGATACAGGTCCTAATTCCTTCTCTAAATAACTGCGAATATTTGCTGGGTATTTCTCTACCACTGCAATATGTTTTTGAATCGTCTTATATAATTCATCATGATTCATTTGAATATAATCTTGCGTAAGCATTTTTCGAAGAAGGATAATTTCTTTCATCCCTTGTCCATCTTCTGTACTTATCACTCGCTCGTCCATTAAAATATCGATAATATCTTCATAACTTCCTGGATCGCGCATAATAAATCCATCAATCATCGCATTCCCCACATCTAATACAGAATCAATCATTAGATGAGCTATGCGTTCTAATGCGTAAAATTCAAACTCGGTTTCATATATCTTTTTCTCTTGAAATGTACTTGTTGCTCGTTCTAAACATACTAGCATTTGTTCTATTTTCTTTCTGTCTACAAAATACATGAATGTCACCTACCTGGAAATTAAAGCATTTACATTTTAATTGTAACGCTTTCTTCTGAAAAAATCGACAATTTTTCGAATTCACCTTTTCCCCGTAATTTGTTATAGTTATATTTGTATGATTTTTGAAATTGGAGGAATGGAATCTTGGAACGTGAACTCGCACTAGAAATTGTCCGTGTAACAGAAGCAGCAGCATTAGCATCCGCACAGTGGATGGGCCGCGGAAAGAAAAACGAAGCAGATGATGCAGCAACTACAGCAATGCGTGATATGTTCGATTCAGTAAACATGGCAGGTACAGTTGTAATTGGTGAAGGAGAACTTGATGAAGCACCGATGTTATATATTGGTGAAGAACTAGGAACAGGTAACGGTCCAGAAGTAGATATTGCCGTTGACCCATTAGAAGGTACAAACATCGTTGCAAAAGGTCTTGCAAATGCAATGGCAGTTATCGCAATCGCAGATAAAGGAAACCTTCTTCATGCTCCTGATATGTACATGGAAAAAATCGCGGTTGGTCCAAAAGCAGCTGGTAAAATTAGCTTAGATGATCCAATTGAAAAAACAATTGAAATTGTAGCGGAAGCTAACAATAAAAAGATTCGCGATCTAACAGTTATCGTTCAAGAACGTGAACGTCATCAAGATATTATTGATCGTGTTCGTGCAAAAGGTGCACGCGTAAAATTATTTGGTGACGGTGATGTTGGTGCGTCAATCGCAACAGCACTACCTGGAACTGGTATTGATTTATTCGTAGGTATTGGCGGAGCTCCAGAAGGCGTTATTTCTGCAGCAGCATTAAAATGCCTTGAAGGTGAAATGCAAGCTCGCTTAGTTCCAATGAACGAAGAAGAAGAAGCTCGTTGTCGTGAAATGGGATTAGAAGATCCTCGTCAACTTCTTATGTTAGACGATTTAGTATCTGGTGATGATGCAATCTTCTCAGCAACTGGTGTATCTGCTGGTGAGTTATTAGACGGCGTGAAATTCCTAGGCGGAGATTTAGCTGAAACATACTCTATCGTAATGCGTTACAAAACAAGAACAGTACGATTCATTAAAACGCATCACCATTTAGATCATAAGCCACACTTAAACTTAGATATTTAATAAAAGGAGCCATGTGTATGGAAGAACGTTTCTTTCTGTACGACGACACTGTCGCTACAAAAACTCGTTTCGTTAGCTTTATGGGAGAAAATGAGCGTCATGATTTAGCGCTACTATACTCCAATCGTCATTACGGTAAAACAATTGTCCTTGATATGCAACGTAATAAATTTGCAATCATTGGTGCTGACGATTTAAACGAACCAGGCTACTTAGAGCACGCATTTTCTATGACTGAAGAAATTGCAGAAGAACTACGCTCATTTTTATTTGAACTTATATAATTTATCTTAGGCACCAGCTTTTTAGCTGGTGTTTTTTCACTTTAAGTATTTTGAATTTTCAATTATACGTGTTATAATGAAAAATAAATCTATTTGGATAGAAAGGACGTTATCTACGTATGCCAACATTTACTTTGTAATGGACCAGCAATTGGATAGCATTACTCTCAAAAAAGCACCACGCTTTTTCAAGGGAGTAGTCTGCCCATTCCCATTACAAAGGAACGTATTGCATCTGTAGTATGATGTTTACGGAGGTTCCTCTTTAGGGAACCTCCTTTTATTTTTGTCTTTTTCTCCTTTCTTCATACTACAAGACATCCAAATAGCTGTATTACGTTTCTTTACCACTACTATAAGAGGTGAAGGAAAATGCAGAAAGTACAACTTTCTTGGAGTTTATATGAAAACGAGCAAAATACAATCGAAAAGTATTGTAAAAATTGCAGACGCACTACCCTATTTACCGACACAAATATTCGTAGGCATAACGCCAACGGAAAAAACATATACCGCTTTGCCATTTATAAATGTCCGAAAGATCATACGTGGAATCAAAAATTGCGTATTTATAAATCATATACTGACCACGTTGAAACAGTCGATATGACGCAGGAAGATCAAATAGAAGCAACTACTACTACCATTTCCATTACACAGCATAAAGAAAGTGGTATAGCTGAAATTACGATTGTATTAGACCTTGTTTTCGGTTCTCACCGGATGGATAAAGCATTATCCACATATATTTCCGACTGGAGCCGTACACGCATTGTGGATAAAATTAAAAACGGGGATATTCAATTGAACGGACAACAAATGAAACCAAATACAATACTTTCTGAAGGCGATCATATCTCGATTTGTTTATAATGCAAAAAATCCTCTTACAATCGTAAGAGGATTTTTTTACTTCTTCACTTTTCGTAATACGAAGTGTGCACAACCGAAGTTACAATACTCGTATAAATACTCCGATAACGTACTAATTTTCGTATCATATGTCGCACGCTGGTTACTATCATCAAAGAATCCGCGCAATCTAAGTTGCTCATAACCCCAGTCCCCAACGATGTAATCATATTTATTTAAAATTTCTGCATAGCGCTCTTTAAATGCTTCTTCACTAAAACCGTCACGAAAGTTTTTAATTACTTCGTACTGAACATTATTAATGCTCACCGTAGCATGAATCTCTTGCTTTTGCTCCATCATTAACTTCCTCTCTAAGCATTCTTCTTTTTATCGTATCACAAAGCATACCAACCAACAATTTCAAATACAAAAATTTGCAAATTAGTGCATGCTATGGAGAAGGAGGTGATACATCGTGAAAAAACAAATTATGCTCTCTCTCCTCACTCTTTCCTTATTTGCAGGCTGCCAAACAAATAAAGCCGAAATGGAACGTGAAGAAGGAAGTCGTGTTCTTGTTTCCAATAAAAACGACATGTATCATACGGAAAATACAAATACACGATTAACGAGAGTCGGCTATTCATCTAAACAAAAGCATGAAGTGTCTAATAAACAAGTAGGAGCCATTAACCGTGAAAAAGTCGCTGAAATGATTACAAGCATGACAGTTAAACTCCCTGACGTTACAAATGCTGCTACGCTCGTTACAGACGATGAAGTATTTGTTGTATACCGTGCAAACACAACGGATCCGAAACTTGTAGCGGATCAAGTATATAGAGCTGCTTTATCCATCGTCCCTCGCTATTATAAAGCATATGTATCAACAGACCAAAAGTTGATTTCTCAAATTCAAGGACTTCAATCTGGCGCATTAAATGATACAGAATATACGCAAAGCCTCGATATGTTAAAACGTGAAATGAGTAAAAATCCTCATTTGAACAATACAGGGGATCAGACTTTAAATGATATGATAAAAAAATAAAGAAGGCGGAGAGAACCTCCACCTTCTTTATTTTTTACTATTTATTACGATCCGCATAAATCTCCATCGCATCACACATAAACTGCGCTAAACCTTCGCCAAACTTATCGATATTTTTCGTAAAGCGCTCATCAGCGACGTACATTTGGCCGAGCCCTTTAAAAGCATCTAATGAATAGTGACTGAAGTTTTGCAAGTAATCGTACCATACTTTGATAGCTTCTTGCGCCTCTTTGGAATCAGGTGCACCATGTCTAAGTGCCGCTAAATTTCTGTAAATAGCATTAAACTCTTCTTGCTTCTCTTTTGACATACCTTTTGCATATTCATTCGCTTTATCTACAGCTGCGTCTCCCCATCTTTCACGTGCTTCTTCTTCGTACGGATTATGGCTGAAATCGAATCCTTCAAATTTCTCTTTGTTCGTCATTTCAATCTCTCCTTTTGTATACTGAATTGTTTTATCAATCGTCGCAATCACTTTATCTAACCTAGCACGCTTTTCAAGAAGCATTTTCTTATGAAGCTGTAATGCCTCTTCCCGGTCAAATGATGGACTCATGATAATTTCTTTAATTTTCTTCAAAGGGAAGCCTAGTTCTTTAAAAAATAAAATTTGCTGTAACGTCTCTAAATTTTCATTGGAATACAGACGATATCCAGACTCTGTCGTCTCGTCTGGGGTTAACAACCCGATTTCATCATAATGATGCAGTGTGCGCACACTAATTCCAACTAAATTAGCCACTTCTTTTACCTTCATTGCCATGTGTATCTCCCCCTTAATACATACGATAAAGTATAACGCAACGTTAGAGTCAATAAGTAAATTCATTTTCTTTATAAAATATTTCATGCATAATAGATATGTACATATATTAGAAAGCGGTGAAAATATGGTTTCAAATACTGTAATTGCCAGCATCATCTTTCAACTCATTGTCTCGATTCTGGTCCCAATTATTGTACTCGTTTATTTCCGTAAAAAATATAATATAAATTGGAAAGTAGTCGGCGTTGGTGTTCTTATCTTTATCGGATTTACCCAAATTCTCGAAACACCATTCCACCTATTTATGCGCGGTAATCCAGCAATCGCTCCAATTTTAGAAAATCCATTTGGCTTCGCACTTTATGTCGGACTCACTGCTGGTATTTTTGAAGAATTAGGACGCTTTGTTGCCTTCTTCTTCTTACTAAAAAAATATCAAGAATATAAAGATGGCTTCGCTTACGGAATTGGTCACGGCGGCATTGAATCCATTTTAGTTGGCGGATTCTCTGCATTCCAAGCACTTATATTTGCGAATTCAATTAACAACGGTAGCTTCGCCCAGATGGTCGAAAAAATGCCAAAACTAAGCCGCCTACAGGACATGTTAATTCAGCAACCTGCCTACTTATATTTCCTTGGCAGCTTAGAAAGAATTATGGCACTCGTGCTGCAAATCGCCTTTACAATGCTTGTTTTATACGCAGTAAAACAGAAGAAGTATATCTTCCTTGTGTACGCTATACTATTCCACGCACTTGTAGACTTCTTCGCGGCACTTTACCAAACGAAAACAATTAACATCTTTGTTGCAGAAGGAATCACCCTTCTCTTCACAATTGGCGCTATCATTCTTATTCGTAAAATGAAAGAGAAATTAATGAGTGTGCCAAAGTAAAAATAACCCGCCTGTTGGTGGGTTATTTTTTATAAAGATTATCATAGCGATGATAACTTTTACCGCTTTGCAGCTCCTTCTTTGTTTCTGCATCTATCACGATGTACTTGTGTAACTCTTCTACTTCATTTTGAGAAAAGGAAGCGAAAAAATAAACTTGGCGATCAGGGGGAATAAAAGAATCTTGAAGCACCACTTTGAACTGTACCCCGAATCATGGACACTAAAAAAAAGCCCCATGATTCGGGGTTTTTGTGTATTTTTATCAAAAAACCTCGTTATAATGGAATCAACGATAGAAATGAGG
>NZ_JAKUEN010000016.1:0-82739 GCF_022662915.1 Bacillus cereus group sp. BfR-BA-01453 | reverse complement strand
GTTGTGGTGACTTAATTATATCAAAGATGGACGATTCTTTTTTATATTTTCTGTAAAGAAAGAGGTTGCCCAAAAGTAGCTATTCAGCTACTTTTGGGACAACCTCTTTCTTCATATAGTTTCCTTTTTTACAAATAGTAATTTATCTTTCTGCTCATTACTCGCCATCACTACTAACATCTTTTTAATATGAGCAGGTACTTGCTCTAGCGTTACACTCAATCCTGACTTATCCGACTGCTCAATGAAATTCAATAACGCCATAGCTCCTGATACATCCATATAGCGTGCATCTTTCATACGTAAAACAACCGGAGATTTTACGTCTTGTAAAGCATAAAAAACACGATCCACTGTTAAAAACGAAAGTGGTCCCTTAATTTTATATGTTGCTTCCTTTTCTTTTACAATAAAAACTTTACGTTCTTTACATTTCACCATGTATATAATGAATGAAAGAATAATACCAAACGCAACCGCGATCATTAAATCAAACTTCACTGTGACAATCATCGTTACGAGCATAACAACGACATCACCTTTTGGCGCTACATGCATTTTCTTCATGCTCTCCCAATCAAACATGCCAATACCAGTTAAAATTAAAATACCTGATAATACAGCAAGTGGAATGTATTGTACGACTGATCCAAGTCCCATAATGAAAATAAATAATATAACACTATGCATACTTGCTGAAAGCGCCGTTTTACCGCCACTTCTTATATTAACGATAGATCGTACCGTCGCCCCTGCCCCTGCTAATCCGCCAAACAATCCGCTCATCACATTACCGATACCTTGTCCGACCAGTTCTTTATTACTTTTATGACGCGTACCCGTCACATTATCCATTACGACCGATGTTAACAACGAGTCAATCGATCCTAATAAAGCAATACTAAGCGCTGGTAAAACAAGTTCTGCTACGCCTGTTCCACTTAAAGATGGAATATGAAGCGTTGGCATCGCTTCTGGAATCGTCCCAATCTTTTCAATCACCTTATTTAATGACAAATTTCCGATAACCGGTAACCTCACTGTAAGCCCTTCTAACGCAGAAGAAAATAAAGGAAGCATAGCTGTCACACCTACTAATGCGACTAAACTAGATGGGATTGCCTTAATCCACTTTCCAGAAACAATCATGACAATAATCGTTAATACGACGAGTAGAAAACTATTTTGCACATGTTTCATTTCACCTAAAATAATAATTAATGCGATTCCGTTCATAAATCCTGAAACGACAGGATACGGAATGTACCGCACGTAAGATCCAAGCTTACATACACCGAATAAAATTTGAAACAGTCCCGCCATCATAAATGCTATAAAACTCGCCTCTAATCCGTGCGTCGCAATAACCCCTGTTGCGATAACCGTAATCGGTCCAGTTGGGCCTGTAACCTGCCCAGGTGTACCACCAAATAACGCCGCAAATAAGCCTGCAAAAATTGCACCATACAATCCGACTAGTGCTCCCTCAGACGTTCCCGTTGCAGCAATACCAAATGCAATGGCAAGTGGCAACGCAACAATCGCAACAGTAAAACCTGCTAAACATTCCTTTGCTATTTTTTGAAACATATAATAACCACCTTTGTATAAAGTCCATTTTCCATTGTACACCTAAATAGATACATTCGTTAGTCCACTTTTTACAGTATCGTGACGTAAACGCATTCAATTACAAGTACCTACCGCATCTTTGGAAACCATTGTAACTGTGCTATAATAGATAAATTAAATCTTTTATTATATATTTGGAGGCACTATGCTAACTTTTGAAGAAAAATTATCAATTATTGAATCTTTCCCTGAATTAGAAAGAAAAAACGTATCATTAAAACGTGTGAACTTTCACTTTGAAGAAAGTCGTTTAGATAAAAAGAACGTTGTATATCATTTACATCCAAATGGAAACGGATTTGTATATGCAAGTGGTATTAAAGGTTACAAAACGGATGATAAAGGTATGGTTAACATCCGCGAATTTTCAGCAGATGAGTTACGTTCAGTAATTGAGCAATCAATTGAATTACTTTCACAAGAAGAAGTAGTAATTCCTGCAGAACCTGCGAAAGAAGAAGAATGGCAGAACGAAGACGGTCATATCCTTACTCTTATCTCAGAAGACGATATGTGGAACGTGTACGCTGGTGTAAACTTAGACGGTACATTCAACTCTTATCCAGAAGCTGCGGAATACCTTGATGAAGAAGGATTTTCACGTAAATAATATAAAAAGCGGAGACTTATCGTCTCCGCTTTTTTTTATACATCTGTTCCCAAACTAAAAACATAAGAAATTAATGCTCTCACATCCATTAATTTTTTTGGCGTCTAAACATCATCGCTCCCAAAATTAATGCGAACATACCTGCAAGAATAGAAGTAGATTCTACTGCCGCTCCACCTGTTTGAGGAAGTAATTTTAATTGCTTATTACTTTCTTTACTAGATGGTACTTCATTTTTATTTTGTACATCTTGTTTGTTTTCTGCTTCTACTTTACCTTGAATCTCTGGTTTGTTTGAAACTTTTGGCTGCTCTTTTACTTCTGACTTATTTGGTTCTTCTGGTTTCACATGTATTTCCGGCTTCTCCGTAACTTCTGGCTTCTCTAGTTCTTTCGGCTCTTCTGTTACTTTCGGTTCTTCCGGCTTTTCTTCTTTTATTTCTTCTATTGTTTCTTCTTCACCTTGTTCTTCTTCTGGTTTTACATGTATTTCCGGCTTCTCCGTAACTTCTAGCTTCTCTAGTTCTTTCGACTCTTCTGTTACTTTTGGTGTTTCCGGCTTTTCTTCTTTTATTTCTTCTGTTGTTTCTTCTTCAACTTGTTCTTCTTCTGGTTTTACATGTATTTCCGGTTTCTCCGTAACTTCTGGCTTCTCTAACTCTTTCGGCTCTTCTGTTACTTTCGGTTCTTCCGGTTTTTCTTCTTTAATTTCTTCTGTTGTTCCTTCTTCAACTTGTTCTTCTTCTGGTTTTACATGAATTTCCGGTTTCTCCGTAACTTCTGGCTTCTCTAACTCTTTCGGCTCTTCTGTTACTTTCGGTTCTTCCGGTTTTTCTTCTTTGATTTCTTCTGTTGTTCCTTCTTCAACTTGCTCTTCTTCTGGTTTTACATGAATTTCCGGCTTCTCCGTAACTTCTGGCTTCTCTAGCTCTTTCGGCTCTTCTGTTACCTTTGGCTCTTCCGGTTTTTCTTCTTTAATTTCTTCTGTTGTTTCTTCTTCAACTTGTTCTTCTTCTGGTTTTACATGAATTTCCGGTTTCTCCGTAACTTCCGGTTTCTCTAGCTCTTTCGGCTCTTCTGTTACTTTCGGTGTTTCTGGGTTAGTTGGAGCTTCCAGTTCTTCTATCGATTCTTCTTTACCTTGTTCTTCTACTTCTGTTACTTCGTGGATTTTTATATTTGTAATATTATATCCGTTAACTTTCGATTGATATCCTGATACTGGTTGTTCTTTCACTTCATACGTATGAGCTTTTCCTTCACTATCAACTGCTGGTAACTTTCCAAACTCATATTTCCAATCATTTTCTGCCTTAACTTCTTTCGTTGCAATGACTTTACCATTTTGCAGTAAATCTACTTTAATCGTTTTCGGGCGATCGTTTACTTTATCGCCTTCCCACGTTTTCGTTCCTGCAACAGATGTAGTTTTTAACTTATTTGGAACCATAAGTTTTATTCCATTTGTAGCATCCGTCTTAATTGTGAAAGGAATTTTCGCTTGTGAATCAAACTCTACATAGTTCGGAGCAGATATTTCTTGTACGTAATAATTACCTGGAGTAAGGTTTGGCGCTTCAACTATTCCGTCTTGATTTGTTGTATAGGAATCACCAATTTGCTGACCTGACTCTGTAAACAATTTAAAAGAAACACCTGGAATAAACTTATTCTCGTCTCCTTCAATATGTTTTACAATTTGCAGCGTTCCTTTCGCAGGTAAAACCCCTTCAGCCCCACCGCCAAATGATATATTTTCAACCTTTACACTATTAGATTCAGAAATCGGTTTCTCATATAAAATTTGATAATCAAGCTTGTAGTCATTCTGTAGATGTTTCAACTTTTTCCCGCTATCAGTAATCGTTGATGTATAGAAAATGGTAAACGACGTAGCATTCGCCATATGTCTATAAATTACAACTTCGAATGAGTTATCACTAGTAAGCTTAATGTATCCATAACCTCGGTCTTGAAATTGTTTAAGAGATACATACTCTTTATTGTTGATAGTAATAGTAAAACTATCTTTATTTAGCGTTTGTCCTTCTTGTAACGTATCTTTTAAAACGATGTTGTCATGTAAATATTGTTTCTTTAAATTTATATTTAAAAACCAACGCACTTCATTACTTTTGTCTGGCTGAATATCACCAGACTTATAGAAAAAGATTCCCGGTTCTGTACCTTCTCCTTTTGGATGCGTAATACTTACCATTTGTTTTTCTAAATCTGTCCCTAAATTCGTTTGTACATCTTTCGTCTTTCCGGCTTCAACATTCGTACCTTGAACAGTGAAATTAAAGTTCCCTCTAATATTTCCAAGCTTTTCTACCGTATCATTAAATGTACAAACTACATTATTTGCATTAATCTGGCACGTACCAAAAATACGCCCTGAATCATCCTTTAATGGAATTGTGCCACTATAACCTTTTAATTCTGGTGGCAGTGCTAACGTTAATGTATCCCCAGATTTCATCTTCTTTCCAGGCTTTTCACTAAAGTTTACATGTATCGTATTCTTTTCTCCATAATTTAATTTCGTCTTTTCAAATGAAAAACTATCCACAAATCCTGTCGTATTTAATTCTTGAGCATGCCCTATAATAGGCATAAAAATTTGTCCAATAAAAACCGTAAAAATAAAACAAATCACAGATATTCTTTTTAAATATGTACTCATAAAACCTCCAATATTAATTGTTACTCTTTTTTGCCGTGAGATCCATTCCACCCAAAATACCCCTTAAACTAAGGGGGTACGGACTAAAGATTATTTGCAGCATCAAACCATCGTTAGTTCTACACATAAAGTAATAAACAGCACAATTCATTAACTTATATTGCATCATTTTTACTTTTTTCGGGCAGCCAACAATAAATACTAGTCCCAATAAAAATACATTACAAGACTGTTCATTTACATATTAATTTGTTACTATATTCATGCTACCAAAATATACTAAATGACCACTTTGTCCATCAGGTCATCTGATGACTGAATTTCTTTATCTTTTACCGATAATTCTCCTTCATAACTTCATTCCACTCTTACTAAAATTATTATTTCAACATCTATAAAACTCACCTAAGTAATTTACTAAAACCTTATTTAAAGCGCAATATACGGCATTTTTAATCAAAGCGCAATGCCACAAAAAGTATTTTCGAATAATAATAAAAGAGAATTTGACTAGAAGATAAATACCATTTTTTTAATCGTTTTTTAAAAATAAAGCTACCTTTTCGTATTAGAAAAGGTAGCTTTATCTGTATAGACAACCGCTCTACCACTTACTTTTTGGCGCCTTTCAACGACTCTCTCAGGACAAATTTTTGTAATTTCCCACTTGCATTACGAGGAAGTTCATCCACAAATAAATAATGACGTGGACGTTTATAATCTGCTAATTCATCACTTTCTTTACAATATATTTCTAAATCATTTTCTGTAATCGCTTTATCTTTCTTTACAACGACAGCCACTACACGCTCTCCCCATAATTCATCTGGCTCACCAAGCACCGCAACATCTAATATACCAGGATGACTATGAAGGAAATCTTCAATTTCACGTGGATAAATATTAACGCCTCCGCTAATTATCATATCATCCACACGATCTGCGACGAATAAATAGCCATCTTTATCGAAGTAACCTAAATCACCAGAGTGATACCATCCTTTATACATCGATTTTGCATTTGCCTCTTCTCGGTTATGATAACCAGCCATCATAGTTGGACCGCGCAAAATAATCTCTCCTACTTCATAAGGAGGTAATACATCATTTGGCTCTGCTGGTGCATCTTCATTCGGTTTCACAATGCGGATTTCATGACTAAAGCACGGTGTTCCTGCTGAACCTGCTTTCGTAATTTGATCCTCTTCTACGAGAAACGCAACAACAGGTCCCATTTCTGTCATTCCATAAATTTGTACAAGATCAATATAAAGACGTTCTTTACATTCCTTCACTAATGCTGGTGCCATTGCAGCCCCGCCGTATATACCAATCTTCATGGAAGTTAAATCGTACTGTGTTAAATCTTTTTGCAACAACATATTCCACATCGTCGGCGCTGCAAAAAACGTCGTAATCTTCTCTTCTTGAATTGTATGTAATACTGTTTCTGTGTCAAAATGATGTAAAATAACATTCTTTCCACCAACTTGAATGCGCGGTATAATTCCAGCATTCAACTCACCGCAATGATATAACGGTGCTACAACAAGCCCAATACTATCTCGATTATATTTTAGGAAATACGTACAAATCATACTATGCTCAGCCATTTCGCGATGACGATGTAATACACCTTTCGGATGACCTGTCGTACCGCTTGTATACAGCATAGAACAATAATCCATTTCACCAATTTCAATATCTACTTTTTTGGAAGATGCTTCATTTACTTTTTCATGGTAGGAGCTAGCATAAGAAGGTGTATCGTCTTCTACATACCAAAAAGACGAATTCGGAAAATCTCGTTCAATGATAGCCACGGTTGGCTCAACTGCTTTTTCAAAAACAACTACTTTCGAGGATGCGTCCTGGAGAATATAAGATACTTCTTTTGCTTTTAAGCGGAAATTGATCGGGTTAAAGATCGCTCCAATTTTTGCACAGGCTAAGTAAACGTTTACAAATTCACGGCAATTATATAAGTAAACAGATACCGTATCGCCCTTTCTTACCCCTTCTTCTAATAGAGCATGCGCCGTTTTATTTATTTGCTCATCCCACTGTTTATACGTCCAGCGAATATTTTTTTCTGGTTCCACTAACGCCTCTTTATTCGGATACTTACCAACAGATAAATCGAAAATTCTCCCTATCGTCATGTACATGCCAACAATTTCCCCCTTTTCTCTTTCATAAATCTATCATTTCGTCCATAAGTAGACATTGTCCTTTAATGATTTGACTAATTTTTCTGATTATTATCGACATAGTTTTACAAACAGTTCCGCTTTTGGCGGTAAGTGAAATTATATCGGCGATTTTCCGGATATATCGGCGCAACTTGAATTATATCAGCGATTTTCAAAATATATCAGCGCAACTTGAATTATATCAGCGATTTTTCGAATATATCGACTTACCGACAAAAACTGACAATATAAGAAAGAGGTTGTTCCGACTCGGAATAACCTCTTTCTTTTTATGCAAATAGCTCTTCTAAAATTTTCAGTTTATCTTCTGTATATTTTACGAAGCCATCGTTATATGATTTTGGATCTTTCGGATTCGCAAAGTGCGTAATTGCTCCCGTTTTCGGATGAACAAATTTACTTGATGCACCACAACCAAGTCCGATAATTGATTGTACTTCTTCCATAATGACAATGTTGTAAATACTTTCTTGCGTCGGCATTGCATAACCAACGTTCTCTAAATTACCTAAAATATTTTTTTGACGATATAGGTAATATGGTACGTAATTATGCTTTTGCGTCCACTCTTCTGCTTCGTGCATCATCGCTGTAATTTCTTCGCGACCTGCTACTTTATATTTACGTTTGTTTTGCGTCATTTCAGAAGCACGTTTGAATGATAGCGTATGAACTGTTAACGATTCTGGCATTAACTTTTCTGTTTCATCTAACGTATGCTTGAAAATATCTAACCCTTCACCAGGAAGACCAACAATTAAGTCCATATTAATATTGTTCATTCCCATTTCACGAGCTAAATGATACTTCTCAATTGTTTCTTCTACAGTATGGTGACGCCCAATTGCTTTTAATGTTTCTTGATGGTATGACTGCGGATTAATACTAATACGGTCAATATTCCATTTATTTAACACTTCTAGTTTCGCTGGCGTAATTGTATCTGGGCGACCTGCCTCAACTGTTACTTCACGAACATTTTTCACATCTGGGAACGCTTCATACATTTCTTCATACAGCATATCCATCTCTTCTGCTGTAATACTTGTCGGTGTACCGCCGCCGTAATAAATCGTCGTAACTTTTACACCTTTTTCTTTTAAAAACTTACCAATTTCACGAACTTCATAATGTAAACCACCTAAGAATGAATCAACAGAGCCTTGACGTCCGTTAATTGCATACGCCGGGAATGTACAATATGCACATTTTGTTGGGCAGAATGGAATACCGATATAAATACTTACTTCCTCTTTCAAACGATATAAATCCGGAACTACCGCTAATTGGCAATCAACGATACGTTGAAGAAGTTCAATTTTCTCTTCATGAATTAAATAACTTTCACGAAGTTCTTGGTGTGCTTCTTCTTTTGACATACCATTTTGAAGCATTTTATGAAGAAGTTTCGTTGGACGAACTCCAGTTAAAATACCCCAGCTTTGTTCAATACCAGTTAACTGCTGAAGAACAGAAAGATATACATAAGAAACAACGTGCTTCACTTGCTTCATACGCTCTTTTTCATCTGTAAAAGCAGATAAATCTTTTGCGAATGTTTCTTCATACACATTTCCAGTCGCAACATCTGTTAAACGAGCTAATGCTTTCACATTCTCTTCAATGTGTATATCAACGATAAGATTTGCTTCCTCTTGTTCAAATCCAATCGTACTCTCTTCAAAAAATAAGCCGCCAATATTTTGTAGCGGACGTAAAAAACGATCATCTTGTAACGTTTTAATTGAAATTAACAACATTATCACCTTTTCATTTGCAAACTCTCTTTAGTTTACTTGAAGGGCGTTTGCAGGTCAATACAGAAGGTTTTACCTTATTTTCATATCCTATTTAAAACAAACTGAATATTGATTTTTAATGAACTTTCTCTAGTTGTATAGACATTAGTATATACTCTTGTTACAATCTAGAACGTATTAGTACTTGCTACTAATTTAAATACATATAAAGGAGGACTCTTAACACGACATAAAGACTATCACGTGTTAAAACAACTATGAAAAAAAAGCTTTACAACATTTTAGCAATATCTTTGGCATTACAAACATTTGTAGCACCTACCCATTCATTCGCGGAAAGCATAGAGAAAACTGCGGAATTGTCTACGGATGAGCAAGCTTTAAAAAGCATTGAAGAACATGCAAAACAGCATAGACATGACGAAGAAAACAACCTTGAAATCTCGGGTGAATATCTTCTCCACTTATCAACAAAACTTCCACTATACGATTCAAATGACTTAAAAACGAAAACAAATATTGAAATTACTGAACCAGTAGTAAAGGCAACAAAGAAAAAAAATAATGCCTATTACGTTCAAACTACATCTGGTGCTGGCTGGGTTAATAAGGGAAATAATAGTTTAGAAGTACAAGAGATTCATAAACTCTCGAATCAAAAACTAATTGTAACAGAAGAAGCATCAGTATATTCCTTCCCTTTCCAATCGTTTAAAGAAGAAACGAAATTACAGCCACAAACAGTAACTCCTACTGAACAAGCTGGGAATTGGTTTAACATTCAAATGAACGGAACTGAGAAATGGATTTATGCTCCTTCAGCTACATTCGACGGTACGAAAGCATCATTATTTGAAAAAACAAGTGCTATCGAAAAGAGAAGCGCAACTTTCTTCAAAACACCATCTAATTTGCCTACAAATAACGTTTATGGTGTTACATTTAAAGAAATGATTGTTCCAAAAGGAAATGAAAACATTCGTCCTGGCTACGCAATGGAACCGAAATACATTACAATTCATGAAACTGCTAATACAAGTAAAGGTGCGAACGCTTTAAACCATGCGAAGTACTTAGATAATCAAGCTCGTGGAAATACTGATCGTTCAGCGTCTTGGCATTTTACAGTAGATGACCAAGAAATTTATCAACATCTTCCACTAAATGAAGTTGGATGGCATGCTGGAAATAAAACTGGAAACTATGAATCTATCGGAATTGAAATTGCTGTGAATAGTGATGGAAATTATACGAAAGCGGTAGAAAATGCCCGAAAATTAGCTGCTTACTTAATGAACGAATTAAATATCCCCCTAGATCACGTTCAAAAGCATCAATTTTGGAGCGGAAAAAACTGCCCTGCATTTATGATTCAACGTGGACAATGGGATGCTTTCTTAAAGGGCACGAATGCTTACTATAATGAACATCATAAAGAGGTTGTTCCCCCGCCAGAAGTCCCTCATGAAAAAGACGACATTACAGGTGGTTGGTATGAGCAAGATATTCGTCAATTAGCTGCTAGAAAAATCATGTTCGGTGACGGCAATGGTTCTTACTGGCCAAACCGCCTCGTAACACGAGCTGAGTTTGCAAATTTAATGTCGAGAGCTTTAAAATTACCTGCTGGAAACGCTAAATTTACAGACTTAAACGAAGCACACCCATCTTTAATAGATGGAATTAACCGCGCCGCTAGCGCAGGTATCATTAATGGTCGTGGGAATAATAAATTTGATCCCAATGCTACAATAACACGTGATGAAGCTGTTATTATGATTGACCGTGCATTAGAATATAACTGGATTTATAGAAAAGAAGTGAAATTACCATTCACTGACCAACACTTAGCATACGATAAAAAAGCATTACAAAACGTTTATGCATACGGAATTGTAAAAGGTAACGAACGAAATGAATTCGTACCAAAAGGCACAGCAACACGTGCTGAAGCAGCCGCATTTTTAAATCGAATGCTTAAAGTTATTGAAGCTTAAACAAAAAAACTAAAAGGCATAAGAGATAACAATTCTCTTATGCCTTTTATAAAACTATTAACTATTTTTAATCATAAATCTAAGACGTATTCCTAATAAAATAAGAGCAAAACCAATGAATGATAGATAATTCATATCATGTCCTGTAGCTGGAAGTTGTGCATGAGACGCACCTTGTCCTTTTTCTGGTAAGGTAGGTTTTCCTTTATCTACGTTTTCCATTCCTTCACCTGGTGTTTCTGTTTCTCCACCTGGTGTTTCTGTTTCTTCGCCTGGCTTCTCTATTTCTTCACCTGGTTTCTCTGTTTCTCCACCTGGTGTTTCTGTTTCTCCACCTGGTGTTTCTGTTTCTCCACCTGGTGTTTCTGTTTCTTCGCCTGGTGTTTCTGTTTCTTCACCTGGCTTTTCTGTTTCTTCACCTGGTTTCTCTGTTTCTTCACCTGGTGTTTCTGTTTCTCCACCAGGTGTTTCTGTTTCTCCACCTGGTGTTTCTGTTTCTCCACCTGGATTCTCTGGACCTTTGCTTGTTTCTTTTTCATTTGTAATTTGAAGTTTTACTACTTCAATTTTTTGATTAGAAATCGTAAATTCAATTTCCTTATCAGATAACTCATAACCTTCTGGTGCCTGAACTTCTTTTAAAATATAATCTCCTGGCTCTAGTTCTTTCGAAGTTGCTTCACCATTTTTATCTGTTGTTAATGTGTCTATTTTTGTTCCATCTTTCAAAATTTCAAACACTGCGCCTGCTAATTTTTTATTTGTATCAGTAGCATCTACCTTTGTAATTTCTACTTGACCTTTAATTTTTTCTTTCACTTTTTCATTTAATACTTCTTGCTTTATTACTGTATTTGCAACAACATTTACTTCTACCGTCACTTCTAACGCTTTATAGCCTTCTGGCGCTTTCGTTTCTTCTAACGTATGCTTTCCTGGCACTAAGTTTTCGAATGTTACTACACCGTTTTTATTCGTTGTTTTCGCCTCTCCAACTACTTGACCAGTTTCATTCTTCAGCTTAAATTCTGCACCTTCTAGAACCTTTCCACTCTCTGCATCCTTTTTGATTACTTGTAAGCTTCCTAGTTCTTTTGCGTTTTCTACTTGTACTTCTACTACTTTGTTTGCTTCCACAACGACTTCAATTTCTTCTTTTAACAACTTATATCCTTGCGGTGCTTTCGTTTCTTTTAATGTGTATGTTCCTGGTTCTAATTTCTGAGAGATTACTTTACCAGTTTTATCTGTTCGTAACGTCTCTACTTTTTTACCATCTTTGTACACTTCAAATTCTGCGTCTGACAATACTTTCGCTTTATCTTCTGCATCTACTTTTACGATTTCAAATTGACCTGTAGCCTTTTCAACAACCTTTTTATTCAACACATCTACAGTCACTGTTTTATTAGCAGCTACATCAACATGAACTAAACTAGATGATAGTTCGTAACCTTTTGGTGCTTCAACTTCTTTTAATGTATATGTTCCAACTGGAAGTTGTTTTGATAAAGCTTCACCTTTACCATCTGTAATAATTGTTTCGACAACGTTCCCATCTTTATCTATAACATCAAATTTTGCACCTGGTAAAAGTTGACCAGATTCACTATCTTTTTTCAATAATTTAAATTGACCATTTTCTACTTTTTTCGTATTCTTCATAACAAATTCAATTATGTTTGTATTATCAATTGTTACTTTTTCTGGTGTATCAACTTTTATATATCCTTCTGGTGCACTAATTTCTTTTACAAAATAATCACCAAATGGTAAATCTTTAACTTCCGCAATACCCTTTTCGTTTGTTGTAACAGTAGCCACAACATTATTATCTTTGTCTATAACATCAAATTTTGCGTCTTTTAAAACAATGTTTTCATCGTTTTCATCAACTTTTTTAATCTGTAAATTTCCTTTTTCAGCTGCCGGCTTTTTCCACTTTGGCCAGTTAAATTTAAAATTATGAACCTCAAATCCATCTCTTTGGTGTAATCCACCAACAAAGGCTTGTCCGTTAATAGAGCCACCCTTTGTCTCTACAACTGCATTAGGCGCAAATACACTTCCTACTACACCATATCCTTTAGTTGTTATCTTTTTAGCATTAGGGAACACCCAGATGACTTTACTAGCTAACTCAGTAAAAAAGGAATTAGGGTCATATGCTTGAGATGTATTAACTAATGTGAACCCGCCCTTATCTGTTGTATCATACAGGATTGCACCGCCACCAAAATTAACTTCTTCTGCATCTGAATGAATAACAATAAAGTCTTTATTACTTACATTCGGAAGAAAAACGTCTGTTACATCAAATGTTTTCTTTCCATTTTGTCCTGAAGAAACGTAAATATTAGAATTCTTTACATCTTCACCGATTCCAAAGGTCATACCCGGTTTTGGTTTATCAGTATGTAATTGACCCGCATCCTCAATTACACTATTAATGTCTTTTCTAAACTCTTTAAATTTAGCATCAATCTCCGCTTGCTCTTTATAAGAGATACGGTCATATGATGATTTCATTGCACCTTCTGGGTCACCATCTTTTGTCATAGCCACTGTTCCATCTTGGATAATTACTTGTCCTGTTCCCGCCTTCGTAAATTGACCACCTAGTAATAATGATGGATACCCTTCCTCTACCCACGTTGCTCCAGCTAAGTTGTTTGCTCCTGTTGCAGCCGCTAAGACTGTATAACTTGATGCATTCATATTTTTTTGAACAGCCATCGCGCCCTCAATATCCGCACTCGTTGCACTATGATCTCCAAAAATGATTGCATTGTAATAAGATACATCACCTAAACCTTTTAATTCTGTTGTAGCTGCCTCTGCTTTATATGGTAAATGGATTAAAAAATTCATACATACTAGTAACACAACTATAAAACTACTACTTAATTTTTTTATTTTTTGATTAAATGATTTCCTCAAGAAATTCATTCCCCCTTTTAAACTTCCTAAAACCAAACAAAAAAGCACCTTTCATATGTACCAAGGCTTACTCACAATAACTTAAAATCATCCATTTAAATAAAAACAAGAAACTCTACAACTGATCAATAAAATTACTACAATTCATTTTTGAGATAATACGTGAACGAAACTATCATGCGGAAGTATTTTTGCATATGGAGCTCAATAAAATTAATCTGGAGAATATTTCATATGGTGTAACTATTTTGGCAACATCATCCACTTTACAACAGTTTGCTAAAGGATTCAAGTGAATTGTATACATTTTAGACACAATTCCCCTTTATAGAACGCTTTCATTTCTAAAATAAAACCAATAAAAAAACGTAGCCAAAAAGCTACGTTTTTCCTTTATCACTTCGGTGTATTTTTATGATTCTTCAAAAACGGAAGCGGGAATTGCTTGCGAAAATGTTCTTTAATCATATACTCTACGCCGTTCTCACTATTTGAACGTGTAATCCAGTCGGCCGCTTGTTTTACCTCTACAGGCGCGTTCCCCATCGCTACCCCGAGACCCACATTTTCAATAACCTCTAAATCTTCCATGCTATCTCCAATGGCAACCATTTCGTTTAGCGAAATATTTAAATGCTCTCCAAGCAATTGTAATCCACGTAATTTTGATACATTTTGTGGCAAAATTTCTATTCGTTTTGAATCACATTCAATATACTCTATATCTTGAAACGCTTTTCTTAATGTATTCAGTCCTCTTTCTTTTTCACCTTTCGTTTGGAAAAGAACATCAATTTTTGGCGCCGCGACTGGATGATCACGAAGCGCATCACCTAACGAATCTACAAATTGAACTGGATAAAATAACGGATCAGCACTCGATAGCACAGTACGCGCAATTAAGTTTGGTGTATTTCTCTCGCGATTTCCGATTGAAAACCGTTCATGAGAAATGCGGACGTTACAGTCAAAATGCTCTAATACTTGCACAATGTTAAATGTCTTCTCTTCCGATAATCTTCTTTGAACGTACGGCTTATCTAACGTTGCTGAAACGAAAGCACCACCGTGTGTCACTAATATAGAATCTAATTTTAACGCCTTTGCTACTTTATGAGCGGACTGAAAATTACGGCTCGTAAATAATGTAACGTATACGTCTTTTCTTTTTACAAATTCAATTGTTTCTCTTATTCCTTTTGCAATTTTTCCGTTGTTGTATAGTAGTGTCCCATCTATGTTAAGTGCTAGTAAGCGATAAATCATGTCGCACTCCCCCTCTTCGCTGTTGTACTCTATCCATAATTTATGAAATAACTGTAGCAAATAGAACGAGTTAGAATTTCTACTGAAAATTTGGTTTACTATATACATATACACTCAGTAAAGGAGATAGTACAATGCAGGCACCTCCTTCCTTTTATGAAGGCGATACGTTAGAAGTCGCAAAAAAATTACTCGGACAGAAACTTGTTCATATTGTAGATGGAATAAAACGAAGTGGAATCATTGTTGAAGTAGAAGCATACAAAGGGCCGGGTGATAAGGCCGCACATAGTTACGGCGGCAGACGGACTGATCGCACGGAAGTCATGTTTGGCGCACCAGGACATGCTTACGTATATTTAATTTACGGTATGTACCATTGTTTCAACGTCATTACAGCACCAGTGGGTACCCCGCAAGGTGTTCTCATTCGAGCTCTTGAACCGGTAGATGGAATAGAAGAAATAAAACTAGCGCGCTACAACAAAACAGACCTTACAAAAGCGCAGTATAAAAATTTAACGAACGGACCTGGCAAACTATGCCGTGCCCTCGGCATTACTTTAGAAGAACGAGGCGTATCATTACAAAGTGACACATTGCATATTGAACTCGTCCGAGAAGAAGAACACATATCATCACAATATAAAATAACAGCCGGACCTCGAATTAACATTGACTATGCAGAAGAAGCTGTACATTATCCGTGGCGTTTTTATTATGAGGGGCATCCGTTTGTTTCAAAGAAATAAATGATTCAACAAAAAATATTCATAAAAGAAGACTGTTCCAAAATGGAACAGTCTCTCCCTTTTTACTCCGCACCTTCCGCAGTCGCAATATTATCCTCTAAGTTTTCTCTAGATAATTCAGCTGCCATAAAGTCAGCTGTTTCTGGAAGTGCTAAATGCATATGAGCTTTTTGACAAATTTGGATCGTACAGTTTTCAACAACATAATCGAAAACATGTCCGCCTCCGCTTCTTTCATCATCAATATAATGTAAGTGGAAACCAGCTACACCAATACCTTGCGCATAATCTGGCGTCCAAAATCCAGCAAGCGTACCTTCTGTATTTTTAAAGGAAAAGATTGGTTGTGATTTCGTCACTTCAACGAGCGGTGTATACGGTTTTTCTTGTTTTGGAACAGTTCTCGTTCTTACTTCGCGGAATGTACCATCCATTCGAATACCGTAAAATAAGTTTTTACTCGGCATTAATTCATGTAATAATGCTTCCACTTCTTCACGATTCATCGGACGCTCTATCGTATAACTCATTTCTTTTTCAAAAAACGTTACAGTCGCAAATGGTGTTGTTTCTTCTGGCTCTACTTTTTCTGCTGAACCGTCTGAACGTAAATGATAAAATTCGTTATCAAACGCAATCATTTCACCATCTAATTGATCAAATGTGCCGATACCGAAATCACCATGTTTTTTCAAATCTTCAAAGCTAATCACACCATCATATATACCATCTAATAGCGCAAGCATTGTAGATGTTTGATATACTTCATTACTCGTTTTCGTTCTTTTTGCATCAATATCAATTAATTGCGCAACCGTCATCTCAAATCTGCCTCCATTAGTTTAATTGATTTGGTAATAATTTTTCGCTTAATTTAATGTTGTCACGGTAATCGATTGGAATATCAATAATGACAGGGCCGTCTGCTGCTAATGCTTCTTTTAATACCCCTTCTAATTCATCAGGCGTGTTAACGCGAAGACCTGTCGCACCGAAACTTTCTGCATATTTTACAATATCAACATCACCGAACTCTGTAGCTGATGTTCTACCGTATTTCATCATTTGTTGGAACGCAACCATATCATACGTACCGTCTCTCCATACAAGATGTACAATTGGAGAATTTAAACGTACCGCTGTTTCTAATTCCATCGCTGAGAATAAGAAACCACCGTCACCTGATACGGAAACTACTTTCTTACCTGGTTCTACTAAAGTAGCAGCAATTGCCCAAGGAAGTGCAACACCTAACGTTTGCATACCGTTACTAAATAATAATCTACGTGGTTCATAAGAACGGAAACATCTTGCCATCCAAATGTAATGGGAGCCGATGTCACACGTAACAGTTGTATCATCACTAATTAAAGAACGAAGTGTACGAATCACTTGAAGCGGATGTGTAACACCTTCTGAAGCACGATTTGGAACTTCTGCTTGTTCTGATAATTTCGCGCGTAATCGTTCTAACACTGCTTCTGATTTCGTACTTAATACAAGTTTCGGTAATTTCTCCGCGATGCTATTTACAGTTAAAGCGATATCACCAATTAATTCACGCTCTGGTTGGTAATCGTGGTCGATATCTGCTTGATGGTCATCAAGATGAATAATTGTTCTGTCCCCAAGTTTATTCCAGAATTTCGGATCATACTCAATTGGGTCATAACCGATAGAAATAACAAGGTCCGCTTCTTCTAGTAAAATATCACCCGGTTGGTTACGGAATAATCCAACGCGGCCGAAGAAATGATCTTCTAATTCACGTGAAATCGCACCAGCTGCTTGATATGTTTCAACGACAGGAAGTTCTGTATCCGCAATTAATTCACGAACAGCTTTCGTCACTTCATTTGTGCTTGCTCTCATACCGAGTAAAATAACCGGCAATTTTGCTGCTTTTATTTTTTCTACTACGTATGTAATATCATGTGTGGGAGCGATTCCAAGCTGTGGCTTAGAAAGCGCACCGATAGACTCTACATTCGTTTCCGCAGTCATAACGTCTTGCGGAAGACTTACTAAAGTAGCGCCTGGATTTGTGGAAGTCGCACTTCGAAATGCATTTGATAATGCTTCTGGCACATTATCAGGATGCTCTACTTCTACGCTATATTTTGTGATTGGTTCGAATAGTGCAGCATTATCCATAGATTGGTGCGTACGTTTTAATCGATCTGTACGCGGAACTGCACCAGCTAAAGCAACAACGGGATCACTCTCCGCATTCGCAGTAACAAGACCTGTCGCTAAATTTGATGTCCCTGGTCCTGAAGTTACAAGACATACGCCCGGTTTTCCTGTTAATCTACCAATCGCAGCTGCCATAAATGCTGCATTTTGTTCATGACGACAAACAATTAACTCTGGTCCTCTTTCTTGCAGTACATCAAATACAGAGTCAATCTTCGCTCCTGGAATACCGAAAACATGTGTAACACCTTGTTTAATTAAACAATCAACAACAAGATCTGCTCCTTTTGTTTTTGTCTTCACGTCGTTTGCTTTTACACCTGTACTCAAACTAATCATTCCTTTGTTTCATAATTTGTGTAATAAAGATTTTAATTTCACCTAGTTAATTAACGTGGTGAAGTATTATTTATCATTATATTACAAATGCATTATTTTTCCAATGATATGAATTTGACAGTTTTATGACGCTCATTAAGGAATGCGCTTACAACCCTTTATTTATCCTAAAATAATATTTTTATATTTTCTCGAAAAAATCTAAAAAACTTCCATCTCATCACAGTATTTTAAAAATAATAGTACCTTGTAAAGAACACTACTAAATGATATATTTGTAAATATTGGAACACCCATTAATTGGAATAACATTCGTAGTTAGTATATCCCCCTCTCAACAAAGAGCGGATTCTCAGCTATAATTCATTATTTTATAAAGGGAAGTGATCGCAATGAACAAAAGTGAGTTTTTAAGCCAACTTAGTTCCTACCTACGGAATATACCTAATTCAGAAAAGGAGGATATTATTTCAGAATATGAAACTCATTTTATTAGTGGTAAACAAGACGGAAAATGTGAAGAAGAAATTGCTAAAAAACTAGGAAACCCTAAAATGATCGCGAAAGAACTGAATGTTTCCTATGCAATAAGCAATGCTGACAAGAAACGCAGCTTCAAAAATATGATAACTGCACTATTTTCTGTTATGAGCTTAAGTGTTTTAAACTTTGCCTTTGTCTTTGTCGCCTTTTTCGTACTACTCTTTTTATTACCGATTATTCTAGCACTTATCATTGCCACTCCAGTATTAATCATTTCCCCTATTTTATTAATAGGGTTAGGATTTTTTACAGGGTTTCATCAAATTAGTTACTCCGATGTTTATAATGTGTTCATCGCTTTTTGCGTCGGTTTACTCATATCCGTCATATGTTATCAAATGGTCAAACATCTATACGCACTTTTAGTAAAGTATTTGAAATGGAATATAGCTATTTTACAAAGACACTAATGAATGTAAAAGGAGATTAAAATGAAGAAATATACTTTATATTCACTCATGCTACTTACTCTTTTATTTCTACCAGCTTGTTCAAACAGTGCACAACCTAAGGAAGAAAACGATGTACAATCTATTAAAGATGTTACGATTAAAATTCCGGAAACGATATTCACTTCCTCCAAAAAGAATGAAACGATTAACGAAGATGAAATAAAACAAAATATAAAAACGTATTTAGATTATAGCGGAGAGTTATACGAAAACATCGTCCCACTTTCGTCAGCCATGTCTGACGAGAATGTCACGGAATCCGACCGGGAAAAATTAAAACAACTAGTAGATTTAGCACAACAAAACGATGCGAATTTCCTTAATTTTATTAATAACAATACGATCCCTCATGATTATAAACAGCCTTCAAAGGAAATTCATGATTACATTTCAGCGTCTACGGCACTTTCAGTAGAACTAGAGCAAGAATTAGACAAACTCGCTGAAGATGGTAACTTGTTCAAGACTGATTTTTCTTTTACAAAGCGCTTTGAGGAAGTTAATGGTAGGAAGCAAAAAGAAATTGAAAAGTTTTTGAAGGAGAAGAATATTGAAACGGAGTATTTCAAAAAATAACAAACAAAAAAGACGCCCCTATACTAGGGCGTCTTCTCTCATTACGCTTGTTGTTGCGCGCTATATAATTCTTCAAGTGGCTTCATGATAATTTTGTTAACATCACCGATTACAACGTTTAGGCGTTGCTCAGTTTCCATTAACTTTGTAATTTTAGCATCTTGTTGAATGCGAACTACAACTTCTTGTGCTTGTTGGTTGTCTTCTTCAGTAATTTCTTGGCCTTGCATCATTTTTTGTTGTAGGCTAAGTTGCATTGTGCGGAACTCATCGAATAAGTTCTTTGAAGCTGCATCAGCTTGAACTGCTGCGTAGCTCTCTTTTAACGTTTTGAAGTCATCGTTTTCAGCGATTGCTTTTTGTAATTCATATGCTACATCATGAATGTTTTTTGTCATTTTATTTTTCCTCCTTTAGAAGGCTAGCGCTTTTCATACGCACTGCCTTTTACGTGCATTTACATACGCACCTCTTCTTACCATATCAAACTATGCAAGAGATGTGAAGAAATTTCACTTTTATTTGTATGTACATATCTTATTATTTAAGAAACAACAGTAATAACCCTTGCACGATTCCAATCATTCCGCCTAATAAGGCACCTAAATACGTAATCATTTTTAGTTCATTTTTTGTAATGGACAGAACTAAATCTTCTAGTCTCTCCGTTGAAAATGTAGACACTTCTTGCTGGACAATTTCAGCCAAGTGGAGATTATTTAGTATACTCGCTACGTTTTCTGCTCCCCACTTCAAGCCTTTCGTTACTGCACTTGGAACTACCTTTTCCATAATTGTTTCTCGAACTGGCTCACATACTTGCTGTACAGATTGGTTTAAAAACTTACTCACTGTTTCCTCAACGTTAACAGCTGACAATATGGAGTTTACAATCATTTCTTTTTCTACAAACGTTTCTAATTCTTTTACATCTCTTCCTTTTAACTTCTCCCACTCTTTTTGCAGTACATCAGTTAAAAGCTGCTTTGTGCCATCTTGCCCTAAAAACTTAATGACTTCTGGTTGCACACGATCCACTACACTTACATTTCCTAAAAACATTCCGACTAAGTTAAGCAATGTACCCCTAGAAGCAAAGAAATCATCAATCATTTTTGAAAGACGAGCTTTCCCTTCTTCACTTTCAAAAAAACTGATTCCTCGTTCTAAAATAAATGCTGAAACATTTGGAATCGCACTCTCTATTTTTTCATGAACAGAATGAGGTAAAGCCTGTTCCCATGTATATGTATAGTACTCTTCTAAAAATACCTGAATCTTTTCTGTAATTACCTGTTCGATTTTCTCGGTCGCTTCTTTTTCTACATGCGCTATGTTCCATTTTTCTAACATGTGTCGCAGTGACTGTTCATTCATAATTACTTTATCCACTTCTACTTGTGCCCAGTGGATTAAACCTTTTTGAAACTCTTCATTTGTTAACTTCTTTCCGATTCCTTCTGGTGTTAACAAATGCTCAACAACCATTTTCCCTAATTGAACAGCAAGCTCATCGCGGCGCTTCGGAATTAATCCTGGTGTAAATGGAACTTGAAATTTCCCAATATAAATAGGACGATGAGGACGAAATAACATTTTTATCGCTAAATGATTTGTAAATCCTCCAATAATCGCTCCGAGCCCTGTCGTCGTTAACATACTTAACCATATATTCATTACAATCAACCTTTCGCTTCTCCAAAACCATAGCATATCATCATACGGACAAAAGTATAATGGTATAAAAACGTATTTGCAATATATAGCTTCGCCTATTATGCCAACATTTTGTTAGTAAAGGAGTGATTTCGTTGGTTCTCGGTATTTTAACTTCTCAGCCTCATTATGAGCAAACATATTACACCGAAATCGCTAAACGCGCTCGGCTTTATCATAATGTCGTTGCACAGTTTACGCCGTTTGGTATTGATCCTAAAACAGATCTTATTTCTGGTCTGATTTATGATACAGATACAGGAAAATGGAAAGAGCAAACATTCCCTATTCCTTCTTATATATACGATCGTTCTTCTTTTAACGAGGAAACAGACATCGAAAAAGCAAAGTCAATTATTCACTCATTACACAACCGTCCTTCCACTACCTTTTTAAATAACACACTCATTGACTTAAGCGAACTACATGATATATTTCTCACGAATAAAAAATTATCACCTTATATACCAAAATTTGAAATAGCAACGATACACAACGTTTTCAAACTGTTATTAAAAACAAAAGATATTATTATACGTCCTACTAACGCACATTCCAATGAAAGTCTGTACCGGGTCGCTTATAAAAATAAAACATTTCATATTGATACGATAAATGACGCCTATCATGATTCTACTCAAATGAAACGGACTGATGAATTTATATCTTGGTACAAATCTAATATACGATCAGCACGTTACATCACCCATACAATGCTGCAACCACCAAATCAATTAACATACCCACTTCATATTCGGACCATTTTACAAAAAAATAAAGAACAGAAATGGAACGTTATCGGTCAGTTTATACAAAAAAGTTCATTTCCGAATCAACTTTTACTGTCGGCAACCGATGATTCCTCGCTGCATGCATTTTCAAAAATTAAATACGTACTATCTAGTACCGGTGTACAATTATTACAGGACGCTTTACAAGACATTATAAATGAAGTGTTTCAAACATTAGATCAATCTTATTCTTCGTTATTTGAGCTAGAGCTTTCCACTATTATGGATCAAAAAGGGGCAATTTGGCTTATGTATGTCAACACGATTCCTCCGTACGAACATTACATTCGTCATAGTGATTCATTAGCCGAAAAAATATATCACGGACCATTAAAATTTAGTCGCTTTACACCATAATGAAAGGGGGTAAGTCTATTTTGAAAGAGCACATATATACATTAAACATTTCAGATGAGCATCCAAATAGTATTACTTTACCTTATATTTTTTCCATCACACCACCAATTACATCCCTTTCCTTTGGTCTACGCCATGTTGCAAGTGAAGATGTAAAAATTCATTATTCCTTTACTCGCGAAATCATTATTGGAAAACAAATTGCAGAGAAACTTTTACTTCCTCATTCCACTACTATCCATGCATTTACACAAAACCAAACGATTATTTTCGGACCATTAATTGGGATTTTCACAACTGGTTTTAACGATGACGCTTCTAATCCTTTAGGGAACCGTTCCACTTCTCTTGGCGAGTTACTAACGCCACCATTCACCTTACGACCATTTGTATTCGTTTTTGGTGTGCAACATATAGACTGGGAATACGAAACAATTGAAGGATATTTCTTTCAAGAGGAAAAGTGGATAAAGAAAAAAGTACCTTTACCGAATGTCATTTACGATCGATTACCAAATCGGAAAGCCGAAAATTATAAACCGATCGTAAGAGCAAAAAGAAAGCTAGAGCATGACTATTCTATTCCATGGTTTAACCCAGGTTTTTTTAATAAATGGGAAGTACATCAACTTCTTATGAAAGATGAATCCATCATGCCGTTATTACCAAACACAGAAACATTTCAGCACTTCGAACAAGTGGAACGATTTCTCGGAACGTATAAATCAATTTACATGAAACCGATTCATGGTAGCTTCGGTAGAAATATTCATCAACTATTTTATTCTCAAGCAGATAATTGCTACTACTGTCGTTATCGCGAAAATGAAGAAAATAAACTAAGAAAGTACCAATCATTAGAAACGCTTCTGAACCATGTGTTAAAAGGACATGATTTAAAAAAGTTTATCGTACAACAAGGTATTTCCTTACTTCGCTTCGATGGGCAACCTGTTGATTTCCGCATTCATACAAATAAAAATCATTTCGGCCAATGGATGGTCAGCGCAATTGTGGCAAAAATTGCTGGCAAAGGTAGCTTAACAACGCATGTAAATAGCGGTGGCGATACAAAATTGCTACAAGAACTTTTTCCTGATTCAACGAAACAAATTCAAATTGAAAATAAATTAAAACATACAGCCTTACAAATTAGTTACGCGCTCGATGAACAAGTAACCGGAAATATTGGAGAAATCGGTTTTGATATCGGTTTAGACACGCAGGAAAACCCATGGCTCTTTGAAGCAAACTCTAAACCAGGGCGAACTGTGTTCCAAGATGCCAAGTTAAAAGAACAAAGTGAACTAACGCGCCAATTATTTTACGAATATGCCATCTACTTAACTGAACATTCTTTGCGCGATACAAAAGAAAAAATGTCTCAAATAAAATCAGAGACTTCCTCAAACAACGAGCATATTCCGTCTCCTATGATTCACTCACAAATACAAAAACAAAAACTTCCACCTCATTCATAAGGTGGAAGTTTTCTATTTACACGAGTTTTACTACAAACTCTGTTTCCACGTTACATACTCCGCAATAAAAAATATGATTGCAATATTCATTTGAATTATTATGTGTGAATCCATCTACTGCACTTAATAATTCTTGGTCCATATACGCACTATAATCGTCTATGTAATCTACAGCCTTCCCATAATCTTGGAGTATACTTTGGCAATTTTGACAAGAATATGTTTGTAATTCTAATGCGTTGCAAAGCGGGCAAATTCCCATCACGATTCCTCCATATAATTGTATCTAGCTACGTATAGGAGCGGCTTGCCCCTTTCTCACTTACATTTGCCTCAAAATAGCAGGATACAAAAAGAAAAATATATTTCATATCGCTCTTAGTTTAGCCTTCTTTCTAAAAAATACAACGATTACTCTTATTTCATAATTTACGAAATCACTAAGACTTTTTTACAAAATTTACAAATTATTATTTCGTATATCTTTCTAGGTAACATCCATACTATGAGTACAAACTTAATTACCGATGGATTAGCGCCAAACGGGGCGATAATCTGGTTCAACTCCAGCTAGTCCAACCAAAAAAATTTTTATAACTCTAAGGAGGATATATTCCTATGGCAAACCAAAATTCTTCAAATCAATTAGTAGTACCAGGAGCAACAGCTGCAATCGACCAAATGAAGTACGAAATCGCTCAAGAATTTGGTGTACAATTAGGAGCAGATTCTACAGCTCGTGCTAACGGTTCTGTTGGTGGCGAAATCACAAAACGTCTAGTTGCAATGGCTGAGCAAAGCCTTGGCGGATTCCACAAATAAATATATATGGCAAAAAAGGTCTCAAGGCATATGCCTTGAGACCTTCCTTCATTTATTGCAACATTTGTAAAAACTTCTTCGTACGTTCTTCTTTTGGATTTGTAAATACATCTTCTGGTGTACCTTGTTCGACAACGACACCGCCATCCATGAAAATAACACGGTTCGCAATTTGATGTGCAAAACGCATTTCATGCGTTACAATGACCATTGTCATGCCTTCTTTAGCAAGCTCTTTCATGACCTTCAGAACTTCTTGAACGAGTTCAGGATCAAGCGCTGACGTCGGCTCATCAAATAGTAACACTTCTGGTTCCATTGCAAGCGCGCGAGCAATTCCAACGCGCTGTTGTTGTCCGCCTGATAGTTGGAACGGATATAAATCAACTTTATCTGCTAAACCAACTTTTTCAAGGAAATAGTTTGCTTTTTTCTTCGCTTCTTCCTTCCCCATCTTTTTCACTGTAACGAGCCCTTCCATTACATTTTGAAGTGCTGTTAAATGCGGGAATAGATTATGGTGCTGGAATACCATACCTGTTTGCGTACGAAGATTGACAATATCTTTCTTCGTTACTTTTTGAGAGAAGTTAAGCTCTTTATTACCGATACGAATATTACCAGCGTTTGGCGTTTCTAATACATTGAGACAACGTAAGAATGTCGTTTTACCAGATCCAGACGGCCCAATAATAACAACAACCTCGCCCTTCTCAACTGTTAAATCTATATGCTTTAGTACGGTATTATCTCCGAAACTTTTTTGTAAGTGCTGAATTGAAATCATAAAAACAAAAACTCCTTTTGTAAAAGGATTATTTTAATGTGTAGCGTTCTGAACGCTTTTCTAACATCTGTTGTACGATTGATAATAAGAAACAAATAACCCAATAAATAAGACCTGCTTCAAAATAAACAATTAAAAACTCATAGTTCATTGCCGCAATTTCCTGCGCTTTTCGGAACATTTCTGTTACTAAAATTAACGATGCTAATGAAGTATCTTTCACTAAGCTAATAAATGTATTCGAAAGCGGCGGAATTGATACGCGCGTTGCTTGCGGTAAAATAACACGTTTTAACGCTTGCGGATATGTCATCCCAATTGTGTAAGCTGCTTCCCACTGCCCTTTCGGAATGGAAAGGATAGAAGCACGAATAATTTCAGATGCATACGCACCGACATTTAATGAAAATCCAACAACTGCTGCTGTATATGGCTCAACTTCAACATTAAGAGTTGGCAGGCCATAGAAAATAATAAATAACTGTACAAGAAGTGGCGTTCCGCGAATGATAGATACATAGATACGAGCAATCCATTGTAAAATACGACTACCTGAAATACGTGCAAGCGCCGTTAACGTTGCCAGTATAAGACCGATAATAAATGTAATAAGCGTTAATGGAATTGTCGTAAAAACAGCTTCCTTCAGCATAGGCATGAAGGAAGTCTGCATAATATCTATCCAAGTAGACAATCGATCTGAAATCAATGCACTACTTAGATACATTTTCACCAAACCATTTTTTCGTTATTTTGTCATACGTACCGTCTTTTTTCATATCTTCTAACGCTTTATCTACTTCTTGTACAAGCTTAGTGCTACCTTTACGGAATAAGAATCCACTTTCTGAAGCTTCTTTTTCTGTATCTACAATTTTAATTTTCGCATCTTTTTTCGTTTCTAAATAATTTAACACTGATAATTTATCATTGATTGTGAAATCAACGCGTCCTGAAGCTAATAGTTCTGCTGCTTGGCTAAATCCTTCTACACCAACGATTTCTGCACCGTTTTTCTTAGCGATATCTGCATAGTTACTTGTTAAAGATTGTGCTCCTTTTAATCCTTTTACATCAGCAAATGTAGCAGGTTTATCTTTATCTTTTGCGATAACTAATGCCGCTGAAGATGAAACGTATGGTTTAGAGAAGTCATATTTCTTTTGACGGTCTTCACGAATACCAACTTCGTTTGCAACCATATCAAAGCGTTTTGCATCTAAACCAGCAAGTAAGCTATCCCATTGCGTTTCTTTAAATACAGGTTTTACGCCTAAACGTTTTGCAACTTCTTCTGATAGTTCAACGTCAAATCCAGTTAATTTATTGCTTGAATCGTGGAACGTAAATGGTGGGTATGTACCTTCTGTACCAATTACAAGTTCACCGCTTTGTTTAATCTTTTGTAACGCGTCTTGACTAGCTGTATCTTTTTTCTCTTCTTTACCGCAGCCGGCTACAATCCCGATCGCTAATGTAGTTACTGCAAGCACTGAAAATAATTTCTTCATGATGGTAATCCTCCAAGTATTCTGATAGGAATTTAAAAACTATATTGATTGTATGCAATCTTGAACAATTTTTCAATGAAAATGTTCTTATTTAGTTTATCCTTTTTCTTCATAATCAAACAAAAGGGAAAAATAATGCTACATACAAAAAATAAGTAACATTTTTTAATATAGCATTTATTGTACGAAAGGTAAAATAATACTTCTTATTTAACAGTCCTGATTCACTAAAAAAAGAACTTGTGAAAATCACAAGTTCCTCCCCATACCTATTAAGCGCTCTGATTCCCTTCCATTTGCGTTTTGTACATATCGTAATAACGCCCGCGCTTTTTCATTAATTCATCATGAGACCCTTTTTCTAAAATCATCCCTCTATCAAGCACGATAATTTGATCTGCGCTTTTAATTGTTGAAAGTCGGTGAGCGATAATAAATGTCGTTCTTCCTTTTTTCACAACTTCTAGCGCTTGTTGAATCATCGCCTCTGTTTCTGTATCGATACTAGATGTCGCTTCATCTAAAATTAAAATGGCTGGGTCAAAAGCGAGCGCCCTAGCAAACGATATAAGCTGACGTTCTCCGGTTGAAAGTGTACTTCCTTTCTCCGTAATTTCTTCATTTATATTGTTCGCAAATCTTTCAGCACCTACATCACGCAATGCTTTTACGATGCGCTCTTTTGAAATATTTTCATTTTCTAAACTAACATTAGTTGCTACTGTTCCGCTAAATAAAAACGGATCTTGCAGTACAATTCCCATATGTTCACGAGTTGCTTGTTTCGGCATCTCTTTTATATCATGACCGTCAATCGTAAGCTTTCCTTTTTCAAACTCGTAAAACTGAAAAAGTACATTCATAATGGAACTTTTTCCTGAGCCAGTATGACCGACAAGTGCGACTGTCTCGCCTTGTTTCGCTTCAAATGAAATATTTTTTAACACTTCATCTTTTCCATTATAAGAAAACGACACATTATCAAACTTCACATTTCCTTGTAAGCGAGGTATACGTTCTTCTTCTACTGCTTCCCCTTTTTCCTCTAACAATTCAAAAACACGTTCTGATGCAACGCGCGATTGTTCTAAGTTAGCAAGCTGATTCACCATATTTGTAATCGGTGAGAATAATCGTGTTAAATAATCAACGAACGCATATAGTATCCCTAGAGAAATGACGCCTGTAGCACTTAATGAAGCACCACCGAAATACCAAATCACACATGTGAAAGCGATATTTCTTAATACACCTACTAAGTTATGAGAAGTTGCTGCATTTAAATTCAAAATTTTATTTTGATACTTAAAATAATCGCCATTTAATTCTTCAAACTCTTTTTTCGTTTCACGCTCTTGACGGAACGCTTGAATAATTGGCATCCCTTGAATGGATTCATTCACTGTTCCGTTAATATCAGATAAACGCGAACGCATTTTATGATTGTATACAGACGCGTACTTTCTATATAAAATAGCCCAAACAATTAAAATTGGGATGATGAGTAAACATAACGTCGCCAATTTTACATCAAGTAAAAATAGCGCAGCGAATATCCCAATAATATAGATGATACTTGAAACGAATGTTGCAAGCACCGTTACATATAAATCACGAATAGCCTCTGTATCATTCGTTACACGCGATACAATTTTCCCTGCTGGTAAATGATCGAAATACCGAATCGGCAACGTTTGAATATGAGAAAAGACATCTTCCCTCATAATTTGAATAATTTTGTTCGCTGCCTTCTGTAAGAAAAATTGCTTTCCGTATGCAAATAATGAAACGACTACTAATAAAGCAAAATAGCCTCCACCAAGTAATAATAAGCGGTTTATTTCTGGCTTATAAAACGCAAATACTTCTTCCTTTGTTAATGCTTTCGCTTTATACACTTGCACCGCCTTACCATTTTGAACAGTAACCATATCACCTTTTACAGAACGTGACCCTTCCACATTCACTTTATTTGGTACAAAGTAATATTGAAAACCGACTTGCATCACGCGTACTTCTTTTCCTTTTTTCTCACCTTCTTGGAAGCGATCGCTTCGCTTATAAAAGGTGCCATTATACGAAACAGCCTCGTCACTCTTTTCTGTTTCATACCAAGGTTTCTCTATTCCAACAATATGATCGTCAATCATCGTTTTCGCGACGAAAGGACCCGCAAGCTCTGCAATGACGAAAATAAATAACATTAACATCGCTGCAAATATCGTCCCTTTCACTTTCATCGCGTATTGAAACAATCGTTTTGAAACGCTCATATTTTCACCCCACTATCCGCACTTTCACTTTCACCCTGTTGTCTTTCAAACTGCTCCGCATACCAGCCTCCCTTTTGGATAAGCTGATCATGCGTACCTTCTTCCATTACTTCTCCCTCATCCATAACGAGAATCCAATCCGCATGTTGTACGGCTGACAAACGGTGCGTCGTAATAATCGTCGTCTTTCCGCTTCTTTCTCTTCTTATATTTTCAATGATCGCTGCTTCCGTACGAGCATCAACAGCTGATAAAGAATCATCTAAAATTAAAATCTCTGGATTTTGAATAACAGCTCGTGCAATCGAAATCCTTTGTTTTTGCCCTCCTGATAAAGAAACACCTTTCTCTCCGACGAGCGTTTCTAACCCTTCTGGTAAAAACTCTAAGTCTTTTTTAAACACTGCAATTTCAATCGCTTTCTCGAGTTCCTCTTCAGTCGCTTCCCTATTTCCGAATAAAATATTTTCCCTCGCTGTTTTTGAGAATAAAATATGTTCCTGCGGTACATAACCAATCCACCCAAGCACATTTTCATTCGTCATTTTATCTAATGTCACATCAGAGACTGCAATATCTCCATCTCCAAGCGGATATTGGCGAAGAAGCTGACGTACGAGCGTCGTTTTTCCGCTTCCTGTTTTTCCAACAACCCCAAGCGTTTCCCCTTGTTTTAATGTAAACGAAACCTTTTTTAAATTTGTTTCAGTTGATGAAGGATATGAAAAGGTAACATCATCAAACTGAATATAATCCGGCTCTTGTACAAGCTTTGGATGTTTCGGATCCTTTACATCTGGTTCATACGCTAACGTTTCATTTACACGGTCGAGTGACGCATTTCCTCTTTGCATAACATTGATTAATTCACCAATTGCAAACATCGGCCAAATCATCATCCCTAAATACACGTTAAAGGACACAAGTTCACCAAGTGTCACCTTTGATTGGAATACAAGATATGCGCCATACACTAAACCAATTAAATAACTAAGACCGACAAGCATTTTCACAGTTGGCTGGAATAGTGCATCAATTCTAGCTACTTTCATATTCTTTTCGTAGACGTCATCTCCTAAATGATGAAATCTTTCTTGGTCTGCATTCTCTTGTACATACGCACGAATAACACGCACGCCAGCAATCGATTCTAATACTTTATCGTTCATATCACCGAACGCATCTTGCGCAACTGTAAATCTTTCATGCAATTTCTTTCCATATATATTCATCGCATATGCCATAATTGGAAGTGGTATAAGTGCCGCAAATGTAAGCTCCCAACTAATTGTAAATCCCATCATAAAGACGATCGTAAGCATATATAAACTCGAATCTACGAGCGTTAATATACCGAAACCAGCTGTCATAGCGATTGCTTTTAAATCATTCGTTGCTCTCGCCATTAAATCACCAGTACGATTTTTTTGATAAAACGTCGGCGTCATCTTAAGTAAATGCCCCATAAATTTAGAGCGCATCGTTTTCTCAAGCACGAATGCACCGCCAAACAATTGATGTTGCCATACGAAAGTGAGGCCATATCCAACTATCGTAACCCCAATTAAAATAAGAATAGACTGTATAATAGCTTCGTTCGATAACGTTCCTGTTTTTATATTATCTATCGTAACCCCTAACACTTTCGGGGGGATAACTTCCACTATATTCACAATTAAAAGAGCTCCAATGGCGATACTATATCTCTTCCAGTGCTCCTTAAAAAACCACTTTAACTTTAGTAATACTGAAAACAATGTAATCTCTCCCTTCTCGTTCTCATTTATCTCTCATTTCTTTATCCGCTATCCAGACCCATTACATTTACATTTCGTAACCCATACAATCTCATCACATTTTTCCACCTTCCAAAGTTTTATTTAGTAACATGGAAAATAAACAAAAAAAAGCATACCGCCGCTTGACGATATGCACAAAAATGCATAAAAGCGTACGTTACGATATACGCAACGTACGCTTTTTATAAGACAAAAATGCCCTATATATCCGCACGGGTTGCGTAATGATATAAATGTTTTCTGCCATTTAACAGAGCTAAACCCATTACATTTACGATTACAATCATTACGCACACCTCCTTCATTTATTTTCCATTTATAATCTTATAACTTTATTGAGTATTCTGTCAATTGTTTTTTTACAAATTGAATAAAAATATATGATCCATCATTTCGAAATAAGGGAATGTTCTGTAAGAAAGGGCATACAAAATAAAAACTTCATAAGAAATCGTTTTCACAAATATTTCATTTGAAAAATGTTATCAAACCCCATACAATCACCTTATACTCACTCTTACAAGTTGCTATTTTAGGAGGACTAATCATGACAACTAGCAATACGTACAAATTTTATTTAAATGGAGAATGGAGAGAAAGCTCTTCAGGAGAAACAATCGAAATTCCATCTCCATACTTACACGAAGTAATTGGACAAGTACAAGCAATTACTCGCGGAGAAGTAGATGAAGCAATTGCATCTGCAAAAGAAGCTCAAAAATCATGGGCGGAAGCTTCTCTACAAGATCGCGCAAAGTATTTATATAAATGGGCTGATGAGCTCGTAAATATGCAGGATGAAATTGCCGATATCATTATGAAAGAAGTCGGTAAAGGATATAAAGATGCGAAGAAAGAAGTTGTTCGTACAGCTGATTTCATTCGTTATACGATCGAAGAAGCTTTACATATGCACGGAGAAAGCATGATGGGCGATAGCTTCCCGGGCGGTACAAAATCAAAACTTGCGATTATCCAACGCGCACCACTTGGTGTTGTATTAGCAATCGCACCATTTAACTACCCAGTAAACTTATCTGCTGCAAAACTTGCACCAGCATTAATTATGGGTAACGCTGTTATTTTCAAACCAGCAACTCAAGGTGCAATTAGTGGGATTAAAATGGTTGAAGCACTTCATAAAGCTGGCCTTCCAAAAGGTCTTGTAAACGTAGCGACGGGACGTGGTTCTGTAATTGGTGACTACTTAGTAGAACACGAAGGCATCAATATGGTATCGTTCACAGGTGGTACAAACACAGGTAAACATTTAGCAAAAAAAGCTTCCATGATTCCACTTGTATTAGAACTTGGTGGTAAAGACCCTGGTATCGTTCGTGAAGATGCTGACTTACAAGATGCTGCAAACCATATCGTAAGCGGTGCATTCTCTTACTCTGGTCAACGTTGTACAGCTATTAAACGCGTACTTGTACACGAAAACGTAGCAGACGAGCTTGTTGACTTATTAAAAGAGCAAGTAGCTAAACTATCAGTTGGATCTCCAGAACAAGACAGCACAATCGTTCCATTAATCGACGATAAGTCTGCTGACTTCGTTCAAGGCTTAGTTGACGACGCTGTAGAAAAAGGTGCTACGATTGTTATCGGTAACAAACGTGAGCGTAACTTAATTTACCCAACATTAATCGACCACGTAACTGAAGAAATGAAAGTTGCTTGGGAAGAGCCATTTGGCCCAATCCTTCCAATCATCCGTGTTTCTTCAGATGAGCAAGCAATTGAAATTGCTAACAAATCAGAGTTCGGTCTGCAAGCAAGTGTCTTCACTAAAGACATTAACAAAGCATTTGCAATTGCTAACAAAATCGAAACTGGTTCTGTTCAAATTAACGGACGCACAGAGCGCGGCCCTGACCACTTCCCATTCATCGGTGTAAAAGGTTCAGGTATGGGCGCACAAGGTATTCGTAAGAGCCTTGAGTCTATGACACGTGAAAAAGTAACTGTATTAAACTTAGTTTAATCTTATAAAAAGAAGCTGATCTATTTTTAGATCAGCTTCTTTTCTATATATACTTCCAAAAAACAGAGTATTTCGTTCTACTTCCGATTTGGTTTTCCAAATCGAACTAAAACATGCCATAATAATTTTAATTCCTGAAGCACTTCCTCATAAGTTCCACGATCACTCCAAGATAATGGATTGCGTTTCAAATCCACTACAGCAGAGCCAATTATATTGGCATCGATACAATTATTCCGTGCAATACGCCTTGCTAAAGATGGCATTTTTGAACCTCTAAAATTCATTGGAACGTCGTCTACCGGCAGTACAAAACCCATGTGCCAATACAAATCAATAGCGTACTTCATACAAATTCCTTCTAAAGTTCTCCCTACATCCGTCCCCTTAAATGAAGGATCTACAATAAGCGCCTCCACGTCTTCTTTAAGTGAAATCTCTCCATGAATCTGTGCTTCAATATAATGGTTAAGATTGCGAGATGACTCTTTGTTTACTAAATCTATAAACGGCCTTTCCAGATTAGCCAGTAAATGATGAATGAATCTTGTTGGAGTCAAATTCCCCTCACCAATTGCAAAATCTCTTACAAATGTCTCTTCCAAAAGAGCAGCTAAAATCATATCAAACTCTTCATATGTCCCCTTTTCTTTTGGATCTTGATGCGAATCTAAATACGTATATGTAGAGCGAGAAGAAACTTTTGGAGATAAGAGAAAGTAACATGATCCAAAACGCGGCGCGGGCCCCTCTGGATGTAACATCAAATTTAGCGCTCCATACTTTGGCCGTTGATCATTCGTTACGCCTTCCAATTGATATGCGCCTCCAAATATTCTCTTTTCCCAAAGGTCACGTTCACCGCCAGGATAAGCAGATACGCTTCCGTTAGATATTAATGTTTCAAACTGGCTTTTATATCTCCCTTGCTCAAGCAGTGCTTCAGCAATATTTTTCATATTCGAATCTTGTCTGTCTGGATGAAAGTGTAAAGCGATCCTTGCATGAGATTTTAAATTAGCGACAGCTTCTTCAAACATTTCATCTGTGATATTAGACATGTTAAGTATATGATTAATTGTTGCTTTCGCCTCACGTTTTTCGTTCTCTGCATATTTTGAAATATACTCTAAAGCAAATAGTTGAGACCTTAATAATTCCATAATCAAACCTCTCCTTTAATTGAAATGACCTTAATCCTTTCAATTAAAAGCGCATTTTTTCCTTCTTATGCAACTAACCTAATTTATGGAACAAAAAGTACTTTAATAAAGCCTAGTTACAGATGCGAGCATCTTTTATAGGTAAATCCACACACTCTACAGAAATTTGATACCCTAGCCAACGCTCAGCGATATGTTCAAATGAAGAAACAGAGCCTGTTGTAAAAAATCGATGCTTAGGATTCAGAGTGTCAGCCAGAATTCCTTTGTGCTGTAAAATTGTGCTTAACTCTATCGCTGTTTCTTCTGCAGAACTAATAATCGTTACATCCTCTCCTAGTTCCTTTTTAATATAGGACTCTAAAAGTGGATAATGCGTACACCCAAGAATTAACGTATCTATATCTTCTTTCGTTAATGGAAGTAAAGCTTGTTTCACTTGCTGCGTGACATATGCGGTATCTTCTAATCGATTTTCTACAACTGTAGCTAAAGTCGGGCACGCATGACTATGCACTTTCAAATATGTATCAAGCTCATGCAATGCTTTTTCGTACATATTAGACTGTATCGTACCTACAGTTCCAATTACTCCGATTTCCCCTTTCTTTGTCACTTTAATAGCCGCTCTTGCTCCCGGATGTATAACGCCAATAACCGGAATAGAAAGTGCTTCTTGCAACGCAGCCAATGTAGCAGCTGCAGCAGTATTACATGCTACAACTAGAGCCTTTAACGGAAACTGTTTGAGAAACTCAACCATTTCAAATACGAAAGATTGTACCTCTTCTACACTTCTTGGCCCATACGGACAACGCTCATTATCACCAATATAATAAATGCTCTCTTTAGGCAATTGTCTTATAATTTCGCTCGCAACTGTTAATCCCCCAACTCCCGAATCTAGCACACCTATTACTGAATGTTTATGACATACAGACATATACTTCATCCCCTCCTCAATCTTCTAGCGTCAATAACATTTATTATATTATGAAAATTCAATATTACATACTAATCCCTCTCCCTTTTAATCACAAACTCTTCTCTATAATCTGATTATTACTATATCCATTGACGTATAAAAATACATTTGTTACTCTTAAATACGTTAATTTAATATTTAAATCCTCATTCGTATCTCGGTGAGGTAGAGGTTGCAGTCATTAAGAGTATCATTTCTGGAGATGTAGTGGCATTGATGAAGGAATGAGAAAGGAATGATTGCCGAAGTAAGTTGTGTCCACCATGCACACTTGCTGGGTCTGCATTTAATAAGTGCAGAACTGTCACAAACGTCTCGTTTGTGGAGAGCTATCGAGAGGTATGTCGTGGGTTTCTTATAAGATAGAAAGCATGTAGCGGCAAATTACGTGCTTTTTTTGTTTTGTTTGGGACTTCTCTTCCTGACTCAGGAAGACATACATATCTCCTCGCTTGACTTGGTTATACTAACTTTGGAGGTATTTTCTATGCAACAAAAAAAATGGGGCTTTTGGGTACTAACAGCTTTCGTTGTCGGTAACATGGTTGGCGCTGGGATTTTCATGGTGCCAAGTACGTTGGCACAAACAGCAAGCCCTCTCGGTGTCACTTTAGCTTGGTTAACAACAGGGTTTGGTGTTTTAATGCTAGCTCTTGTTTTCGGTAATTTAGCAATTCGTCGTCCTGATTTAACGACAGGACCACAAAGTCATGCATATGCTTTATTCTCAACACCAAAAAAGAAAAAAATGGCTGGTTTCAGTATGGTATGGGGCTATTGGGTTGCAAACTGGGCAAGTAACGTTGCCATCATTACATCATTTGCGGGATATTTATCACTCTTCTTCCCAATTATGAAAGATACACGACTACTATTTTCAATCGGTTCTTTTAATGTAGAAGTCGGAAAACTAATTACATTTACGATTTGTTCCATCTTACTTTGGGGAACTCATATTATATTAACAAACGGTGTAAGCGGAGCTGGAAAGCTAAACTTCTTAGCAACAACAACGAAAGTAACTGGATTCCTATTATTCATCGTCGTTACGTTATTTGCATTCGAAGCTTCTAAGTTTGGACAATGGTACACACCGATGATCGATAAATCAGGTGCATCACACGGCCTTCTTTCACAAGTAAACTTAGCTGCTCTTACGACGCTTTGGGCATTTATCGGAATTGAATCAGCGGTTCTTTTATCAAACCGTGCTGTTTCTCCAAAAACGGTAAAACGCGCAACAGTTGCGGGATTACTTATTACAGTTGCGATTTACTTAGGAATTACAATTTTAACAATGGGTGTACTTCACGTTGATACATTACAAGCCTCAGAACGTCCGTTAGCAGATGCATTAAATGCTGCAATGGGTCACGGCGGCGGGAAACTGATGGCATTACTTGCTCTTACTTCCCTGTTCGGTTCGATTTTAGGCTGGATTTTATTAAGCTCAGAAGTACCATATCAAGCAGCAAAAGAAGGTTTCTTCCCTTCCTTCTTCGCAAAAACAAACAAAAAAGGAAGTCCAATTTATTCATTACGATTAACAAACATTATGTCGCAAGTGTTCTTATTCTCAACATTATCAGGAACAATTGCGGAAGCTTATACATTCGTTATTACTGTATCGACACTGGCCTACCTCATTCCATATCTCGTTTCACCAATCTTCCAGTTAAAACTAGTCGCAACTGGTGAAACGTATAAAAATGAAATGCGGGCAAGAATTACAGATGGTATAGTCGCAGTGATTGCACTTTGCTACGCACTATGGGTTATTAAAACGGGCGCAGCCGATATAAAAACATTCCTTCTCGGAATTGGTTTATTCGTAATCGGCTTTGCTTTCTATCCATTAATGAATCGTGATCAGAAAAAAAATAACGAAAAGAAAGACGGGCAAGTTGCATAACGCAATTTGCTCGTTTTTTCTTTTCTAAAAACATATATAATAGAACAAAGAGGTGAAAAACATGTCAATCGAATCACTATGGAGCAGCCGCTTCCAACAACATATGCAAAATATCATTACATACTTTGCACGTATGATTAACGGTTTACTATATAGCTTTATCTTTATTTCATGCGTTGGCGCATACTACTATGCTCAGTTTCTAAAAGCATCTCCTTCTAAAGGAATATCTTTACTACTCATCACGATTGTACTTACATTCATTATAACGAGATGCCCGATCCGTACATTTATTCAAAAACCTGATGCTGTCTATTTACTAGCACTAGAAGAGAAATTAACATCTTATTTCAAAAAATCTCTTCTATACAATTATATCATTCAGCTTTTCCCATTATTATTTACGTTTCTTATTCTCGTTCCGCTTGCGCTACAATCATTGCAAGTAACGGTGCCTTTCTTATGTACAATCTTTATCGTTTTAATGATTGCGAAAGCTTGGAATATGTACATACATTGGATGTGGCGTGATAGTCATGAAAAAAGCATCTGGCTTATCATTCGTATTACTTGTAACGCACTCATTATTTACATGCTGTTTTACTCAGCAAACATTCTCATATTAGGGGGATTACTTTTACTGCTTGCTTTCCTGCTTCTATATACGAAAAAGCAGCCTACAAAACGAATACCGTGGGATTACATAATTGAACAAGAAGAAAAAATGAACGTTCGTTTTTATCAATTTGCTAGCATCTTCACCGATGTTCCGCAACTAAATAAGCAAGTAAATAAAAGAAAATGGCTTACAACTTGGATTGAACCTTTATTACATAAAAAACGAGCAACTTTCTTCTATTTACATACACTCGCATTTTTACGCGGGAATGATTATTTCGGTATATATATTCGCTTAGGGCTGATTGGTGCCTTCGCCTTATATTTTATACCAAACATATACGTAAAAGGCGCTATCGCATATATCGTCCTATATATGATTTCTATGCAGCTCCGTTCCCTGTGGAAATATTTTTCGGGAAATATTATTGTAGCATTATATCCAATTGATACTGAAAAACGACTGAATCAATTTCTTCACTTAATCTTTATATTACTAAGCATTCAGCTCATTATATTTTCAATTGTTATACTCATTGCTACAGGTCAATTTTTACATAGCCTTATCATTATGATTGTCGGGTTACTCTGGATCAAATTTATTATTGTACCAAAAACGAAACAACGCGTTTCTTCGTTTTAACGAAAAGAATTATCTTAAATGCCAAGGAGAAAATAAAGTATCTCCTTGGCTTTTTTATTTTCCCTTCTCAAACAAGAATCACTGGTACAACCAACGTTTTATGATTTTTACATACAAAAACGATAATACATGTTTACATCCTAACAAAAAGGGTATCTATTAATTAACAGCGTAAAGGAGGGGCCTATATTGTGAATAAAAAAACGGAACAATTGGAACACCACGTTACGGATAATCAACGCAAACATGCTTTAACAACAAACCAAGGAGTAAAAATAGCCGAGGATGAATTCTCTTTAAAGATGGGCTTAAGAGGCCCAACCTTAATGGAGGATTTCCACTTTCGCGAGAAAATGACCCACTTTGATCATGAACGAATTCCTGAAAGAATTGTTCATGCACGCGGAGTTGGAGCACATGGTCATTTTCAGCTTTATGAATCTTTAGAAGCATATACAAAAGCAGATTTCCTTACTAATCCTTCAAAAAAAACACCTGTATTTGTACGGTTCTCAACCGTTCAAGGCTCTAAAGGATCCAATGACACAGTAAGAGATGTGCGCGGATTTGCCACAAAATTTTATACAGATGAAGGTAACTATGATTTAGTAGGTAATAATATGCCAGTATTCTTTATCCAAGATGCTATTAAATTCCCTGACTTTGTCCATGCAGTTAAACCAGAACCACATAATGATATTCCTCAGGGAGCTAGCGCTCATGATACATTTTGGGATTTTGTTGCCCATAACCCCGAGTCTACTCATATGGTTATGTGGCAGATGAGCGACCGGGCTATTCCGCGTAGTTTACGAATGATGGAAGGTTTTGGGGTTCATACATTTCGACTTATTAATAAAGAAGGAAAAGCCCACTTCGTAAAATTTCACTGGAAACCTACCCTCGGAGTTCATTCATTAGTATGGGATGAAGCTCAAAGAATTGCTGGGAAAAACCCTGATTTCCATCGTCAAGATTTATATGAAGCAATTGAAAAAGGGGATTATCCAGAATGGGAGCTTGGATTGCAGCTAATTCCAGAAGAAGATGAGCATGCATTTGATTTTGATATTTTAGATCCAACGAAATTATGGCCGGAAGAAGAAGTTCCTGTAAAACTAGTTGGTAAAATGACACTCAACAAAAATGTTGATAACTTCTTTGCAGAAACGGAGCAGGTAGCTTTCCACCCTGGCCATGTCGTACCAGGTATTGATTTTTCAAATGATCCTCTTCTGCAAGGAAGATTGTTCTCCTATACAGATACACAATTATCTCGTTTAGGAGGCCCTAATTTTCACCAAATTCCTATTAACCAGCCCGTATGTCCTTTTCATAATAATCAACGTGATGGCGTGCATCAAATGCAGATTCATCGCGGTCAAACAAGCTATCACCCTAATGGCTTGAATAATAATCAACCAGCAACCGTCCAAGCCGAACAGGGCGGATATGAGCATTATCAAGAAAAGATTGATGGACATAAAATTAGAGGCCGCAGTAAAAGCTTCCTTAACTTTTATTCGCAAGCTAAACTTTTCTACAATAGTATGAACCCTATTGAAAAACAGCACATAAAAGATGCATTTTGCTTTGAAGTTGGGAAGTGCAAATCAGACATGGTGAAGGCAAATGTAATTGCTCTTTTAAACCACGTCGATCGTCAATTAGCAAAGGAAGTCGCTAACATGATTGGAGCCCCTTTGCCTAAAGAAAATCACGAAATAAATTCGGATGCAAAATCACCTGCACTAAGTATGTCCAACACTATTTTTAAAGCTGATTCCAAAAATGTGGCAATTCTATTGAATGGTGACCCAAGCGTCTCCCTTCTGTCCGAATGGATTCAAGCTTTTGTACAACACCGAATGAACTATAGCATCATAGATAATAAAATTCATCAGTTCAATGATTCCATTAAAGTAACGGATACTTATACAACAACAGACTCTGCACTTTTTGATGCGGTATTAGTGTTTAGTAGTGAATCTGCCATTCGACCCCCTGTTTTAGAATTTGCAGAAACTACTTTTAAACACTTTAAACCGATAGCCTATGTCCTTAGCGATCCTCATGCTTTAGACAATAGTAAAATCAAATTAGATGGAGCAGGAATTTACAACTTAACAAACACTTCAATTGAGTCATTTATAGAAGGCATTGCCCAAGGACGATTCTGGAACCGATAATATAATGTAAGGAGCGGATTAGAATGAGTAAAAAAATTGCTATTTTAATAACGGATTATTTCGAGGACACAGAATACACAGAGCCAGCAGAAGCTTTTAAACAAAAGGGATATGAATTAACAACTATTGAAGCAGAAAAAGGGAAAACGGTACACGGTAAACAAGGAAAAAGTGAAATTGTAATTGATAAAGGTATCGATGATGTTTCTCCAGAAAACTTTGACGCACTCTTCATACCAGGCGGATTTTCTCCAGATATACTTCGTGCGGATGAGCGTTTCGTTCGCTTTAGTAAAGCATTTATGGATACGGAAAAACCGGTTTTCGCTATTTGTCACGGACCCCAATTACTCATCACTGCACAAACACTTGAAGGACGCGATGTGACTGGATATAAATCTATTGAAGTCGATTTAAAAAACGCTGGCGGAAACTTTCACGATAAAGAAGTAGTCGTATGCCAAAATCAGCTGGTCACAAGTAGACAACCTGAGGACATCCCGGCGTTTATTGAAGAATCGTTGCGTATATTAGGATAGCTACTTTGGTTAACTAACCTCCTTTTATTTACATGAAAATAATGAATCAGCCCTCACCAACTGGTCGTTTACAGGAAATCCGACCTCCACAAATATCGGGATACATAAAAAGAAGGGAATCCAAAAGTTCAGTTTTAATAATCTTTTGGATACCTCCTTTTTTCGTCCCAAAATTTCTAATCACTTTTCATAGGCAGTTCTCATATAGTGAAAATGACTATATCATTCCTATCCATAAGTTAAATCATGCTTTTACACATATATAAATACAAAAGATGGGAGCCTATATTTATGAATAACAATCCACCTTCAACGCCCCCAAATCCAACGGAAACGAATAATAATGAAGTGAGCTTACAAACGTTACGCGTCATCGGACTTATTGTACTAATTAGTGGCTACATATTAGTCACTCTTTCTGAAGTAGGCACATTAAAAAATCTTTTGCTACAGCCAGATACCACTCCGAATTTAGCTGAAGTTGATCCGTTCTAAAAATTATATAAAAAGCGAGTCCCAGTATAACTGGTTCGCTTTTATATAGTTTCATCCAATTTGAGAAACATTTCTCTCCTCCTCATACTTCTCTTTCTCTTTCCCAATCGCTTTCATAAATAATAAAATACTGCTCATACCAACGATAAAATACAGAGCACTCATGCCCCAAGATGCGATAAATGAACCTAGCATAACACCTAATGCCCCGTTCATTTTTGCCACTTGAAAGACCATTCCGTTAATCGCCATATATGAACCTCTCGCCTCATTTGGTACCATATCTGCCATAATAGATTGACGCACTGGCACATACATCATCTCGCCTACCGTTTGGAAAAGCCCTGCAATTAATAAAATCCATAAACTATTGCTCGTTCCGAGTATTGTAAATCCAATTGTATAAATGAATAAGCCGACATATAATATTTTCAAATCGTTGAAGCTTTTCAGCATTTTAATAAGAAGTGCTGAACATAATACAACTAAAATTGTATTCTCTGCAGAAATCCAGCTCAGCATGCGAATACCTGTTAAATCAAACGTAACACCATTCCCGAATAAAAAGTGCACCGTTTCAAATTCCTTCTGCAAACGTACTCCTAAATAATTATTAATTTGAAACTCTAACGATAATGTACATATACTCGCTGCACAAAAAATTAAAAATGCTTTATCTTTCATTACGACTTTATAACTATCCGCCATATCTTTTAATACATTTTTCTTCTCTACTATTTTTCTAGCTACATACACCTCTTCCATATATACAGCCATCACATATAAAGTAATAACTGCAATCGCTGTTAATCCGATAAACAATTGCAATCTATAGTTCTCAAATAGTAATCCGCCAAATATCGCTCCAATCGCAATGGATAAATTAATTGCCCAGTAGTTAATGCTGTACATCACTTTTCGATTTTCAGGTGTACTTACATCAATTAACATTGCCTCTGTCGCAGGGTTCATAAGTCCAGATCCTAAACTATTCACCAACATAAATATAAATGTTAGCCACGGTGAATCTACATAATCGGAATTCGCAATCCCCATACAAGCAATGGAAATGACTTGTATACTTTGACCGATAATCATCACCTTTTTACGACCAAGCCGGTCTCCAACATATCCACCGTATAAACCAATTACTAACGAAGCTATGACATTACTAAGTAGTAACGCACCAGCAATCGCACTACCTAACTTTATTGAAAAATAAATCGCCATAAATGGAAAAATCATCGTGGATACAGTACGTGTTAAAAACGAAGTTATAATTCTAATCTTTATATTTCGATGCATACTCCAAAATCCCATTGTTTCCCCCTCCTTATGCTTACTTATTTTACTTTGAAAAAAAGGAAGAAAAAGGTTAGAATATTCTAAAGAGTTTCCCCTTTTATAATAGAAGGAAGTGTATATATGAAAATTATGGACTATTACATTAGACTAAGACTACATGCACAAGATCAACAACATATGCGAAATAGCTTACAAGAATTAGCGGATGTTTTATATTGCAGTACGAAAAACATAAAGATTTTATTAAAGAAAATGAGCGAGGAGCAATTAATTCACTGGACTCCAGGGCGAGGCCGCGGGAATAAAACGGAAATTCTATTTATACATAATTTCGTAGAAGCGATTGAGTCCTATACAGATGAACTGTTAGCGCAAGAAAAATTAAAAGATATCTTTCTTCTTTTAAAAGAACCCCTACCCCTTGCACTTCAAAAAAAGATAGAAAATAAACTACATCATCATTTTGGATACGAACCTTCAAATGATATGTACGACATATTAAAGATTCCTATATCGAGAAAGATATTCCCCTTAGATCCGGCTTTTGTGGCTGTAACTACAGAAAGCCATCTTACAAGTCAAATTTTTGATACGTTAGTCGTTTATAACGATGTTACGGAAAAAATGGAACCACACATTGCGCATACGTGGGAATTAAGTGAAGACGGGCTGACGTGGACTTTTTATTTACGAAAGGATGTATATTTTCATAACGAAACAGTTTTAACTTCTAAAGATGTACGATTTTCATTTGAAAGACTAAAAGAAGTTCACTCTCCTTTTGAATGGTTAACAGAAGAAATTGTTCAAATTGAAACGCCATCACCACTGCAAATAAGGTTCCATTTAGCAAAGCCCAACCTTTTCTTCTTACACTATGTAAGTTCCATACAACTAGCAATTTTGCCGCGTGATGCTAGTATTCAAAATCATCATTATATAGGTACTGGACCTTTCAAACTTGCTCATTACTCTGAAGACAATATCGTACTCGAAGCGTTCACTCATTATTTTAAAGAACGCGCGTTATTAGATCGTATTGAATTTTGGGGTATTCCGGATCATGTACAAATCGATGCTGATTATGAACTACCAAATGAAGAAGAAAATGAAAGGCATGATATACAAATAGAAGAAATAGGTTGTATTTATGCTGGATTCAACTTTACAAAACCTGGTCCTCATCACGACATTTACTTTCGAAAGGCTTGGAGAGAACTATATGATGTTGAAACGATACTTCGTAGCATAGAGGGTAGACGAACAATTGCTGCATCAAGCTTTTTCCCTGAAAGAAGCCGCCAAGCTACTAAAAGGTCCTACTCTTTAGAAAAAGCAAAAGAGTATTTAAAAAAGAGCACTTATAATGGAGAGACGATACATATTTACTTCTTCGCATTTAAAGATAGTGCAAATGATGCATATTTCTTAAAAGAACGATGTGAAAGTTTAGGTATACAAGTAGAGCTTCACCCATTTCTCATTTCAGATTATATGAACCGTTCTATCGATCAGCATGCCGATATTATTTTCATGGGAGAAGTGTTTGCTGCCGATCATGAACTTGCATTCTTAAATGTATTTAAAAATAAAAGTTGCTTCGTAAACCGGTTCATGGACCCGCACTATGAAAAACAAATTAACTGTTTACTTGATACATTTTTATTAGAAGAAAATAAGGAGAAGCGCTATGAGCTCATGTATGAGATCGAAGAATTTTTACAAACAGAACACATCATTTTATTTAACTATCACGTTTTAAAAAGAAAGACATACCCTTCTTCTTTAAAAAACGTAACAATTGATTCATTCGGTTGGGCAAATTTTGCGAAGTTATGGGTACAGCCATCCACTTATTAAATTATGTGGGCTTTTATAAAAGGAGAAAAACATGAAACACACCTTAGAAAAAAGACTTTCCTATCTATACACAGGTGAATTATTTTCAGTCATTACTTTTATTTTCACAAGTTACTTACTTAATTATGCTTATCCTACGTTACATTTATATTCCCTGTATTCTTTTTGGGTCTCATTTCTTCTTTTAGAGTTTATCTTATTACAAGGAGTAATTTACTGGTACGTAAAGTGGAAACGACTAAAAAAAGAGAAAACATCTGTTACGCCCATTAGGATGATTCAATATTTAAAAATACTTAAAAAGATTAATATAGCATTCACTATCACGGGATTTATTACGTTTACTATTGATGTTGTAATTTTGTATCCCGACTTACCTTTAGGCGGGGTATCATTCACCCTATTTATTTATATTTTTGCATTACTTGAGTACATTAACTATTATCATACTCAGCTTTCATACAATAACATCTCTGATATGAAACATTTACTCAAATCAAAAAAACTAAAACAGTCCTGTATAAGTAAAGATTTTCAACGTATTTCATAAGAGAGAAGGTACTACCTCCTTAGTAGTACCTTCTTCACAATACAAACTATTATTGAATTATTTCATCTAAGTGATCTTTCAAGTTTAATAAAAACTTCTCAATATCCGGATTCTTTACCACATCATAACAAGCAAAACTCTTTAACGGACTCATCCCAAGAAACTTCTGCACGCGGTGTAAATGACTAAGCGTTGATTCTAGACTTTCTCCTTCAAAGAACTTCGTCTTATCTCCAAATGAATTTTCAGGTGCATTCCAAGTTGTAGAGAACATATACTCTTTCTCTTTTAATAAACCACCTGTTCCGTATTCATCTGCACCTTTAAAGAACAAACCGTATTCATATACTTCATCCATATACGTTTTAAATAATCCTGGAACACTAAACCAATAAATCGGTGTTTGATAAATCACAACATCAGCCCACAAAAATTTATCTTGTTCTTCTTTTATATTGTATCCATCTTGAATCGTTGTTGTTTTCACTTGATGGTCCTCGCTTAATACCGTCACCATATGATCCACTAACGTTTTATTTAATCGTCCTTCCTTTGTACCGTATTTTTCATGTCCATTTATAATAAATATATTTTTCATCGTTTTCCTCTCCCCTACTCTATTCCTCGCTTATTAACCCAAGTTGCTGTTTCAACGTAAGATTATCTTCTAAATGCCAGTCTTCCGTAATCTTTCCGTCTTTCACATGTAAAATGTCAATTGCAAAAAAATTAATTTTCTTACCATTATGCGTTCCTGTAAAAGAAAGACGGGCTGTTACTTTATCACCGACGACTAATAAATCTTCAATCTCGCAATGTATATTAGGAACGACTTTACGAAAATTTTGTGCTGCAAACTTTAACCCTTCAACACCTTGTGGTCGCCCTTTTGGCAACGTATTATCGAAGAAATTTTCAGTAACAGTCTGCGGAATAAGTTCCTCCTTACCTGTATCCCAAAATGCATAAAAACGCTGCGCCGCATGAACCATTTCTGTCGCTTCTTTTTTACTTAGTGAGGGATCAATTGTCATTGCTTTTGGCTTTGGCATTTCTTTTAATAACTGAACTTCCGTTTTTTGTTCCACACCACATGCTACGAGCACAATACAAATAACAAACAAACTAAGAAACCCAAACAACTTTTTTATCCCCATGAAAATCACCACCTCCTCCTCTAAATCCTTTGTATTTCGTATTGCTATTGTATATGCACTAACTTTCTTTATGGAAGTAGTGATATTTTTTTCATATAGTTACCAAAAGTATAGTTTTGTGATACTATAAAGCAAATTCATTCAAAAAAATTTTATGGAGGCTAGTTCCATGAACAATATAGATCCAGTTGAATTAACGAAAGGTTTACCTGGCATACCTTGTCCCATCGCTAAAACCCTTGATGTAATCAGTACAAAATGGACGTTTTTAATCATTCGTGATCTTCTTATCGAAGGAACATTACGCTTTAGTGATTTACAAAAATCAATGGACGGGATTAGTCCGAAAACATTATCACTTCGACTAAAAGAATTAGAATCTCAAGGCATTATAACGAGAAAAGTATATCCAGAAGTTCCGCCTCGTGTAGAGTACACATTAACGGATAAAGGAAAGCAATTAGAGGGCATATTTATTGAATTAAAACGGTTTGGATTAAGCTTATAAAACAAAAACCCCTTACCGTCGTAAGGGGTTTTATTACTTCGCAAAACTTTCAGCTAGCTGTTTTTCTCTCCACATAAATGTAATAGCGAGACCCACTATTAAAACAACTCCTGAAAATGCATATGGATAATGAATGTTCATATCAAATAATATTCCGCCCATTGCTGGTCCTGCGATATTTCCTAAACTCGTATAAGTCGAGTTCATACCAGCAACGAATCCTTGCTCTTTTCCAGCTGCTTTTGATAAAAACGTCGTTAAAGCTGGACGAAGTAAATCAAATGCAAGGAAAATGAAACATGTAACGAGAAGTACAATCCAATAATTAAAGACTACAGTTGAAACGAACGCTAATACTGCACCTACAATTAAACATATTTGAATTAACACTTTTTCACCGAATATATCAACCAATTTACCAAACATAAATACTTGCACAACTACCCCAAAGATTGAACTAATTGTAATAATTGCCGCAATATCTTTTGGTGTGAACCCAAACTTATGATCAGAAAACAGACTAAACACAGTTTCATATGCTGATAAACCGAATGCAAGTACAAATACGATAATAAATGCGATTGCATACATTGGATGTAATGATTTCTTTAAATCACCAATAAAGCTTGATTCTTTCGTATTAGAAGAAATCTCTGCAAGCTCTTCTTTCGTTAACGGTTCTTTTAAAATAAAAATCGAAATTACACATGCTATAAAAGCAATTGCTGCTGCAACGAAAAACGGCACACGTATACCGTATTCTGCAATAAATCCGCCGATTCCAGGTCCTATAATAAAGCCGGTACTAATAGCAGCAGATAAATAGCCCATCGCCTTTGGACGCTCCTGTATAGATGTAATATCCGCAACATATGCCGTAACACCAGGCATGATAAAAGCAGCACTAATTCCGCCTAACACCCTCGCTGCATAGAGCATCCATACATCAGTTCCTAATCCGAAAAGAAGCTCTGAAACACCAAAAATAAATAATCCAATGATGATCATTTTCTTCCTACCATAAAGATCGACCCACCGGCCTGTAATAGGTGAAGCAATAAGCTGAGCCATTGCAAACACTGCAACGAGATATCCCATCGTCTTACCTGTTAAACCCATATCATTCATAAAGGACGGCATAACCGGAATGATTAATCCAATCCCTAAAAAAGCGATAAATATATTACTCAAAAGAATGACCAGTACCATCTTTTGTTCTTTTATCGGTTTTTTCACTTTTAACACCTCTTCCCGTAAGCTCCTCTCAAAAAATAATGCCCAAGAAGCTTTTTCTTTATCCTGCTATTTGTGGGCTAATCATGAGTAGAGATGCCCCTACTCGTTAGAATTTCACTGTATCCTTCCACACATACATACGCATTAGGTGAATGACTATCATTCAGTTTTCCTCAAAAATGAACCTACCTTCTCAGACAGGTTCATCTCACTATTTCTTTATATGTAATGCATGTGTTAAAAAATCTAGTACTTCTGCCTTTTGTAACTCGACTTGCTCATCATCTTTATGATCATATAAATACACTTGTTCCGCTGCTGATTCAACTAGAGCGATAAATAACTTCGCTGTTCGCTCTGCGTGAACCGAATCACGAATTTCACCAGCTTCTTTCGCCCCACTTAAAAATTCACTTAGCCACATATAAAGAGGCTCATACACAGCTTCCCATTCTTTTATATGTTCTGTAGATGCAAGACCCGCATACATTAAAGCTTGTATTTCACGATATTCCTCTATGAAGTGAAACACCGCATCTATTACTTGCGTTACTTTACTTGAGAAAGGCGCATCGTTTTGAACTTTTTCTTTTACTGCAAGTATCATCTTTTCAACCATCACTTCTGCTATTGCAGGCATAACAGATAACTTAGAAGGAAAATATAAATAGAAAGTTCCTTGTGCAATGCCAGCTAATTTCACGATATCAGAAATCTTCGTTTTTTCAACGCCCTTTTCCTGAAATACTTCAATCGCTGCATAGACAATTTTCTCTTTTTTATTCATCATCTAAACCCTTTCACACGCGTATTGAATGACTGTCACTCATTTTATAAGATAATCGATTGTACTGTCAATGATAGTGAACTTTGCGAGGAAATCATTTTTTTCATAATAAAATCTCCTAACAAAAAATTAGGAGATAAAAATGCCAAATACCTTTAAGAAAGAGCCTTTAACCCTGTCACGCCGCATACAATAAGAGCTACACTAATGATACGTGCTTTACTTTTCGACTCACCAAACAGGAACATGTTTAATAAAACGGCACCTGCTGTTCCAATACCAATCCAAACCGCATACGCGACACTTACTTGTAAAAATAAGAAAGATGTATACAAGAATGCAAAGGATGTAGCAAACCCGCCTATATAAAGTGCTCCATTTGCTAACGTTTTATCTTTACTATACATTTTAAGACCGATCACACCGACTATTTCACTAATTGCAGCACAAAATACGAAAAACCAACCCATCTTTAAGCAGCTCCTTCCATAGTATCTTCTTTATTATCAGCTAGCTTTAAACCGATAACGCCAGCTACAACCATCACGATAAAGAATAATTTTCCTACACTGAAACTCCCGCCGAAAAGGAATACATCCATTAAGAAAGTACCTACCGTACCAGCTCCGGCGAAAACAGCATATACAGTCCCTGTTGCAAGATGTTCACACGCTTTAGAAAGGAAGTGAAAATCAACAGCGATAACTCCTAAAATAATAATCCAATGCCACCAAGTATTGGCCGTATTAAAACCAAACACCCAAAAAATTTCAAAGATACATGTTAATATGACATATAACCAAGCTTTATTTTTCATACCTCTCACCTCTCATGACTGACTATCAGTCATTTTTGTTTTAAAAAAATATGCTCTTTCATCACTACTATATAAACAACTATCATCCTCATTTACCTTTTGTATTTGTTCCGTTTTCAAACTAACTACATCCTGACACAGGAAATGACTGAATGTCATTCATATGTATTGTACATGAATATTTTAAAAACTGTCAATGCCGAAAGTTTATTTAAAATTTCTTTCATCTGATTTGTATATTTCCTAATAATCTGTCAATACTGCTAGTAACATAATATTTTCTCCACTCCCCCTTGGAGAGATCCCTTAAATAGAGCAGTTAGCTTTTGCTAGCTGCTCTTATTTCTTTTGCTTCATCCAACGTACCGAATCATCGCTACTTCATCACAATAATCTACCTTTGGACAATGTCTACAATCAATCCATACCTTCTCTGGTAACGCCTCTCTATTCACAAAATCAAACCCGCACTTTTGAAAAAATTCCGTTTCATATGTTAAAGAAATAACTCTGCTCACTTTTATTTTCGCTGCCTCATTTATTACATGGTTTACTAACATACGTCCGATACCTTTCCCTGCATATGTATGCGAAACGACTAACGATCGTACTTCTGCAAGGTCCTCCCCTAATACATGTAAACCAGCAACTCCAACGATTTTCCCCTCTTCTTTCATAACATATAAACATTGTAAATATTGATAGAGAGACAAAAGAGAACGCGGTAAAACTACCCCCTCTTTTGCATAAACTTCAATGAGACTATAAATTTCTTTCACATCACTCGTAACCGCATTACAGATTTTCATATGCTATCCCCTTGCCCCCGATATTAATATTTATAACTCAAAATGAATTTTAATACACAATTTTATATAATAATACATCTCTCTTTTCTTCTCGTCAATCACTTTATACAAACAAAAAACCAAGCAATCTAATCGATGCTCGGTTCCTCATTTCGTATCGGTAATACCGTCGAATATTTAATTTCACGAAGTGCTAAACTCGTCTGTATCCTTGTAATACCAAGCTTATTTAGCTTTCTAATAAACTGCTCTAGTTCTTTACGATCACGATTTGCAACCTTTAATAAATAATCATACTCCCCTGTTAAACAGTGACATTCTAACACTTCCGGCATCGCTTCTAATTCTTTTTCCAACACTTCAAGTTTATCCGATTGATGAATATTCGTACTCATAAAAATGAAGCATAACAAATCAAAACCAAGCTTTTCTTGGTTTAAAATGGCTACTTGCTTATCAATGAATCCTTCTCCATCTAACCGTTTAATTCTCGCATGCATCGCAGCTGGTGATAAATTAACACGTCGCGCAAGCTCTGCATTACTTACTTGTGACTCCTTCTGTAATATATCTAAAATTTGTACATCTAAATCATCCAACACTTTAATAACAGACGACTCCATTATAATTCCCCCTTATTTCTTACCGATGATTATTCGAAAAAACACCTTATAACTTATATAAAATTGAATATCTTTCTTTAAATAGCTTCTACAACAAAACATTTTATCGATTTTTATCCATTATACAAAAGAATATATTACACAATAAAGAAAAATGTTAAAATTATTTACAATTCACATTGATTACAACAAAGGGGATTTTAATATGCCTTATTTTTATGTCTTTTTACTATTACTAACGAGCTTATTATGGGGAGGAAACTTTGTCGTTGGAAAATCACTTGTTGATCACGCATCTCCAATGACACTTACAAGTTTAAGATGGATAATTGCGATCGTTTGTTTATTACCAATGGTATGGTTTAAAGAAAAGAAAATCATTCCACAACGCGCGGCGATACTTCCGTTAATACTGATGGGAATTTCAGGGGTTGCTCTTTTTAACATCTTTCAATTTTTAGCATTAGAAAAAACATCCGCAACAAATGTAGGGCTTATTTCTACATTAAACGCGATTTCTATTGCACTATTTTCTGTCTTATTTCTAAAAGAAAAAATAAATACACTTCAAATTTTATCTATGATTCTTTCATTCTTCGGGGTTATCCTCGTCCTATTAAAAGGTAACTTTGCCCTTTTATTTTCACTACATTTTAATAGTGGCGATTTATGGATGATTGCGGCTGTTTGTATTTGGGGAATCTATTCTGTTTGTAGTAAATGGGCAACAAAGACAACGACACCACTTATGGCGACGCTATACTCTGGTATTTTCGGCGTTATTTTATTACTGCCATTTAACATAGGTAGCTTCACTGTTACAAATATAAATACTTCTTTCATAACTTCACTTTTATATACAGGGCTTATTTCCACAGTTCTTTGCATGGTATTTTGGAATATTGGCGTACAAAAATTAGGAGCAACTACATCCGGCATTTTTCTAAACTTCAATCCCATTTTCACAGCTATTTTAGCATTCCTTTTCCTCGGAGAAGAATTAACGTGGATTCAAATTGTAGGGACAATGATCGTTGTGACAGGATGTTATTTATTTTCTCATTTCAAAACAGTTGCCGTTCAGCCTGTTAGACCTTTAATGCGAAAACATTCTTAATGAAAAAACATCGTCATCTGGGTTGGCGATGTTTTTATTTTCTCTTCATTTCTTTTATATACTGCTTTTCCTCTTCTGGCGATAAACGTTCCGTCGCCTTGCCAGTATCTCCACCTTGAAGGCTCCATAAAAAGTTATGCTCCTCAACAGTTTGAGAAAAATCTCCTTTTTCCCATCTATTTATAATAGAAAATAACTTCATTTTATATTGAAAACCTGTGCTATTTTCAATATCTCTTTTCACATTAGAAATTTCCTTGTTTGTCATTTCTACAAATCCCCATTTTTCAGAGGATTTTACCTTTTGGTGTACCATTTTGTGCATAGTAGAAATAATTTCACCTTCACTAACTTGCGGAGATTCTTCTGCAACTTTCTTCTCTTTTTCGTTTGCCACTTGCTGGGTTTGAATATTTTTATTTTCTTTTTCCACATATGCAAGCAATTTCTTTCCGCCAACTATAGACGAGAAAATTATTATAATTGTAATGCATATACCTACGCCCCATTTAAAAAGCATTAACTCTTCATCGCTTCTCTAACAAGATGACTATCTACATATTGCTTAAACTTCACAATTTTTCCGTTCTCAAGTTGCCATACATGAACAAATTCTGCTTCAAATGATTTTCCCGTTTCTTTATAAACTCCTGAATACATACCTTCAGCAATAATCACATCTTTTCCGCTTACTTCATGATATGTATTTACACTTGCTTTATAATCATCCCATTCTGATCCTAATCGGCTAAATACATTTTCCATTATTGCTTCTACACCTATATAAGTTCCCCCGTATGGGAATCCTTCTGCCTCTGTCCATTCTACTTTTTCAGAGAGGGCTTCCGCTAAATGTTTTGCATTCGAAGAAGCTGATCCTTCATATGTACTTCGAATTATTTCTAAATTTGATTTAGACATGTTACTTCCTCCCGTTTTATTTATTTTTCGCACAAGGTGTAACCAACTTCGTTACAACTTGTACGAAAAAATATTTAAATTATTTTATTCTTAATCTATACGTTGTAATTATTATAGTTACAATAATGATTCAAGTCAACAATTTATAAATAAAATCTACTTCGTTTTCATTACTTTCTCTTTTAAGAAACGATCTACATATCCTTCTGCTTTTACAACGAATAAATACGCACCCATTGCTAATAATGCAAGGTCTAATTCATATCCTGGATTCTTTCCATCTCCTAATAAACCTGCTGCTCCATTTACCTTTACGATAGCTCCAGCTAAAATTAGTGCAAATAACAATCCTACATATCGTACGCCTAAACCGATAATTAATAATATACCACCAACTAATTCAACTGTTGCTACGCCATACGCTAGACCACCCGGTAAGCCAATGCTTGTAAACCAGCCTGCTACGTTATCGATACCTGATTGAAACTTCGCTAAACCATGTGCAAAGAACGTTACTCCTAACACGATACGAATAATTAAATTCCCAATATATTGATTCATTTTTTTCTCTCCTTTTTGTTTTGTTATGGTGAACTTTTATTTACAAGTCAAAACAATACGGTATTTCATTTCATTCGTCAAATACTTTTTTAAAGAAAACAAAAAACATTATCCCTTTTACGGATAATGTTTTCCTACAAAGTAGCGTTAATTCAAGCTTTTACTCTATCGCACAAAAAAGTTGAAACATTTTTCCAGCGCCAACATACGGCAATAAAGAAATATCCTCTTCTACAACCATGCCAACAACGTTCACTTTCTCATCTACAGGCAAATCATGTATAGCAACTTGCATCTCTCCAGCATATCTACCGTACAATTCATTATCAATTGTAATGCTACCTTTCTTTCTTGAAATGGTATGAATCGGCTGTAAAATCACTTTATGTTCTTCTCGCGATTCTACTGAGCGAATAACATCACGAGCTGGATCTAGTCTATTTGTATGCACTTGTTCCACTATTTTTAATACTTCTTTATCAGTTATAAACGATTTGTACCGCAGCGGAATAATCCCTCTACTCGCACTCGCTATCTCCTGTACACTTTCTACACTTCCGCTTATATCCCCGATTAACACCTTATCGACACCACAATCTTGTACAAGTTCTAAATACGCTTCAAGCGGGCGCATATTGCGGTGCTTTTCTAACGTTGGTAATCCTTCATATAACGGGCCCCGTTTCTCCCCATCCCCTGGAATAAATGCCATCGTTTTTATTCCGCACGCATGTAAATATTCGTTTTGTTTTTGTAAAAAGGACTTTGCTAGTCCTGTTTCTGGACGCGGGTAAAAATTATGCCACGCTTCTACATTCTCGACCCGTATCTTTTCAGTAATTAACTCTTTCCAAAATGAATCTGTAATCGTACTCGCATTTAAAGCTACTTTCATCTTGTGAGATACGCGTGCGATTTCTTTTGGCGTGATGCCATAGTCCATTCGTAAACCAGTAATTCCCCACTCTACTAACTCTTCCACATTTTCGTACGTCATTCCTAAATGGTGTAGCGATTTTTGGGAAACATCAACCATTAATTCCATTTCATTTTCAAGAGCCTGTTTCCCAAGTATTTGAATTAACTCTTTATACGTATTTGGATCATCTTCTGGTATATGAAGTGATGTAAAAATAGATAAAAATCCGTTTTTCTTCGCTACTTTTAGCCATTCTTCTTGTTTCTTTACTCGCTCTTTTGAAAGATAAATTGATACTCCTAGCATATGAATCTCCCTTTCTATGAATAAAAAAAGAGAAAGGAATCCCTTTCTCTATATGTTTTCTGCCATTTCTTCTTTAAATCCGAAGAAGTACGTAAAGATGAATCCGAACGTATATGCCACTACTAATCCAAGGAAATATAATAAATATTTATTATCAGCAATTAACGGAATTAATGATAATCCAGATACACCGATTCCGAGTGCAGCTGTTTTCATAACTGCTTGGAATGCACCGCCAACTGCTGCTCCTAAACAAGCTGTAAGAAACGGTTTTCCAAGTGGTAATGTAACCCCATATAATAACGGTTCGCCAATTCCTAAAAATCCAACTGGTAATGCCCCTTTAATTACGTTACGAAGTCGTTTATTTTTTGTTTTTACAAAAATCGCAATGGCTGCACCTACTTGACCAGCTCCAGCCATTGCGAGTACTGGTAATAAAGGTGTTACGTGCGTTTGATTAATAAACTCCATATGAATCGGTGTTAAACCGTGATGTAATCCGACCATAACGAGCGGTAAAAATGTTCCTGCAAGTACTGCTCCCGCAAACGCGCCACCAATACTTAAAATACCATTAATTCCGCTCGTAATTCCTTCAGATAAGAAACCTGCTACCGGCTGAATTGCTAACATCGTTACGATACTTACGACTAACACAGTAATAAGTGGCGTTATGATAATATCAACTGCATTTGGTACAGCTTTTCGAACTTGTCTTTCCACTACAACCATAAGCCACGCTGCAAAAATAACTGCAAACAATCCGCCCCGTCCGGGTACGAGCGCTTCACCAAATAACTTTACGTTCGCCATCGCTGGATTGAAAATTAAAATACCAGCAATTGCCCCAAGAACTGGAGTCCCGCCAAACTCTTTCGCTGTATTCCAACCGACTAAAATGCCTAAGAATGTAAAGATACCGCCGCCAATAAGTAGTAACATTTGTAGCCATGTTGCATTCGGATCAGCACCTGCGTTTTTCGCAAAGTTAGCAACCCCGTTTATAATACCTGACGCAACAAGACCCGGAATTAACGGAATAAAAATACTTCCTATTTTTCTTAAAAAGTTTTTCACTGGTGTATTATTTTTCTTCTTAATCTCTGACTTCATCTCTTGCCCAAGATCTTCAAGGTGATGATCTGCCACCTCACCAATTCGCAGTCCCGTTAAACCTTCCATCTCTGCTGCTACTTTATTTACCGTTCCCGGACCAACGACAACTTGAAGCGTCTCATCTTCAATAACGCCCATAACCCCTTCAACCTTTTTTAAAAGGTCCATGTTTACTTTACTTTCATCATGAAGCGTTAATCGTAGTCTCGTCATACAATGAGCAATGCCACGAATATTTTTTACTCCCCCAAGTTGCTCTGAAATTTCTCTGGCCATTCTCTCTTCTTTCTTCATAATAGAATCCCCCTCCCTATTATTTTATAGTGCCTTCTTCACAAACCCTTTCGCTTCTTTTAGTTTCTCCAGTGCTTCCCCATACTCACACTGCAATAACACCATAACAATCGCAGCTTTCACATTACGTTCTGCTTTTTCATAATACTCCGCTGCTACTTCATAACTAACACCTGTTGCTTCCACAATAATTCGTTTTGATCGTTCTATTAACTTTTCATTTGTAGATTGAACATCTACCATTAAGTTTTTATATACTTTCCCTACACCAATCATAGATGCTGTTGAAATCATATTGAGCACTAGTTTTTGCGCTGTACCAGCTTTCAAACGCGTTGATCCTGTTAAAATTTCTGCGCCTGTTTCTACTTCCACGTTTAGTTTTGCATATTTACTTATTTCAGCATTTTTATTACAGGAGATACTAGCTGTACTCGCTCCTACGCTATTCGCGTACTTCAAGCCACCAATAACATAAGGAGTTCGACCACTTGCTGCAATTCCAATCACTGTATCTTTCTCATTTAATCCAGTACTTTTTAAATCTTCTTCTGCTAATTCTTCGCGATCTTCTGCACCTTCTACCGCTTTAGTAAACGCTTTCAACCCACCTGCTATAAATCCTTGCACCATTTTATCGTCTGTGCCAAATGTCGGCGGACATTCCACTGCGTCCAAAATACCTAAACGGCCACTCGTACCAGCCCCAATGTAAATTAATCGGCCCTCTTCTTCGAAAGATTTAATAACAGTCTGCACAACTTTTTCAATCTGCTCTATTTCATTTTCAACTGCTAATGCAACAGTTCGATCTTCTTCATTCATACTTTGCAGAACTTCTTTTATGCTCATCTCATCTAAATTCATCGTCTTCTCATTACGATGTTCTGTCGATAAATTTTCTAACATATTCCCACCTACTTTGAAATTTAATTTCATACTTTCATTATAACTTCAAGAAATTTAAAATCAATATTACTTTATTATTTTATGAAATTTAATTTCTTTTCATGACGAATTTATGTCCGTCCGTATGCAAAAAAGATGGGTTTCCCCATCTTCTCATTTCAGCTTCCGTAATCGCAAAGCTTCTTCTCTTGTTTCCATAAATTGATCTAGCACTTTATTACCAATGCGATTAAAGGTAATCACATATAGAGCATCTATCATGTTCAATTGCGTCATTCTTGAAGCAATACTTGCAATACGATGATCTTGTTCTACATCTGGCATACAAAGACGAATATCCGCCTCTTTATATAACGGTGATGATTGATCAAGCTTCGTAATCGCAATAACTGTTGCACCCTGTCTCTTCGCATATTGCGCCATTTCAAGTACATCTTTCGTACGACCAGATGTTGAAATCGCCACAAATATATCGCCTTCTTTTAAATTCGTCACAAGCGGCAACATCATATGAAAATCAGACAGCATCATTGCCGTAAATCCGAGCCGTGTAAATTTATAAGCCCCGTCCATCGCTGGAGTAGCTGATCCGCCTACTCCGTAAAATATAATTTTATCCGCATTTACAATACGATCTGCTGCTTTCTCAAGCTCCTTCTTATCTATCGCCGTAACGCTCGCCTCAATTGCAGCTTTATTCACATATGTAACTTTATTAAACAAGTCATACGGTCCATCTTCCGTATTCATCACTGAAAAATCGTTAATATTATAATCAGCAATCGTTAATTCACGAACGAGCGCGATTTTAAATGCTTTAAAGCTCCCAATCCCAATCGATTTACAAAAGCGAACGACACTCGCCTCACTTGCGCCTGCATTCGTTGACACTTCTTTCGTCGTTAAGTTCGGAACAATCTCTGCATTCTCCGTTATGTACATGGCAACCTTCTTTTCAGCTGGTGAAAATTGATCCATATTACTTTCAATTTTAAATAGTAATGTTGAAGCTTTCACTATTTAACCTCCACTTCTTACGGTTGCGTATATTCTCTACTCTCATTTACACCATATAGATAAAAACCATCATTACCAGGTGGATGGTGAACAATTACAGTTCCATCCCTTTTTTATATAGCGTTATTTCACCTTCAAATCGGTATTTTCCCCATCCATGTATCCAAACTGCACAGTCAGGTACAAAAGCAGTCTACTTATAGTCTTTCGGGTTTTCATCTTCTACATAGGAAGAAAAAATAGAAACCGGAAAATCTTTCGCTTTTGATTCTTTCCATGCAGTAAACGGTGTACATACTGCAATAAGTATGATTATACCGATAACCTTCCCTCTCCTCGTCATATTACATACATAGATTTTACCATAATTACAACCTATTCAAGCTAATGACTATTGCTTTTTACTATAAAAAAAGAGCTTATCTACTTCAGATAAGCCCTTCCTCTCTATACAAAATACTTCTTCAAAAGCGGCGGGGTAATAATCGTTGTCAATATAACAACAATAACAATCGCTGTGAAATTTTCTTTCGCTAGTAAATTCGCCGCCAGTCCATTTGCAGCAATAATAAGTGCTACTTCACCACGCGATACCATTCCCGCACCAATACTAATAGAAGATTGAAGGTTGAATCCTGTTAGTCTTGCTCCTAAACCTGATCCAATTAACTTTGTGAAAATCGCAATGAGCGTCATAATGATAATGAACCAAAGCTGACTTCCGATACCTTGAAATGTAATTTCCATTCCGATACTTACGAAGAACACTGGCACAAATATCGCATACGCAATCGGTTCAATTTTATGTTCTACTTCGTGCTTATACTCTGTTTGAGAAATGGCAATTCCGGCTGCAAATGCTCCAATAATACCTGCAATTCCCATCATTTCACTGTAATACGAAAAAGAGAAACAAATAATAAGAGCCGCGCTAATTAACGCTTCTGTTACACGAAGCGGCACGAGCATTTTCATAATCCAAGGAACAACTTTCCATGCAATAAAAACAATGCTAACAAAGAAGATAATTTTCTTTACGATAACAAGTGTTATATTCACATCTTGCGTTCCTAAAAAGCTCATAACAAACGCTAATAAAATAACGACGATGACATCATCAAATACAGCAGCACCTAAAATCGTTGTACTTTCTCTCGTATTCATTTTTCCTAAATCTCTTAGCGTTTGCACTGTAATACTAACTGACGTTGCGCAAAGTAATAACCCTAAAAAAATGGCATGAGATTGTATTAATCCAAACAGCAATCCTGTTACATAACCACCGATGAAAGGAAAAATAATTCCACCAGCCGCTACTGCAAATGATGATTTCAAATTCCGATTTAACTCTTCTAAATCTGTTTCAAGTCCCGCCATAAACATAAGTAGTAAAACACCAATCTCACTCAATTCATCAATAAGTTCAGAACTATTAATAATACCGAGTACAGCTGGACCGATAATAATACCAACAATTAATTTCCCAAGTACAGAAGGCTGGCCGAGTCTCACACTAATATCACCAGCTAATTTCGTACAAAGTAAAATGACGACAAGTTCAAAATAAAATAGCATAGCATCTTCTCCTACTTTAACTTTAATCAGCGGGTTTTCTCCATCCGAATAGATTGGTAATCCCCGTCCATTCCTGCAAGTAGTTTCCCCTATTCATTCGCATTTTATTTGTCACATTTTCATTTGACAAAATATTCTGAATTATAATAAAATGAACCCAGCAATTCCAAAAACTATATACCATAACTGTACCTCCATTTACTTACATACTCTTTTCTAGTGGGCTCATACTACACTCGCGGTTATGGAAATGAAAAACGGGGGGAGAGTCCAAAGTGAAGTCATTATTACGAAAAAAAGCGCTTAGTACTGAATCACCACGGCAACTACAAAGAACATTAACCGCACTTGATTTAACGTTTTTAGGAATTGGCGCCGTAATTGGGACAGGGATATTTGTATTAACAGGTATTGTTGCAGCGAAACATTCTGGTCCTGGTATTATGCTATCATTTCTTATTGCTGCATTTACTTGTGCTTGTGTAGCCTTTTGTTATGCTGAATTTGCTTCTTCTATTCCTGTCTCAGGAAGTGTGTATACTTACGCATACATGACAGTCGGAGAAGTCGTCGCCTTCATCGTCGGATGGTGTTTAATGCTCGAATATTTACTTGCCGTTGCAGCAGTAGCTGTCGGTTGGTCTGGTTATTTACAATCTTTACTACAAGGATTTAACGTCCATCTTCCCGCCATAATCGCCTCGGCCCCTGGCGTAGGAAAAGGTGGTCTCATCGATTTACCAGCTGTTTGTATTTTACTACTCATTACAGGCCTTTTAAGTTTTGGTATACGTGAAAGCGCACGCATTAATAACATTATGGTTCTTATTAAGTTAGCCGTTATTATCGCCTTTATCGTAGCAGGTGCAAAATATGTAAAACCTGAAAATTGGACACCGTTCATCCCATTCGGATATGACGGTATTATTACTGGGGCTGCTACTGTATTCTTCGCCTTCTTAGGATTTGATGCAATCGCAACCGCTGCGGAAGAAACGAAAAAACCACAGCGTGATTTACCAATCGGCATTATTGGCTCTCTTCTTATTTGCACTGTTTTATATATGATCGTATCTTTCGTTTTAACAGGTATGGTTCCTTATACACAATTAGATGTTTCTGATCCAGTTGCGTTTGCCTTACATTTCGTTGGCGAAGATACAATTGCAGGACTACTCGCTGTTGGAGCGATGACTGGAATGACAACCGTTCTCTTAGTCGTTATGTATGGACAAGTTCGCGTTTCGTATGCGATGAGCCGTGACGGTTTACTTCCAAAAGCGTTAGCACGTGTAAATAAAAGAGTGAAAATCCCTTTATTAAATACGTGGATTACTGGTGTTGTTGCCGCTTTATTAGCAGGACTTTTAGATCTGCACGTATTAGCGAATTTAGTAAACATCGGTACATTAACAGCCTTTACATTCGTTTGCTGTGCAGTACTTATTTTACGAAAAACACACCCTGACTTAAAACGCGGATTCCGTACACCTTTCGTACCTGTACTACCAGTTGTCGCGATTCTTTGCTGTTTATATTTAATGATCAATTTGTCTAAAACAACATGGATTAGCTTTGCCGTTTGGCTTATAGTCGGCTTATGCTTCTATTTCTTCTACTCTAGAAAGCATAGTCACTTAGCTACCGAAAAAACGAATGATGAAAAGAAAAAAGCATAACAAAATAGCTCGCCGTTTTAGCGGCGAGCTATTTTTCTGTACTATTATATTTTTTCGTTAACGATTGTAAAATGAAAAATATGCCGATGCAAGCTGTAAATGATGCCCAATTTCCTATTGGCGTTGCGTATTTCACAATTCCAATACCTACAAGTAATAGGAAAATAATCACCTGATATATGAGCTTCCACTTTTGCATATGTTCCCTCCTTTACTTCGTTCCCTTCTTTTTCTTCTTCCATGCATTTAAACTATCAAAGAAGAAGTTAATAAATAACGTGCCTAAACCCGCTAATAAAAACGTCATTAAAAATAGAACCCATATGCTTTTTTCTTTTAAGAAATAATATCCTACAAGGAGCACAACCGCGATCCATACATATTCAAGAATTCTTTTTAGCTTTTTCTCTTCCAAATTATTCGCTCCCTCTTTCTATGCTATTTTTAGTATAACAAAAAAGAAGCCTATCATGATAAGCTTCTTTTCTTCATTCTTATTTGTTTATGCTTTTTTCAACGAGTGAAATCGTATACTCTAACGTACGATTGATCGTTTCTACCTGTGCATCTTTTACTTTTACATCTTTCACTACAGCTTCGGCCACTGTAATTTTTTGACTCAGTGCTTTCACTGAACCGTCCGTTACATTTACATCTTGCGCTTTTTTCACTACTGCTTTTGCAGATTCAATATTGATTTGTAATTTTTCTTTCGGTGTTTTCGGTTGTTCTACTACTTTAGATTGTATAAATGTTTGATTTGCAGTTTTTAATTCATTATACGCTTGAACAATTTGTTCTCCCGTACTCGCTACATTTTCAAACACTTGTTTTGCATGATTATAGCTTTTCTCTAATTCTTGAAATGCTTCCTTTGAATATTGACCTGGCTTATCACCAAACTCATACGTACCAGCTAGCACTTCTTTTACTTTTCCAAGCTCTTCAAATAACGCATTTACTTGCTCTAATTTCGTACGGTTAGAAAACTCATTGTACGCCGCTAATACTTCTGAAGAACTTAACGCTTTACTATATAATCTTGCAAGCGCGATTTGTCCATTTAACGGAATACCGCCATTTCCATTGCTATCAGGATCCGCTCCAAGTGCAAATGGTACATTTGGATGATACACTTTTCCTGTAGCCGGTTGGCTATTTACTTTTTTACCATCTACATAAATAGCTACTTCACTTCCGTTATACGTTCCTGTTAAGTGATATGTTTTGTTTGCTTCTAATTGAACGCCAACGCGTTTATAACTGCCGCCAATGTGAGCCCATAATTCAACATATCCACTTCCTGTAGATTCAAAACCAATTCCGCCACTCTCTGTATTTTGCAAAATACCTTGTCCGCGAATTTCATTCATTGAAAATACAGTTTCTAGCGTGAACGTATTTGCTACTTTCTCTTTTTGTGCTGCTGAAAATGGAAGGTATCCAAATGTGTTTGCTTTTCCGTTTAATTTCATAACATTCTTTTTCAATGCTTTATCATATTCAATAGTCACATTGCCCTTCATATCACCTTTTGTAGCAAATGGTGAATTGTCTTTAAATGTACCATCTGCAAAGTTCACATCGAAAACATCAGCCTTTGGTACTTTCACATTCGGGTCAATATTATCTTTTTTCGTAGTAATTTCCGCCGTTAATGGTTGTACACTTTCATTGCCAAATGAATCAATCGCAACTACTTCAAGTGTATATGTTTTCCCACCATCTAACCCTGCCAGTGTAAATGTGAGCTCTTTCGGCACTGGATCACGATAAAACTCTGAGAATGCCAACAATTTATTCTTTATTTCTCCCGTTTGCTTATCTCTAGCTTGTACACGATAAGAGTGAACAAGAAGGTTATCCAGCGCTTGTGGGAATGTTACTGTTGCTGCATTTTCTGTTACATTTGATACCGCGAGCTTTGCATCTTTTGCAAAGTATGGCTTTTCTTTATCACGATCTTCTACATGTGTAAATGTGTCTTTCTTTGCTGGTAATTTAATTTTCCAAGGCTCGCCTGTCCAAGAATTTGTATGGAAATCACGGCGATTGATCGTTACTTCTTTATCGTCTACTTCTACTAATAAGCCTTGGCTTAATGTACTAGCTCCTGGCGGGATCGTCCCTTGTACTTTACCACCTTCAACTTCCATATAACTTACTGAAGATGTACCAACTGATGTAAAGTCTTTTTGATGAATCGATCTCGGGTCATCTAACGGATAATGTGAATGACCTGAAAACGTAATAACTTGTGGATATTCTTTTAACACCTCGTTAATTTTCGCGCTATCTTTTGTTCCCCACTCTTGGCTACCGTATACTGTATCTTTAATATGCTGGTGTAAAAATACGAAAATTGGTTTTTCTGGATCATCTTTTTGTGCCTTTGCCATTTCTTCTTTTAACCAATTAATTTGCTTATCTGAATAATATCCATGAGTTGTCCCATCTTCTGGAGACATAACAAGGAAATGATACCCTTTCACCACTTTATGATAGTAAATCGATTCCATTCCTGTTTTTTCTAAGAAACGCTTCTGTGCGCCCTCTACAGATAAACCGTTCCAATAATCATGGTTACCAAGAGAATTCATTCGCACAGCATCTTTATTTGCATTTTCATTATACACTTGCATGAAACGATCATATTGTTGCAGTGATCCTGAATCAGTAAAATCTCCCACAATTACAAACGCATCTTGTTTAGGTGCAAGTGTATTTAGTTGCTCGATTGCTCGTTTCCAGCGAAACGTATCATCTGTTCCACTATTCTTAATATGTACATCACTTACAACCGGGAAAACGATCTTCTTCTCACTCGGTGCCTTTTCTTGCTTCTTCTCTTCCGCTTTAACTGATGTACCCCACGGAAATGATACAAATGCTAATACAAAAACCATTAATAATCCAATAAGACCTTTTACTTTGCGTAAAGCTGTTCTTTCCACATGAATCCCCCTCATATAATAAATTAATTACATTGGTTATTGTATCGAACATATATTAACTTAATTTAAACTAAAAATTTATTTTGTTTAAATTTTGTAAATATACAGTCAATTTTATATTAAATGCCACATTTACATAAAACAAGCACTTTTGTCTAATAGTTAACTAACTTTTTCCTATAAAAACTGTGAAGAGGTATGGGCCTATGAAACTATCACGATTTTATTTTTTTTATCTATTCTTAACACATCGGCCATGCTTCTACATTTAATAGTAGTAAAAGACTACTTAAAAAGGAGGGGGTTGTATTGAAGAATAAAAAAAACATTGGCTGTTTTGCTCCTTTGTCTATCATTTGCCCAGATCCTTGTCCACCTCCCCCTCCTCCAGATCCAGATTGCGAGCGAGTAACAAATGAATTTGCAGGAAATTTCCTTATAACGAATAACAACATTCCCTCCGCCAAAGATGAATCGCAATCGATGATACTGTGGCAAAGTGATGGAATGCTGCCTATATCAGGCACTGTCTCGGTTTACAATAGTACTAGCAGCACAGAAGCAATTACAATTCAAATCGTTGGAGCAGTAACCAATATTTTCACTGTGTTTCCTGGTAATACAATATCGTACACAGGAAAAGACTTACAGTCAGTTAATATTGCTAATATCCAACATAATCCTTCACTATATTTAGAAGGCAAGTACTGTTGCCAATTTACATGCTGTTTATAAAATACCAATCTTATTACTTCCTCAATTAAAAAAGCATACCATTTGCGGTATGCTTTTTTATGAAATCGGATAACGTACTGTAATACAAAACTCGCCTTGATTAACAGTTGTTCCTGTTGTAGTAATTCGAACAGTCGTAAAATATCTTACAGTGAAAGTACCACTACTTTGTGGTTGTACGGTAATTGTATCAATTACTGTTGCACCTACTAAAAAATCAACTGTAATTGGAGCCGCACCTACATCATATTTTACGTAACCTGAACCATATACTTCTTGCGTGATATTATTTGTATATACAATTTGAGTACCAGCACCTGTAATAGACCAGTCTGTACATACTTGATCTTGTACAAGCGTTTTATTAGAACAACAAGACAAACTGGAACTTCTCATTCCCATTTTGATCCTCTCCTATTCTGCTATGAAAGTGGATAACGTGTTGTAATACAAAATTCTCCCTGATACGTTCCAGCAGGCGTTGCAGGTAACACAACTTGTATAATATCAAAACGCCGATACGTAAACCCGATACTCGTTCCTGGATTTAATGTTTGTGTATCTATTACAGTACCAGCAGAATCAAGCGCCTCTACAGTAATTGGTCCTGGTCCAACATCATATTTAACAAAACCAGTCCCCACTACGTTTTGGTTAATATTATTTGTATAGAGAACATTATCAATTGCTGTTGCAACTACAGTAGCAGACCACGGACTACACACTTTATCTTGTACATAATTTTTATCTGGACAACAAGTTAATGCTGCCCCTGAGCACTCACAAGACATAGTTGTTTCCCCTCTCTCTTTTATATTCCCTATATGTGTATGTCCTTCAGAGTCTTTTGCCTGTACGATTCATCTATTTTCAAAAAATATTCAAATGACTAGATAGATTCCGTGCTGTTTCTTTTTTTCATAAATTTATAGGTTAATATACCACCGACAACGATAACGACGACTAGTAATATCGGTAGCATATATTGCCCCACAACATCCGCCGCTTTTTCCCAATGCGGACCTAATTTCATTCCAAAATAGACATATAAAGTCGTTAACGGGAACATTGCTACAAATGTATATATACTAAACTTCCATATGTTCATTTTCGCCATACCACATGGAACAGAAATAAGCGTTCGAACTCCAGGTACAAAGCGTCCAACAAATGCTACAACTGGTCCATATTTCTCAAAGAAGTCATCCGCTTTTTGAATTTGTTCTTCTTTAATAAAGAAGTATTTCCCGTACTTTATTAATAGCGGACGACCACCATAATAACCGAGTGCATATAACGTTAACGGTCCTGTCGTTCCGCCAAGTGTTCCAGCTAATACAGCTAGCCAAAAATTCATATCCCCCTCATACACCCAATATCCAACCATAGGCAAAACTACCTCTGCTGGAATAAATTCAAACGTTAAAGCCAATACAACTCCAAAATAAGAAAACTGCTTTAAAAACTCAATTATATCTAAAATAATTTGCTCCATATTTTAACTCCTATCCTACGTTTACGTTATGCTTTTCTTGTAATTGAACTGGCGCCATTTTTACAATTCGGTTCAAAATAAATAACACAATCCCAATATCATCTAAAATACCGATGAACGGTAAGAAGTCTGGAATTAAATCGAGCGGCATCGCTACATAACCAACTAAAAAAGCAATGGATAAGATTTTCTTCTTTATTGAAACCTCTTTTGAAGTAAAAAAGTCAAATAGGAATGGAACAAATCGGCGAACATGAAATACAACTCTTAATCTACTAATAAGTTTTTTCATTTTTATATCTCCTCTCTTTGTATACAAAAAGGCCCCTACCAAATATGGTAAGGGTCCTAAAAAAGACAATAAGGGGCCTTTACCATTGCTGGTAAAGGTCTCACTAACAACGAAACGTTGCCAATAAAGCCGAGGGTTTCTCCCTGTAATGACGACTTTATTGTAATAAGTTACTCCCCTTTATACACAATTTTATACACTCACATTAAAATATTTCGGAGGGCTTGTCAATATATTTTATATTCCAATCCCTTCCGTAAAAAACAAAAAACGTATAGGAAATTTCTTACTATCTCATAATATACATAACCATTTTTGAACGAAAGGAGATGTTTCATTTGCATACTGTATGGAAAGGTGCACTTTCACTTGGACTATTAAATATAGGAATTAAACTATACAGTGCCGTAGAAGAAAACGACATAAAATTTTTAAGCCTCCATAAAGAATGTTTAACACCTATTAAATATAAAAAATTTGCTCCTGATTGTACGGATGAAGAAGTCGATGATACAGATATTGTAAAAGCCTATGAATATGCACCTCATAAATACATTATTATGGATGAAAAAGAATTAGCTGCGTTGCAAAAAGCTCACGAACCACGATCCATTCGGATTATATCTTTTGTCCAAAATAACGAAATCGATTCTGTTCTTTATGATCGTTCTTATTTTATAGGCCCTACCCCAGGACATGAAAAATCGTATTTATTATTAAAAGAAGCTCTTGAACGTACGAATAAACTTGGTCTAATCCATATTTCCATTAGAAAAAAACAACATTTAGCTATTATCCGTAACTTTGAAGATGGGCTTATGTTGCAAACTATTCACTATCCCAATGAAATTCGCGATATAACAAATATACCTAACTTACCAAGTAACGAAAATTATCCGATTCAAAAACAAGAACTCACCGCAGCAATTAATTTAATCCACCATCTTACAAACCCTTTCGAGCAAGAGTTATATACAGATGAATATAAAGAAGCTCTTACCGAATTAATAGAAAATAAAATTGAAGAACAGGAAAGAATGGAAACCATCTCTCCTGCTCCAAACATCATCAATATTATGGAGACATTACAGGCAAGTATTGAACAAGCAAAAATAAAAAGAGACAATAAAACAGAAAAAGAGGCCAAATAAAATTGACCTCTTTTTCTTTAAAGCGGATTACATTTCGGCATTTCAAGTCCAGATGATTGAGCTAATTTTAATAAATAATAACATTCCTCTCTTGCCATATGATCTGCCATTCTCGCTGATAATGCACTTAATACTTCATTCGATAACTCGAGCTCTTCCACTTCATGTAAAAAATGTGAAAATAATTTTAGTTCAAGTGAAACATCTTTTGTAAACTTTTTTAATGCAGGAAAATGATGAAGCTCTGTTCTTAAATACCCCGTCATTTCAACTGCCTTCAAATAAAATTGTTCAAAGTGCTTCTCGAATTCTTCACTTTTCTTTTTTAATCTTTTTTCAACAAGATCTAGCCCACCAGAAATAGAGCCCGCATGACCAGCCGCATCCGTTAGCCAAACGAGATGATAATGTAATTCATGAAAAACAGGCGGAACTTCCCCTTTCTTTAAAAACTCTAAAACCGTTATATACTCCTCAACTTCATTTACCATATGATTAATAAAAGTTGGCGTAAAATGAATGGTAATTTTCCCTTCCAACTGTTTCTGTATAATATTTAATTTAAACGTCCGGATCTCCTTAGCTGCTTGTTCCGCCTCTTTGGAAAATGCCACAAGATTCACATTACGAACTTTATTTAACAGATTCGGAAATAGCTCAACAAAATAATTCGCTTTTTTTATATCTTCTTTTTCCTTTGGAGCTAACGCATCAAGTAAAAATTGCGCATGATCACTCAGCACTTTTAGCCAAAATTGATGCTCAAACAACGCACTTTCTTCATAATTTCTCTCCACCAAATCCCCTCCGTCTATTCATCCTTCTCCATCACTTGAAGTTTATATCCATCTGGGTCTTGTACTACAATACTCTTCGCATATTCATTTTCTGTATATAAAATCTCATAAAACGCTAGCTTCTTTTTCAATTTCTCTATGTTAGAAATCGTAAACGTTAAAACCTCACATGAATCTGTAACAGTTTTTTCCCGTCCACCTAACACGCGATTCATGACAAAACTAATTCTCTTTGAATCAGAATGATACCAAACTCCTGTTGTATCTAATTGCGGTCTTTCTAAACTAGGTTTGATTCCTAAAATCCCTTCGTAAAAATACAACGTTTCCTTTAAGTTTTTCACTTCCAATACAATGAATTGTTTCACAGTCTCCACATTCATTCCCCCCGTACCTATTACTTTTTTATATGTGTCATAAATGCTCATTATGTCTGAATACAATACGTAGTAATGAACATGTAAGGAGGTTTATTCGTGAATAAATATATGAGATCATTTGTGCCCTATCATAGTCCTCTCGATCCTTGTCCTCCTATCGGAAAAAAATATTATTCTACTCCTCCTAATTTATTTTTAGGCTTTCAACCGCCAAACTTACCGCAATTCACGCCAAAAGAAGCACTCCAAAAAGGAACTTTATGGCCTGTTTTTTATGACTATTATGAAAATCCTTATAAAAAAGGGCGGTGACTACTGACGTGAATCAATCGCTACCAGAAGAATACTATCAACTTTTACTGGAGCTTCAAGAACTGGACTTTGTACTAGTTGAACTCACTCTTTATTTAGATACACATCCAGATGACACCGCTGCAATTAATCAATTTAATGACTTTTCCTATAAACGGAGAGTATTAAAACAAAAGATGGAAGAAAAATACGGACCACTCCAACAGTTTGGAAACAGTTATTCGAATGCCCCTTGGGAATGGAGCAAAGGTCCTTGGCCATGGCAAATATAAAGGAGAGAAACTATGTGGATTTATGAAAAGAAATTACAATACCCCGTTAAAGTGGGAACTTGCAATCCAGCACTTGCAAAATTATTAATTGAGCAATATGGCGGTGCAGATGGAGAATTAGCTGCTGCACTCCGTTACTTAAATCAGCGTTATACAATTCCTGATAAAGTCATTGGCCTCCTTACCGATATTGGTACAGAAGAATTTGCGCATCTTGAAATGATTGCTACGATGGTTTATAAGCTGACGAAAGATGCAACGCCTGAACAAATGAAAGCTGCTGGTCTTGACCCTCATTACGCTGATCATGATAGCGCACTTCACTACCATAACGCTGCTGGTGTTCCATTTACTGCAACCTATATACAAGCTAAAGGTGATCCAATTGCCGATCTATATGAGGATATTGCGGCTGAAGAAAAAGCACGCGCAACATATCAATGGCTTATTAACTTATCAGATGATCCAGATATAAATGATAGTCTACGCTTCTTACGTGAACGTGAAATTGTCCATTCACAACGTTTCCGAGAAGCAGTTGAAATTTTAAAAGAAGAACGTGATAAAAAAATATTTTTTTAAAACACATATCCTAGCGATATGTGTTTTTTTACGTTCAAAGTTAAATCCTTCCTATTGAAGATATAAATAGTATATTTATTCGATTTAATGCATTATTTTTTAATTTTTTCAAAATTCCCTATTGCTTTCTAGTCATCAGACCTTTAAAATAGTAACAGTTACTCGACAAATTGTTTGAATTTTCGACAAAAATACTCATTAGGAGGATTTTCTTTATATGCGTACAACTTTAAAGCCAGCGCAAATACTTTCGATTAGTTTATTACTATTCGCAGTTTTCTTCGGTGCTGGTAATATGATTTTCCCGCCCCTTCTCGGTCTTTCTTCCGGAGAAAATATGTGGGTCTCCATTACAGGATTTATTATTACAGACGTCGGTTTATCTTTACTAGCTATCGTCGCTGTTGCTCTTGCCGGTGGTAGTTTTAACACTTTAGCAAGCCGTGTTCATCCAAAATTTGCAGCAATATTCGCTATCATTATTTATCTTTCAATCGGCCCACTATTTGTTATTCCACGAACTGGATCTGTATCTTACGAAATTGGGATTGCACCACTTTTCCCGGACCAATGGTACTCTATGTTAATCTTTAGTGCAATTTTCTTTACAGTCGTCTACTTCTTATCATTAAATCCATCAAAATTAGTAGATCATATCGGAAAAATATTAACACCAATTTTACTTGGAATTATTGCAATTATGGCAACAAAAGCGATTCTTTCACCAGGAACGTTTACAGAACCTGTTGGTGACTATAAAGAAATCCCATTTTTCAAAGGATTTCTTGAAGGATTTTTAACGTTAGATGCAATTGGTGCTCTCGTATTATCAACGATCGTTGTAAATGCAATTCGCCAAAACGGTATACAAGAGAAGAAATCAATTGCGAAATATACAATTATTTGCGGAAGCATTGCCGCTCTATTTTTAACAATTGTGTACTTCTTACTCGGTTATATCGGTGCTTCAAACGGCAACTTAGGACAATTCGAGAACGGTGGTCAACTATTAGCGACTGTTATGTACCACTTCTTTGGGACAAGCGGGAATGTTTTATTAAGCATCGCCATTATCTTCGCTTGTTTAACGACAGCAATTGGTGTTGTAAGTGCATTTGCAAACTATTTCGCAACAGTACTAACAAATGTTTCTTACAAAAAGCTCGTACTATACGTTTGTATTTTCAGCTTCGTGATTTCAAACTTAGGTTTAAGTTTATTAATCAAAATTACATTACCTGTATTAATTATTTTATATCCAATTACGATTATTTTAATTTTCGTATCATTTATAGATAAATATACGAAACGTAAACCTTCTGTCTACATCGGGGCAATGATCGCAGCATTCATTATTAGCTGTATTCACGCACTTGATAATGTGGAAATGATACCAAACTTTATCGCTAATATCGTACACACCATTCCTTTTTACAACTTAGGAATTGGCTGGATTATTCCAGCAATTATCGGTGGTATAATCGGTTACTATATTCCCCAAGCAGAAGCTGAAGGTGAAGTTTCTACAAAATAAAAAGAAGCGAGCATGGATTTCATGCTTGCTTCTTTTTATTTTCTATCGCTACATACTGTATTTGTGTACGAACGGACCGTTAACATATAGTAACCAAAGTAAATGATGATATACACACCTATACTTCCTAATAAAGGAAGACTATATTCAAACATTCCTGTAAAGCCCATCAAACTTAAAAATGCAAAGAATGTATGACAAATCGCAAGAAGTAATGGTACTAAAAATATTGCACCTACTTGCTTTCTTACAGACTCTGTTGCTTCCTTTTTCGTTAGTCCAATTTTCTTTAATATTCCGTACGCTGGTTGCTCTGCCATCGCTTCTGTTATTTGTTTAAAGTATAAAATACAACCTGTTGCAAGAATAAAGACAATCCCTAAAAATACACTAGCAAACAATAACACTGCGCCATCTTGCAATTCAGATTGGCTTGCCTCTTCAAATGATTGGAATTTCGCTTCTTTGGAAAGGATATTCGCTAAATTTTTCGTTACCTCTGCATTACCATTTCCTTCGACGATAAATCCTCTAACTGTAGAAACAGCATGTCCTTGCTGCAACTTATTAAATAATGAATCTTGAACAACAAGTCCAACTGGTGCAAGTTTCGCACTCACAACTGTTTCCTCTCGATGGTCAACGATTGTAATATCATCCTTCATCCCTTCAAAGGATACATTATTTCCTTCAAGTGAATTGTTTTCGATGTTATACGACTTATACGGATCTAATAAAATAACTTCCTTTTCAGAACCGAGAATAACTTGTTTCTTACCTAACATAGAAGCTACTTTATTATAATCTGTCACTTTTATCATTTGCACATTACCATTACCTATTAAGTACCCAGTTAATATTTGTTCTCCATCTATCTTTCCTTGCATAGAGAGCATAGCTACAGATGTTTCATTTTTAATTGCTAGCTCATGTTTTTGAATTTCTTCTCTAACTTTCTTATCTAATTCCTTTCCAGTCGTTACATACTCATAACTAACTGGATTCATTAATGCCGCTGTCTTCTGCGCTCCATAATACATACTAGAACTAATTCCAATGGTACATAATGTTACCGCACTTAATAAAGATAATAGCGCGAGCATCTTTACGTTTCCTTTTATTCTGAAGAACAATGAAGAAATGGATAAAATGTTCGTTCCATTCCAATATTTCGTTTTATCTTCCTTTATTTTATGGAGTGATTTCACTGTATATTGCTCAAATAGTAAAAACGTACCTTTTACAATACAACCAAAAATAAGTAGACCTGTAATAAAAATTGCTCCAAATCCAAAAACTTGTGTAAGTAGCGCAATAATATAACCTGTAATTAATAAAACAATTGCTCGTTTTGCCTTCTTACTTGCATACGTAGGTGCCTCTTCTTTTTGATTTTCACCATATAGTAATTCAACTAAACGATGCTTATAAATTAACTTTTTACTTTTCCATGATGCAATAAAGAAAATTGCACCTATCGTTATAAGAACTTCTACTATAGATAAAAATGAAATCGTAAATGTAAAAGTAAATGCACTTCCCATTAACTTTACGAGAAACCCTGCGCACATATTCGCTATAAATAAACCAGCAAGAATACCTAACACACTTGCCGCAGCACCAACTAATAATGTTTCATAAAAGAGTAACTTCGCAATCTCCTCTTTACGGATACCTAATAAACTGTATAGTGCAATTTCTTTTTTCTTCTTTCGTAAAAAGAAGCTATTGCAATAAAAAATAAATATCGTTAAAAAGATAATCAACAATATTTGTGCAAACGTAAATGTCGTTTCCACCTTATCCGATTCTTTTAAAAGAGCTACTACACTTTCATTTCGTTTAATCGATACGAATGTAAAATAAATAATAATGCTGCCTACTAATGAAATAAAGTATAGAAAATAATCTTTCATATTTCGTTTTATACTACGTTTTGATACTTCTAAAAAATCCATCGTATACCTTCACCCGCCCTCGTATTTCTCTATACATGAAGTGTATACGAAATCGTATTTCTCCCCTATCGATTTTCATTACATCTCTCTTACGATATTGTAATATAACAAAATAAAAAGAACCTAGTTTCCTAGATTCTTTACATCGTATGTTTAAACGTAAACAGCTCTTCCTTTGACTGCACAACAGATTGTTCCTCTTCTACAACATCCTTCTTTAGCTCTCCTCCTAACCTTACTTTCATCATCGCCTCTTCGATACTTTTTACAATCATATTTCCTGAAAAAATAGTAAGTCCAAAAAATGTAATCGGAACGAGAGGGATCCACGGATTCACTGTTAATGATCTAAAATAGACTCCAATTAACCCTGACCATTCATGTGTGTAAGATTCTATTTCTTCTATCGGTCCTAAAAACTTAACCGTTCCGCCAAAGAATATTTCTAGTAACCCTAAGTGCAGTAAAATAGTAAGAGTCTGCGTAAACTGCTGAAAAAATACAAGTATAAACGTCATATAAAGATGCGGGAAAAGATGCTTTATAACAATATGTCTTCTCGATCCACCTAATATGCGCGCGGCATCAACAAATTCCTCCGTTCGCAATTTACGAACTTCCTTCGCAACATACAGTGCAATAACTGGCATTACAAGCATTACAAGTAAGACAACTTGAAACGAAGCCCTTTCAAAAAAGGTTGTTGTTTCCTCCCCACTTCCAAATGTACTTGCAAATTGAAGAAAAAAATACGCAATCATAACTGTCGGAATAACTGTAAAACTATCAAAGAAAGCCTCAATTTTTGAAAATCCTCTTTTTATGTACGTTCCGAGCACGACACCGAAAAATACACCTATTACCATTCTAAGTGCCGCAATTAAAATAGATATACCAACCGTCCATTTCGCGCCCTCAATGACTAAATGTAACAGGTCATACCCTTTCCGATCTGTCCCGAGTAAAAATTGTAATGAAGGTGGAAACGGTGGCACTTGTGGATTTTCATCCGCATCATATTGCAATGTAACTTGTCTAATATGTCCATCATTCCATAACGTATTTCCGATGCTCAAAAGAACTAATAGAAGAAGAAACCCAATACTTATCCAAAATCTTTTATCACGTTTTATATACGTCCACATATTATAATCTCTCCTTCATCGCAGCCGGAATGAGATAATGAAACAATTTAAATAAAATAAAAATCGGAATATAAATAAGCAGTACACTCACGATAAAAACTTCAACTCTAATACCCTCATACGATTTCAAAAACATAAAAATACCACCCGTATTAAAAATCCATTCTATAATATATAAATTAGATAACATAAAAAAGATATTCGTTTTCGCAAAGAATAATGTACTAAGCAACACATTTCGTAAAATATGACGATTTAAAATATGAAAGCGCCCCAGCCCTTTCGCCTTAGCAAATAGTACATAATCTTTTTCTAGTTCATTTTCAAAACGGAGCACTACCATTTTTACAAACATAATCGTAGTTGGGATGCTCAAACATAATATTGGCAACCCTCTAATCGACTCGCCTCCAATTGAAGCAATTTGAAAAGGTAAAAAACCTGTTTGTTTAAAAAACCATACAACTAAAATTTGTGATACTAAAATAAGAAGGATATCTGGAATGGATTCTAGGAAGATAAGAAATGATTTAATTCGATGTTGTATACGCGGTGAACTACTCATAATTACATAAACAATACAAAATGCTACAAATAATGAAATGAAAAAAGCAGCTAAAAATATAATAATTGTTTCTTTATAATGGACAAACAACTGTGGAAATAAAAATTTATCTCCCACATATTTAAAATTGGAGATGTCCATTAAATTCACAAACACTTCTTGTAAACTCTGTATGTACTGTGATGCATGCAGCTCAAATCCATAAAATAGTTTCGGCAATGTCCCTAAACAAATAATACCCAAAATCGAAATAAGAAATTGAACCGTCACTTCCATCCCATTCAAAAATACTTTTTTGACCATTTTCGCCCTTCTCTCTCTATAATTTACTCCTCAATTTTATTCTTAATTTTCTGAATTGTAAATATTTAATACATAAAAAATCGCTAGGTTATGACCCTAACGATTCTTTATGTAACTGTTTTTCTCTTTTCGCAAACGACATATACAAAATAAAACATCCAATAAGCGCTGCGAGTTCTAATGAAATAATATAGTAAGGATGTGGTCCTAACATATCAAGTAATGAAGCTGTTTCTGGCTTATGAGCTAAAAACATATAATTACCACCTGTTTTGTAATTTACAAACGAAACAATCGGAATCAATATGTTTAAAAATATCATTGTGCGTTTAATAGATTGTACTGTCGGACGATATCCTTCCACCCAAGTCATAAAGAGTGGAGCCCAAATGAGCAATATATGCGCGATAAAATATTCAATGAACCGAAAATGCGGAAAAGCATACTGCAAGTTTGGCGTTAAAATGGCTTGTGATGCACCGATAATTCCTGTAAAAAATACAATCTCATATATACGGTAACTTTTCGTTATGATCATAATTGACGCTAACAACAAACTAATCGTACATAACTCAAATGGTAATGAAGTGGCTAGCTCAAAAATCCCTGCTTTCCACTCCCACATATGAAGTCCAATTTCACTCCCTATAAATAGAAATGCAATCGCATATCGAACCGTTATATTCCACTCATTTTGACGTAATACATCTTGGTATTGATATAAAAAAACGATTCCCACCAACAGAATAAATAATATAATGGCATGTTGCCTTGAGTAGGGAATAAACGGTTTTAATGGATGCGCACTAAAATAAGCTTCCATCTTCCTTCCTCCTCTCCTTCATACAATATTATTGTAAGAAAAAAACACGCGTCAATTCATTTGCTTACACTGGGACAAGCTCTACCTTACATTTACATATTCATACCTTACAAAACTGTAAGGTTATTGTAAGCTAAAACGATTTGTCAGATTCTTTCCCTCTTCTATACTTAATGTAGATACTAAAACGAACGAAAAGGTGATAAATAGATGAAGAAGAAAAATAAAGTGTTAATTACTAGTGTAGTAGCAATCGGAATTGCAGCTGGATCATACTTTGCATTTGCTGGCGGCGGTTCAGAAGTAGCAATAGCATATAGCGGATATAAAGTAACAGAAAAACAAATTGAAAACGCGCAAAAATTTGGCGGTGAAGTCATTCCAAACGGAATTGAAACAATTTCATTTGATCCAACAAAAGGTACGTATGAATTAGCTGTAAAAAAAGGTGATGAAGTAAAAAAAGGGCAGCTTCTATTTAAATACAATGACCCAACTGCGAAACAAGGTGTAACTGAAGCAGAAATGCAAAAGAAAATCGCACAAAAAGAAGTAACATTGTTCCAAAAACAAATTGATGCAGCAAAACAAAAGTTACAAAAAGATAAAAATGCAGGCCTTCCTGCTGAAGCATTAAAAGCATCAGAAATCGAGGTACAACAATTAGAATCACAGCTTGAAATGAAAAAGTTTGAAGTTGAAAAATCTGATGAAATGATTAAAGCTGCAAAAGAGAAAGTAAACACACTTTCTGTAACGAGTCCTGCTGATGGCGTAATTGATGATATCGTAAAAATTGCTGATGAAAAAACAGGTATGAGCGGTATTACACTTCGTCATGCTGGTCCATTTAAAGTAAAAGGTCAACTTTCTGAATATGAGCTTGCTAGTATGAAAGTTGGGCAAGAAGTAACTGTTTCTTCAAAAACTGTCGCTGGTAAGACTTGGACAGGAAAAGTAACAGAAATCGGTTCTACACCATTAAAGAGCATGGACGAAAATAAAACTGTTTCTAACTATCAATTCACTGTCACATTAGATAATAGTGAAGAATTACAAAACGGCTTCCACGTTTACGTAACGAGTAAATCTGGCGAAGCAACTGGTACAATTGTTCCGAAAAGCAGCATCGTGAAAAAAGGTGACAAAAATGTTGTCTTCGTCATAAAAGACGGTAAAGCGAAAGAACAAGCAATTACTGTTGAATTCGAGACTGATAGCGAAGCAAAAGTTTCTGGAGTGAAAAAAGGAGAACAAATTATCTCTAAACCGGAAAAAGACTTAAAAGATGGTATGGAGGTTGTCGCCCAGTGATTAACTTAAAAGGCATCACGAAATCCTTCCAAAATGGTGCAGAATCCGTTCAAATATTACACGGAATTGACGTAACACTGAACCAAGGAGAATTCACTTCTATTATGGGACCATCTGGTTCTGGTAAATCAACTTTAATGAATATTATCGGTTGTTTAGATAAACCAACGACAGGTACGTACGAACTAGCTGGACAAAACATTTCAAACATGTCTGAAACAGAACTTGCACGCGTTCGTAATAAAGAGATCGGATTCGTATTCCAAAACTTTATGTTATTACCGAGACTTACAGCACTTCAAAATGTAGAGCTACCTCTTATTTACGCTGGAGTTGATAAAAAAGAAAGACGTGAGCGCTCATTAGCCGCTTTAACAAAAGTGGGTTTAGCTGATCGTGCTACTCACTTACCGAACGAATTATCAGGTGGACAAAAACAGCGTGTCGCTGTTGCACGTGCAATCGTAAATAATCCAAAGTTCATTTTAGCCGATGAACCGACTGGAGCACTTGATACGAAAACAAGTACACAAATTATGGACCTCTTTTACGAATTAAACAAACAAGGCTCAACAATCATTATGATTACCCATGATCGTGAAATCGGGGAAGCTGCAGCACGTCAAATTGTAATTCGTGACGGAAATATCGTCCAAGATTGGAGAGGTTAATTTTGAACACGAGTGAAAATATACGCATGGCCCTTTCCTCTATCTTTGCCCATAAAATGCGTTCTATTTTAACGATGTTAGGTATTATTATCGGTATTAGTGCCATTATTACTATCATTTCAATGGGTGATGGTACAAACGCAAAGTTTAAAAAAGAGTTAGGCCAAGGAAAAGATAACGAAGTAACGATTTACTACAACAATCCTGACTATGGAACAGATAATGCCAAAATTACAGCTGATATGCTAAACCGACTGCAAACTGTACCAGGCGTTAAAGATGTGTATCCAGATGTAAGTATGAAAGTAAAAGCATCTGCTGGTTCAAAAGATGTAAATCTTGATTTAAAAGGCGGAACAGGCGCCTTTATGACAGATTCGAAAATAAAATTAGTTCACGGTCGTGAATTAAACGACAGTGAGCTAAACCAAGCAATCCCTGCTGTTATATTAAATGAAGAAGCTTTCAACAAATTATTTAGTGGTTGGGAATCAAATCAATACACAGATATAAAAGGAAAGCCGTATAAAATAGTCGGTGTATACGAAACGAAAAACGACTTCGGAATGCCTATGCCTGAAGGTTATACATCACTTGAAAACGCGCCTGTCATTTCAGGAGTAACTGAGTATGACTCTGTAAGATTAACAATGACCTCTCCGGCCGAACGTAAAAGTGTAGAAAAACAAGCCGTTTCTGTTTTAAACGAAATGAAAGCTCCTAAATTTGAGCACAAATTCGAAGCACAAGACTTAGGTGAATTTACGAAGCAATTAGATGAATCAATCGGTATGATGAAGATGGTATTCGGTGGTATTGCCGCTATCTCCTTACTTGTTGGTGGTATCGGTGTAATGAACATTATGCTTGTATCTGTAACAGAGCGTACACGTGAGATTGGTATTCGTAAAGCACTTGGTGCAACGCGTGGTAAAGTATTAACACAATTCTTAATTGAATCTTGTATTTTAACAGGACTCGGTGGTTTCATCGGTTTCATGCTCGGTATCTTCTTCGCTTGGATTGTCTCCATCTTTGCTGGATGGCCACTCGTTGTCTCAAAAGAACTTGGACTTCTTGCAGTAGGTATCTCCATGTTAATCGGTATTATATTTGGTTTACTGCCAGCTAACAAAGCTGCAAAACTGGATCCAATTGAATGTTTACGATATGAGTAAACAAGAGGTTGCCTGCGTGCAACCTCTTGTTTATATACCGAAAGAAATGAAAGACTTTATTATGTGCATCATCTAAGCAAGTCACAAATAACAACGTTCTTGTATTAAAAGATTAATTAAGAATTCTTATTTTCACCTTTTTGCGTCCCCATTTAATTGCTTCTCTTTCAGTTGGGAAAAGTACATCAATTATTTCCCCTTTAATAGCACCACCCGTATCACCGGCAATGGCTACACCATAACCTTCAACATCTACTTGCGTCCCTAATGGAATTACTTTAGGATCAACAGCAATTAACTTGATATTTGGGTTTTTCCCTATATCAATACCATATGCAGTAATGCGTTCATGTGGAGGACTGTTCTCTACACTATACGCTGTAGACTCAAAAACCATTTCAATGCCACCATTTGGATTGATCCATTTTTCTCCTTCATAAGAAATAATCTTTAACCAACCACTTGTTGTACCATCAATTACAAGCACCTCTTGTGCCGCGAAAGCTTGGCCTCCATTTCCTTTTGTGGATACAAATGATGGTTCATTATACGTATAGAATGGTTTTTCTACATACTTTTTCTCACCATTTGGATTGATCCATTTTTCTCCTTCATAAGAAATAATCTTTAACCAACCATTTGTAGTACCATCAATAACAGGTACCTCTTGCGCCGAAAAGGCTTGACCTCCTCCTCCTTTTGAAGATACGAAAGATGGCTCATTGTACGTGTAGAATGATTTTTCTACATACTTTTTCTCACCACTTGGATTAATCCACTTCTCTCCCTCATAAGAAATAATCTTTAACCAACCATTTGTAGTACCATCAATAACAGGTACCTCTTGCGCCGAAAAGGCTTGACCTCCTCCTCCTTTTGAAGATACGAAAGATGGCTCATTGTACGTGTAGAATGATTTTTCTACATACTTTTTCTCACCACTTGGATTAATCCACTTCTCTCCCTCATAAGAAATAATCTTTAACCAACCACTCGTCGTTCCATCAATAACAAGTAACTCTTGCGCTGCAAAAGCTTGACCTCCTCCTCCTTTCACAGACACAAATGATGGCTCATTATACGTATAAAATAATTTATCTACATACTTTTTTTCACCATTTAAATTAATCCACTTCTCTCCTTCCCAAGTTTGAATTCTCCACCAACCATTGTTTCGTTTTTCCTTTATGAGAATTGTTTGAGGCGGATATTCCACACCCCCATTTGATTTAACTGATGTAAAAGAAGCTTCATTATATGCGTAAAATGACTTTTCCACATTTTCTTTCGTATCCGCACTCGCTAATACCCCCGTCTTTTCACTATGTTTTAACATATATATCACCCATATCCTTTCGTATATTTCAATTAATAATCTATGAAACAACGAATATTTCATTTTAGAAAATCCATTGTAATTTTTCAGAACTATCAAAAACAGCTATCAAAATTGATAGCTGTTTTATAATTTATTTAATCAATAAAAATAATTAACTTTATATTGATATTTACTAATGTATATAAACTAACATTGATAACTTATTTTTTAAATCTACCATAACCAAGAAAATGCTTTTGATTATATGAGCTAAATACATTTCCTCTTACGACACCCGTCTTTTCACTTTCTGCATGAATAAACTCACCGTTTCCAAGATAAATCCCCATATGTGATGGACCAGGTTTATATGTGTTTTGTAAAAAGACTAAATCTCCAGGCTGCGGATCATTAATTTTAATTACCATCGGCCAATATCCCTCTACACTATTCCTTGAAATACTATATCCATTATTTTTATATACATAATATATAAAACCACTACAGTCAAAAGAATTAGGCCCTGCTGCTCCGAAGACGTATGGTTTTCCTAATTGTTTTAAAGCTAATTCAATGACTCCTGAGACCTCAGAAGCATTTGGATTAATCCATTTCTCTCCCTCGTAAGAAATAATCTTTAACCAACCATTTGTTGTCCCATCAATCACAAGCACCTCTTGTGCCGGAAAAGCTTGGCCTCCATTTCCTTTTTGAGATACAAAAGATGGCTCATTGTACGTGTAGAATGATTTTTCTACATATTTCTTCTCACCATTTGGATTGATCCATTTCTCTCCCTCATAAGAAATAATTTTTAACCAGCCACTTGTCGTTCCATCAATAACCAGTAACTCTTGTGCT
>NZ_JAKUEN010000015.1:0-97306 GCF_022662915.1 Bacillus cereus group sp. BfR-BA-01453 | reverse complement strand
AAAAAGATGCTTTTTATTCTTTTTATTCTTTATCTGCTTTCCTTCTAAACTAGAGAATTTTCCTCACTACTTTTCCTTTACCCTCTTCATATCTCTGGTTTTCCCCCAGGCAAGAATAAAAAAAGGCCCTGACCGCTTCTATCCACGGTTCGGGCCTCTCTTCCATCTCAAAAGATGCTTTTTATTCTTTTTATGCTTTTTATTCTTGATCTGCTTTCCCAAGCTCATATGCTTCGTTCATAACTTTCATCAATAACTCTAATACTGGTTGAGCTTTCTCCATATCAAGCGCAATTCCATTATCATCTAAAATGGCCTTTGCTTCTGGTAAATGCTTCATTGCGATTTGTAAAAATTGCATGCTTTTCTCATTCATATTATGTTCTTCCTCTCCATTAAAACTTTCACATACATAGTGTAACACGCTCGCTATCCTTCGTATAACTCTTTATATTTTTTCATATGTGCCAATTGTTTATTTAAACCGTATTCTAACGGAGTATTTCTTTTTATCGAAATAACCTCTACAGTTCCATCTCTTTCTTCCACATTCTCTTTCTTCACTTTATCCTCTGCACGTAAAAGGTTCATACCTTTTTTCCATAATGATTTTTTACCACTAAGTAAATTATATATACCGAGATGCTCCTCGTTCATTCCATTTTCCCATAAGTATTCACATACATCTTCAACGTACAGTAGATCACTGGCGTTTTCCTCACTCGTATAATGGCACTCTTTCTCACCCAGTTCTGATAAAATGAGCTGATGATACATCATAAAAGATGGTTGCCATGGCCCATATAATGTAGGAACTCGAAATACACTATATTGTACCTCTCCTTTTTTCAATCCTTCTTCCACTTTCGCAAATAGACGTTTATTTTCGGACTCATCTACGTTTCCTACTTCAATAGAAGAAATTAGATTTAACTTCACTTTATGTTCTTCACACAGTCTTATCATTCGCTTTAAATACTGTAATATAACTCTTTCATTTCGAAAGCCACTTTGTTGGTTAGGCTCATACAGACAAAAGTAAACGGCATCAAATTTCTCTTCCTCTACGGATCTCCATCCGTCTTCATCTCTTATCGAATAATACGTAAATAACGCATTTCGCCCAATTAACAATAACTTCTCTTCATTAATTTTTGTCATATTATCGAATTCATCAAAATCAAGACCATATACTTCTACTTCTTCTGCAATCATTTTATTCACAAGGTGATAACCTACAAACGTAAGTGCACCTATAATTAGCACGCGTTCCATACCACCAACCCTTTCTCCTTGAAACAAATAGCTCCTCATTTATGTATATGGGAGCTTCACAATTCTTCTTCATATTTTTTAAAGAAATCAGTCGTTTGCCTAACCATTTTATATTTCACATCTTGCAGATGGAATAAGACAGAAGTATCGCATTGGTTCAATTGCCTCATTTTCTCGTATTTACGTAGCAGCTGTTTTCTTCCTCTTTTTTCTTGTGTTGATACAAAAATTTTAACAGGTACACAAGACGGAAGAAGCGTAAATGATTTCTTATTTATTTTCGCTTCTAATTCTTCTTCTTTAGCATCATACGCTAAACTTAATTCCTTCAAGAGTCTCTTGTAAAAAAATTTATGCTCTTTCTCAAACTCCACATATTCTGGTAAATCTAAACACGGATTTAACATAATGACAGAACGTATACATTCAGGGTATTTGTTCATCATTTCAAGCGCAACAAGTGCCCCCATACCATCTGCCATAATGTGCATTTTCGCATTCAATGTCTCTTTTCTCAGAACAACGTCATATAGGCGTTTTGCTAGACGAACAGATTGATCGTTTCCCCAATGTCTTCCGTATAAATTAGAAGAAAAGACCGTATAGCCTTCCTCAATAAGGCCATGTAAAAAATAAGATCTACCCGCATGCTGTGTCCATAAACTTGTACCATTCTCAATAAAGTAGTTGTAATCACCTAGAAGCATGACAGAAAATCCATTTGGCTTCTCCGGTAAATAAATGACACATGGTTCTTTTTCTAAGTAAAAAAAACGTTCCGTAATACTCATTTTTCCCCCGCCTTATTTTCTAAACGTATAAAAGTACTCTTTTATAATGTATGAACGGAATGCAAATTTGCGTTGAAAAATCTACAAATATTTTTCTATATTCTTTTTTCAATTGTGTTACAATAAGGACAGATTGAACGAATAGAGGTGTAAAATATGCGTTTCATTTGGGCATTAATTTGGTCGTTCTTGCTTGTACATATGATGAGCTACGTAATCGGCTCTATGACTGGCGGTACATACGATTTTAACCAAGCGTCTATTTTCTCAGTTGTTCTTGCGGTATTAGTACTAGCAATTTCAGCTGCAATTCCAAACGAGCCAGTAGAACAACACTAAAAAAAGAGTCCGGATTTTATCCGAACTCTTTTTTGTTTTACTTCACATGAACGACTAATTCGTTATTTTCTACATCAACAACTACGTGACTGTTATCAGTAATCGTTCCTGCAATTAATTCTCTCGCTAATTTCGTCTCAACTTGACGCTGTACATATCGTTTTAACGGACGAGCTCCGTACATTGGATCGAAGCCAGCTTCGACAACAAACTCTTTCGCTGCGTCTGTTAATTCTACCGTAATATGACGGTCAGCTAAACGGCCTTGTAATTCTTTTACAATTTTATCAACAATACCTTTAATTTCATTCGTTGTAAGAGGTTTGAATAAAATAATTTCGTCGACACGGTTTAAAAACTCTGGTCGGAAATGACCTCTTAATTGTCCCATTACAAGTTCTCTTGATTCTTCTTTAATGGAGCCATCTTCTCCTAATCCATCTAATAAATGAGCAGATCCAATATTTGAAGTCATAATAATAACCGTGTTTTTAAAGTCTACTGTACGTCCTTGCGAATCTGTAATACGACCGTCATCTAACATTTGTAATAAAATGTTGAATACTTCTGGATGTGCTTTTTCGATTTCGTCTAATAAAATAACGGAATACGGTTTACGTCTTACCGCTTCTGTTAATTGACCGCCCTCTTCATATCCAACATATCCAGGAGGCGCACCAATTAAGCGTGACACAGCGTGTTTCTCCATATACTCAGACATATCAATACGAATCATTTGTTCTTCACTATCGAATAATGACTGCGCTAACGTTTTTGCAAGTTCTGTTTTACCAACACCAGTAGGTCCTAAGAAAATGAAGGAACCAATCGGACGGTTCGGGTCTTTAATACCTGCGCGCGCACGAAGAACTGCGTCTGATACTAAGCTTACTGCTTCCTCTTGTCCGATGACACGCTCTGATAAAATTTGCTCTAAACGTAGTAATTTCTCGCGTTCACCTTCAACGAGTTTTGCAACAGGAATACCAGTCCAGCGCGAAACAATATCAGCAATCTCTTCTTCACTTACTTCCTCACGTAATAAACGATTTTCTTGTTTATTATGTGCGCCCATTTCTTCTGCTTCTTTTAACTCTTTTTCAATTGCAGGAATTTTTCCGTGGCGAAGTTCCGCTGCTTTATTTAGATCGTAATTCCCTTCTGCTTCTTCTAATTCACGGCGCAGACGCTCTAAATGTTCACGTAAGTCACGCACTTTGTGAATATCTTCTTTTTCTTTCTCCCATTTCGCTCTCATACCACTTGCAACTTCTTTTAAATCCGATAATTCACGTTGCAACGTTTTTAGACGTTCTTGGCTACCAAAGTCCTTTTCTTTTCCAAGAGCCGCTTCTTCAATTTCCAGCTGCATAATGCGGCGCGTTACTTCATCTAATTCTGTCGGCATAGAATCGATTTCTGTACGAATTGTTGCACAAGCTTCATCGACAAGATCAATTGCTTTATCCGGTAAGAAACGGTCCGAAATATATCGATCTGATAAAACTGATGCTGCTACAATCGCGCGGTCATGAATATTTACACCATGATAAATTTCAAAACGCTCTTTTAAGCCACGTAAAATGGAAATTGTATCTTCAACAGTTGGTTCTTCTGCTAATACTTGTTGGAAACGTCTTTCTAGCGCTGGATCTTTCTCAATATATTTACGATATTCATCTAACGTCGTCGCCCCGATACAATGCAGTTCACCACGCGCAAGCATCGGTTTTAACATATTTCCTGCATCCATTGCGCCTTCTGTTTTACCAGCGCCGACGATTGTGTGAAGTTCATCAATGAATAGTAAAATACGACCTTCACTCTTTTTAATTTCATTTAATACAGCTTGGAGACGCTCTTCAAATTCACCGCGGAATTTCGCTCCAGCTACAAGCGCACTCATATCTAATGCAAAGATTGTTCTATCTTTTAATCCTTCAGGTACATCCTTTTTCACAATACGCTGTGCTAACCCTTCAACAATTGCTGTTTTACCAACACCTGGTTCACCAATTAAAACTGGGTTGTTTTTCGTTTTACGTGAAAGAATGCGGATTACGCGGCGAATTTCACTATCGCGGCCGATAACAGGGTCAATTTTCCCCGCTCTTACTTCCGCCACTAAATCACGACCATATTTTTCTAACGCTTCATAAGTTGCTTCTGGATTTTGACTAGTCACTCTTTGATTCCCCCGAACTGTCATTAAAGACTGTAATAAGTTATCTTTCGTAATATGAAATCTTGTAAATAATTGGTTTATATCGCCTTTTTCTTCAGTAAAAGCAAGTAATACATGTTCAACTGAAATGTAATCATCTTGCAATTTCTCTGCTTCTTTTCCTGCTCTTACAAGCAGTTGTTGCAAAGCACCTGTTATATATAATTTACCTGCTTCTGCACCGCTCCCCGTTACGGAAGGCTTTTTCTTAATTAAATTTTCGGCGCCTTCTTTTAATGCTTCTATATCGACGTTCATTTTTTGAAAAATACGTACTGCTAACCCATCTTGCTCTTCTAATAATGTAAACAAGAGATGAACAGTATCTACTTCTTGATGATGATGAGATACCGCTAAAGATTGAGCACTCATAATCGCCTCTTGTGTTTTTGTTGTCATTTGATTTAAGTCCATCTTTACAGTCCTCCAAATGTTTGACTTTCTTTGACCTTTGATTTGATTATACGCCAACTGACTTTTTTATACAATAATTTTGATTATGTATTTTCAAACTTATTATTTGAAAAAGAAAAAGGGAAAATTCATTATGCTACTTAAAAAAGTACGGTAAATGAAATTATAATTTATGACGACAAAAAAGCCGCAATAACGATTGCGGCTTCTGTTACGGTTTTCTTTTATACGTCCACTGACGGTTATGATTTGTGTTATCTGGAAACTTTTCACCAGCAGTTAGTTTTACCATTTGCGGATCTTTCACCATACTTCCCGTTTCACCAATTTCTACGTAAATGCCATCATTCGGCGCTTTTTGTCCAGAACGAAACCTACGATTTTGTCCCATTTCCATTCTCCTTCCATGACGTCTTTGCCTCATTAGTATATCCATTTTAAAAGAAAGCTTGTCTGTCATGTTTAGGAAACAAGTACTACATTTCATTCTTGTACATATACATGAATGACACAAGCTTAAAGCAGGGATTTCTTCCCTATTTGTAGAAAAAAAAGAAACCAACCTACTATAGGCCAGTTTCAAAGGAGAGTCAAACATATACGAGAAGATTACATGTTCATTATAAGCCTCATCCTACGAACAATGTAACCCTTTTCACAATTTGTCCATAATGAAAGAAACATTGTTTGAACTTTCTAAAAAGATGTTGACTTTTCTTAATTTCCAGCGAGAAATAGTAGACACCGCAACACTTTGCGACGTAAGATGGATATATAGTGAAGTTTCCATCTTTGGTGGTCTCATCCAGCTTAACCTCTTATTTCTGCATATTAAAACGGAAATACAGATCGAAACAAAAATAAATTATTATAAGAGGTGAAATTATGAACAAACAGCATTTAATCGCACTAGACTTAGACGGCACTTTATTAACAGACAACAAAATAATTTCCACTCGAACGAAACATACAATTGCAAAAGCAAAGGAACAAGGACATATTGTTGTTATTTCAACAGGACGTCCATTCCGCGCTAGTTATGATTACTATAAAGAACTCGGTTTAAATACACCAATCGTAAACTTTAATGGCGCATACGTACATCATCCGCTTGATTCAAAGTGGGGCACACATCACTCTCCTCTTGAGCTAGCAACAGCGCAAGAAATTGTCCGAGCTTGCTTTGATTTTGGCGTAAAAAATATATACGCTGAAGTAATGGACGATGTGTATGTTCGTGAAATTGATGAAGATAAAAAACATATTTTCGAATTCGGTTCTCCAAACATTTTTACAGGAGACTTATTAAATATTTTAAACGATCATCCAACTTGCTTATTAATTGACGCACATGACGAGCATTCTACTGCAATTCGTCAACATTTAACTGATATGCATGCCGAAGTAATCGACCATAGAAAATGGGGTGCACCTTGGCCGATTATTGAAATCGTAAAAAGCGGATTAAATAAAGCTGTCGGATTACAAAAAATTTCTAGTCATTATAACATTCCACAAGAACGAATTATCGCTTTCGGTGACGAGGATAACGACTTTGAAATGATTGAATTTGCTGGTCACGGCATCGCAATGGGAAATGCCATCCCTGAATTAAAATCACTCGCAAACCATACGACGTTAACGAACGAAGAAGATGGTATTGCTCTATATTTAGAAGAGGTTCTTGGATTGTAATCTAAAAATTCCCTGCTTATAGTTTCTCGCCAAACGCTCATACTATCATTAGACGCATAAGTTAGCGCGTCGATTGTTTTCAGCTAAATAAAGGGGGTTTTTCGAATGGGTAAAAAGAACAAATCAAAACGTTTTATCCAACAAGGAGCCGATGCTGTTATGAAGCATGATGCAAGATTCCCGTACAGAGGTACATTAGCTGAGGCAGAAAAAGCGAGAAGTAACTCTTCTTTTGGAGGGGTCTAAATGGGGAACTTACTATTCCAACAAGCTAGAGATGCTGTTGCAAATGCCGTATCTTGTTCAAGCGGCGCCGAGCAACAAGATCTCGTATATAGAGCAAAAAACGCTTTGCACTCTGCTTACGCAAACTCTTCAACAGCTGAAAAAGTTCAGCTACGTGAAATGCAAGAGCAGTTGCAAAACATTACGAATGCACATTAAAAAAGAGGACCAGCTTTGGTCCTCTTTAATCTTTTCGAAACAATCCGAATACCCCAACTGTTTGCAGTACGTTTGTAAATGCACCTGGGTCCACTTGTTTAATAACCCTCTCCAATTCATACAGTTCGTAACGAGTAATAACAATCATTAACATTTCCTTATTTTCATTCGTATAAGCACCAGTTGCTGGTATAGTTGTAATCCCCCTCACTAAGCGTGAGTGAATCGCCTTTCGTACATCCGCCCCATTCTTCGTAACGATTAACGCCGTAATCTTCACATGACGCGTATGAATCGCATCGATGATTCGCGTTGAAACATACAAAGTCACCAAAGTATATAATGCTTTTTCCCATCCATACACATAACCAGCGGCGATAATAATCAGTGCATTAAAGAAGAAAAAATACGTACCGACAGGCTTGTCTTTAATCTTTGATAAAATCATGGCGATAATATCTAAACCACCTGTAGAAGCCCCCCACTTCAACGCAATCCCTACCCCAATTGCCGAAATAAGCCCGCCAAAAATCGCATTTAATATGATATCGTTCGAAACAGCCCGAACTGGGATAATTTCTAAAAATAAAGTCATAAATATAACGCAAAGAAAACTAAAGAAAGTAAAAGCCTTTCCAACCTTTTTCCACGCTAAAATAACGACAGGAATATTAAACAAACTAAACAATACTCCTGTTGATATATGAATGGATAAAAAATCACCTAATATTTGCGATAACAATTGAGACAATCCAGCAAAGCCACTCGCGTACACTTTCGCTGGTGTTAAAAATAAATTCATTCCAATCGCGTTTAACAAACCTGCGATGATTACAACGATTAACTTCTTTATAAGTTCGGCATAATTCAACTTCAAATCCATTTCCAATCCACCCTCATTATTCATGAATACACTGCTATACATAGTCTTTACGAAAAAGGAAATGATAAACGTACAACGTTTAGAAATGGAGTTGATACATATGCCACATACGAGTGATAACGACAAAAAGGCACGCGATAACAATGCAAAGCGTGCGCAAAAAAATGAGCAAGAACAAAAGAATATAGAGCAAGGTAAGCGTGCCTATTCTAAAAAGACCGATCACCTTTGATTCCATCGTACATCAACAATATTGTTGGTGTACTTTTTTTACAGTTTACAGGGAAAAAACATTAAAAATTCACTTCATGTTCACTTCTATATTCTACAATAGCGATAACATATTCGGATGAGGTGTTAGCATGAGAGGAAAACACATTTTCATTATTACTGCACTACTAAGTATATTAATGCTATCTGCTTGTGGACAAAAAAACGACTCAGATACAGTCGCTACAGCAACAGACTCAACCATTACGAAGAGCGACTTCGAAAAACAGTTGAAAGATCGTTACGGAAAAGACATGCTGTACGAAATGATGGCGCAAGACGTTATCACGAAAAAATATAAAGTATCTGACGATGATGTAGATAAAGAATTACAAAAAGCCAAAAATCAATACGGAGACCAATTTAAAAACGTATTGAAAAACAATGGTTTAAAAGATGAAGCTGATTTCAAAAATCAAATTAAGTTCAAACTTGCTATGAATGAAGCGATTAAGAAAAGTATTACAGAAAAAGACGTGAAAGACCACTATAAACCAGAAATTAAAGCAAGCCATATTTTAGTAAGTGACGAAAATGAAGCGAAAGAAATAAAGAAAAAATTAGATGCTGGTGCTTCATTTGAAGAACTAGCAAAACAAGAATCGCAAGACCTACTATCAAAAGAAAAAGGCGGAGACCTCGGATATTTCAATTCAGGTAGAATGGCACCTGAATTTGAAACTGCTGCCTATAAACTAAAGGTCGGACAAATTAGCAATCCCGTTACATCACCAAACGGTTATCATATTATTAAATTAACTGATAAAAAAGAATTAAAACCCTATGATGAAGTGAAAGACTCTATTCGCAAAAACTTAGAAGAAGAACGTATCTCTGACCCTATATTCGGCAAAAAACTATTGCAAGATGAATTGAAAAAAGCAAATATTAAAATAAATGATAGTGAGTTGAAAGATACGTTTACTCTTGTACATGAGCAAGGGAATTAAAAAAGCACCACCTTATAGGTAAAATATAAGGTGGTGCTTTTTATTTCCTTTATTTCTTAAAGTACGTCCAACCTTCTTCTTGGTAAACCTTTTCTTCTTTCATCAACTTACCAAGTGCACGCTTAAATGCAGCTTTACTCATATTGAAACGTTCTTTAATGTCTTCTGGATAGCTCTTATCCCAAAACGGCATTGCTCCGCCTCGTTCTTCCATATATGCATAAATCACTGCAGCATCATCTTCCATTCCTTCTTCTTTACGAGGAAGAAGGGAGATATTAATTGTACCGTCATCTTTTACATCAATAATTCGTCCCGTTACACGTTGACCGATGCGAACTTGCTCTTTTCTTTCTGTATGGTGTAAAAATGCACGGAAATGCTCATCTGTTAATACGAACGAACCAACTTGAAGTGAACGATACACACGTCCGTTTACGTTTTTATTACGCATAGATGGTGTCGCATCTACAACGATTTCTTGCATATCACTATCTCTTGCTGGAAGAGCAATTAAACGATCACGATTCGTTAATTTTAACGTACAATATAATTCGTCTCCAACTTCTGGCCATACTGGCATATAAATTGGGAATTCATCAGCTGGAATTAGTATATCTTTTGATACACCAATATCAACAAACACACCTAAACTCGGAATAACTTCTACAACCTTTACCCAGTTCCAATCATACGTTGTAATAATTGGCTCCTTCATTGTTGCTGAAATACGATTTTGGTGATCAAGGTATAAGAATACGTCAATCGTATCGCCTTCTTCAATTTCTCCAGCTACTTCATTTTTATGTAGGAAAATTTCTTCTTCTTCATTCCCAACCATATATCCGATTTCCGTTTCGCGTAAAACAGTTACCTGTTCAATCGATCCTATTTGTAAATACATATTTTTTTAATTCCCTTCTATATATATAAAATGAACTTTTTAACTTTTTATATTTTTATCATTCCAAACAAAAGTTAATTATAACACGATTTTCTCTTTATTTGTCCAACTGCCCAAAATTCACTATAATAAAATGAGGTTACATCATTATAAGTATGAAAACACTTAAGTCTAAGCTCGTTTTCAGCTATACTTTAGTATGTACAGTACATAAAAAGAGTAGAAATTTATTTGGAGGTGCTAACTATGGCAAAAGATAGTTCTTTTGACATCGTTTCGAAAGTAGAATTACCTGAAGTAACAAACGCAATTAACACTGCATTAAAAGAAATCCAAAACCGATATGACTTTAAAGGAAGTAAAAGTGATATTAAACTTGAGAAAGAAGTACTTGTTTTAACTTCTGACGATGAGTTCAAATTAGAGCAAGTAAAAGACGTTCTTATTTCTAAACTCGTAAAACGTAACGTTCCAATTAAGAACTTAGATTACGGAAAAGTTGAAGCGGCGGCTGGTAACACTGTTCGCCAACGCGCAACACTTCAACAAGGTATCGATAAAGATAACGCAAAAAAAATTAACAATATCATTAAAGAAATGAAATTAAAAGTAAAAACACAAGTACAAGATGATCAAGTACGTGTTACAGCGAAAAGCCGTGATGACTTACAAGCAGTTATCGCAGCAGTTCGTAGCGCTGACTTACCGATTGACGTACAATTTATTAACTACCGCTAAAAAGAAAAACATCCTCTATGTAGAGGATGTTTTTCTTTTTAGCGGGTAAAAGTCTAAGCTTACGGGCAATCGGATAAATTTTATGCATAAATGAAGAAGACCCTTTTAAAAATCGGAACAAAAACCTCCTTCCCCAATCAAATGTAACAAATTATGAGTATATGAATATTTTCCACCCTTTCCTGTAATGTAAAATTAGTAAGGAATTTATTTTATGAAAAATGTTAATTAAAAAGAGTTAGAAGTGGTTATTTGAAGAAATTAATACTATGTTTTTTATTAACTACATTCTGTCTATATATTGCAGGGTGTTCTAATAATATAACTACACCTGGGGATACATCTAAAACTTCAACACCTGCGAATTGTAAATACATCAACAAAGCTTGGTATAAGAAACCTACGAACTGTAATAATCGATGATATAAGTCATAAAAAAGACACCATAAGGTGCTTTTTTTATAGAGAATAATAAGATGTTCATCAGAAATTATGAGTGATTTTTTTATTTTGTTGTTCAAAATATTTTTCTTTAACTATTTTTATCAGATCTTCTTTTTCTGTTAGTTCAAAGATAAATAATGCTTTTTTCATATTATCAGCTACATCTTCTTCATTACATTGTTTCAGCTTTAGCATGTTCCAAGCTTTCCCATAGTATAATTCGCCTAATAAATATAAAGTATTTAGATTAATAGCTAATTTAATACCCATATCATTGTATTTTATTGCCTCTTCATGTTGATTTGCATGACCTAACATTTTCCCTAAATTAAAAATGATTTTTAATTTAACCTCTTTATCTCTAGGGAAATCTAACTTATTAAAATTAGTTAAACATCTTCTTAATATAGTAATACTCTTTTCATATTCTTTATTTGCCCAATGAAATATAGCCATCGACTGCATAATATCTATTTCTCTTTCCGATAAAAAATCACCATTCGTTACAGTTAGTTTTAGTGCATTATTTAAAAGATTTAAAGCAGTTTTTATTGATTTATTCACATAAAATATAGCAATCGCTTCATGCCATATTAGAAATTGTTTATCTTCTTTTAACTGGAAATTATTTTCGGTTTTCTCTTGTTTCACTATTTCATAAAGTTCATTATATTGTTTTTGTTTTGTACAATCTCTCATTACACATTTTACATTTTCTACATATTTTAGTTTTTTGTTTTGAGTTAGTGCGAAAATATGATTTGGATCAATACCAAGTCTTTCAGATAATTGATATAACAATACGCTAGATGGATAAATCATACCTTTTTCTATTTTGCTAATTTGACTTTGCGAACATATTCCATGACACAATTCAGATTGTGATATATTCTTTTTCATTCTAAGTTCTTTAATGGTAATACCCAAATCGTAAAATTCCATTTTTCCTCCTCAAATATAGCCCTCAATGAGTAACAAAATACTTTTTACCCTTTAATGTAATGTAAAATTAGTATATTTTCAATTATTGTTGCTTCTATCGATTTTTTTACCTCTTTGTTCAGTTGCATTTCGAGGTGAGAGTCTTACTTCAAAGAAAAACAGACTAGAGAGAAAGTTTTCTCCTTAGCCTGTCCCACCAAACAAATTTCCCATCGTCACTGTTATCCCCAAAATACAGAATTACGAATACGATAAGAAGACTTAAACATCTCACCTCATCACGCACTTTTAATTGAACACAAAAGAGAATATCCCCTTATTTCCGCCTCTTTTTAACCACAATTAAAAAAGCAATAAACAATACGTTCACACCGACGATTAAAGAAATAAATAGCCAATTCACACCTGTTTCCCCGTTAACTTTATACACATTCGATTCCTCACGCTTTAAAACGAGATAAAATTTTCCGTTTTCTTCTCTTATAATTTCATCTTCTAACAATCCCCTTAGCTCTTGTTTTTCACCAATCGCACTTGCAGGTAAAGCAACTTTTTGTGTTTCTTTCGTATTATTAATCGCTACTACTGTCACTTCATCTTTATACTTTCTCTTTAGTACACTCATTCCATCTTTATCGTATAGAAGCTCAAACGTACCGCGGCGTAAAGATGGCCTCGCTTGTCTAAGCTCACCGAGTTTCGTTATGTGTTGCATAAACTTTTCATCTGATTTGAAGTCCATTAATCGTCTATTATCTGGCGTACCTCCTCCATCCAATGCAATTTCAGTTCCGTAATAAAAATTCGGAATACCTGGTGTTGTTAATAAATATGTAAGAGCTAGTTTCAAACGAGATGGTGGATAATTCATATTCTCTTTTGCAATACGAGCAAATCTTTTTGTATCTTGATTATCTAAAAATGTAGCGGCTGCTCCGTCTTTTTTACTTACATCATATAAAGGTTTCACCGATACATCCGCTTTGGAAAACGCATCTACTATTTTTTCGTTGTATTCACTATCTTCTTTTGTCATAACTCGAAAATCTTTCTTTATCACTTGCATATCTTTTTGCACATCATCCCAAAAAGCAGGCGACTTTTTTTCACTATGTATTACATAACTTGCATCTAAATCAACTTCTTTGATCCACCATTTCATCGAGTCGATTACTTGTTGTTCGTTTTCTCCAAGCGGAAATTGAAATACAACTTTCATTCCTTTTGCATGAGCTTCTTGCACAAGTTCTTTCACATCATTTTCCGTTCCGAAATGTTCATTTACCTTCTGAAAATTGCGCACGTCTAACCCATCGTATTTTACACTTTCAAAAAGCGGCGAAAGCATAACAGTAGTAAATCCCATTTTTTTTATGTAATCCAGTCTTTTTATAATACCTCTTATATCTCCGCCCTGATATCCTTCTAAATTGTCAACTTCTAACTGTTTGTCATTTTTCGGTTCCCCATTATTAAAACGATCAATCATAATGGAATATATAACTTCGTCTCGCCACTCTCTTTTTTCGTCTGCAAATGTATGTATTGGTACAAACAAAACGACAGCTAAACAAAAACAAATGAATAGTTTCCTAGTATATATTTTCCCCACACGCATCCCCCATGTATTTTAATTGTAAGAATATTATACCAATTATCCAAACGAATCGCATACGTTGATTTCATTCTTATCAAATTAATACATGTTAGGTTTTCTAACATTACATATAAAACTTTCTGAATTTTTAGTTGATTTTTCTTTTTATTTCGAATATGATATGAAACATAACAAATTGATGTTATTTTTTCTAACATTATAGGAGGAGAGAGAATGAATACAGGAGATACAGTTTTTATGTTTGTAGCGACAGTAATGGTCATGTTAATGACACCAGGATTAGCACTTTTTTATGGAGGTATGGTTCGCAGTAAAAACGTACTCAGTACGACAATGCATAGTTATAGCGCAATGGCTATCGTTTCGATTCAATGGATTGTAATTGGTTATTCTTTATCATTCGGACCAGATTGGCACGGACTTATCGGCACATTCGATTGGTTCGGTTTAAACGGAGTTAGCTACGCACCAAATCCAGACTACTCATCTACTATTCCTCACAATTTATTTATGATGTTTCAACTCATGTTTGCTATTCTAACCCCCGCTCTAATTTCAGGAGCATTTGCCGAAAGAATGCGATTTTCAGCTTTCCTTATTTTCATCCTTCTATGGACAACAATCGTTTACAATCCTGTCGCTCATTGGGTATGGGGCGTTGGCGGTTGGCTAAGAGAACTTGGCGCATTAGACTTCGCTGGCGGTAACGTCGTTCATATTACATCTGGCGTTGCTGGCCTTGTATTAGCTATTTTCCTGGGGAAACGAAAAAATATAAGTGGCACTTCTCCTCATCATTTACCATTCACAATGTTAGGCGCCGGCCTACTATGGTTCGGCTGGTTCGGTTTTAACGTCGGAAGTGCATTATCTTTAAATGATGTAGCTTTAACCGCATTTATTAATACAAATATAGCCGCTGCTGCCTCCGCATTAACTTGGATGCTTTCAGAATGGTTCTTCCAATCAAAGCCGACTGCGATGGGAGCTGCTTGCGGCGTTGTTTCCGGTTTAGTCGCTATTACACCAGCTTGCGGGTTCGTTACACCTTTCTCAGCTCTTCTTATCGGAGCAATTGGCGGCGTATTATGCTTCGGAGCAGTCTTTTTCTTAAAAACAAAATTCGGATACGACGATACACTCGATGCATTTGGATGTCACGGCATCGGCGGAACTTGGGGCGGCATTGCGACAGGACTATTTGCAACTACCACCGTAAACAGTGATGGCGCTAACGGATTATTTTACGGAAACGCCGCGTTACTATCGAAACAACTTGTAGCAATCGGCGCAACATATGCATTCACAATTATAATGACGTACGCGATTATTAAAGCGATTAACTTCTTCCTCCCTGTCCGGGTAGATGAGCACGAGGAACATATGGGACTTGATATTTCAATGCATGGGGAGAAAGCTTATGAATATACTGAGCGAGTGAACTAAAAAAAGAGATGCAATCTATTGATAGTAGATTGCATCTCTTTTTATTAGACTTGCCGGCAGCATACCCTGAGCGGTATTAATATAAATATATCAGCGATTCTTCGGATATATCGACGATTTTTCAAATATATCAGCGATTATTTCAATATATCGACGTTTCGACACGATATATCGATTTACCAACAAATTCCGACATAACGAAACTGAAGAATACCCGCGTGTAACTTTACATAAACAAAAAAGACGACCGTTTCATAACAGTCGTCTTTTCCAATTTATTTCGGAGCATTTCCTACATATTGCGTAATATCAACGTTTAATGCTTGCGCTAAACGCATACCGTACTCTTGATCTGCACGGAAGAAGTTACATACAGCTAGTAATTTCGTACGTTCATTTACGTCTTTTAAGTCATTTGTTAAGTTTGCAATTAAGTTGTCTTGCTCTTCTTTAGAGAATGAACGGTAACGCTCACCTGCTTGTTTGAAATCATTTGGTTTGTCAATTTTTTCACGAGATACGTAGCCTTCTACTTTCATAGTTGAATCGCGGTAAGCTGGGTCTTCAACTGGATTTTCAGCATGACGGCTCGGTTCGTAGTTAATTGTAGATGGGTTTTGACCCACTTGCATCGCACCATCACGTTGTTGGTTATGAACAGCTGCGTATGGGCAGTTTACAGGAATTTGTAAGTAGTTTGCACCAAGGCGGTAACGCTGTGTATCTGGATAAGAGAATAAACGACCTTGTAATAATTTATCTTCAGATGGTTCAATACCATTTACAGTTGCACTTGGAGAGAACGCCACTTGTTCTACTTCAGCAAAGAAGTTTTTCGGGTTACGATTTAACGTCATTGTTCCTACTTCCATTAATGGGAAGCGATCTTCTGGCCATACTTTCGTCGGATCTAACGGATCAAAATCTAAAGAATCCGTTTCTTCTAGTTGCATCACTTGTACGTGTAAATCCCACTTCGGATAATTTCCTTTTTCGATTGCATCGAATAAGTCACGAGTTGCATGGTTAAAGTCTTTTCCTTGTACTTCTTGCACTTCTTTTGCACTTAAGTTACGTACACCTTGCTGTGGTTTCCAGTGATATTTAATGTAGACGATTTTACCTTCTGCATTAATCCATTTGAATGAATGTACACCGAAACCTTCCATTTCACGATAGCTTGCTGGTGTACCGTAATCAGAAAATACCCATGTCATCATATGTGTAGATTCTGGACTTAACGTCATGAAATCCCAGTAACGATCTGGTGTTTGAATATTTGTATCAGGTGCTGGTTTTAAAGAATGCACCATATCAGGGAATTTAATTGCATCACGAATGAAGAAGACTGGTAAATGGTTACCTACAATATCGTAATTTCCTTCTTCTGTATAAAATTTAACAGCGAAACCGCGTGGATCACGTGCTGTTTCAGGAGAACCTTGACCATGAATAACCGTTGAAAAACGAACAAACACAGGTGTTTCAGTTCCTTCATTTTGTAAAAATGCCGCTTTCGTATATTTCTTCATGCTGTTTTTCGTTACGAATACACCGTGAGCACCTGCACCACGTGCATGCACAACACGCTCTGGAATACGTTCACGATCAAAGTGAGCTAGTTTTTCTACTAAATGATAGTCTTCTAATAATACTGGTCCACGGCGACCAGCTGTACGAGAATTTTGGTTATCTCCGACCGGAGCACCTTGGTTTGTTGTTAAGCGATTATTTGGATTCATCTAGGGGGATCCTCCTCTTTCTTTCATAGTAATTATTATTTATTTAAAATTATTATAAATTAATTATTATTTAAAATTAGTTCTTTGTCAACTATTTCTTTCATTTTTCTGGAAACAATTGTAGCTAAACATTCAATAAATGTAGATTGTGCATTCGGCATATTTGGTCTAAAATACGCAGCATTTAATTCATCCGTCACAACTTTACACTCGTAATCGTTGTCATATAAAACTTCTAAATGCTCTGCCACAAAACCAACTGGGCAATATATGAAAGATTTATATCTATGCTCTTCAAATAAATCTCTCGTTAAATCTTGCACATCCGGTCCAATCCATGGATCAGGTGTATTTCCGGCACTTTGCCAACCAATTGTATAGTTTTGGATGTTTGCAGCTGCTGCGATTAAATCCGCTGTATGCTGCAATTGCTCCACATAAGGATCACCTACTGCAATAATTTTTTCTGGTAAACTATGCGCTGAAAAAATTACGACCGCTTTCTCTTTATCTTCAATTTTTGTAAATGTTTCTTTTATTTGATCTGCCCAATACGAAATAAACTTCGGTTCATCATACCATTGTTTAATTGGTTCAATAACAGGACCACCTATTTCCTCCGAGAGACGAATTGCACGCTCGTTATATGCCTTAATGCTAAAGGTAGAATAATGCGGCGCTAATACGATACTAATCGCTTGCTCAATTCCATCGCACTTCATCTCTTCTACTGCATCTTCTATAAACGGAGCAGTATGTTTTAAGCCTAAGTAACAATTAAATTCATACTCTGTAAACATATTATTCATTGAGTCTGTTAATTTATGCGCTTGCTCTTTCGTAATTTTTGCAAGCGGTGAAATTCCACCAATCGCTTTATAGCGTCCAATTAAATCTTGGAGTGCTTCTTCTGATGGCTTACGCCCATGACGAATATGTGTATAATATGCCTCTACTTCATCTAATGAATCCGGCGTTCCATACGCCATTACGAGTAAACCCATTTTTTTCTTTTTCATCTATATAACACCTCAATTTTATAAAGTGAAACTTTAATCAGTGGGGAGGTTCTTCATCCCCCACTGATTATTAGTTGAACCAATCGGACTTTTATGGGCAGTTGATCCCCCACCTAAATTCTTTTCTTTCGCTGAATTTTGAGGTGGGGGATCAACTGCCCATTAAAGCGGGATAAATGAGAATCTTTTTCAAGAACATTTGTTTCCAATTATAACAACTAATAATAAGTCCGTAAAGATAATTATTCTAAATAAGTATTTTTTCTAATATGATTTTGAATTTTATATGACAATTTATTTAATAAAAAGCGACTTACTTATAAAGTAAGTCGCTTTTCTCCTATTCTTTAATATTTACTCCATATTCTTTAAACCAAACGTGAATTTGTGCTAAATGAGCTAAAAGTTGTGGCCCAGTCATTAATTGACCATACCATGGCGTTTGGAATGCACTGCCGCCTGACTCAATTAATCCACTCAGCTGTTCTTTATCAAATAGCTCGTGTAAAATTGAGCCTTTATCTGTTAATAAATCTTGTATCCATACTGTTACTGCTTTCGTATAGTGCGGATTATGTGTTTTTGGATACGGGCTCTTCTTTCTATATAATATCTCATTTGGAAGTAACCCTTCTAACGCTTTACGCAATAGACCTTTTTCGCGGTTTTTATACATTTTCATTTCCCAAGGAATATTCCACGCATATTCGACAAGACGATGATCCGCAAATGGAACACGTACTTCTAAGCTCGCCCCCATACTCATACGGTCTTTTCTGTCTAATAATGTTGTCATAAACCATACCATATTTAAATAAAATAATTGGCGTCTTTTCGCTTCTAGCGGACTTTCCCCATCTAAAATAGGAACTTCTTGAATCGATTCCTCATAACGTTGTTGCACATATTGTTGTAAATTTAATTTATTTCTCCATTCTTTCTTTAGCAATTGTTCACGCGCTTCTGTAGAACGCATCCACGGAAATGCGCTCGATTGTAAATCATCTTCTCTATAAAACCACGGATAACCACCAAATATTTCATCTGCACATTCCCCAGATAAACCGACGACAAAATCTTGTTTAATTTCGCGGCAAAACCATAATAATGACGAATCGATATCTGCCATACCAGGCAAATCACGAACGAGTACTGCTTCTGTTAAATACTGCGCTAATTGTTCATTTGAAATGACGCAGCGATGATGGATCGTTTGAAACGTCTCCGTCATCAAATGAATAAATGGTGCATCTGAATTTGGCTGAAACGCATTTGCTTTAAAGTATTTGTCATTATCTTCGTAATCAACCGAATACGTGTGTAATTGACCTTTTCCCGATCTTTCGTATTCTTTTGCAGCAATTGCTGTTATAGCGCTTGAATCTACACCGCCTGATAAAAAAGTGCATAATGGTACATCAGAAACGAGCTGCCTTGTAATCGAATCTTGTAATAAAAAGCGTGTTTTTTCTACTGTTTCTTCAAAGGAATCTTCATGCTTTTTACTTTCTACATTCCAATATCTCCATATGCATAAACCGTTCTTTGAAAATGTCATCGCATGACCTGGACGTAATTCTTTTATACCAGCATATATACCGTGACCAGGCGTTCTAGATGGTCCAAGGCCGAATATTTCAGATAATCCTTCTAACGTCACTTCCGCCTTCACATCTGGATGCACCAATATCGCTTTTAACTCTGAACCAAATAGTAATCGCCCACTGTCATATTTATAAAATAGTGGTTTTACCCCTAATCGATCACGCGCAATAAACACTTGTTCTTTCTGTTCATCCCATACAGCAAACGCATATATACCGTTTAAATGATCGACACATTCTTCTTTCCATTCGATATAAGATGCTAACAATACTTCCGTATCAGAGTGACCTTTGAACGTATATCCTCTTCTTAATAGTTCCTTTCGAATATCTTCCGTGTTATAAAGTTCGCCGTTATAGCAAATTGCATAATTTGCTTCATCTTTTAAACAAGTCATCGGCTGTTTACCACCTTCAGGATCAACAACGATTAACCGTTTATGCCCAAATGCGACATTGCCTTTAATCCAAACTTTATTATCATCTGGGCCACGCTTCGCTAACGTCTCAGCCATCTTCGTAACGATGTCCCGTTCTCCTTCTAATGAGCGTTTATAATCCACCCATCCTGTAATCCCGCACATATAAATCATCCTTCCATCTTATTTCTTTTCTTGAACGTACAGTAACCCCACTCTAAAAGTGCGGATCAAAAAAATGACAAACTTGACGATAACCTACTATCCACATATGGAATAGCATTTTCACTCAGTAAAACGTGTTTTATTGTATGCCCGCCTATGTCCGGATGTGTCTAGTTATAAAGAATGCACGAACTGTCTATAACAGAAATAACTACTTTTCATAAAGGAGAAATCGTGTATGATACAACGTAAACATATTTTATATAACCAGCCCCGCGCTCATACAGTCGGTAATGTAGAATATATAAACAATGAATGGGTATTCTTTGATGATGAAAATGAGGAAGCATTTTTATTAGAAGATATTGCCGGTGATGGCTTTGAAATTTTATATAACAACAACTGGCTACCAGCTCGTTTCTATGAACAAGATATATTACAAATCGCCAACGAACAGCACCACTTGCAAAACGGGGAAATGATACGAATTCGAAAAAAATTACTTCTTAGTTATACGGAATGGCTTGAGGAGTTACCTGACTCTGTCTTTGCCTTATTAACAGAGGCATTGCAATCACTTCATTACTCTTTATATGATTGCATGTATTGTCATAATTATTTATCTTTCTTGCCGAAAGAAGAAGCATGCGAAGGAGTAAATATTCTTTTGTTTGATAACGAAGAGATGATTTGTACACTGCAGCATCATTTTGTTCGTCATGCTGCGTCAAATAAAAATATGTTTCGTTTTACGAAAGTAAACGGAGAAGAGTTTCATATTGATGCGACATAAAATAAAAAACCACCTTATCTCCCAAGTTTTTGAGATTATAAGGTGGTTTTATTTTTATTTGAACACGTACCAGTTAATTGGTAATTTCAATCCAAGATAAATTACCGCGACAAGCGAAACAATAAATAAGCCCCAAACCGCCCCTGTTGGTTTGTTTTTGCTCATTTTTACAAGAACCATTTCCATTCCGCCGATAACTAAAATACCAGCTAACATTTTCATGCCGTACCACATGTGCATGCTACCTGTTGCTGTCTTCACAATACTCATGTACAACATGAAGCCTGACACAATAATTAAGATATACATTAGACGAAGCCCCATATGTACACCTTTCCCTTTTCTTCCTGCCGAATAAAGTGAATACGCAACGAAGAATAAAATTAAACCTAACGCCCATGCTGTAATATGCATATGTACCATCGTATCCCTTACCTCCTCTTTTCACACTTTTTCATTCTATATGATAACATGTTCATTTATTTTCAGGAAATGTTTCGCTTTTTTACATTTAAATGATATAATATTTAGAGTATTTACAAACTTCTTGTAATAACAAAAGGGGGAACAATCATGATTCAAACTAAGGATATTATCGAACTTACAGACACATACGGGGCAAATAACTATCACCCACTTCCAATCGTTATTTCTAAAGCAGAAGGCGTTTGGGTAGAAGATCCTGAAGGAAATCGCTATATGGACTTATTAAGTGCATATTCTGCAGTAAACCAAGGTCATCGTCACCCAAAAATTATTAACGCTTTAATTGACCAAGCTAATCGCGTTACGTTAACTTCTCGTGCTTTCCATAGCGATCAATTAGGTCCTTGGTACGAAAAAGTTGCGAAACTAACTAATAAAGAAATGGTACTTCCAATGAATACAGGTGCAGAAGCCGTTGAAACTGCAATTAAAACAGCTCGCCGCTGGGCTTATGATGTGAAGAAAGTAGAAGCAAACCGCGCTGAAATTATCGTTTGTGAAGATAACTTCCACGGCCGTACAATGGGTGCTGTTTCTATGTCTTCAAACGAAGAGTACAAGCGCGGATTCGGTCCAATGCTTCCTGGCATCGTTGTAATTCCTTACGGTGATTTAGAAGCGTTAAAAGCTGCAATTACACCAAATACAGCTGCATTCATTTTAGAGCCAATCCAAGGTGAAGCAGGGATTAACATCCCACCAGCTGGTTTCTTAAAAGAAGCTCTTGAAGTATGTAAAAAAGAAAACGTTTTATTTGTAGCAGATGAAATCCAAACTGGCTTAGGCCGTACTGGTAAAGTATTTGCTTGTGACTGGGACAATGTAACTCCTGACATGTACATACTTGGTAAAGCACTTGGCGGCGGCGTATTCCCAATCTCTTGCGTAGCAGCAAACCGCGACATTTTAGGTGTATTCGAGCCAGGTTCTCACGGTTCTACATTCGGTGGTAACCCACTTGCATGTGCTGTTTCTATCGCAGCTCTTGAAGTGTTAGAAGAAGAAAAATTAACAGAGCGTTCTCTTCAATTAGGTGAAAAATTAGTTGGACAATTAAAAGAGATTGATAACCCAATGATCACTGAAGTTCGCGGTAAAGGTTTATTTATCGGTATCGAATTAAACGAACCAGCTCGTCCTTACTGTGAACAACTAAAAGCAGCTGGACTGTTATGTAAAGAAACACACGAAAATGTAATTCGTATCGCACCACCTCTAGTAATCTCTGAAGAAGATTTAGAGTGGGCATTCCAAAAAATTAAAGCTGTATTATCGTAATAATAGAGAGGTTGTTCTACACGTTAGGACAACCTCTTTCTTTTTATATTGATTTATACTAAAATTAAATTGTAATTTTCTGTATTTTAAAATCACAAAGGAGGTGCGATATGTTATTAAGATATGGCAAACATATTAACTATTTAGCTACATCTTTTCTTTTCGTTACATTCTTTGGCTTCCTACTTTCTGTAACATTGCTTAGTCACTACTCAACTCCCACTACATTCACACTACTGAAAGCATCATTTTGGACTACTGTTATTCTTACTATTATTGGTTTTGGACGAGAAAAAAGCGCACTTACGGTTATACTATTTGGCATTTGTACACTTGCAGTCATTGGTCTTTACACTTTTTCCGTTATCGATTACCTCTATCACCCAAGACCATAGAAAAGAGCTATCTTTTCATAAGATAGCTCTTTTCTTCACTTCACTACATTTCGCAAAGTACCAATTCCTTCTACTGTAACGACCACTTCATCACCCGCATGCAAAAACTTCGGTGGCGTGAAACCTTTGCCAACACCAGCTGGCGTTCCTGTTGCGATAATATCTCCTGGTTCTAACGTCATTCCTTTACTTATCGTTGAAATGATTTCTTCTATTGAAAAAATCATTTTATTTGTATTTGAAGTTTGCCTTACTTCCCCATTTACTATCGTTTCAATGTGTAACGCATTTGGCGCACTAATCATCGATTTATGAATTAAATACGGTCCCATCGGACAAAATGTATCGAAACTTTTTCCAAGGAAAAATTGTTTATGCTTCCTTTGAATGTCGCGAGCAGTTATATCATTTATAATGGTATAACCAAAAACATGCTCAAGCGCTTTTTCTTTTTTTATTTGTTTCCCTCGCTTACCAATGACAATAGCTAGTTCTCCTTCATAGTCTAATTCATTCGTTGCGTGGGGATGACTATTAATTTTTTCATCCATTCCAATAACTGTCGTTGGCGCTTTCGTAAAGATCATTATATTTTCTGGAATTGACTCTACTCCGCCCATTTCTATCGCATGTTCACGATAGTTTTTTCCAACGCACAAAATATTCTTTCTCGGCCTTGGAATCGGTGCTAATATTTTCACCTCAGTTAACGGATAATACGCCGCCCCTTCATTTTCCTTCGCCCAATTTACAATATCACATATTTTTTCAAAACATTCGGTTCCTCTTTCAATACACTCTAACATTGTAATGGGGATTGTAACCTTTTCTCCCTTTTGCCTTTGCGCTTCTCTTAAGTGCAATACCTTTTCTTCCTCTTCATCCACAATACCTACAAATACCTTTTCTTCTTTTTTCGCCGTTACCAAACGCAATATTTCCACTCTCCATCCTAAAACTCATACCTTTTAATTGTATTCGCATCCGTAAGAAAAAAACCTTCTCATACACGCTAATTTTTACAATATTCTTCTCATACCCTATTCGTTACTTCTTTATCATTTGGCATAAAATGTAGAAATTTTACTTTTTTTAGCGAATGCATTTCTTTTTTATGAAGTTTTTGTATAATATGTACTACATATATACAAAAAATTTCATTTAGAGATGGAGCCGATTTCAATGTTTGAGCAAGCGATTGAAAAAAAACGTGAAAAAATGATTTATTTTGCTGAACGCTACGGAATGACTTCTCAAAAAACAGTGGATTGTAGCCAAGAACTGGACAGGCTCTTAAATGTAATTTGGCATGTACATACGGATGTTCACCCTAACCAAACACTCGATACCCACACGCAATAACGTGTGTGTTTCTTTTATTTCAAAAAAACACACATTTTATTGAAAACGCCCATACAATAATAGAAAAGAAAATTTTAAAAACGAAAGGTGTTTTGTATGCCAGCTATGGTCGGACATATTCGTATCGTTAATATTGGATCAAGTGGTATTTTTCATATTGGAGATGTATTTGCGATTAGGCCTATTAGTTATTCACGCGCTTTCGCGGGAGCCGGCTCTTTTAACGTTGGAGATAACGTTTCTGTCTACAATTATCAAAGTGCAACGACTGTTAATGATTCAGATGTCGTTGATCAAGCGATAATTGGTTCAACTTAAAGGGGGCGATTGTATTGAATTTTTATGTAAACCAAAGCATCATCATTAACAGTATTAAAATTGATAGCATTACAACCTCTTCTGTATTCCAAATTGGTACTGCCGGAAGTATTAAAGCCCTATCTAAATTCTCAAATACTGGCGGATTTACAGAACCCCTTCGCCCATTACAGGCAAAAGGACAAATTATTTCTATCAAACCATCAACTAGTTCTTCTTAAGACATCCTTGTCATAAATATATAGTAGGAATATATTTACCCTCCCTATTGAAAAGGAGGTTTCACAAATGAATCAAGATATATATACTTACTTACACCAACTTCAACAAGCTCTTCAAGCACAACAAGCGACCATTCTTAACTTAGAAGATCAAGTTCGTCAATTACAAGAAGAGCTTAATGAATTAAAAAGTCGCCCCTCCTCTTCTATAGGAAAAGTGGAATATAAATTCGATCAATTAAAAGTAGAAAATTTAAATGGCACTTTAAATATTGGATTAAATCCATTTTCAACAAAAGGACAACAAATTGAGGATTTTCAAGTTGACACGGAAACTTTGAAGGTCAATCCTGAAACAGATACAAACCCAGACTTTTACCAAGGTATCCTTCAGGAAATGCATCGTTACTTAGATGAAGAAGCATATAATCGAATTCTCCATTTTGAACAAGAAGAGAGAACGCCGCTCGATGAAATGTATCGACAAATGATGGTTGACGACATAAAGAAACAGATGGAGCATAGACTTCCTTATTATTTATCACAAGCACAATCACATGAAGGGATTTCAACAGATCCAGATTATTTACGAGATATCATTATTCAAGCTATGAAACATGATATCGACAAAGCCTTCCTCTCTTTTATTCAACACATACCGGGCAATTTCCGAAAGGAGTAAGTATGTATGAACCTTAACGTTGTAAACCGCGAGTTCAAAGTCGGACAGATTAAAATGAACGGTGTATCGTCGTCCGCACTCTTTTTAATTGGGGATGCAAATTTCCTCATTCTATCTTCTATTCTTGATACGCCGTTTGAAACTGTTACAGAGGGTCCATTTGTGCCATTAGTAACAGATGTCCCTCCTACTCCAGGTTAAGGAGACTGAGAAATTATGTTACATCACGTGTCTATTGTCCAAAATGTTTCTATTGTTTCGTTAGGGATTGCTGCCGTATTTCAAGTTGGGGATGCAAATCAAATGGAATTAAAAAGTAGAGCTCTTGCCGTTCACCGGGAATTCCCTTGTTATATAAAAGACGAAGGTCGCTTAGATGCATTTGAAATCTTTACAGATGAATACATTACAATCCCGAAACGAACGACAGATGTAAAATTAAACATTATAAATGAGTGTCCTTTTATTGAAGTGAATAACGTTGAATTGCGCACACTTTTAAACTCTGGTGGATTTCAAATTGGAAATGTTGATTATGTTTTTAATAACTCTCGTATTATGCAAATTCGCCAATATATTACAGATGAACCTTCCGCACAATAATTCATATAGTAATTACAAAGTTTAGTAAAGTAGGTGGATGGTATGCCTTCTGTTGTTGGAAATCTCGTCGTGCAAAACAGTAATGGTTCTTTCAATTTAGGGGATTTTTATAATGTGTCTCCGAAAGAGAATACGAAAGCGTATAACGGATCCGGAGCTTCCAATGTCGGGTTTGTCGTGAATACGTTTAACGGTGTTAGTGCAACAAATACGTTTGATTCTGATGTGGCCGATCAAGATCAGATTGGAACAGCGTAAAAAAAGTAGGAGAATATCTCCTACTTTTTCTTTTATTTAAATGATAACCCGCTCTCCTCCAAAGCCTTTCTAAGCTTTGGCATAGACGTAGGTCCCATACCATGCAGTTTTAAAATTTCTTTTTCACTATACTTTGAGAGTTCTTCTATCGTTTGAATTCCATGATGCTCTAGCGCGTTTCGTGCTGGTGATGAAAGAAGTGAAAGAAACCCTGTTTTAGGTTTCTTTTCTTTCTCACAAGCTGGGCAAGTTGGACAATCGCTACTTTTATAATATTCATGTCCTTTTTCACACGTTCTTAACGTTTTTTCCGTTTTCATTTTCAAGTCCCTCTATTCTTCAATTTTTACAACATGGTTGCCATCAAAGAAGTATAAACATTTCTCTTTCACAGGGTGTTGTAAGCTTTTCTCGAGCGCTTTTGCATATAACGAAAGTTGTACTTTATATCGCTCTTCTAAAATTGGTTTCGCTTGATCAAATCCACCTGGGAATTTTCCTGCAATCGTATCCGTTTTAAAGTCGATTAACGTAATACCGTCTTCCTCTTCGATCATGCAGTCAATAACCCCTTGGACAAGAATGGATTCCCCGCTCTTCCCTTGCCAATCTTGATATGCTTCTTCTGCTGCAAGCATCATCGTAAATGGTACTTCACGCTCAACACTTTTCGCCGCTAATACCCTTTTACCTAGGTCACTATCAAAGAATGAAATTACTTTTTCAATCGCAATTTCTTCCGCCTGCTCGAATGTTAATAATTCTTTATTTACCATTCCAGCAATTTGCTCCCGAATCACTTCTTCTGTAATCGGCTTCTTCAAATCAACATGCTGCATAACGGCATGTACTGCTGTTCCGCGCTCTGCATATGTTAATCCCTTTTTCTCCATAAAACGAGGACGTGTTTGAATTGGTGCACGTAATTTTTTAATAAAGGCATTATCGCTACCTTCTTCAGATTGATAATTTCTCTTTATTTCTGTAACAGATTGCTTCGCACGATGAGATGTCGCTTCCTCATATCCGTACTTCCACATTAATCTATCGTACACCTCTTCTTTCCGTTCACTTTGCAGGGGAACGGCCTTTTTCTCACGAAGTGCTTCTAACAATTCTTGTTTCTCTTCTTGAACCGGTTCTGGCGCGAGTAACGTGTTACCGTCAACAACTTCTACTTTCCAGCTAGTGTCATACCCATAAATTTCATCTGGAACACTTCCTTGTCCTAATTCAAGAAGTATTTCACTATCACGGTGCCTATATAATGAAGGTGCAATCCAGTCTAAGTAGCAGGACGCTCCGGCACGTATGTGATCTGGTAATAACCATTCACTATACTCCCTCGCATCAAGCCATTTTTCCATTTCTTTATTTGCATCCTTAACTGTTCCAATTAAAATTAACTTCTCTTTTGCACGTGTTAACGCTACGTATAATACGCGCATTTCTTCCGCAATTAATTCCATTTTCATTTTACGCTTAATCGCAAGTTGCGATAATGTCGTATATTTAATTCGTTTACGTGGATCAATAAATTGTGAACCGAAACCGAAGTCTTTATGCAGTAAGAAACGTTTCATTAAGTCTTGTGTATTAAAGCGACGACCTAGTCCAGCTACAAATACGACTGGGAACTCAAGTCCTTTACTTTTATGAATTGTCATAATGCGAACGACATCTTCTTGTTCACCTAAAGCTCTCGCCGTACCCATATCATCACCGCGTTCTAAAATACGCTCAATAAAGCGTAAGAAGCGGAATAATCCTCTAAACGACGTTGCTTCATATTGTCTTGCGCGGTCATATAGTACGCGCAAGTTTGCTTGTCTTTGCTTTCCAGCTGGTAAACCACCGACAAAGTCGTAATAACCTGTCTCACCGTACACTTTCCAAATTAAATCAGAAAGTGACTGTTGGCGCGCAAATTCACGCCATCCTTGTAGTAAGTTATAGAACCACTCTAATTTATCATGTAGTTCTTTTTCTTCTTCAAGCGGTGCTCCTTTTAAGAATGAGCTCATCACTTCATAAAACGAGCCTTTCTTCCCGTGAGCACGAAGCGTTGCAAGTTCTTCATCATTTAATCCAACGATTGGAGAACGAAGTACTGCTGCAAGCGGAATATCTTGCATCGGATTATCAATAACGCGGAATACGTTCATCATAATATTTACTTCTGTCGCTTCAAAGTAACCAGTCGCAAGATCAGCGTATACTGGAATTCCTTGCAATTTTAACTCTTCCATAATTTGCGGTGCCCACGGCATGGAGCGAAGTAAAATAACGAAGTCACGGTATTGTACAGGGCGCATACTATCCGTTTTACGATCATACACTTCATAACCTGAATCAACCATCGCTTTAATGCGCTGCGCCATAAGACGTGCTTCAAGCTGTGCTTTTTCTACTTCCGCACCTTCTTCACCATCTCTTACTTCTTCTTCTGTTTGCTGAATGCACAATAGTTCAGCTGCTACATCTTCACCTTCTGGATAGCTAGCACCTAGCTTTAATTCAGCGTCAGCATCGTAATCGATTTCTCCAACTTCTTCGCCCATAATTTGTTTAAAAATAAAGTTCGTACCCGCTAACACTTCATGACGACTACGGAAGTTTTTCGCTAAGTCAATTTTCATTCCGCCGCCTAATCCTTCTTGTGTGAAACGTTTATACTTTCCTAAGAATAATCCTGGTTCTGCTAGTCGGAAACGATAAATCGACTGCTTCACGTCACCAACCATGAATAAGTTTCCTTCACTCTCAGAATCTTTCGTTACGAATTTAATAATTGATTCTTGTACGAAGTTCGTATCTTGATATTCATCGACTAATACTTCAGCAAATTTATTACGATATTGAAGTGCTACAGCTGACGGCTTCATTTCACCATCTTCACTTTGCTCACTTAAAATTTGTAAACAGAAATGCTCTAAATCTGTGAAATCGACCATGCCTTTATCTCGCTTCATCGCTTGGAAACGCTCTGTAAATACTTTTACAAGTTGAACGAGCTTTTCTAATACAGGATGCATATCTTGAAAATCTCGTAAGAAACTTTCAGGTTTGCGACTAAATAGCTCTTCTTGTAATTTCTTCACTTCATCTTTCGCTTTATTACGAAGAGAGTCTACTTGTTTCACAACATCCTCGTTATAATCGCTTTTCTTAATGCGCTTTAACGTTTGCCACGATACGTTTTGCATCGCTTCATACACGCTTGTCCACGATTCACGAGCAGCTGATGATAACGTTCCAAGTAAGGCTAAATCTGCTTGCAGCGTTTCAACGCGAGGCGCTGGACCGTCAGGAAGCATTGCGAGTTCCGTCGCTTTACGAATATGCTGCTCCGCTGTTTCAAGCTGGAATCTTACATCTTCTAATAAATAAGAAGCATACACTAAATCTTCAATTGTCTTTCCTTCTACGTCATATGCTTCTACTAATTTATCGAGCCATTTTTCCGGATTTGGATGCGCTCTTGATTCTGTATGAAGCGCTAAAATCATACGTTGTAAATCATCGTCACTACGGTCACTCGTATAACGATCAACGAGTTCAAAGAATATCGTATTATCTTCTATTCCATACTCTTCTTCTAATATGTCATCTAACACTTCTTCTTTTAACAATTCATTTTCGGTTTGATTCGCAATGCGGAAACGAGGATCAACATCAAGCATGTAATAGTATCCTCTAATAACTTGTAAACAAAATGAATGGATCGTTGAAATGGAAGCTTTATTTAATAAGCTCAGCTGCTTTCGGATGTGCTGAGAGCCAGGCTCATCAATTAATACTTTTTCTAATGCTTCCCCAATTCTGTTTTTCATCTCTTGCGCCGCTGCATTCGTAAATGTTACAACGAGCAGGCGGTCGACATCGACTGGATTCTCTTCATTAATAATCTTTTTAATAATACGTTCAACTAATACTGCTGTTTTCCCTGATCCTGCTGCAGCCGCAACTAAAATATCACGCCCGTTCGCTACAACGGCTTTCCACTGGTCATCTGTCCACTGACTACCTTCTGGTTTTTTAGGCCAATTTTCTATCATTCTCCGCCAACCTCCTCTCTAATTTTCTCCATCGCTTCGCTATCTTTCATATCTTTTAGCGTACGGAATTGGTTATCTTCAAGTGATTCATCGAACTGACAAACCGATTTGAAGTTACAGAACGTACACGCCGCTTTATTTCCTTTTTTGTAAGGGGCAATATCGATCACACCTTCTGTAATGTCTTTTCCGATATTTTCAAACGTATGGTGTACATATTTTTGCAGGACGTTAAACTCTTGTTCACTTGCAATACTTGAACGCGCACTAAAGCTACCGTCTTTTTTCAGACCAGCAGAAATAATATCAGAGCTTCCTGTTGAAAGTTTATTATCCATTAAACGAACAACGTCAGCATCTCCTAATACGAGACCTTTCATTTTGAATTTCTTTAAAATTTCCTTTTCAATTTCTGCTTCAGATGCGTCACCTTTCACCTCAACAATTGGGTTATGAATGTGGAAATACAATACACCCGCTGGTGATGCTGTACCGCCTTTTTTCATCCACGTATGCGCATTTGAAGTAACAACATCTAAATACGTTAACATTTGAAGTGCCAATCCGTAATACACTTCCGTTAAGTCTAACGCTTTTGAGCTTGATTTATAGTCAATAATACGTAGGAATGTTCCATTTTCATCTTCTGCCTTATCAACACGGTCAATACGGCCAACTACTTCCATCTTTACACCATTAGGTAACGAGAATTCCATTGGCGGAAGTGATCCTGTACCGCCCATACCAAATGGCACTTCTAAATCAACTGGTACGAAACCGCTAGACTTCGCATGTTCACGAAGAATGATTGACGTACGGAAAATGATTTGTTGTAGTTTTTGTTTTAAATAGAAATGACGGTTTGAACTTAATAAAATTTGTCTTTGTAATAACGGTGCAATCTCTTCTATTACTACAGCAGAAAGATGCTCACACTCTTTTATTGATAAATCCGCCCAAGTACGATTTTCACGTAATAGCCTGTCCGCAATTCTCTTCAGTGCTGCATGGAATAGTTCCCCAATATCTGGCGCATCAAGTTTGAAAATATCACGCTCTCTTAACGATAAACCGTGCTGCGCAAAATGAGCGTACGCACAACGATTAAATAATTCCATACGAGAAACGCTTCCTTTTATTTTGTCTCCGTATAAATCTCTACTTACAGCTGTACTTAGCTTTTGCGCACGATTTCGGTAGAATAAGCTTGATAATACGCGGCTACTTTTTTGCTTCCATTCATCTGAAGTAACGTAGAAATTATATACATCCCACCAAAAGTCTAAGTTGCCTTCAAATCCATATCGCTTCCACGTTTGAAGTTGCTGCATAACATATGACAACGTTACTTCTGGTGTTGCTACATATGAAATTTGTTCCGAACGTGATAAATCATTTACGTCGTTCGTAATAAATGTATCTTTCACATCAGGGAACATTCTTTTTATTTTCTTAATAAAGCTAGAAGCAAGTAACGTCTTTCCTTCCTCATCTGCAAGCGGGCATGAAATGTATAATTTCTCAGTTGCTCTCGTTACCATTTGGTACATAACAAACTGTTCTTCTAATAAAGTCTGTCTCGTCGTTGGTGCGAGTTCAATACCTGCAGCGCTAAGAACATCTCTTTCTTCATCAGAAAGCATACCTTCATCCATCGGTGCTGCTGGAATCACACCTTCATTCACTCCAATGACGAATGTTGCTTTCACATTTGATAATCTAGAACGATCAATATTCGCAATTAACACTTGGTCTAATGACGGCGGAATGTTTGCGAATTGAAGCGCCTCAAGACCTGTCGACATAACGTCTGTGAACATAGAAAGTGACATTTTTTCTTCGCCAAGCATCTCAACAAACGTATCAAGAAGACTCATAACTTCTTCCCATACTTGTTCATGATCTGTCGCAAATAAGAAATCTCCGCTCTCTTCTGCACGAATACGTAATGCTTCTAATTTTTTCGGAACGTCCAGCTCTTCTAAAAATAAGTAAACAGCTTCGCACATTTGCATAACTGTTCCCGCACGCTTCAGTCTTTTTTGCATACGAATAACTGGCGTTCTTACAACGTCACGCAATCGATTTATTTTCTCTTCCATTTCACGTTCACTGTCTGTAATCATCCCGTTTGTATCGTCAAGAGAACGATAGCGGCGATACATCCACGGATCCTCAGAAGTCCATCTCTTCCCTTGTACACCGTACGCTAAACAGTAGTTTTCAAACTCATCCATCTCTTCACGCATCGTTTCTTTTCTTACGTCTAATGGATATAAAAGTTCTGTTTTCACGCAGCGAAATACTGCATCATAACGCCAATTCCCACTAATAATCTCGAGTGCAGAACGAATGCATTCTACTAGCGGATGATGTGACATCGGGCGTTTTTCATCGATGAAGTGCGGGATATTATAATCTGTAAATAGCGTCCGCATTACATCGTAATAACTTTCTCCGTTACGAAGAAGAACTGCAATATCTCGGTAACGATAGTCTTCATCTGCCACAAGTCTACGAATTTCACGAGCAACGCCTTCTACTTCAGCTCGTAAATTCGCGGCTGTATGAATCGTTACACTTGCTTCCCCGTTAAATTTCTCATTCGGACGCGCTTCATAATGAGCTTCTAAATGCGCTAATGCTGGAGAATGAAAACGCGGTTGTTCCATAAGCGGAATCGTTTTTTCAATTTCTATTTTCTCTTCACGCGCTACTTGTTTTATTTTTTCATACGTTAACGTCGTTTCATAAAATAAATCTAGTTCATTTACTGGCTGCGCTAACGTTTTTTCATCTATCGTTAATGTAATTGTCACTCTCGCACCGCAAATCATAAGCTGTCTTACAATTTCTAGTTCTTGCGGTGAAAACGAATGGAAGCCATCTATATAAATTTCAGCTCCCTTTACATATTCAGACTGCGGAAGCTTTTCCACTAGCAATTGCAGATAGTCTTCTGAATCTAAGTACTTTCCGATTAAAGCACGTTCAAAATCATCATATAATAACTGTAAATCATACACTTTATTCGCTAATAGCTTTTGTTCAGCACTGCTACTATGTGCATCTAATTGTTGCCACATTTCATATACGTTTGATGGCGTCACGTTATATCGTTTAAACTCCGCAATCATACTGCCAAGATGTTCAAAGAAACCATTTTGCTCCGCTGCTTTTTGGAATACCGATAATCCATCTTTACGAGACTCTACAATTTTACGAAGTAACATATGTACGCCCGCTTCATCAATGTGAAGACGACTCGCTCCGCCAACTTCTTGCAATACTTTCCACGCTAATCGTGAAAAACTAAAAACTTGTGCCCGAATAGAACCTCTAACATCCTCACTACCAATTAACGCCTGCTGCGTTTGGAATGTCATCTGTTCTGGCACAAGATATAATATTGTTTCCCCTCTTGGACGCTGCTTTAACTCTTCTTGCACTTCGTGTAAACAAAGTGTACTTTTTCCACTTCCCGCTCTACCAATCACAAATCGAAGTGACATGTAACCCCACCTTTCACTTACATAACGAACGTTAGTTTGCTACTATAATTGTATTATAGGACACGAAAAAAGACAAACGGAGTAGTTTGTCTTTTTCTATACTTCCACCTATTATATCAACCTTTTGAAAAATTCGTTTGCACCTCTTGAATTGGCCAATATCGTAAATCAACTTTACCGACAACTGTATCAGCTTTTACAAAACCAAAATGTCTACTATCCCAGCTCCCGAGGCGGTTATCACCTACTACAAAAATATATCCAGGTGGCACCGTTTTTTCCTTCGTTAACTCTTCTAGCGTAAAGTCACCTGTTAGTTGTCGTCCATGTATCTCTTTCTTATATTTCTCTAGATAAGGTTCATCCACGAATTGTCCGTTTATATATAGTTTATCATGCTTATATTCAATATGATCCCCAGGTAAACCGATAATTCGTTTTACGTAGTCCTCTTTTTTGTTCGCATGAAATACAACAACATCAAACCTATTCAAGTCCCCCACTTGATAACTCACCTTATTTACAACGAGCATATTGCCATCTTGCAATGTCGGCATCATTGACTTCCCCTCTACAACATACGTTGAAAAGAAAAACGTTCGAAAAAATACAGCTAATAATACACCAATTAAAATTGTTCGTATCCACTCTATGCCTTCTTTTTTCAAAGTTTTCTTCATCCGCTTCTCCCCTTATCCTTTAATAATGAAGCTTTCCTTTACAAAGAAGACTATTCTTAATGCAGTTCTAACTTTACTTCAATTTTCTTACCGACATACCATAAAATAAAAATACCAATCGCTACAATGACTGATTTCACCGGATTATGAATAAATGACATTAAATCATGACCGATATACGTTAAAATAAAAATCATCACAAGCTTTCCGAACGCGAGCGCAAGGCCAAACTGTTTTACACTAATGCGTGATAGACCAGCGACAACATTTATAAGCGCAGACGGTGTAAACGGAAAACAAAAGATGACGAAAATCGGCGCGAATCCTTTCCTTTCAATCCATCCCATTGCCTTCCGTACTCTCTCATGCTTATTTACAAAAGAAAAGAAACGACTGCGGCCAAAATGGCGGATAATGAAAAAGACAAGTAAAGCACCCATTACTGATCCAAGCCAAGAATAAAGAAAACCAAGCCAAAATCCAAATGCAACAGCATTCGCCAATACAAATACGATGAGTGGCAATGCTGGAATCAACGCTTCTATCATCGGTAAACCAATACCAAGCAGTGGTCCGAATGCTTTATAACTTTCAACAATATGATCCATATTTTCTGGTGAAAAATACTCTTTGATTGTCTGAAAATCCATTCTACACTTTACCCCTTTACTCTAGTACTACCTCTACTGTATCATCGCTTATATGAAAGAGGAAATGGTAGATACGACATATGGAGATGTAATTATTAAGTTTCCATATCCTTCATTAGAATTCCTTCATTATTATGCTATGATAATCTATCAATATTCGACAATATGTAGAAAGAAATACTATATAGTGGCACTCAATATTTTTCAAAAACAACTTTGTTGTGCATAATGAGGTTTTTATCTCAACAATACACCTACCTTTTTATTAATTAAAATAATATGAAAACAAACTTTACACTCTAATTTTGTATTCTCTCCAATTACTAAAGAACCAGTAGTTTTATAATTTAGGAAGTAAAAATAATAAAAAGGACTACTTCAAAAGTATAATTTTGAAGTAGTCCTTTTGGAATTTCAATTTAATTTTAATAAATAACGTTTAATGATTCTTTTTATCTTTAAGAAAAAGAATTACAGAAATTATTACTAGAACAATAACTATGGTATCTAAAACATATGATACCGTTGTACTTAAACTTATTAATTCCACACTCATAATCCCTGCATACAAGCTTACAAATATCATTAATAAATCGTATGTCTTTTTTAATTTTAAGTAACGAATTACAAAAAATACTGAAAAACTAAAGAAGAAAATCGTACTGATAATAGTCATATTTCACTCCTATATCATTATTCAAAACAAGCAGAATAAATACTTCCTAAAGCAAAGAACTCTAGCAACGCTTGTTTAGCTTCTGGTCCCGCTGCACTTGCTGCTTTTTTCACTGCAGAAGTTGCAGCTGCTTTTTTACTTTGTCCACTAGCTCTAGCAGCATTATATGCTGGAATCAATTTATTCACAAATGTTTTTGCCCCACCTAGCGCTTGTAATGCACTTTTAATTTTTGTAAGCTTAGTAATTGAGAATACATTAGAAAGCACTGCAATCCCGACAGCTGAAACACAACCTGCTACCCCATATGCTACAGCTTCATCATTTTCGACAGCATCCATAACTTGGAATAAACCATCATAATTATTTTCCGCCATCCACTGATTTACAGAATCACTACCTTCTGCTAATACACTGTCAGGAATTGATTCAATAACACTTAACACCTTAAATGCTTTGTCCATTTCAGCCTTCTCTTCTAATGAATAAGTTGGTGGATTAATTTCTGCCGCACTTACAGAAGTTGTATTTGCTAGACTTCCACCAAAAATTGCAGCTGACAGCATTAACGCTGTACCTTTAAATAGTTTCTTTTTCATCACAATTCCCCCTATTAAACTGACATAACGTCGTTTTTAATATGCACCAAGTTACTTTATCTTGGTTTCTATACATAACTATATTAAAAACAATGTAAGTTTCATACGAAGAGTTTATTGTCTTTTTCCGAAATACGGTTTTCGGAACAGGCAAATTTACTTTTCTGCATCATAATAAAGGAAAGTAAATTTGTAGGAAAACAAGAAATGAAGTGATTGAAGGTTATTTTAACAAACTAAATTTTTGATATTTTATTACATATATTACAAATTAATTTTAGATAATATCCCAAGAGATTTTGCTTTCTCTACAGCCTCTACTCTAGAAGATACTCTTAACTTATTAAATAATTCCGTTAACGTATATTCTATAGAACGTTGGCTTAAATTCAACGTTAGTGCAATATTTTTATTAGTCATTCCTTGCTGTACAAAAATTAAAATCTCTCGCTCTCTTTGAGTTAAAGTAATAGGAAGTTCATTTGTTTTTTCAGATTGTAACAATGATTTTGCTGAAAACTGCTGAATTCGCAATTGCCTAAATAAGCCTAATGGAATAACCACTTCTTTTCGTTTAGCGCAACGAATCGTAGTTATCATCTGTTCTTTAGATGCAGTCTTACTGATAATTCCAGAAATATTATTTTCTAGAAGTAGATTAAAATGCGGCTCTATGTCAAAACCTGTATAAATTATTATAGCAGCATCCGGATCATGCTTTAAAATCCCCTTTGTAACTTCCAATCCATTTAAATTAGGCATAAATAAATCCACTAAATAAACATCATATTTTTTTTTAGTAATACAACTTAAATATTCAGCACTGTCAAACAAAACATCTGCACAAATATCTTCTGTTTCTATGAGTGCCTTTGTTCCCATTCCAATAGCCATATGGTCATCTATAATAAGAACCTCTATCATTTCCATCCTCCTATTAACAATTTTTTGCAAATCACATATAGTCTTTAATTAAATTTAATATCTATCTCTAATCCTTGACCTATATTCGAGTTTATTTTTATTTCTCCATTTAAGCTTTTTACCCTAGTAACAACCCCTGATATTCCCATGGTTGTATAGGATTCAGTTATTGCACTTGTTTTCATTCCGATACCGTCATCTTTATATACAAGATAAATCGATTCCGCTTCCTCGAACACATATAGATATACAACAGAAGCTTGCGAATGCTTTAATGCGTTATTTAACAACTCTTGTATAATTCTATATATAGCATTTTCATACTCTAAATTTCTCATATTAAACTTTTCTTGAATGTCATAATTCAAATGAAAATCCGCCTCGAAACTTATCTTTTTAAACAATCGCTGAAGTGATTGTTGTAAACCTAACTCCTTTAGAAATGGAGGTCTTAAATTGTTGCATGTTTCTCGAACAATATATATTTGATCCATTAATTCCTCTTTGATTTCATCTAATACTTCTACTACTTTTTCATCTACAAATAATTCTTTATATCCTTCCATTTTTCGATACAAACGTAACTGATCTTGTAAAACGCCATCGTGAATATCCCGAGACAAATCCCCTCGCTCCTTTTCACTTATCATTACAGATAAACGAGCAAATCGATTGACATACTCTTTTTCTGAATTTTCACGAGATATTTCATCCATAAAGTCTTCTAACTTTTTGGCGGCTTCAAATTGCAAATGGATATAATTTGAAATTGTTTCCAACCATAAAATTTCGTCAATACTTAAACTCTCTCTATCACAAATTAATACTACTTTACTTGCATTTAAATCTGAAACCACAACGATAAAATATCCTTCTATCCATATCACGGATCCTACTGTGAATTCGCACCACTTTACTTTTTTTAATACCTCATAATTTAGCGATACTTTTCCCTCAATAGGTTCTATCTCCTGGTTGGCATTATTAATTTGTAGAAAAATTATTTCCTTTATCGCTAATACGTCTATAAACTCTCGTTTAATTACTTTTATTAAATCAGATTGTTTGTACTCACTTTTCATTTGATGAAGAAATCTATTTAAACTATTTGAATAAATTTTCTTATGATCATATAAGACCTTACGAAACTTAAAATCTAAATAGTCTTTAAAATAATAACTCACAATAATAAAAATAAAAGTAACAATATTTACTTGAATAAAATCTAATACATTTTCCAACTCAAACTTCTTATCAAAAACAATTATTTCCATTATCAATATTAATCCTGAAACAATCAATGATATCAATAAGTAATATTTAAATCTACTAATGATAAAATTCACATCAAATAAATCCCTTGAAATCAATAAATAAAAAAAATAAGTTGGGATGAATAAGAAAAAGATTATAGATATTTCAAATTCTATTAATTCTTTCCCTAAAAATAAGCTGGGAATAACAAAAAAGAATATAAACGGTATTAAAGAAATCAAAAAACTAATAATAATAGCTTTAATAAACTCCAATTTTACATTTTGTTTATTCCGAAAAATAAAGCGCACTAAGAGAAACATTATAGTAAATAACAATATTAAAAAGGTAATTCCGTTTATTAATGAACCTAATCTATTATAAAAAAATCGCAGTGCATTCGTTGATATTAATAGAACAATTACAGTTTTTCGCAGAAAATTAAGGGTTTTAGCATTGATAATCCTCTTATTCCTATTGTTAAAATACGCATTTAAAAATAATAGGAATAATACTAGGGAGTAATTGAAGCTACTTGACATAACAATCATACCTAATACATCCATTCTCCCATAGGCAATCGAGCTAATATATGTCAGGCTAAACAATGTAAGGAATTGTAACAAGTAGTTAGACCGATCATTATTTTTTCTACCGTTATAAATTATTATAAATAGACAACTACTAATAAATATTAAGTAATATAACAACGGCATAAACAAATGATATGTAAATTGTTTATCACCCTTTTCATACATTACATTATATTTCCTTTCAGTTTCACCTTGTTGAACATGAATAGTTTGTACCTTTTCTACTCTAGAAAACATGTTTACAGATGAATTGAATTCCGGGGGTTCTCTATCTAAATTCTTTATAATATCTCCCCTCTTAATTCCTTGTTTTGCAGCCCATTTATCATCATCCAAATCTACTATTTGATAATTTCCATCTATCTTCTCTACTTCAATTCCCAGCATTGGATATTTAACAATAATAGTCGAAAAATAAACTACCAACAAAAAAGAAATAAGTATAAAATTTATTTCTTTTTTATAACTATGGATATTTTTCATCAAAACCCTCCCAGAATAAGAAATCTTGCGAGTATACAACAAAAAAAGGAGTTATCTATATAACTCCTTTTCAGAACTGCATTTGTTTATGGCCATAACATATTACGCAGTGTAGGCAGCGCCACTACTAATACAACAAAGCTAGAAGTCATATACTTGAAATATAAATTATAATTAACTTTTTTCATAATTAATACCCACTTTCTATTTTTTAATTCTATAATTTGAAATCGATATAATCTCTTTTAATATTATATTATAAATATATATATATTCTCCCGAAAAATATATGCGTCTTTCCGAAATTCTTTTTTCGGAAAGACGCATATATTAAAAGACCCCACACTACATTTCAAACTACTTCTAAAATCCCTTTTTACACATCCTCTTCCCTAACAAAATACACTTTCTCATAAGCTGGTCTTAATGTCGATTCATCCCTTTGATCAATTTCTTTAAAACAAGGGTTTCCTTGTTTTTTTCTACGATCTTCATATTCAGTACGCAATTTCGCTGTACGATTTTGTTGATTTTCAAAACTACTTTTTGATATTTCTAATTTCACAGCAAAGCCATTTATAAATCTAACAATAACATTTCCATCTTTTGACTCTTTATTACTTTCAATATAAAAATGAGACAACCAAGCGCACTCTTTTCTAGAGTAAGAATAAGTAGGGAAAAAATAAAGTTGATCTGTTGGACTAATCGCAATGGGTGCTTTATGTGTAATATGGGTTAACTCTTTCGTTCCTTCTTTTCTGCCTAAGAAACTAGAGCCATGCTTGCGGCAACTTCTTTCTATAATATCTAGAGGCTTTTGAAATACGAAAAAAGAATCTTCCATCTCAACAACTCGTGTAACGATTTTCTTTTCACTTAGAATAACAGGAAGTAAGGCCATTGTATTTTTATTTACCACATAGTTTTCAACATAACGTTCTACTTTACTTTCCATATTCTACTGTCTCCTTTTTTCCATTTATATTAGCAGCTGCATCTATAATTTTAGCATCTATGAAAAGGAAGTGGCTTACAGATTCCGCTTTTTTACAATACTTTATCATTTATCAAACACTCTTTAAATTATAAAATAATTATATAGTGATTTTACAATAAAAATCCTATATAAAATGTATTTATATTACCTATAAATATTTACAACCGCTTCCTCATTTCGCATCATTACGACAATTAACTTTGCTATAATTAAAATGAAAATCCAATATATGGAGGTCCGCTATGGAAGAAAAAGAAATACAACCAACAATTCACATGAAAAATAACAACATCGTAATCGTGAAAAACTCAGCTAGCATTATATTCGCTTTATTTTTCATTCTATTATTTTTTGCAAAGCCTTTTCGTAAATCGAAATGCTCTGAATACCCCTAGTAAGGAGCAAGAACAAATGTTAGAAACATCGTCTCAAGACGAACAAAATTCTAACAACAATGCTAACAAAAAAGATGTTACTCAAGGTCTATCTGGAAAAGATTTCCCTATTTCAACAGAGAATACAAATTTATAATTATTTACTATCATACGCAGCAAATGCTCTTGCTGAACTAATTCTTCTACAGAAACTAATACGCATTCCAGATAATTTTTCACCCGTTGTAACATAGAAAAAGAGATTTAGATATAAAAACAGGCTCTGGGAAAACTTTCTCCACAACCTAAAAAAAGGATGGCATTAGCCATCCTTTTTTCCATCATCAACTATAAAATTATAGTTTGATTACGTTTTTAGCTTGAGGTCCACGGTTACCTTCTTCGATTTCGAAGCTAACTTTTTGACCTTCTTCTAGAGATTTGAAACCTTCAGTTTCGATTGCAGAGAAGTGTACGAATACGTCGTTTTCGCCTGGAACTTCGATGAAACCGAAGCCTTTTTCGTTGTTAAACCATTTTACTTGTCCTGTTACTGCCATGATTATTTCCTCCTAAGAAAATACATTTTTTAAAATTTTTAGTTTTCCTATCTAAAAAAAGAATCCACACATTATCAAATACGAAACATAAACTAGTTCTCACATACTTTTTCTCGTTCGTTTTCAGCACTTGATAATATATGGATTGCTTAATTTAACTATTCAACTGATATTATCATAGCACATTAAAATAAAATGTACAATCTTTTTTGAAAATAACTGACACATTAAATCACGTATGCAATTATCAATATCTTATTTGAATAAAAATAAACAAGTCTTTCGAATGCCACTATATTCCTTTTTCTAAGTGTTAAAATGTAATCTAACAGTACTTACTGGAGGGGATGAAATGTCAAACTACACAAACGAAGAAAAGCTTACAGGGGGAAACGTCTCAAACGTATATCGTTCTAAAAATACTGTTCGGCGAGAATTGAAGCCAGACAGTGTAAAAATTCATAAGTTATTACAGCATTTAGAAAACAAAGGTTTTCATTACGCACCAAAGTTTTTAGGTATAGATGAGAAAAATAGAGAGATTTTATCTTTTATTGAAGGAGATGCTGGAAATTATCCTTTAAAAGAATATATGCGATCTAATGATGTGTTAAAAGAAATAGCACAGATGCTTCGCCTTTATCATGATGCTGTAAGTGACTTTCCGTTATTAGATGATTGGAAACCTATGGACCATACCCCAAATAATATTGAGGTTTTATGCCACAATGATTTTGCTATATATAACATTATTTTTAATAACGAGAAACCTGTAGGTATTATTGATTTCGATGTTGCTGCTCCTGGACCAAGAATTTGGGATATCGCTTATACACTGTATACTTGTGTGCCTTTAAGTAGAGTGTATTATACAGAATCAGGCGAGGCAATTCATTATGAATCGGCACAACATGCTGACCGTATGAAAGAAAGAATAAAATTATTCGTCCAGTCCTACGGTAAAAGTATGGATGAAGATTACTTAGGTATGGTACTACTACGTCTAGAAGCATTATGTACATATATGAAAAGAAAAGCAAACGAAGGCGACATAAATTTCCAAAGAATGATTGACGAAGGACATTTAGAGCATTATGAAAAAGATATGAAGTTTATTCGTGATCATGGAGCTGAGTGGATTTGATCATATTGTCTTTTTTGTCGGTAAGTCGATATCCTTTGTCGAATCGTTGATAAATTTTAAGTTATGATAGATATGTCGAAAAAAATCGTTTATATAACTTCATTCACACTTGAATGGTTTAGAAAATAACAAGGGGCACCATTTAAACAGGTGCCCCTTCCTTTTATTTCGTAAACTGCGCCTCTTCCGTAGATCCTTTTAATGCTGTCGTTGATGAAGTACCACCTGTAATCACCTGTGCTACTTCATCAAAGTAACCTGTTCCTACTTCTCGTTGATGGCGAGTTGCAGAGTAGCCGTATTTTTCTGCTGCGAATTCTGCTTGTTGTAGTTCAGAGTACGCTGCCATGCCGCGCTCTTTATAGCCGCGTGCTAATTCGAACATGCCGTAGTTTAATGAGTGGAATCCAGCAAGTGTTACAAACTGGAACTTATAACCGTAAGATGCGATTTCTTTTTGGAAGCTCGCAATTGTTTTCTCATCTAGTTTTTGTTTCCAGTTAAATGAAGGTGAACAATTGTATGCAAGCAATTTCCCTGGATGCTCTTTATGAATTGCGTCCGCAAATCGTTTTGCATCTTCTAAATTTGGTTCAGATGTTTCACACCAAACGAGGTCTGCATAAGGAGCGTATGCTAAACCACGTGCAATCGCTTGATCAAGACCTGCTTTCGTACGGTAAAATCCTTCTGGTGTTCTTTCTCCTGTAATAAACGCTTTATCAACAGGATCGATATCGCTCGTAATTAAATCTGCTGCATCCGCATCTGTTCTTGCAACGATAATTGTCGGCACTCCCATTACGTCTGCAGCAAGGCGTGCCGAAATTAAATTACGTACCGCTGTTTGCGTTGGTAGTAATACTTTTCCACCTAAATGACCGCATTTCTTCTCTGAAGATAATTGATCTTCAAAGTGTACACCAGATGCGCCTGCTTCAATCATACCTTTCATTAGCTCAAATACGTTTAATTGTCCGCCAAATCCAGCTTCTGCATCTGCTACAATTGGTACGAAATAATCTGTATCACCGCTTCCTTCCATATGCTGAATTTGATCCGCACGTTGAAGCGTTTGATTAATTCGTTTTACTACAGCAGGTACGCTATTTGCTGGATATAAACTTTGGTCTGGATACATATGTCCAGAAAGGTTTGCATCTGCTGCTACTTGCCATCCACTTAAATAAATTGCTTTTAACCCAGCCTTTACTTGCTGCATCGCTTGGTTTCCTGTTAATGCGCCAAGTGCATTAATATAATCTTCCGTATGAAGCGACGCCCACAGCTTTTCAGCACCGCGGCGCGCTAACGTATGTTCAATATCAATTGACCCGCGCAGGCGAATTACATCTTCTGCCGAATATGGACGTGTGATCCCTTTCCAGCGCGTATCTAACTCCCAGCTCTCTTGTAATTTCTCGATTCTTTCGTTTTTCATTTGTTCCATCCCCTTTTCATTTTTTATCCCACATTAACGGGCTGTAAGACTCCCACCTCAAAATTCAGCGAATACAAGGAAGTTAGGTCGGAGCCAACTGCCCGTAAAAGTCCGATTGGTGAGGGCTGATAATCAATGGGGATACCCCTCCCCTCACTGATTAAAGTTTCACTTTATAAAATTTCATAGCCCGGTAATGTTAAAAATGGTACGAATTCATCATTCCGAACGAGATTTGTAAATAACGTTGTCGCCTCTTGGAATCTCCCTTTCTTAAAGGCTTCTTTACCAATCTCTTTTTCTATTTTTGCTAACTCTTCTTCTTTTAGCTCTTCCATTAATTCAAGTGTAATATTACGGCCATCATTTAATTTTCCACCTTCATGGCGAATCCATTGCCATACTTGTGCCCTAGAAATTTCCGCTGTTGCTGCATCTTCCATTAAGTTATAAATTGGTGCTGCTCCCCGGCCGCTTAACCAAGATGCGATATATTGAATACCTACGCTAATATTCATACGAAGACCCTCTTCTGTAATCGTTCCCACTGGTACTTCTAATAAATCCTTTTCTGTAACATGTATCTCTTCACGTTTTCTAAAAATTTGATTCGGCGTTTTCATAATGTGATTAAATACTTCCATCGCGACTGGTACAAGTCCCGGGTGGGCAACCCAAGTCCCGTCATGACCGTCTAAAGCTTCGCGCTCCTTATCCGCACGTACTTTTTCAAAAGCTGCTTCATTTGCTTCTGGATTGTTTTTAATTGGAATTTGTGCTGCCATTCCTCCAATAGCTGGTGCATTACGACGATGACACGTTTGAATGACTTTCAAAGAATACGCACGCATAAACGGCGCCGTCATCGTGACTTGCGCTCTATCTGGAAGTAAAAATTCATTATGGTTGCGGAAACTCTTTAAAAAGCTGAAAATATAATCCCATCTTCCGCAATTTAACCCAGCAGAATGATCTTTAAGCTCATACAAAATTTCATCCATTTCAAACGAAGCGTGAATCGTTTCCAATAATACTGTTGCTTTAATCGTTCCGTTTGGAATACCGATATATTTTTGAGCAAATACGAAAACATCATTCCATAACCTTGCTTCTAAATGGCTTTCCATTTTCGGTAAGTAAAAGTATGGACCGCTTCCTTTTGCTAAAAGAGCTTTCGCATTATGGAAAAAATAAAGTCCAAAATCTACTAAGCTACCAGACATATTCTTTCCGTCAACTTGCATATGTTTTTCTTCTAAATGCCATCCTCTTGGACGCACAATTAATACTGCTGTTTTACTATTTAAACGATATTCTTTTCCGTTTTCATTTTTATGTGAAATCGTTCCCTTTACTGCATCTCGTAAGTTTATTTGACCTTCAATCGCATTTTCCCAAGTTGGTGAATTCGAATCTTCAAAATCCGCCATAAAAAGATGTGCTCCTGAATTTAAAGCGTTAATAACCATCTTTCTATCTACTGGGCCAGTAATCTCTACGCGGCGATCCTCTAAATCTTTTGGCAATTTGGCAATTGTCCAATCCGCTTCACGTATGTGCTTCGTTTCTTCTAAAAACTTCGGAAACTCCCCTGCATCAATTTTCTGTTGTTTTTTCACACGTTTTTGTAAAAGTTCTATGCGGCGCTCATTAAAATTTTCATGTAGTTCCTTTAAAAACCTAAGCGCCTCAGGTGTCAATATTTCGTTGTACGCTGGTAACATTTCTCCCACGAGTGTAACCCGTGAAGTTTGCGTCGACATATTAGCATCCCCTTCTTAAACTGTTTTATAACAGATTTGATTTTATGTTTTATATTATATAACAAATCTTCAGAAAAGGAAGTTTTTTTTGAAAAATTAATCGTTTTTTTCTAAAACTGTATTCTTTCACCGGCATTTCACATAAAAAAAGAAGCTAGTGTTATACAACACTAACTCCTCTTTATTATTTATTCAAACATTGCGTTAAATAAGAACTGTGCATATTGTTCACGTGTTACTTTCATGTTCGGAGAGAAGTTACCCTTCCCATCTCCTACTGAAATACCATTTGAACCTACTGCATTAATCGCATTTTCTGCCCAATGTCCCTTTGGTACATCTTTAAATTTTGCTGGCCCTTTTACTTCTAATCCAAATGCTCTCGTAAGAACTTGCGCCATTTCTGCACGTGTTAACGTATCTTTTGGTCTAAAGTTTCCTTTCTCATCACCAGTAAAGATACCTAATTCCGTTACTGCTAACACTTCAAAAGGAAACATCGTTGATTTATCATCAACAATATCATTATACGGGCTTTCTAGTTCCTCATCTTCACCAAATTCTTCATCAAGATTAAGTGCACGGTAAATTAAAGCTGCTACTTGTTCACGATTTACGTTATGTCCAAAACCGAACACACCATTTCCATAACCAAGCATAATCTCTTCTTCTGCTAAAGTTTGAATTGCTTCATAAGACCAATGTCCTGCTGGTACATCTTTAAAGAATGCCTGACTTGCTTGTTGTGGCTTTGCAGCTAATTCAGCTTTTGCTGTTGTCCCTTCAGCACTAAATGCCACTCCACCCATAATTGTTAAAGCTGTTGCTACTTTTAAAAACTTTTTCTTCAAAGTATTCTCTCCCTAAAAACATATTTTTTTCTAATATAAAGAATTAATGGAAGCGTAACAATATTATTTCCATGTGATTTTTGTCTAATTTATGAACTATATTTCATATACTTTTATTTACACTTTATTAACAATAAAGTTACTAAAACGTATATTTAAACAATAAAAAGTCACTTTATTCAATCTCTTCTTATCCAATAAAATCGAAAAACTAAATTACGAATAGAAAATCGATATAATTACAAATAATTTTAAATAAGAAAAAAGCGTGGAATTCCCGCGCTTTTTTCTTAATATATATTATATTGATATAACTTAAACGTCCTTATACTTTAACTTTCATTCATAATCTTCATCTTTTACTGGAAAATAAAAAACAGCTCTATTTAAAAACGTTGCATATTGCTCACGTGTTACAACTTTATTCGGTTCAAATCGCCCATTTCCTGTTCCTACTATGACATGATTAGACTGTAGTGCACTAATCGCATTTTTTGCCCAATGATTATTTGGTACATCTTTAAATGTATGGTTCTTCTTCACCTCAAATGTAAATGCATTCGTAAGAATTTGTGCCATTTCTGCGCGTGTTACTGGTGCAGTTGGTCTAAAGTTTCCTTTTTCATCACCTTTAAAAATACCATGCTCTGTTAATACTAAAATTTCATCTAAAAACATTGTTGCTCTCTCAGAAATATCTTTGTATGGATTTTTTAAAGGTCCTTCCCTTTTCAAATTCAATGTACGATACAGCACTGCTGCTACTTGTTCTCTTGTTACATTATCACCTACACCAAACTTACCATTTCCATACCCTAACATTACTTTATTGTATACTACATCCATTATATCGTCATATGCCCAGTAGTTTACTGGAACATCATCAAACACAATCATTTCTGGATATTCTTCTGCTTTTACGTTGGGAACATTCGTACTAACAAACAAACCACCCATAATAGTTACCGTTGCCATTATACGTAACATGTTCTTCTTCATTGCCCTCTCCCCTTTACCTCCATTTTAAAAAACGGAAAATAATAGACTGAAATCCTTTCCAATATTACATATGTTGCCTTTGCACCATTTATGCAATATATTACATTTAAAAAATCTATTATTGTGAAAATCACTACTAAAGGAGAGCCAATTCGCTCTCAATTTCAATTTTTATACCGAATTGTACGCAAACTAATTTTCTTTCCTGTATTCATGTAAAGGTGTTTCTATAATATAAATATTCTACTTTTTTCAAAAGAAATCCTTCACGTTTTAAGAGTTCATTTTCTAGACAAAAAATGCAATTATATCGACTTAACTACAACATACGACAATAGTAACCTCTCTATTAACAAAAGCTCATAATGAGCGAAAGATACCTCTTCCACAAATTATGAGCTTTCTCTTTATCTATTCCATTTTCCCTGGAGAATTATCAATTGATCGTTGTAAAAACTTTGCAAATTGCCCACGTGTAACGAGCATTTCAGGCTGGAACTTGCCATCTCCCGTTCCTACCGCTACTTTATTAGACTGCAATACGCTAATTGCATCCCTTGCCCAATGATTTTCTGGTATATCTGTAAATGTATGTGGACTCTTTGTTTTCAACTCATATGCTTTCGTTAAAATTTGTGCTAATTCTGCACGAGTCAATGTATCTTTCGGACGGAAATTCCCATTTTCATCTCCTTTAAAAATACCAAGCTGTGTTAAGCGTAAAATTTCGTAAGGGAACATGGTTGATTTCGCACTAATATCTCCATATGGATTTCCAATAGTCGCACTTCTTTTCACATGAAGTGCGCGGTACAATACTGCTGCCGCTTGTTCACGTGTTATATTATCTTCCGTCCCAAACTTACCATTTCCATAGCCATACATAATACGATGATATACTAAATTTGTAATTTCATCATATGCCCAATGATCTGTTGTTACATCATCAAACTTTATCATAATATTAGGACTAGATTTTTGGATAATACCTGTATTTGCAGACACACCATTTGCACCTACAAATATCCCTCCCATTAGTGCTAACGATGTCGCTATCTTTACTAGCTTTTTCATCTCTCTCATCTACCTTTTCCTTTATTTCCCTGCAAATTATATTATACAATAAATCTGAAAATTATAAATTCATTTTAACCTAATTATTTACAATTAAGAATATAATTTTTCTTCTACTACTATTTTTTCATCCTTCGTTTTTCGAAAAGTAAATGCCATTCCAATAAATATAAGAACAATTCCTACTATTTGCATACTAGTCGGTCTAAACCCGGTAAAGACTGTATCTAATAGTATTGCAACCGCAGGATCTAAAAACACTAATACAGAAATTAATCTCGTCGATAAATCTCTTAAACTGTCAAAAAATAAGTAATATACAAATCCCGTATGTATAAGACCTGTCGCTGTAATCATCATCCAGTTCATCTCTGTTAACCCTTGAAACTTGCCAAAGTCTACGAATGGTAGCAATAAAAATATACCTAAAAATGTTTGTAAAAATGTCATGGCATATGCGCTCGTATGCTGAATTCCTTTTCCTAGTAAAGTAGTAAAAGCATAAAATAGTGCCGCAAGTAGTGCCCATACCATGCCAGATGACATCAGTTTTTCAAGTGATAGACTTCCATCTACTCCAGCCACTAACACTGTACCGATAAAACAAATGACAATGGACAAAACAGCAAACATTGTAAGTCTCTCTTTAAATACGATACTACCAATCATTAATACGATAATGGGTGCTAGATGATAAACTGAAATTGCAATTGTAATCGACATAACTTCAAATGCTTTAAATAGAAATACCCAGTTAAAAACGAGAAATACACCGCATGCTAATATTTGCATGACTTCTTTTTTATTCCATTGCTCACTTTTATATTGTCCTGTTACGAGCCAACATAATGCTAAAAATATAGTCGCACAAATGCAACGAACGAATACTAATTCGAAAGACGGTAAACCTGTTTGAACAGAGAAAAATCCAATTGATCCGAAAATAGACATCGAAAGGATCATTTTTATAGCCGGCATTGATTTTGAATGAAACAAAATATTAACCTCCTAAATATTTCACTGAATATTCCATATATTATACACTATAATTTTCCAAAATTCGAATAACCCAAAAGAAAAGAAGCAGTACACTACTGCTTCTTTTCTTTTTCATATTGTTCAAACGCATGAATTCTTTCAAAAATTGGTGGGTGTGTATATAAGAAAAACTTTACTAACGCAGGCGGATTTACTTGGCTTAAACTCGTTTTTGATAAATATTGAAACGTCTTTACACCAGATTTTCCGTCCTTCGTCATATCTAGAGCGTATTGATCTGCCGCTCGTTCTTCTATACGAGAAACATAGTTTGTTGCTGGCTGTGATGCAAAAGAGAGTACAGAAGAAATTAAGAAAAATAACGGTAAAATTGAGAAACATGCTGCTTTTGAAATTTGCAGCGTATCCCCCCATTTTCGAATACACCTATTTATAATACGACTAATGAGGTACATTCCTATAAACGATAGCAACACATAACTGGCAACGCCCCAATATATATGTTTCATAACATAATGCCCCATTTCATGGGCCATTATAAATAAAATCTCTTTATCTTTTAATTGTTTAAGCGTTGTATCCCACATTACAATACGTGAATTAGGTCCTATTCCTGTTACATATGCATTTAACGCATTCGTTTTTTCCGACATATTGACTTCATATACATGTTTTGCTGGAATATCGGCTTTGTCTGCCATCGCTAAAATTTTCGTTTCTAACTCTTTATTTTTTAGCGTCGAAAAGTCGTCATACAGTGGATCAATAACGACAGGCTGTATAAATGTTAAAAAGATTGTAAACGGAACAGAGAGCGCCCATCCAGCTAACCACCATCTCTTTGGGAATTTACGGATAAGCCATAGCAGAACGGTAACTACGATTAACATCGTCGCATAACTCTCCCAAAAACCGATAACATGATCTTTTATCCAGCTTTGTGTACTTTGCGTTGAAATGCCGTAATCAACGGAAACTTTTCGGCTAATCCATTGCATCGGCAAGGCAAGGACTGTTGTAAGTAGTGATAAATAAAAGAAATAAATCGCAACTTGCAGGACACTTATTTTCGTCGTTTCCTTCGACCATTTCTCAAACTTTTTTGAAATACCGAGCACAAGTACAAATAATAATATAATCCATTCAAGAGGCGTCGCTAAAAAATACAATAAATTTTTCACGCGCGAATAATCTTGGCTTAGCGTAAGCTCTCTTGCATTCATAAACGTTTCTGGATCTGCACTCGTTCCTTTATACATGTCCGGAATCAGTTCATGACTCCATCCAAATAAATACCAATATATAAATAACGCAAACCCAACGTACAAAAAAAGCGACCACCCAATAACCTTCCTCACGCTATTCCCTCCTCTATGCTGCCTGTCTATTATTATTGTAAGTTCGTACATGCTAAATTAGAACAAGCTTATTATGCAAATTGCTCAAGAACCCTCTATTTACATAAAAAAACTCTTCTATATAAAGAAGAGTTTTACCTACCTTTAGACACTTTCTTCGGTTCATAATCTGGGATAAGAAATGTACTTACAACCCAACATATTAAACCAGCACCTTTTATATAGCGTATATATTCATAGTCCTGAAAAAATAACGTCGTGACAATAAGCGTAAAAAAACCGACTAAAACTAGTACATATCCTATTTGCTTCTTAGACAACATAACGCGCCCCCTTAAGGAAGTACATCCATTAATAAGCTAAAATCTTGCAGAGAAAAAGAACTATATTTCATAATACCTTGTACAGCTAAAAGTAAAATAAGGCCGGTCACACACATATAATTAACGCTTTCTTCACTCTTTTTTTCAGCAACTACGCCGCCACTAATACATAGAATTCCTAACAAATGGAGTGCTAAATATATAAAGAAATAAGCTTCCTCCCAGCGAAGAATAACATTGACTGTCGTTATTAGTACTATGCTAAGCACAATCAAATAAAAAAACTTATTTGATGATATTGTTTCATTCATATAATTTTATACATCCCTTTCAAATTTAGAATGAATGATGCTTCAAAGCTATAAAGTAAATGATTGTTTTCATACTATAAAACAAAAGGAAAGCCACTATTACTTTCTCGAATATTTTATGAACCCACATATACTTCTCTTCATTTTTTCTGAAGATGCGCTTCATCATTTCTTCTACTATTAGACCAAATATTAGTAAAACCCCTAGCACAATAAGAAGAGAAATAATATTTTCTTTTAAATGATTACTAGAGAACAAATAATACTCCGGAAACACAATCGTATCTACTACAGGTTGAAGCCAATGACAAACGCTTTTATCACACATATCTGTAATAGACGTAGCATCTATAATGTCTTTCAATATTTTTTCAATCGTCTTCTTCATCTCATTTACTCCCCACTACGTCTGAAAAGCTTTTTTCCGGCTCTACATATATAGCTGGCATTTCTTTATTCCAATATTTGCGGTTAACAAATAAAAAGATGAGTACTAAGTTTAATCCCGTTATAAAAATAATCAGCCCTGGAAAGAACGTCGTATAATTTGAGAAATCTGCCAAACTCATTATCTCTTCTTTATTTATTAGAAAAGAGACGCCGATTACAAGTGCATTGTTTAACATATGAATAGCAATTGGCATGAGTAAACTATTCGTACGAATATATACGATTGATAGTACAACGCTAAATACAATTGCACCTAGGAAATCAACATGTAACAATGCAAACAATATTGCTACAACAATGATTGCTATACTCGTTCCCCATTTTGCTGCGAAGCGTTGCAGTAAAAATCCGCGAAAAACAAATTCCCCAATAATTGGTGCGATGAATACGACCATAATAACTTGATAAACATATCCTCCAGTGCTATCCATAATCGGTTCGCGTAATGCGTTCATAATAAATGTCGGTGTAATCCATGCAAAGCTATACATGTACAAAATAAGATATCCATAACTAAACACGCATAACATGATCGTAATGTATAAAACTTGCACCAGGTTAAATGTTTCATTTCTATTAATAAATAATGAAAATGCAACACGGTGTTTTTTATAATCAAAATAAATCCAAGTAATCGGCAGGATATAGAATATAAGAATATTTATAAAAGTAGAATTTTGCATATGAAATGTATTTTCTATCAATTCATTACTGGCTCTTGCAACTACAGTTAATAGTGCAAATACAATTAAAAAATATCTAGCTCGCATCGTTTGAAACGGATTCACACTCATCTCCTCCCCTATGTTACTTTTATCATATCATTTGATTCTTAATTTTTTGAGAAAGAAAACCTTAAAATTTCCTTAAAAATTCCATAAGTTACCGAAAGATGATATGATATTCGAGGAAATTAGGAGGGATTTTTTATGTATGAAGCAAATATTTTGCTCGTTGATGATGAAACAGCAATTTTACAATTATTAACTACCATTCTTGAAAAAGAAGGTTTTTCTCATATTACAACTGCAACATCCGCTGAAATGGCTTTATCTCTTACTCAGCAAAACGATTACGATTTAATTATTTTAGATGTCATGCTTCCTGGACAATCTGGTTTTGATATTTGTCCAATCATTCGCCAAAAAACAGATTGCCCTATCTTCTTCCTCACAGCTAAAACATCTGATTTAGATAAAATATCTGGATTTTCACACGGTGCAGATGATTATATTACGAAGCCATTTAACCCACTTGAAGTGGTAGCTCGTATGAAAGCACAACTCCGAAGACATATGAAGCAAGTCATGCCACACGAACAAAAAGCACACTCTAGTTCATTTGGCAGATTTGAAATTGATCGATATTCCGCAGAGCTTACAGTAAATGGGCGTGTTGTCGAATGTTCCGCCCAGCTATTTCAGCTATTACTCTTCTTTTGCGAGAATCCGAACTACGTATTTTCAAAAGAAGAAATATACGAGAAAGTTTGGGGAGCACCTGCCTACAATGGCGATGACAATACCGTTATGGTCCACATTCGAAAACTACGTGAAAAAATCGAACAAGACCCAAGTAAACCAGAATATATAAAAACCGTTCGCGGGCTTGGCTATAAGTTCATTACAAAGTAGGGTGACGATATGAACTTTAATAAACGACTTATTATCCAGTTTATCATGCAACACGTATTTGTTTTAGTTACATTACTGATTGCTGTAGTAGCTGCATTCACGTATTTAATTTTTCTTGTTACGAGTACTTCATACGAACCGAACATTCCAGATGCTGAAAATTTTATGATTGCAAGATACATTTCTTCAGAAGATGGCGATATTTCGGTGAAAGCTGAAGTAAAAGACTTAATTAAAGAGAAAAATGATTGGATTCAAGTTGTAGAGGAAAACGGAAAAGTTCTCTATCACTTTAATACACCTAGTGACGTACCGACATCTTATACGAAAGCATCTTTATTCTCGTATATACAGAATCACATAGAAAGTCCTTATACATTTACATATTGGGAAATTGAATTAGAAGAAAAAAACGTACTTGTTATTTACGGTGGTATGTTAAAAAGCAATGCATTACTAAAAACAATCCAGAAAACGCACCCTTCTGTATCTACAGATTCGTTCACATTAACAGAAGAAGAAAAACAGTTACTTTCTAAAGAAAAAGCAACACTTCAAGTTTTTAATAGCGTTGGCGAAGAAGTATTCTCCTATCCAAACGGAAAGAAAAAAACATTTTCTGTTATACAAGCCGCTCTTAGCGAAAAAGAGCCGTGGAATCATAAGGAAAACACGTCTAGCTTTTATGACACAAATAGCAATCATCTTCTCGTTGTAACTGCCAAAAATGAGTACTACTACCCAGATGATGAAATAGACGATGTATTTGCTAAAAAGTTTCTAATCGGATGCGGATTAATCCTTCTTATCGTATTTGTTTATTTAGTCATTCTTTCTATTTGGTACGGTAATAAATTTGGAAAACCGTTATTACATGCGATGCGCTGGCTTAAAAACATAGCTGGTGGAAAGTACGAAGAGCCTGTTAGTAAAAAAGGAAAACCTATCAGGTTCAGGAAATCTGGTAAAGAAAAATGGTCATTCCGCTTATTTAGTGATGTGACGAATTCACTAGAGCACCTTTCTATTACACTGAAAAAAAATGATGCGATGAGGCAAGTACTGCAGCAAACACGTGAAGAATGGATTACTGGTCTAACGCACGATTTAAAAACACCACTAAGTTCTATATACGGCTACGCATTATTACTAGAATCAAAGCAGTACAACTGGACTGATCGTGACATTCAACAATTCGGCAGCGTTATGAAAGAGAAATCGCAATATATGACGACATTAATCGATGACTTAAGCTTAACGTATCAATTAAAAAATAACAGTCTTCCTGCGCAGCATGTAAACATTGAAATGAATCAATTCGTCCAAAAAGTATTATTACAATTCATTAATAATCCGACACTTCAAAATCAAAATATTGAATTCGTACCAAGCTCAAATAAAATTCAATATTTCATTGAAGAAAAATGGTTCCAGCGTATTATCGAAAACTTACTCGTAAACGCTGTAAAACATAATAATGAAACGACTAATGTCATCGTAAAACTTTCGCAAAACGCTACTTCATTCACACTATCTATTTCAGATAATGGAAAAGGAATGGATGATAAAACGAAAGAACTTCTATTTGAGCGATATTATAGAGGAACAAATACAGAAGAAAGCAACATCGGAACAGGACTTGGCCTCGCTATTACAAAGCAGCTCGTTCATGCTCATAACGGAACGATTTCTATCGATAGCGAACTTGGAAAAGGAACGACAATTATACTTGTGTTTCCGTTTCGTTCGTAGAAAAGGCGCTATGTGGCGTCTTTTCTTTTTCTATTTTGGGAGAGTTCAGCGGTATATGAAATTATATGATCGTTTTTTAAAGTGTTTTAGCGGTATATGAAATTATATCGGCGATTTTCTAGATATATCGACTTACCGACAAAAATCGGCATATACCGCAACCTATATGATAAAAGCGAACCACTCAGTGGCTCGCTTTTCTTTCTATTATTTCTTCTTCACCGGTATCCAAAGCTCTACTTGAGCGAACTCACTTTTATCTTCGTGGCAACGCTCATCGTATAATTCAAACTCTGTAACGCCGCAATGTTCATAGCCTGAATGCGGGAACCATTCTGAGAAAACAGCATTCCACGTTTGGTGAATAGACGATACCATTTCTTCATGAGGAACTTTCGGCGTTGTAAACACAGCATATGTTGCTGCTGGGAACGTGCGCTTTGCAATTTCATTTGGTACATTTTCAAAGTCTGTAACTTCCATTCCGATAATATAAGTGAAGTCCCCTGTTTCTAAATTAAAATCAGTACATAATCCAAGCTCTACCCATTGGCTCGTATCTTTACGATTCGGAATTGTCGTTCCAAGATCTTTTTGTAAATATTCTTGCCAAAATGCTGGGATGTCTTGATGGTTTTTCCCTTCTTTACTTGTCGTCTTCAGTTCATAACCTGCCACTAAAAATTCTGGTTTATTTACAATACGATATTCCATTTGTATGCCTCCTAAATACGGATTTAATTTTCTTTGCTTTACATTCACGCTGTAATACATTGGCGTTTCAATTTCTTGTTTTCGATATTCACTCGGTGTCATTTGAAATAATTTTTTAAAGGCTCTCGTGAACGTTTCATGAGATTGAAAGCCATGCTCAAATGCGATATCAATAATTTTTTCATCCGTATGAGAAAGTTGATAAGCTGCCCGGGCTAACCTCCTCTTTCGAACATACTCCATTACTGTATCACCTACTAATGCCTGAAATACACGATGAAAATGCGACTCAGAAAAACCTGCAATACGTGCTAAATTACGCAGCGTCTGTTTTTCCATTACATCTTCCTCAATATAATCAATGGACCTTTGAATTTGTGTTTCATAGCTTTCCATCTCTGTTCACCCGCCTTATATGTATTATGATAAAAGAGAATCCTATCCACTTCTTGACGTTTTTTACTATAATTCCATAAAAAATTGTAACTTTTTTATATGTATTTCGTTGTTATGTATGAAGGGAGGGAAATGTAGTGAAACGCAAACAATCATTAGAAGACATTTACTCCGAGCATATGCACGACTTATTTCGCTATCTTCTCTCCCTTACCGGAGATTCCCACTATGCGGAAGATCTCATGCAAGAAACCTTTTACCGAATGCTCGTCCATATTGACTATTATAAAGGAGAAGAAATTAGGCCGTGGTTATTTACAATTGCCTACAACGCCTTTATCGATTGGTATCGAAAAGAAAAAAGATATAAAACGACGACAATTACAGAATTCCATTTACCGAACGTACCAAGTACAGAGCACTCTTATTTTGTAAAACATGAGATTGCTAGTTGGTTAGACAATTTATCTTCTCTTCCCCTTGAAAGACGAAATGTCCTGTTACTACGAGATTACTACGGATTCTCATATAAAGAAATAGCAGAAATGACTGGTCTCTCACTAGCGAAGGTGAAAATTGAATTACACCGAGGACGAAAAGAAACGAAAAGCATAAAGGAGTGATATGGATGGGTTGTATAGAATTTAAAAAACTATGGGAGAAGTATGAAAACGGAACGCTTACGCAGGATGAACAAGAAGAGTTAGAAAGTCATATCGAGACTTGCGAAGAGTGTGAAGTATATTTGGATGAATTGCTTGCGAAGAGTGAACCGATAAAGAAAAGACTACCACCACAAAATTTGAAAGTCCCGTTTTGGAAAATAAAATGGAAACAGCGTTGGCAAACCGTTAGTTTTTTCCTTGCCGTTTGTATTGCAATCTATTTTGTTGGTCATTTTTCATCTGCTTTTTACTTCTATAATATGAAAAAATTAACTGAAGTAGATGAAATTCCAGCACTCGCACTAGAAGCAACCATTCCAAATAGTCGTTCCGCTGGAGGTAGTACGAAGGTTAAACCCTTTTTCCGTACAGAAACTGAAATGAATTTATTTAAAACGGTCGGCAAAAAAGAATTTCCAATTGGGACAGTAGCAACGCGTAGTTTCTTATCATCTGTAACTGTCAAAAATAAATCATGGGAAAACAAACCCTATTCCAAAAAACTTTCCTTTGTTCATCCAAAAATCAAGGAAGAAGCTTCTTTGAAAGAATCATCTAAAAAAGTTTGGGATACACTTGGAAAGATACATGAGGGTACCGTTGCAGAATTAGCGATATCTTTCGATAAAGTTTACACTTTACAAGAAGTCGAATCCATTCTATATAGCGCATTTGAAGCACAAGAAATGCCGCCTTCTCCTTTATGGTACGCCTTAGACACGGGACAAGAGAGAATAGATGAAGAAGATTTCATCCTAAGTGGCGGAGAAATTATAGGATTTTCAGAACATATAAATCTCCCTAATAATGAAGAAATACGACCAAAGATAAAAGAAGATGAAGTAATCGAAATGATGCGCATTCTTTCTGAGCATAAAGAAACTGTAAGTAAAACTACTCGGACTCCTGAAAAAGAACTGAATTTAGATAAGCGCTATGAGTATGTAAAAGATAACGGTGTGAAAGTATACGGCATGGTCATTACCGGACCGTCGAAAGAGTTATTAAAATTACAAAACTCACCGAATGTGCGTTATGCGACTCTTGGAGATATTGAGGTTTGGAATTGGTTTGATCAGTGATGTGAAAAAGTAGAGCATCACTCCTAGATGCTCTACTTTTTAATCCGAAATCACTTTCACATACATCCCTCTCACCGCTTTTTCATAAGCGACCTCACTCATCTTCCTTATGTTTTCTGAAACAACAGACGAGTAAATAACTTCACCTGCACGAAGTAACGGCGGATCAATAAGACGTACTTTATTGTTCTGATATAAATCATAATCATTTCTATCTTCTTTTACTTTTACATTCGGATGAACTTTGCTTAATAAAGCATGTACTTCTGGATTATTACATTGCTGCAATTTCGAAATAAGCTCATCATCTTCAAGAAGAAAATCATCTGCATGAATAACCTTCTTATGTAGAGCTAACTTTAGCGTTTTTGCTAACATATCATTTCCGTAACTATTCATTGGTTGCATAAAGAAATCGATGACTTCTTTGTAATACGTTTCTGTAAACCACTCTGCCATTTCGATGTTTTGAAGGACCATTTTTCCGTTTACTTCAATTACATCCTCTAAAAAACTGTGAGCTTCTTCTAAAGAAATATACCCATATGTATACATATCTCGTAACGTATAATCCACTCGATCTGCGCATAATTCGGGCGCTGACCTTTCCAGTAACGTCCACTTCGAATCATCTAACAAAATCTCTTCATAGTTATAGCCATACTTCGCAAGAATCGCTGGAATTTCTGAGTTTTTCACAACAGAACTAAATATCTCTTCATGATAACTTTCATTTCTATTATCAAAAACATAATCAATCACATGAGAAAAAGCAGTATGTGATACGTCATGCAGTAAACCTGCAATTTGTTCCTCTACTGAACCACCAAGTTTTTTAATTAACAACATAACGCCAACTGAATGATCAAAGCGCGTTACATTCCATTCCTTATTCACTAAATAACTTGCGCCAGTTTGATGAATACCTTTAAGTCTTTGCACAGACTTACTTAAAATTAATTCTTCTACTACTGGATCCACTTCAAGTTCTCCGTATAGTACATCTGATATGATCAATTGTAATCCCCCTTTATCTCAGCCGTCTCTTATAATCATACCTCTTTTATAAAATCGAAACCAATTAATATTTTAAATCTAAATATATTGATATTAAATTATAAATATTGTATATTATACATGTCTGTTATTTGTTTTAATTCATTTATTTTTATTGAGTGCTCCTTATATGGAGCCTTTTTTTATTTGTAAAAATAGAGAGCCATTAGCTCTCTATTACATAAATTTATTCAAACGTAACCTCCACCCGCACAATCTCCGACCTACTTCCAAGTCTAAGCGGTGGTCCCCAAAATCCGAAACCAGAAGAAACAATTGCGTGGAATGCACCTTTTTGTACGTATCCCCAGTCTAGTTCGTACATTCTTCTCGTTACAATATGGTTTGGTGCCATTTGTCCGCGGTGCGTGTGACCGGATAATAGTAAATCTACGCCAGCATCCGCTGCTTGTTTTAACTCAAAGGGTTGGTGATCCATTGCGATAACTGGCATCGTTTTATCTACCGTACTCATAAGATTTTCAAAACTTTGGCGGTCTCGTTCTGTTTTATCTCTTCTTCCAACGAGATAAAAGGCATCTTCAATGGTAATCACTTCATCTAACAAAATACGAATATCGATCTTATCCATCTCTTGTAAAAATTCTGGAACTGCTCGGCCGTAATATTCGTGATTTCCTAACACACCATATACGCCTAGTGGAGCTGTCATTTGTTTCATAATATGTCCCATATTTTTTTGAATGAACACACCTGGATGATCATCGATAATATCACCTGGCAGTAAAATAATATCAGGCTCCATTTCATTTACATGACGAACAAGCCTTTTCAAATGCGAAACGCCAGATAATTTACCGAAATGCATATCAGAAGCCATCGCAATGCGTAAACTTTTACGTCCCTCTACTTTTTTCGGGATGTGCACCTCGTACTTTCTAACTACTGGGCTATATGCGTTGAATACTCCGTACGCAAAGATAAAAATAAATGCAGCTAATACAGCCGCTCCTGTCCAAATAATTGCCGCTTCTTTCTCTACTGAAAACTGTAAAAGAAAGACTGTAATATTAGCTAACGGTAATAACATAAGCGCGTATTGTATAACCGCAAACCAAATTGAACCTATCGTTCGTAGGAAAGGCAAAAACTTAAACACTTGCACGAGAATGTACGCATACGAAATAAAGCCAACTATGAAAGCGTAATATCCCCAAGACTCCCAGCCAAATACCGCATGAAGCCAAACCCATCCGTTCCAGCCAATGTAAAACATAAGTAGTGTGTATATAATTAATATCGTAAATATATTGAGATAACGAAGATTCTTCACAACTAGCCTCCTTATTCATTTCTTCTATTATATCTTGTTATGCACTTATAGCGTAAATAATAAGCACAGCAATCTTCACAATAAAAACCTCTAACTGCTAGATGCAAACCTAACAATTAGAGGTGCAATTCAAAACAACATTACTTTTACAGATTTTCGTTATAGAAGCTTGTTAATTTTTTAACTGTAATTTTTACTGGTTCTGGTTGGTCATATAAATCGTAATGACTCGCACCTTCCACAACAAGTAAGTCTTTCTTCTCTGAAGCTGCTTTCTCATAAAGCTCATGACCATCTTTATAAGAACCGAATGCACCTTGCTTACTGCCGACAATAATTTGCAGCGGCTGCGTTAATAACGTATCTGCTAAATGGAACGCATCAAAACCAATTACCGATCCCATACTCGTAAAGTTTAACTTATTTGGCGAATTCACACTTTGACCTCGCGGCGTTATTTAACAGTAACAGCACCTTATCATTTCAAAAAAAATTACTAACTTTCATTATGGGTGAAATAGAGAAAAAACTAAACACAAACACATCAATAAATAAAAACATCGATAAACACATCATTTTAAAATTTTTAGGAACGGCTGTAATGGGCATTTTAGAATCTTACGTGTTAAACGAAATTGATAGTGATGTTGAGTGTGTTGCGACGCAAGTTGGGGAGTTGATGAAGAGGAATATATAACGGTTATGAAAAAGCGTACCCAGATTGTTGAGTGCGCTTTTTTTATCATCTCATATATTAATTGTATCAACATAATACAGCCTATCATCCATCTGAAAATACATAACAGATCCGCGGCTATAATAAGCAACAAATTGAATCGGTTCTCCTAATTCATTACGAAGATTCACATCATGCACATGATTATTATTTAAATCATAAACAACCAACTTTTTATCTTGCGTAATAAATACTACTTTGTCCTGAGCAACCGCAAAACTTTCCGACCGTATTTCCTTAATTACATTTATTTCATTCCAAGACATATGAAATTTTTTATCTTTCATTTGAACTAAAGGAAATTCTGAATAATAGAGCCAAACATCTCCATCTAGCACATTTATTGCATAACAATCAGCTATATAAGATATTTATAAAAAAGAAAAGCCGATATCAGCTCTTCTTTCTACAAATTATTTTTCATTTAATTTTCACCATTCATTTCCTCTGCTGTCCCAGGTTAAAATTCTTTTAGTTTTTTTTCAATATCTCTAGTTTTTTCTTCATATAAATATCCCTTTTTACTAAAAAATATGTTTTACACCCACCTATAGGAATATATTGCTCCAATGCTATTTGTCATCATAGAGTGTAAATGAATTAGCGGGGAATTGTTGTGTAAAATTAGAAGTATTGAGTTGTTCTATTGGTTCTTGAGATGTTTGTTTCATGTGTCGTTTTTCAAATGCTAATGTCTTCGTGCGTTCTACACCGTTGACAAGATCTTTCACTTTCGTAAAGAGGGATGTAAAAATGTCGTTAAATCAACACTTTTACATCCCTTATTTTCATAACCCTTTTAGACTTGTAAAATGTTTCGTATTTCTTCTATGCGTAAATTTGTAAACTTTGCAATATCTTCTATCAACATTCCATTTTTACTCATACCACGAATGAGTTGTATTTTCCCCTCTTCAATCCCTTCCTTACGGGCATGTGCATACTTTGCTGCCTCATCCATCAGAGCTTTTTCCCTTGCTTCATACGCTTGTCGAAAAGAAGAATCTTGACTCATACGTTCCCATTTATTCATTGCTTTTTGTAAAATCGGATCTTGGTTCATTGCAATATCCTCCAATGTTTGGGTTAATTGTTCATCTTCATTCGCTGGGAGTAATAATAACCAACGAACAAATGAATCCTCCCCGGGATTTACTTGTTCATTCCGCCACTGTTGCATAAGTTTTGGAAGCTCTACAATATGAACTTCAATATCATCACTCAATACTTTCTGTTGCTGTTGATTCCATAGGATTCCTATTGTATGGAATGCTTCATATTCAAGAAACATAACGAAATTCAACAAATTAATCGTGATGGTTTTCCGAAGAGAACTATACGGCATTCCCTTTTGAAGTTGGGATGTGTATAACCTTCCCCAGTAATACAAACTGCGCTTAATCATGTTGTGAGCATTATTCAACTGAATTTCAATATTTACTTTCGTACCTGTATCTAATGTAACTAAAATATCTAATATCGATAATTTATCTTCTTCATGTTCTCAATGCAAATGTGGATCTTCTAATTGTAACGCAACAATTGGCGATTTTAAAGAATCTCGTAACATTGCGTTTAAAAAAGCAATTAGAATGTCTTCATTTCCACTTGTACCAAATAATTGTTTAAAAGCGAAATCAATTCGTAAATTTACTAATTGTTGATTGGACATGGGTTTTCCTCTCCCCATCTCATAAGATGCTTTTCTTTTATTGTACATAAAACAGTGATACACATGCAAACGGGTTCTTATGTAAATATATAAGAGCCTGTTTATAGCAACATACAATAAAAAATCAGATTATAGAAGTAATAAGTTATTCAAAATTAAAAAGTGTATCCCAAAATCAAACTATTTGTTTAGATTTTGAAATACACCGAATCGACTTTACTTTTCTTTTTCAAAAATACCAGCTAAAAACAAACTAATTCCTAAAAAAACGAATATCACTATATTAATTTTGTAACCCAAGAGCGACATATATGAAGTAAAACTTATTAGAATGTTGCCTCTATAGATTTTGTTTCTTTTCCATTCTCTACAACTTTCACACTTGTACGGTTTCCAAATCCATCATATGTGTATGATTTAGTTGTTCCGTTTGGTAGTGCTTCATTTAATAATTGGTTAATCGGGTCATATACAAAATTTGTTTCTGTTACTTTTCCGCCAGCACCTTCATTTTTAATTTTCGTACGGGTACCTGATTGATCATATTCATAGCGTTCAGAAAGTAGAATACTATTTGAAGTACCTACTACTAAATCTTTAATTTTGTTCACATGGTCATAGTTAAATGTCGAACCTGAACCATTACCAGCTGTATACGTACGAACATTTCCTTGATCGTCATAATCAAAGCGATACGTTTGCGAGCCATCTGTCTATATAAAGAAAGAAGGTGTCTCCAAAAGAGCATTTTTAATGACCTTTTGAATCACCTTCTTCAGCAATTTTTTTCTCCTTAACCACTTGAATTACCTTTTCTATACTGTCTGCTACAAGCACGGGAGTCCACATTCCCTCTCCATGTTCAGCAGTGTACACCGCACACTCTATATCTTTAGTATCTACAAAAATAGGATCTCCTATATATGAATCTAAGCCAATTACAATCCAACCTTCTTGCCAAGATCCTTCTTCATCACTTATTAAACTTTCCCCACCATTGGTAATACGGAACCCAATCTGTCCTTCTTCTATTTCTTCGCTATTAAATAACTCTATTGTAATTTCTTCTCCGTCGCAATCTAACTCAATTTCATTATCTTCTAAACAATTTACACACTCTAAAAGCTGTTTTATTTTATTATGATACTCCAAGAAAAACATCCTTTCTCATTCTACTAATAACTTAAAATAATAATCAGTGAAGAAAATCCCCACTGATTATTACTTTACACTAAAATTTTACAAATTAATTTTCTTCAAACCTAAACTCTTTTCTCCAGCTGAATTTCGTTTTAATTGTACCATCTTAGTCGTTCATTAAATTTACTTATATTCGTATTGCCTCTTCTAATAATAAGTCTAACCATTCTTCCATGGTTCCTAGATCTCTTAAAACTTTCTTACTTCTTAAATGTAATTCTAATACTCTATTCTCTTCGCTAATAGCATATATTGTACCCAAATCCATTGAATCTGCAAAGACAAAATATGAATCAGGAATTTTTTTAGACGCATATAGTTGTTGAAAGCTATACAAATCAAACGGTTGAAAATATTCTTCCTCATCAGAAAGACCACCAATTTTTGGCTGCCCTGCTATTCGAACTAAATTTGCCAAAAAGCTTCCGTTCATAAGAGATAGTAGATATTTATATGGTTCTGGAAATACAGTTTCCATCTCATCTTCAAATACTTGAATTTCTTCTTTACTAAGGGGCGAGTTTACCACATTCATCCAATTAACTTTATCTATATTTCCAAACACCCTAGTTCCAGTTCTTACAGTTTTTTTATCCTTTCCATATACGGGTTCCAGTTTTTTTATAATTATATTTTGCATACTTCAAACTCCTTTTATCCATATCTCCTTCAAAACAATAAACTTTTATACCCATAGGCCAACTAGTGACTCACCTACTTTTTCCACCATGAAGACTTAAATGTTCTTTACGTGTGACAAACCTGATATTATTAGGATTTCCAGCATATTTAGGATATGCTTTAACACTTTTAATATGTTTACTGCCTTTGAAGTGCTAAGGCATTTAAAATAAAAAATGCAGCCCAAAATTAAACTACCTGTTTAAATTTTGAGCTGCACTGTATCTACAAATTATATTTAATTTATAAAATTTTTTCATGAAAAAGCTGTATTAATTTTTATTATCTTTCACCTGCATGTACAAATTGGCCATACAAAGTTATTTCTCGATTTTCATAATAAAGATCAATAATCTCAGCAGGAGAAAATACATGTTTTTCAATACATTCTTCCAATTTAAATATAGTAGCATCTATCGCCTCATGATAAAAACTTAAAAATACTATACCATCTTTATAAAATAAACTATCTTCAACAACATTTGATAATTCAAATTCTGATATATTAGTAAAGTTAATTTTTACTTTTTTCACATGACATGTTTCTTTGAAATTTACTGATTCATCCAAAATTATTTCTATCCCTTTTTGGATTGGACTGCTTTTTAAAGCATGTAATATATTTCGAGCCCCCTCTATATCAAATTTTAATACCAAATCAGATATTTCACCGACTAAGCTTAATTCTAGCTCTTCATCATCGAATAATTCAATATACTCTTGTAAGTTTTCTTTTGTATATGTTTGCACTTCTAATATTATCATTTCTTTTTCCCTTTCTTTGAACTATATCTAACATGTACATTTTTCTTAACAACTCCATTTTTCTTTAAAAATTCAAAATGTACATGAGGAAAACCATGTTGACCTGTTATATCATTTTTCTTTGCCCTAAACTGTCTAGTACCATCTGCACTTCTCCATTTTCCAGCACTTATTTTCACATGATTATCACCTAAAAATTTCCGTTTTTGCTGATTAATATTACTTGGAGTGATAGCTCTTCTTTTTTCAAAAATCTGCTTAGTATATCCTCTTACGGCACGATCATTTACAAAACCAACAGCTTTTTTAGCTGCTTTAACTCTTCCACCGCCAACAAATCCAATGGCACCTGCGGTCACAATTCCTTTCCAATTTGAACCTGATTTATATGCCTTATATCCATCATGCATTGCAAATCCTGCATTAATTGCAAACCAAGCTACATGACCATCAGGATCAACTTTCATTACAGGATTATTGTCCACATAAGTGTATCCATTCATCGTAACCGGATCATCTTCATCACCCGGATCAGGATCCACCGATAAGAACACACCATGATCTGGGTTGTAGTATCTCGCAATCAAGTAATACATACCAATCTCTTTATCATACATGTATCCCGCATATCCGAACGGATTGTCTGCTGCGATACCTTTTGCGTCGCTCTTTAATACGTTACCCCATGAATCATATTCATACGTTGCTACAACTTCCTTGTCTTGATTCGTCATCGCAACGACATCACCACGAGGATTGTAGTGATAGTATAACGTTTGTCCTTTTGACTTCATTGCTAGTCGTACGCCAGTTGTAGAGTATACATATTGACGAAGTACATTTCCATTTCCATCTGTCTCATATAATGGGTTAATACTGTCTCCATCATAGAAATAGCGTGTTACTTGACCATTTACAATCTTTTCAATACGACGACTATCATTATCATATTTATAAGTCGCAAATGCATTGCTCTCACCTTGTTTTGTGATAGCTACAATCTGATCGTCTTCATTCCATGTATACTTGTACTTTCCATCTGATGTACGATTTCCATTCGCATCATACGTTAACGATTCGTTTCCGAATTTTACAAGCTGATTTCCTTCATTGAATGTTGCCGCTATAGATTTTGTTTCTTTTCCATTCTCTACAACTTTCACACTTGTACGGTTTCCAAATCCATCATATGTGTAAGATTTACTTGTTCCGTTTCGTAGTGCTTCATTTAATAATTGGTTAATCGGGTCATATACAAAGTTTGTTTCTGTTACTTTTCCGCCAGCACCTTCATGTTTAATTTTCGTACGGGTACCTGCTTGGTCATATTCATATCGTTCAGAAAGTAGAATACTATTTGAAGTACCTACTACTAAATCTTTAATTTTGTTCGCATGGTCATAGTTGAAGGTAGAACCTGAACCATTGCCAGCTGTATACGTACGAACATTTACTTGATCATCATAATCAAAGCGATACGTTTGAGAACCGTCTGTTACACGAATGTTTTGATCTAACGTGTTGTAGTCATACGATACTTTATTTGTGTATCCGCCTTGCGTTACTGTTTGTTCTTTTAGTTTTTCTGTCTTACTGTTTGCTTTGTCGTGATATGCCCAATCAACTTTTCCGCCTCGGCTATCTGTTGCGCTTGTGACACGGTCTGCCTTGTCGTATGTTTTTGTACGTTCTACGCCATTGACATGGTCTTTGACTTTCGTAACTTGTCCATTTTGATCACGTTCAAATGTAAATGAATCTTTTCCGTTACGCTGTTCACCAATAACGCGATCTGCTGTATCATATACAGATTCTAGAATAGAGCCGTTTGGCATTTTTGTTTTAATCTTGTTTGCATTTTCATCGTACGTATTTTCAATACGACGGTTTAACGCATCGATATATACTGTATTTTTATTATCTACATCATATTCATATTTGTGTGTTTGCGTTTTCCCACCAAACATGACAGATTTCTCTGTTGTGTTTCCATTATGATCATAACGATAATTTACAGAAGTACCATTTTTCAATGTAACTTTTGTTAATAGATTATCTTTATTGTAATCATATAATTTTGTATTTCCTTTTTCATCTGTTTCGCTCTTTTTATTTCCTGATGCATCATATGTGAATGTATTCTTCTGGCCTTCTTCATCATACGTCGCAACAACATTTCCGTCGTTGTCATACTCGTTTTTAATAAGAGCGTTTCCTTCTAGTAAACGAATATTATCAAACCAAACTTTTCCTTTATTCTCTCTTCTAAATTGAAATAAAGTATTCCCCCTTATCCAAAGAGGCAATACTTTATCTACCTCTATCCCATTAATGAATCTCACAACAAAAAGGCACACAACCCATTCACAAAAGTGACCGTTGTGCGCCTTTATTTTCTCACTCTATTTCATTTATTTCTTCAACTTATCCGCCTTCGCAATAAATTGTGCTGCTTCCGCACGGCTTACCGCTTTATCTGGAGCCCAGCCATTATCTGTTCCAACTGAAATATTTTCTTGAATTAAAACATTGGCATACTTTGCACCCCAATGATTTTTTAAGTCAGCAAATTCTTTTGGTAGTTTTATATTTTCATTTCTTTCTAATTTATATGCATTTACTAACATAGAAGCCATTGATGCACGGTTAATTAACCCGCTTGGATTAAAGTTCCCCTTCTCATCACCTTTTACAATACCTACTTTTTCAACTGCTGCGATGTATGGTGTAGCCCAGTGATTTTGCGCATCAGGGAATGATGGCTTTGCATCTTTCTTAATTTCTAAACCTAAAACAGTTGCTAATATTTTCGCAGCTGAGCCACGATCGATATTTTCAGCCGGAGCAAATGTACCATCTGGCTTACCGTGCACTGCTTCTTTATCTACTAAATATTGAACTGATTCTTGTGCCCAAGCTGGTACATCAGAGAATTTAGGCTTCTGTTCAATTGCACTCGCATCGATTTCAAACTGTACTTGATATGTATGATCATATTTAATTGCTGGAATTAATATATGCATTTGCATATTATATTTTTTCGAAAACTCATCAATTTCAAATTGAACAACTTTCGTACCGTTATTTGCTTTATCTTCGGAAATTACTTTTACATCATGGAATGTCCCTATTTTATTTGGATTTTCTACTCTAAGATACTGAAAATAGCTACTATCTTGAACTGTTAACGTAACGATTTTTTTATCACCTTGAATCGTTACTTTTGGATTTTTTAAATATGTAGATGCAACTGATGTGTCATTCGTTTGATCTTTATAAGTCTTTAAAATAACGTCATATGTACCATCTGCTAGTTTGCTAGCTGCTTTCATTTCTACTGCCGCTTCTGCTTTCGCAATCGGTGCCATAATACCACTGAATGGAACTGCTAAAGTTGCTGCTATAACGAACGCATTAACATATTTTTTCTTAATCATTATCAACATGACCTCTCTCTTTATATGATTATACCCAACATAACCATCATATTGATAATGATTATCAATGTCAAATAAAAAATATCATTTCCTGCACAAATATGCCTTTCGTTCATTTTTAAATAGTAAATAATGCGCTGTATGAACTTTCCTTTCCAAATAATCGATAGAATACGTGCTCGATGGATCCACTAAATCACCTATCGCTCCTGAAAGATGATCAATGACTTGCTGCAAAACCTCTAAGTTTTTCTTCTCACTTTCAGCATTCATTTCATCCATAATGTCACAAATAAGATACTGCACTCGCCGTAAACGTAATTCCTTCTGTTCCACTTATATCTCCTCCTTATTAGTCATATTACGGTTTAAATATATGGCACCATTGCTTAACCAATGCTAAAAAATAGAAAGGCAACCATCTTCATAAAGATGGTTGCCCCTATATTTAAACTTGCATCGCTTTTTCTCTTAAAGCTCTTCTCAGCAACTTACCTGTCGTATTCTTCGGCAGTTCTGTTAAAAATTCAATACTCTTTGGTACTTTATATTTCGCTAAATGTAACGCACAGTAATGCATCAGTTCTTCTTCTGTTACGTTCGTTTGTTTCAGAACGACGTACGCTCTCACTGCTTCTCCTAAGTTTTCATCAGGAACACCGATTACGACCACTTCCGCCACTGATTCGTGCATGTACAATACTTCCTCTACTTCACGAGGGTATACGTTATAACCGCCAACTAAGACGATATCCTTTTTACGGTCAACGATATAGAAGTAACCTTCTTCATCCATTTTCGCTAAGTCTCCTGTATACAACCAGCCGTCTTTCAATGTCGCTGCTGTATCTTCTGGTGCGTTATAGTATCCTTTCATAACGTTAGGTCCGCGCACAATTAATTCCCCAACTGCACCAACAGGTACTTCTTCCCCAAGTTCATTTACAATTTTATTTTCTACATGCCAAATATTTGTACCGATTGATCCTGGTTTACGCGGACGATCGAGTGGGTTAAAACAAGTCACTGGTGATGCTTCTGATAAACCGTATCCTTCTGAAACGATAACACCAAAACGTTTTTCAAAGTTTTGCAGAAGAGCAACAGGCATGGATGCACCACCTGAAATGCAAAGGCGAAGCGTCTTCACATCTTCTGCGCTTGCTTCTTCGAATAAATATAAATAATTATACATTGTCGGTACACCGGCAAAAATCGTCGGTTCGTACGTGCGGCAAATACGGAATACTTCTTTCGGGCTAAATTTCGGTAACATCAAAATCGTTGCCCCGTTCACAATCGGTGCATTGACCGCCACTGTTAAACAGAATACGTGGAACATTGGCAGTGCCGCAACGACGCGATCATCAGCCGTATATTGTAAATACGACGCCACATCACTCGCATTACTATATAAATTTTTATGCGTTAACATAGCGCCTTTCGGTTTTCCAGTCGTGCCTGAAGTGTACAGAATAACCGCTACATCTTCTTCATCTAACCCTGGGCCTTCGTAAGTTACATCTCCAGCCCCTATCATTCTAGTAAACGTTTTCATTTTTTCAGTTTCTGTATGGTTAAAATCTGATGAGGTTTCGCATATGATGATGTTTTCAAGTGAAGGAAGTCTTGTTGTAAGAGATTGTATAACAGGTAGAAGGACGTCGAGTACGATGATTGTTTTTACATCTCCATTTTGTAAAATGTAATGCATTTCGTCTGCTGTATAAATTGGATTAACTGGAATAACAGTTGCTCCAGCTTTCATTGTTCCGTATAAACCGACCAAAAAATGTGGTGAGTTTCCAACAACTAATGCGACATTGTCCCCTTTTCCAATGCCCATCGCTGCTAAATTGCTAGAAAACCTTGTGACCATTTTGTTTAATTGGTCATATGAGACCGACTGATCCATAAATATATAAGCCGGTTTATCCCCCTTCTTTTTCGCCGTTTCAGCCAAAGATTGAACGAGATTCACACAAACCCCACCTTTATAAAATTTAGAATATTTAAAAATTCTAAATTAATTATATTAAAAGAAAATTAAAGTAGCAAGTGTTATTCCATTAACTGCATATAAACAGATCACCTCCTCTTCATTTACTTTGGAAGGATAAGGGAATTTTATTTACAAGTAATTTATGAAACTAGACCAAAAATCATTTTAGGATAATATGCACTCATCTTTTCTCTAAGTTTAGTAAGTTCCTCTTTATTTAACGTCGTATGCTCTCCAAACAAGTTAATCGCGTCCGCTCCATCTTCATGAAAATACACCGTAACATATAATGTCGGTAACCCTGCATTGTCTTCATCTATTGAAAAAACGACATCTGGTGTCTTATTAACAGTGCTGAATGTTTCATTTCTTTTCCACTTCTTATTTTGAAACATGTCTTGTATTTCCTGTATCTTTCGTCTGTTATCTGTATGCGTAAAATATATGACATTATCCTCCGCTGGTTTTCCAATAGATAAAAGTGTGCGACTTGAAGACGTTTCATCGTTACAGGCTGTCATTCCGATGACGAAGCTGAGTAGTAATACAACGTACATTACCCTTCTCATTTCGATCCGCCTCCTTTTGAATATATATATGCCTTAACGAGGGGCAAATGTCTTGTGATTTTATGGTGAATGAAATTATATCGGCGATTTTTCAGATATATCAGCGCAACTCAATTTATATCAGCGATTTTCCAAATATATCGGCCGTAACTCGAAATATATCAGCGATTTTTCTAATATATCGACTTACCGACAAAACACGACAATCTACGCAAAAAAAGAGGCTGCCCATTACGGCAGCCTCCCTCATTTTTAGAAGAATAAATGTAAGAAATCTTCTGTTGTAATATTACCGAAGTAGCGTTTAATATCTACGCCTTCTAAAGCTGTAGTGAATGCATCTTTATCAAATTGTACGCCTGTTAGACGTTCTTCAATATCGTGCACATCTAATGAACCGAAGAAGTCACCATAAATTTTACATTCTGTTACTGTTCCTTTTTTCACTTCCAGACGAACATCAACTTGTCCAACTGGGAAGCGGTGTGAATGTTGTAAGTTGAACTTCGGAGATTTTCCGTAGTTCCAGTCCCAATTTTGGTAACGTTCTTCAGATAGTTTATGGATTTCTTTCCAATCATGTTCTGTTAATTCGTACGTCGGAATTTCTGTTTCCCCTTCGAAAATTGTTTCTAGAAGAAGTTGTCTAAACTCTTCTGTCGTCATTTTTTCGTTTAAGAATTCTGTAATGTTCGCAACGCGGCTACGGATTGATTTAATACCTTTTGATTGAATCTTATCCATTTTTACTTTCAGTGCTGATACGACGTGATCGATTTCAGAGTCAAATAGTAACGTACCGTGACTGAACATACGACCTTTCGTTGAGAACTGCGCGTTACCTGAAATTTTTCTGCCTTCAGCTAAAATGTCGTTACGGCCACTTAGTTCTGCATTTACGCCTAATTTACCAAGCGCTTTCGTTACAGGCTCTGTGAATTTTTTGAAGTTGCTGAAACTGTCTCCATCATCTTTCGTAATAAAACTGAAGTTTAAGTTTCCTAAATCATGATATACTGCGCCTCCGCCTGATAGACGACGAACGACATGAATACCTTTTTCTTTTACGTAATCTGCATTAATTTCTTCTACTGTGTTTTGGTTTTTACCAATGATAATCGAAGGTTCGTTAATGTAGAACAGTAAATACGTTTCGTTAATATCTAAATTCTTCACACAATATTCTTCAATTGCTAAGTTTATTCTAGGATCTGTAATTCCTTTATTATCAATAAATAACATCGTATCACCTCATGAGTTCCATACGTAGCCACTATGCGCTAGCGTAATATGGCCACTGAAAATTTGTTTTGCTTCTGTTACTAAATCAGATGGGGTGCCTGTATGCGGTAAGTGCGTTAATAAAAGTTCTTTTACATTCGCATCTTTCGCAATACTTGCTACTTCTGTACTATTCATATGCCCTGCTTTTGCAGCCTCTTGATGTGCATACATATTACACTCACAAATGAAAAGATCAGCATCTTTTGTGAATGGAATAAATTCAGGAATATAACTGGAATCAGCGCTATATACTACAGCGTCATTACCTGCTGTAATACGCATCGCAAAGCATGTAACAGGATGAACAGTTTTTAAGAATGAAATCGAGAACGGTCCAATTTGAAGTGTTTCTTCTGGATTGTACGGGATTCCTTTCGTATGCGGTTCATGCGTTAAAGAATGGAATCCACTCTCATCAAACGTATGACCGTATATTGGTAATTCCGGTAGTTGCCCTTTTGTCGCACTTGTAATTAATCTTGCATATTGCAATACCCCAATGTCTGCAACATGATCGTGATGATAGTGCGAAAGTACAACTGCATCTATATCAGATGGTGTTATATATTTTTGAAGCTGTGCTAGTACACCACTACCACAGTCTACAAGTAAACGAAAACCATCGTGTTCAAACAAATACCCCGACGTTGCTTCTCCCGCTTCTGGAAAACCGCCCCAAAAGCCGACAACAGTCATTTTCATATGTATCCATCCTTTCTAAAACCGAGTAGAAATGCATGTTTCACTTACATTCTACATTGTTAACTATAATCCATTTCCTAAACTTTTTCATTAATTTTCAATTTTGTTATAAAACAGTTGTTGACTTTTGTTTTTTGTACTAATACAATGATAGTAAGAAATGGAAATGGAGGGATTGACATGATCGATCAACCAATGGAGTTTTTCAGAAATTTACCGACGAAAACTTGTGCGCACTGCGGGAAAGAAATTGATGAGCAACACGAAGCATACCATAACAAATGTGATGACTGCGTTCACGAAGAATAGTAGTTTGTGAACAGAAAAAAACCTAGCAGACATAGTCTACTAGGCTAATAACATCGTATCCTTCATCGTTGAACCTTTCACCAAGAGCTCCAGTTCAAACTCATACAATTCTTTTTTTCGATAATTTTTCGTATGGATTTTATCCATCATCAGGTCGACAACTTTTCGGGCCATCTCATCGATTGGCTGTTCAATTGTCGTAATACCTGGCTCTGTAATCTGTGATAAAATTTGATTATCAAAACCGATAACAGCGAGATCATCTGGAATGCTCCAGTCATGGCGTTTCGCCTCTGAAATAATTCCAGCTGCTACCTCATCGCCTCCTGCCAAAATCGCGGTAGGATTTTTTTTGTCCTTTAATACTTCATGGAATATTCGTTTTCCATCTTCCCAAGAGAAAGCGTTTTCAAGAAAATCAATCGCTTCTACTTGGCGGCTCTTCTCCGTTATGGCACGTAAAAAGCCCATTTTTCGCTGTTGGCTAACCACTTTGGTTTCGTTACCACGGCAAAAAATAAGATTACGATATCCTTGTTCTAACACATGCTTAGCAGCTATGTATGCTCCTTGCGCATGATCAAACTTCACTGTTGGAATATTTGCTTCCTCAATATATTCATTACATAACACGATTGGACCGTGTTGTAAGTATGGTTCTACATCTTCCCACGGATTTTCTAGTGAACATAGAATAATCCCATCTACTTGTTTCGTAGATAATAATTGTAAATACTCCATCTCTTTTTCCGGTAAATATCTTGTTTGACAAATAATCAGTTTATATTTATGTTCAGAAGCAGCAATCTCGATTGCTTCGATAAATCTACTGAAGAAAGGATTTGTAATCCTTGGAACTAGCACCGCAATTGTTTCCGTCTTTTGTTTACGAAGCCTTCTCGCCGCAGAATTAGGAACGAAGCCTAAATGCTTCATTGCTAATTGAACCCTTTTTTTCTTCTCATCTGAAACATATGGATGATTATTAATCACCCTAGAAACCGTTGTCCTTGATAACCCCGCTAATTTCGCCACGTCCTCTATAGTCGACACGAAATTCTCCCCCTTTGCATGAAAACGTTTTCTTAAATTGATTATATAGTATATTATTGGAAACTGCAATATGGGTTGTTATGATTTTACTATATTAATATTATACATAGGGAAAAGTCTGTTATTTACAGGAATATATACTACTTTGAGAATTTCACAATAAATAAAAATTACTCCCCCTTTCTCTCACTCAAAATTAAACTTACATACTCTTGTTTGACCACACGTCATGCCCTCACTTACCTCAAAAACAAATTTCTATCATACTTCTAAAAAAAGGTTTCTAATTTATACCGTTTAATTAATATTAGCGCTATGTAAATTTGGAACATTTCTTTATGTTTATAGGCAATAGGACAAGCATAAACTTGTCTTTTGAATATTTATATAGAAAGTACAAAATAATCCAATTGAACTGATTTATATGCTAGAAATGAAAAGGAGTTCATAAAAAAATGACAACTTATACAGTTAATGTTTATGGTATTTTCACCTTAGGATCTGCGTCCAGTAATAACCGAGAGCAACGTCGTACTAGATTAAATGATGACGTCAATAGAGCTAATGAAATCTGGAGGATTAATGGGGAGAATTGTATAAACTTTGTAGCAGCAGGAACATTTAATGCAAACCATATTACCATTAATGCAAGTGATATGTTAAGTGAAACGGCACTTGGACCAAACACCTCTACACGCACTTTAATCAACCAGGTGAGAAGTAGGAGAAACGGTGCTATTGGAATATATATCGTTTATCTAAGTGGAGATCATTTTGCAGATCGTGATAACAATGGTAACTTATTAAATGTTATTGGTTATGGTGGACCTCAATTATTGCGTTATAATAGTCCGAATGATTATCAAATCATTGGAGAAATAGTCATTACAGATGGTGGTTTTCAAACGAATGTATTTGCACACGAAGCTGGGCATAATTTACTAACTCGCATTATAACTGATCCTAACAATAACAATAATCAAATTTTTGATAATAGTGATCCAACAGGTCCATATAGAGAATTTGATCCGATAACAGGCGATGTAACATTCGAATCCCCCGGACATAGTGCGGATCCCAATAACATAATGTATCCCGTTGTAACTAATAATACTCAAATTGCAACAGAACAATGTGATATTGCTAGACAAAGTACCATTGTAATAGTACAAAACTAATACTAGTTCTACTAAAAAAGAAAGGGGACCACATTAAATATGATAAAGAAAAAAACAAAATCATTCCGTTGTTGTAATAACAAAAAACACAAAAATCATTGTAAAAAAAACAGCCATGAAGTGACTTGTATTGATAAGAATGATCCTAGATGGAAGTATAATGTTATTGATGACGACAATCCTGAAAAAAATTATGATATTTTCTATTTATAATTACCCTATAAAAAATAGGGGAAAACTCCTAAACTACTTTTAATTTCCTCACTATTAACTGTACCTACTAGATCTGTTCTATACCTTTATTTTCTAAGTAGTACCTCTTCCACTCTTTAAAAGGGTTCACTCGACTTTTACTAGATGATTCAATAAATGGCATACGCAACTAGTCTGCATTTTTTCTTGAGTAAATGGTGCAATTCAGACTGGTTGCTGTACCCTATAATAACCAAAATTAAAAATAATCCCCTGCACCATACCTAATTGATAAAACAACATCTAGAAGTAATACTTATCCTAGCTACTATTGACCATAATCCTATATAAGATTTCCTGTAGAACATCAAGATTAAATAATATATTGGTGCTGGATTTCATATTAATATATCCTTTATTAAATTTCACTCAATATAAAACCCCATCAATACATCATCTCCATAAGATCCATCTTCATATTTAATTTGATTCCTTTGTCTTCCTTCTTCTACAAATCCCATACGTTTATACACCTTAATCGCCCTGTCATTAATAGAAACTACACCTAAACAAACTTTCTCTAAACCTTCCTGCCCTTTAGCCCAGCTAATAAGGAATTCAATTAGTTCTGTACCAATGCCTTGATTACAGTACGCCTCCTTAATCCCCATTCCCATTGTGCCTGCATGTCGTAAGCGGTCTAGTTCATATCGATTGAAAATTAAAAAGCCAACCACTTTTTTATCTACTTCATAAACTATGTAAAGATTACCCTTTTCATTGCTTTTCCGTATCTTTTCTTTTTCTGCATCAATATCATTTGGTAATTTATTTGGAGATACTATAAAAAACTTTGTAGTAGTTTTCGATAATATAATTTCTTTTCTAATATCTATAATTGATTCCGCATCAATCTCTTTTGCTAAGCGTATCACTGAATCACCTCATACCTTTTTCTAAAAGCTACAAAGAAAAATAGATAACGTAAGGATTCCCCTTCTGATTCATTATTTTAACTCCTCCCACTTCGTCCAAACTTCTCTCCCATTTATACGGTACATATTATCCTCACGATCCATAAACCCGTGTACAATAAACTCGCGTCTAATCGTACAAAAATCGTCATGATATTGTTTGATGAATGCATTGATTTCTTTTTCCGTATACTGATTCTCCGCATTTAACTTGCTAATTAAATACTCTAACAATACTAGTTTTTTCTTCTTTTGACCTGGAATCGATTTTAAACGGTCCTCTTTATCAAAAAAGTTACGAATGGTCGCATCCCTAAATTTCATTTCACTGTCAGTCATTTTATTGTCCTCCATTGATTTTTATACAATAAGACTTTATTGTTTGTCTTTACTATTCTTCTTCATTCTTTCACTTACAACATCCATAAAGTAATACCCACTAATAAGCACATAGTAAACTACAAGTATTCCTAGTGCATCTTTCATATTTATATATATTTCTTTATGAAACAAGATAGGTGAAAGGGCGTAAACAAGAAAGATGATTAGCGGATTTAAGATAAAATAATAAGTAAGCTTTCCTTTCATCATATCAGCTCCTCTATTCTAGTTTTCTCTTTAAATTGTTGTAATTCCTTTTCTTTCGTTTCTATAGTTTTTAGACAGATTCATAGCCGAACTACAAAAAAATGCCCTGCATTACAATAAAAAAGCACCGGAAAGGTGCTTTTTTCTACGCTTCAATCGATTGATTTTCCGCAATATTTCTAAATTGTCGTTTGTGCATCCAAGTTAAGGAGGCAATTGTTCCAAGTGATAATGCAACGATGAAAATCATGAGTATTCCTATGTTTTGCCACATGAAGTTAAAGTCTCCACTTGATACGACTGCTTTCAATCCGGATACAGAGTATGTCATCGGTAACCAAGCATTGAATGGTTGTAAAAACTTCGGAATCAATTCTAGCGGGAATGTTCCGGCACTTGTTGTAAGCTGAATAATTAATGTGATGATGGCGATAAAACGTCCTGCATCACCAAATGCTGTTACTAAACATTGAATTAATGCGATAAACGCTAAACTTGTAACGATGCTAAAAAGTATGAAATACGGAATACTTTGTACTTCTACACCTAATCCGAATAGTAATATCACATCCGCTACTACCGCTTGAATAATACCGACTGATAGTAACACACCGAACTTACTAATAAACCAACTAAATCCTGATTTTGGAACGCCCACTGTATCACGTAATGGATATACGATAGATAATAATAATGCCCCAACGAATAAACCGAGTGATAAGAAGTACGGTGTAAATCCAGTTCCGTAGTTAGGAACTTCCGCCATTTTCTCCGTCTTCACTTTTACAGGACTTGCAAACATATCATACGTTTTATCTGTTCCTTTTACTTCACCAGTTTTCTCTGCTCCTTCGCCAAGTTTCTCAGCAAGTTCACCTGAACCGTCGTTTACTTTTACAAGGCCATCCGTTACTTTTCCTGATCCGTCTGCTAGTTTATTTACGCCGTCGATTAGCTGGGTTGAGCCAGTTGACATTTTATTTAGACCACCATTTAGCGTACCTATGCCAGTTGTTACTTGACCAGAGCCATCTGCTAATTGGGTTACTCCACCTGCCATTTGGTTTACTCCTACAGATAATGATCCTAAACCTCCTGTTACTTGCTTTGAGCCATCTGCTAATTTGGATACTCCTACAGATAATGTTCCTAAACCACCTGTTACTTGGCTTGAGCCATTTGCTAATTGATTTACGCCACCTGCCATTTGATTTGCCCCTGCAGATAATGTTCCTAAACCGCCTGTTACTTGGCTTGAGCCATTTGCTAACTGATTTACACCACCTGCCATTTGATTTGCTCCTGCAGATAATGCACCTAATCCACCCGTTACTTTATCCGAGCCATCTGCTAATTGATTTATCGCATCAATTAAGTGACCTGATTCGTTTTTTAATGTATTTGCCCCTTCTTTAGCATTATTTAATTTCACACCAAACCCTTGGAATTTTTCAACAAACCCTGTTTGTGCACTGGATAATCGCTCAATACCAACAGTTAAAGATTGTAATTCTGCTGGATTCGGTAATTTGCTTTGTCCATTACCTGTTTTTTGATTTATTTCACCTTTTAATTGTTTTACTTCTTCATTTAATTTATTTGTTCCGCCTGCTACTCCGGCAGCTTTTTGCTGAACTGTTGTTGTATTTTTTATGGCACTTGTTACGAATGGTTGTAACTGCTCTTGATATTCTTTTGGTAAACTTTCAATTTGCTTTTGTAAATTCGCTACATCTTGTGCTGCATTTTTTGCATCTCCTGCTGTTGATTGCGTAAGTTCATTTAACTGATTTACATTCGCCCCAGCTCCATCTATTTTCTCATTTACTGTACTCAATATAGCAGGGTCTTTTGACTGCATTTCCTCTAAAGCTGCAGTAGATTTTTGTACGTTACTACTTAAATCTTGCAATCCCTTTTGAATCTCTTGAGACCATTTTTCTAATTGGCTTTGCCCTTCAACAAGTGCTTCCATACCATTTGATAGGTCAGTTGTCCCTATTTTTAATTCACCGGATTTACTTACTAATTTGTTCAAACCCCCGGTCACTTTCTCAGATCCATCACGTAATTCATCAATTCCTTTTTGCATTTCACCTGTTTTGCTATTTAACGTATTTAAACCGTCTGTTACTTTTCCAGAGCCATCTATTAATTTTCCGATACCTGTCTGCATCTCACCGGTTTTACTATTTAACGTATTTAAACCGTTCGTTACTTTTCCAGACCCGTCTACTAATTTTCCGATACCTGCATTGCTATTTAATACATGTAAACCATCTGTTACTTTTCCCGATCCGTCTACTAATTTCCCGATACCTATCTGCATTTCACCTGTCTTGCTATTTAGCGTATTTAAACCATTTGTTACTTTTCCTGACCCATCTACTAATTTATTAGATCCATCTGCTAATTTCTGAACTCCATCCTTCATCTCTCCAGACTTCCCTTGAAGTGTATGAAGTCCATCTGTCACTTTACTTGAACCATCATGCAGCTCACTTGATCCGTCGTGTAGTTTGCTTGCCCCTTCCGCCCCATCTGCTAATCCTTTTGAGACATCTTGAATGGAATCAAACATTTTCTCTGCATATGTTTTCGTTAACGTACTTGCTACTTCACCTTTAATTTTTTCAATGGCTGTTCCGCCAATTTGTGAAGATAAGAAGTTTAAGCTTTCGTTTGGAATATATTCTAAGTTTAATGGTTTTGGTTCATCTTTTAATAATGTTGTAGCGTTACTTGAGAAGTCATCTGGAATGCGTACTAACATGTAATACTTTCTGCCTTCCATTCCTTTTTTCGCTTCTTTTTCACTTACAAACTCCCATTTAAAACTGGTATTATCTTTTAAATTATCAACAAGCCCTTTTCCGACCTCAATTGGTTTCCCATCAAATACTGCACCTTTATCTAAATTGACTACCGCCACTGGCAAATCATCTAACTGTTTATATGGATCCCAAAAGGCCCATAAAAACATACCTGCATATAAAATTGGTACGAATAAAACCGCGATAATTGGAATTAATATTTTTTTACTTTTTATAATTTGTGTGAACTCTTTACGAAGTAACTGATTTCCTTTCATCATTTCTCCCCCTTTTTAAAATGACCAAATTGTTCAATCGGTCATTTTTACCCAAACAAAAAGGCTATACTGATTCATACATATGCCTTATCTCCGAATTTATACTATGCAACTGTTTCTTAATATGAAGTGAATATTTCTATTATCCCTCCTAAATCAAATGTATGACCATTTCGTTCAATTGGTCACTTTTTATAATAATAAAAGGATTATCTTAGTTTGACAATCCTTTTAATAAATAAAGTTCAAATAATTCTGCAATTTTTTCTTTTTCTAGCGGTTCATGATTTTTTTCCCAATCAAAAATAAGCGATACGTATAAGCGAAGCATAATAAATGCTGTAATTTCTGGATCACATTTGCTAATTTCACCTTTATCAATCGCAATCTTTAAATACGATTGAATGACAGAAACGATTTCCACATCTACTTGTTGCATCACTTCTTGTACTTCTTTCGTTCCCATATCGCGCTCTTCTTGAATTAACTTAATCATGAGCTGATGTTCTTTTCTGAATTCTAATATGCTATATAATGCTCTATGTACATTTTCAAAAAATGAAACATCTGAACGAATTGCATTTTCTGCAACTTGCTTCATTTCTGTAATTAAATTAGAAATAATCTCGCCAAATAGCTCTTCTTTATTTTTGAAAAAAGTATAAATCGTTCCTTTTCCTACATTCGCTAACTTCGCTACTTGATCCATCGTTGTTGCTTTATAACCGAACGCTGAAAAAGACTTTGTTGCAGCCTCAATAATAGAACGTTTTCGATCTATCGCCACATCGTCACCTCCAAAAATGACTAATTGGATAATATAGTCAATTAGTACATCTTTGATATTACCACACGCTTACATTGTATACAAGTTCTCTTTTTTATTATTTCCATTATAAAAAATTCCAGTCAAGTTATATCATACTGTCCATAGTTTATCAGAAGAAAAGAGAAAAGGAAAAGGTGTTCTTGAGATATACATCTCTAGAACACCTTTTTATTATTTCAACATAGAAATCATAATCTTCTCTAACTCTTTCTTATTTACATTTTTATCAAATACTGCTTCTCCTTGACGCTCTAAACTATGATTAATAATAACCACTTGGTATGCACTATTTTTCCCTTTTGCTGGAACAATCATCTTCATACCTTGTAAATTACTATCCGAGTTATAAGTCGCGTAGAATATTTGATTACCTTCTAATTCGTACTGTTCAATGTTTTCTTCTACACCAAATAAAGCATGAAACGGATCTTTACTTTCTCCAAATACTTGTGATTGATAAATTGTATAGTTTCCTTTTCCGTTTGTATACTCTAATTCAATAATTAATTCAGGTCTTCTCTTAATAAAATAACCTACATTTTCATCCTTCAGATTGTATCCTTCAATTGTGTACGTTGGCTTCTTAATTTGAAAATCAACATGTTGTTGCGCTTCCTTTACCGTGTAATTTAAAGATTCGTATACTTTGTCATCAAATGGTTTTGCTTGATCATAAATTGCATATAATTTGTCACGATCGGCTTTTGATAAACGCTCTTCTCTAAAAAATATTGACTCGTAGTCAGAAACTCTCGGAGCACCTTTTTTCTGTATATTAATAATTTCTTTAGATAATTTTATGTATTGCTGGAACTCATCTTTTGTTAAAGCTTTTTCAGCTAAATATAAGTAATCTGTCTTTTCTTCATACACTCTTGCTGAATAATGATATTCTTTTTTCGCATTTTCTTCTGTACCATACAACATATCCACAGCATTTTGGAAAGCATCCTTTGACTGCTCTACTTTATCCTCTTGTTTTTCTTTCCCTTCCGTTTCACGTGCGTTGAATAAAGAAAGAGATGCTATAGCAACTATGACAATAACTCCAAGTAAAGAAAGACGATACGATTTCTTTTGGAACTTTTTAATCATAACGATTCTCCTTTTTAGTGTTCGTTTATTTCTACTTAAATTTGCTAGACTTGGTACTTGATAGGAGTAGTGTTCTAAAAGGGTAATAATTGTATGACCATATGCAATTTGCTCCTCTTTATCTATAAAAGTAAGCGCATATGCATCACAGGCTAATTCTTGATCTTCTCGCATACAAAAATAGGCGTACCAAAGAATCGGATTGAACCAATTTAATAGAATTAAGCTGTACATAATCCAATTTACAGCTACGTCGTTTCTCTTAATATGAGCTAACTCATGGTAAAAGACATATTGTAATTGTTGCTCGTTTAATACTTTCATATGTTTTTTTGATAGTAATACTTTCGGGCGAAAGAAACTAAACACAGTTGGACTCGCAATCTTTCCTGCTAAACGTAATGAAACTGCCTTCTTCATTTTCATAGACTGCTTACAGCGATTAAACACTGTAACGACTTGTTCATCCGTAATATCTGGTTGTTTCTTTATGTAAGAATATAAACGTCTATTTGTAATAAACGTGATGACTGCTAATACGATTACTCCAGCTAACCAAACATATAGAGCGATTTTGTATAAAGAAAGTGTAGTCTGTTGTTCCGCACTCGCGTTTACTTCAGGTTCACTATTTTTGATCACAGTTTCAGAATTTGTTTCTAATTCTACTGTCTGTTTTATCTCGTTATTCACTGTATTCTCAAGGGAAGATGTATTTTTTTGAATCACTTCCGACACACTAGAACTATAAGAAAGTAATGAATAAATGCTATAAGAGCTATCTGGTGACCATGGTAAAAGGAGTCGTATCATTAGTACGATCCACAGCATATATTGCCACCGGGGCGTTAACTTATTTTTGAATAGCACTTTTATACATAAAATAATTCCAACTAATATACTGGCCATAAGTGACGTTTCTATAAGCCAATCAAAAAAATGGGGAAGGTATACATTTATTAGCATGTCTATCATTGTTATCTATCCTTCCTCTTATTCTCCTCTGTCTTTTCATCTAAAATGCGTTTCAGTTCATTAATATCATCTGAAGACAATTTTTCTTCTTTTAAGAAATTAACAAGTAATGGCTTGAACGCTGCACCGCAAAAACGCTTCAGCAAAGATTTCGTTTCAACTTGTAAATAATTATCTTGTGATACTAACGGATAATAAGCATACATACGCCCTTTATCTTGGTGGTAAGAAACTGCTTCTTTTTGTACTAATCGATTAATTAATGTGCGAATTGTTTTCGGTTTCCAGTCCATTGCATCTTCTAGTTCTTCTATAATTTCATTCGCTGTTTGTGGAGAATTAGACCAAAGTACTTTCATAATTTCTAATTCAGCTTCAGATATTTTAGGTAATTGATTTGTCATAAACATTTCACTCCTTCGTATTACATTTGTAATCTACAATTAAGATTACAAACGTAATACTTAATTGTCAACCATATTTTAGAAAATAAAGTTTCAGTTAAACCTTACTTAACGACAACGAATTTCCCTTTTTTCAAATAATCAAATAAAAAAACAAGAAAATCCTTACATTTAATAGTAATATAGAAAATAGACAAGTTTATCAAAACAGTGGAGGCTTTTTCAGTCATGATGCGTGCGCTTCGTTTAAATATAAAGCAAGCTTTTTGTAATCGTGTTTCTTTAATTATTTTGTTTAGTGGATTCGTTCTTATTTGTATTTATCATTATTACTATGTCATTCGTTATTTAGGAGACGCTGCGAGCGGACCTATATCAACAGATATAAAATGGATTGGATTTCGTGATAATGAAATGGATGTTTATTTATTATTAATGCCAGTTATTGCGAGTTTCCCCTTTAGTACAAGTTACAATTCCGATAAGTCAGATGGTTTTAAACCGTTCGTGAGCAAAGGAATTTCGTTATTTCCTTATTCAGTAACGAAATATATCGTTACGTTTTTTTGCGGAGGATTTCTTTATACATTTCCGTTCATCTTATCATTATTATTTTGCAAATTAACAATTCCAGACGGAGAACCTATAGCTGGTTCAGGCATCATAAATGATGATGGAATGTTCGCAAACCTATATTTAGATGCGCCTCTCACTTACATTACGGTATATATCGGAATTAATTTTTTATTTGCAGGTTTAATGGCCCTCTTAGGACTTGCTGCATCTGCATGGTCACAAAAGGACTATATGGCGATTCTATTTCCATTTGCTGTTAACTCCATTCCGTACGTCCTGCTAAATACAATATTCCCTACAATAGGCGGAGCACCTATTCATTTATATGACCCAAAGCAACCATTGCAAGGCATGTCACCGTACATTTTAACGATGCAATGTACTTTCTTCCTTCTCGTTAGCTTACTTATGTATATACAAGGAGTAAAGCGGGATAGAAAAAAATATAGAAGAAGACTGCAAAAAAGAGATCGATGTAGAAAAGCGTTTCAAGCAATTTCAGACTAAATCATTGAACGAATAAGAGCGTAATTCCCTAAGTTAGCTTAGGGAATTACGCTCTTATTATCATTTACATGTATCAATCGTATATTTTCACTATTCATATCATCACCCTCCCCTTTACGGCATACCAGCCAATCCCCATAAAATAACGACCGCTACAAAATAAATCGCTTTAATACCTACCACTAAACATAATGAAATAATTGCATATTTACTTAATTCTCTTCTTGCGCCAATTAAAGTAAAAATAACTGCCAAACTAAATGTTATATAAGATGCCGCTGTATGTATTAAGTTATATGTAATATCTAAATTTTGCGTAAGTCCTATTACCTCCGCTACAAATTGAAGCATGACGATTGTACTAAAAAAAATTGCAAGCTGATTCATTAATTTTCCATTTAACCATGCTTGCATCTTCAACCTCCTCGTTAATAACACTGAATTTTCAAATAATTTTAACATGATTTTTACAGAAAAAGAACGCTCAGTATATCTCTAAGCGCTCTTTCTCAACTATTTAAGATGCCTTCTTCAAATCAATTTGAGCAAGTACTGGGTCGTGATCACTTACACGTCCATGCTCTTTCATAATGTTTGTGTTTAAGTGTACTGGATCTACGATTGTGTGCGGTGCGATGTTGTTTGTTACTAAAATATGATCTAGCACTTGTGCATTTCCTTCATGAATGTACGTGTAGCGGTTCTCTTTCGGCACTGTGTTTAACATATTTTTTAAGATTGTTCCTTCTAGTGCTTTTAGTGGTTTAGCAAACTCAAAATCGTTCATATCCCCTAACACCACAACTGGTGCATTCGTATTCTTTTTCTGAATATCTTGTACGAATTGATTCACTTCTTGCGCTAATTGAATTCGTTTTTCTTCACTTTTTAATACGAGCGGCTGTACTTTTCCAAATGGCGTTGCATCTCCTATTTTTGAGTTTAAGTGATTTGCAACGACGACAACGTTTTGTCCTTGGAACGTAAATTCTGCCGCAAGCGGTTTACGTGTACTTTCAAATAATGGGTTTTCGTCCCCAATGCGAACGACATTTTTATCAAGTAACTTCGGTACTGCTGCTAATTTCACGCGTGATGGATTGTAGAAGAAACCGACGCGAATATTCGCTCCTGGCGCTCCTCCGTCTAGATTATTATGTGGAGCAATTTCTACATACTCATACTTTGGCCCACGAATTTCTAAAACTGCATCAATGATACGTTTTGCGCTTAAAGAAGCATCTGTTGTACCGTCATTAATTGATCCATTGTTATCTTGCATTTCCTCTACACCGATAATATCTGGCATTTTTAAATTGTATTTAATAGAATATGCTAACGCCTTTACTTTTTCATCTGTTGTTTCTTTTTTATTCGCCGAGAAGTTTTCAATGTTATATGTAGCAACCGTTAACTTATCAAGACGAGGCTGAATATTTGCGCCTACTTGCTTAAATCCACCGTCCACTACAGTTGGTAATTCCGTTATTGGTGAAATACGGAACGAACCGTAATCATATCCGACTACCCCTGTTATATTTCCAGTGAAAGTATCTCCTACTTTTGCTACATAATCACGAGGTACTTTTACAGAAAGACGCTCTGGGTTTAATTGATTTTCATCTAATACAGGTGTGCCATATTTCGTTACGACTTTATTTCCGCCATTTTTCACGGTTACATATAAATTCCCGTTTTTCTGAGGTGCAATAATTTTTGGCGTTGGCATCGTAACACGCATACCTTCTATACTTTCATAAAAGTCGATTGCATCTTCATTTGGATCAAATAAACCAAATGCATCATTATCGATAATTTGATCAGGAATTTTCACACCGTTTTCTCCAAGTACAATCGGTGCTGGTAAAACTTGATCTTTTGCGATTACAGCAACGCGGCTCGCTTTAATTTCAGTCGTCGTTAAGTCTGTGTCAAATCTTTCTGCATATCCAGGCCCAACATATTCTTCTACTACTCCATCAACTTGAATAAGATCTCCTACCGCTACATTCGCATCCTTTTTGTACACATACATACCTTCTGAAGTAGCTGGATCATTATCTGGCTGATTGTCTTCTATATAAAAACCATTTTTATCAAGCGCTGTTACAACGCCTTCCACATTGTATACTTTCTTCTCGTTGTAAGGAGAAATATGTGATTTTCCTTGAATATCATGAATACGAACTGGCTCATTGTTTACGATAATAAATGAAAATGTTGAAACTGCTGAAGAAGTAAGCCCTTCTTTCTCTGCAATTGCTTTAATCACACTGTTTTCATTCACCATAATTTGTCCATTATAACGAACACTTTTATTTGTAGGGTTAGAACCATCTAACGTGTAATAGATTGTTGCTCCTTCTGTATTCGTTGTTAACGTTATCGCTGTTCCTTTCGCAACTTCTCCTCCACTAGGCGAAGCTACTACATCGCTAACACGGTTTTGTCCTTCCCCTTGAAACTTATAGGCTGTTACTGATTTTAAACCTGGGCTACTAAAATATAATTCAAGAGTCCCAGTCAAACTAACTTTCTTTCCGATATTTTCAGGATGATCTTTTACATTCACTGCTGCCCTCACATCGCCTTTTGGCAACTGAACAGGCATGATTTTGTCTGGATTCGTTTCATTTGGCGAATCAGCAATTGCTACGTTTGTATCATCAAACTTTGCTGGATCTTTCGTGTATTTAGAAGGACTTTGCGTATACCCAACAATGTATCCTTCTACTATCCCCTTTGTTTTCCCTTGCTGCTTAAATACTTGAATTGCTTTTTCTACTGACATAGAAGTAGTTTCTTCTGCCTTTGCTAAAGTTCCAGTAAATGAAAGCAATAGCAAGAATGATAAAAAGATACTTAACAATTTCTTCACAGCCATTTTCCTCTCTCTATTTCATATTTTCTCAGCATTTCTATCATAACAAATGATTCGTTATATAGAATGGTATTTCGACAAGTTTTACAAAAAATTAATCTGATTTACTCGTTTTCAAACTATAATACAAAATAATAATTTTACACTTTCTACGAATGCGTTTTATAATATGAAAGAGCAAAAAACAGAAAATATCGAAATTTTATTGGCATGGAAAATGAATTCATTTGAATAGGAGTGATTGGATGGAAGTGCAAACAGAAACATACCGCGCAGCTATGAATGGAACATTAGAACGTCATTTTTCAGATATGATTGCTGTTATACCGACTAGAATTACAATTGAGCAATTAAAACAGCGGCTAGAAACTATCGCTACTAAAGTTGATGAGTTAAAAATTGTTTATAGTGATGAGACAAGCCTTATCGTGGAGTTACATATGGACGATAAAGTCATACCGTATGAACTGCATATCGATGAGGCAAATGACCCAGAAGAATATAAAATGTACAATAGACAAGATTCTACAATCGTAGATCGTAATTTTGAAGATGCGGCTTTCGGTACTGAAATTTTCACCCGTACGCTATTTGTAGGCGATGTACTGGACTGCTTTTTCCAGCAGTTACAGTTTTTATGGAACCTCGCCCCAGATTTGTTATTTGTAATCGATTCAAGTGCAGCAATGAAGGTAATATCTAGAAGCTATATTGAATATCACGTTGAAAATGAATTATTACCTGACATTCCTGACTTGTACGTTATTCATTCTGTTTATGAAGACGATAAAGAAGGTGAGCCTACGCAATATTGGTTTCATACACACGGCCTTTTAAGAGCGGGCGTAACAGAAATAGAATTAATTATTCCAAATCGCATTTCTTCCTACTATGGCATTGGTGACCTCTTTCAAACATTTGCGAATAATGCCGTTGAAAATGGACAAGTCCCTATGAATGAGCCTATCGTTATCGCACATAGTCAGCAAGGTTCTATACATACCGTAGCTGTGCCGTGGGAAAAAGGTTTATCTTATATTGGGCATAAAACGAGGATGGATCAATTATCTTCAATTGAGGATGAAGAAGTGAAGCTACAGCCAATTGATGCACAAAACACATTCTTAGGCGGGATGGATGACCGAGATGAATACCATCAATCGCCATCTGTTCTCTTGTTCAAATTTGATACTTCAGAAGAATGTATCGAAAGCTTTTTCAAAGAACACGAGGAAGCTACAGGGCTCATGTTCTATAAAACAAATAGTGAAACGGCTCGTATGGCTTACAATGCAAAAAATACTTTCGGGTATTTCAGCAACATTTTTCAAATTGAACAATCAAATGAGGAGTTTCGTTTTCTCGCTAAGTTTGGCGTTTCCTATGAAGAGGGTAAAAGCGAGCATATGTGGTTTGAAATGCAACATATTACAGAAGACTTTATTCAAGGAATACTCATTAATGAACCATATTTTATAGAAGATATGAGTGAAGGAAATAGTTATCATTTAGATTTTGATGACTTAACAGAATGGGTTATTTATGCAGGAGATGCCGTTATAAAGCCAAATAACTTATATATGTTTATTGGTGAATAAGTAACAAAACGCCTTCAATATGATTGAAGGCGTTTCTCTTTATTGTGCGATTAATTCCGTATTCATTACTTTCTCCAAATGAGAGAGTACACGCTTTGCAGCCCTCTCACCTTGATCAATACAGTCCGGCAGACCAGAACCAGCGTAAGAACTACCTGCCAAGTATATACCTGGCAACTCTTTCTCCATAAATGTTGTGAGTTTCTTCATTCGCTCGTTATGGCCTACTGTATATTGGGGCATTGCTTCTTTCCAACGGCTTACGACTGTAAACTCTGGATCCTCTGTAATATGCATCGTCTTTCGTAAGTCTTCTAGTACAAGCTCCACGAGTTCCTCTTCTGTTTGCTCTACAACCGCTTCATCACCAGGTCGTCCAACGTAACATCGAAGAAGCGTTTTTCCTTCTGGCGTTGTATGTGGCCACTTTTTATGCGTCCACGTACATGCTGTAATTGTGTAATCACTATTTCGAGAGACAACAAATCCTGTGCCATCAATATCTCGCTGAATGGCTGATTTCGGGAAAGCCATTGCTACATTCGCAACTGATGTGGACGGAATGTTGCGGAAGAAACGAAACTGCTTGTACTGTGCAAACATAGATGGCAATACTTTATGTGAACTTGCCACTACGACCGCGTCCGCTTCTATTTCTTTTCCGTTACTAAGAGTAATCGTATAGTCATCACCCTGTTTTGCAACTTTTTCAATGCGAGTTCCCTTTATTATCGTACCTTCATGCATCTTTGCTTCGAGAGATTCTACGATAGATTCTAAACCTTTTTTCACTGTTTGGAAGATTCCTTTTTTCGGTTCAGCTTTCTCTTCTTTCGGAGCGAGCGTACGCATACCGAGTGAAATACTGCGATGTTTCTGCTCAATTTGATACATTTGCGGGAATGTTGACATTAAGCTCATTTCATCAATATCCCCTGCATAAATACCCGATAGTAACGGTTCTATTAAATTTTCAACCACTTCATTTCCGAGGCGATGTCTGAAAAAGTGCCCGAGTGATTGGTCAGATACTGGCTTTGACCTCGGCATTAATAGATCAAAACCAGCTCTTAGTTTACCAATTGGGGAGAACAGCCCGGAGAATAGAAACGGCGTAATTTGCGTTGGAATTCCCATCATTGATCCGCTCGGCATTTTATGTAACCGATTGTTTACGAGGATAAATGATTGACCGGCCTCATTATTTACAAGTTCATCGCCAAGACCTAATTCTTTCGCTAATCTAGCTGCACTTTCTTTTCGTGCTAAGAAAGAATCCGGTCCGCGTTCAATTGTAAATCCATCTTTTCGAACGGTTTGAATTTTTCCGCCAAGTTTACCCGATGCTTCTATCAGTAATGTATCAATCGGCAAGTTTTTTTCATGAATATTTTTTTGTAAGTTATACATTGCTGTTAATCCAGTGATGCCTCCGCCGATGATCACAACTTTTTTCCTCAAGCAGGCTCCTCCTTTCTTCTTACAGTACAGATTCTTTTTTCTTTAATACAACATCTGTTAAACAATCAATAAATGCGTCCGATGCATTTGGCATTTCTGGACGATAATATTTCGCGCCAATTTCATCCGTTACAACTTTACACTCAAAGTCGTTGTCATATAAAACTTCTAAATGTTCCGCAACAAATCCAACTGGTGCATATACGAATGAAGTATAACCGTGCTTTTCATTTAGTTCTCTCGTTAAATCTTGTACATCTGGACCAATCCAAGGATCTGGTGTGTTTCCTGCACTTTGCCAGCCTACTGCATAGTTTGCTACTTCAGCGCCTCTTGCAATATAGTCCGCTGTTTCATTTAATTGATCTGGATATGGATCGCCCATTGCGATAATTTTTTCTGGTAAGCTATGAGCTGATACGATTAATACTGCTTTTTCACGTTCTGCGTCTGACATACCGTTATATATACCTTTCACTGCATCAACCCAGTACTGGATAAATTTCGGTTCTTTATACCAGCTATCGATGCCATGAATTGTTAAGTTTCCAAGTTTCTCAGCTTCTTCTTGTGCTCGTCCAACGTATGATTTTACGCTAAACGTAGAATAGTGCGGCGCAAGAACAAGTGCGATTGCATCTTGTATACCGTCGTTATGCATATCTTTCACCGCATCTTCAATGAACGGTTCAATATGTTTTAAGCCAAGATACATATGGTACTCGACTTCATCTTGTACTTCATTTAAACGCTTCTCTAACTTTTTAGCTTGCTCTAATGTAATAGTAGCTAAAGGAGAAATACCACCAATTGCACGGTAACGCTCTGTTAAATCTTCTAGCATTTCAGGACTTGGCTTTCTTCCTCTGCGAATATGTGTATAGTAACGTTCAATATCTTCTTCTTTATATGGCGTTCCGTATGCCATTACAAGCAAACCAATTTTCTTTTTCATACAGCAATGCTCCTTTACTTCGCTAACTGCCCTTTAGAGTATTCATGAATAAATGTAGTTAAACGTTTTAATGTATTTGGATTTACTTCTGGGAATACACCGTGTCCTAAGTTAAAGATATAACCCGGCTGTTTCATCCCTTGATCTAAAATACCTTTTACATGTTCTTCAATAACAGACCATGGCGCAAGTAAGAACGAAGGATCCATATTACCTTGTACCGCCTTATGAACGCCGCGTGCACGTGCTTCTTCAATTGGTAAACGCCAGTCTAAACCGACTACATCAAGCGGTAAGTCGTGCCATTCATTTACTAAATGTGCAGCTCCTACGCCGTGCATAATCATTGGTACACCCATCTTACGAACTTCTGCAAAAATACGCTCCATTGCTGGTTTAATAAATACGCGGTAATCTGCTACGTTTACTGTTCCAACCCAAGAATCGAAAATTTGAACTGCTTTTGCTCCTGCGTTAATTTGCGCTTTTAAATATGTAATAACCATATCTGCTAGCTTATCCATTAAAGCAAACCAAGCTTTCGGCTCTGCATACATAAACGCTTTCGTATTATGGTAGTTACGAGATGGACCGCCTTCAATCATATAGCTCGCTAACGTAAATGGAGCTCCTGAAAAACCGATTAACGGTACGTCTAGCATTTCTGTCGTTAATAAACGAATTGTATCTAATATGTACGGTACGTCATCTTCTGGATTGATTTCCCCTAGTTTTTCTACGTCTTGTAAAGAACGGATTGGATTATCAATAACTGGGCCAATACCTGATTTAATTTCTACATCCACACCAATTGCAGGTAGTGGTGACATAATATCTTTATAAAGAATTGCTGCGTCTACGTTATATTGATCAACTGGCAGTTTTGTAACATAAGCACATAACTCTGGATTATGTGTAATTTCAAATAAAGAATACTTTTCTTTTATCTTTCTATATTCCGGCTGCGAACGACCTGCTTGACGCATATACCATGCTGGTACATAATCAGTACGTTCCCCCCTACATGCTTTTAAAAATGTCTCATTTATAGTTCTTACCAAGACCCTAGCTCCCTTCCTTACCACAATGCTTCGAATACGTTCGATATTTATCTTTTTTTACTATACAGCTTGTAAAAACAAAATGCATAATATTATGTACGTTGTTCATTAAATTGACACAAACATTCTTAAAAACGCTTACTATTTTCACAACATTCTTATTATAACACAGAGAAAAACTATGGTTTAGCTACTTTTGACTTTTCTCCTTCGCGATTCGTTTGTGTGTTATATGGTACAACGTAAAAACTCGGTTTTGAAAAGATGTTAACGAACTTTTCCTCATATTCCCCGGCACCATTTACAGTACCTACATGCGTATGAATTCCATTTTCCACTCTATAAATACGATACATAATTCTTTCATCTGGAAGTGGTGTCCAGCTTAATTTCGCTTTAAATAAACCGAAAGGGCTAAATGCTAATTTCATTTTCACATCTTCAATCTTGCGCAGCCGAATTGGAGCACCGATTGTTTCCACACCTTCCGGTTTCCTAAACTGCTCTTTCTGTTCTACATTTGCTTTCGTTAAAATTTTCTTAAACAATTTTGTTGCTGATGCACTTTCTCCTTGCAACTGATGCTCTTTATCTATGCGGTCATAACCAATCCAAACAGCGCCTACTAAATTTGGCGTATAGCCAACGAACCACATATCCCTCGCCCCATTATCGTCATTTGGTAAGGAAGTTGTACCTGTTTTCCCAGCTAACGCTCCGTTATATACACCGGCTTTCGCTGTCCCTTCCTTTACAACTCCTTCTAACATTTTCGTCATATACCATGCCGTTTGTTTCGAGAAAATTTTCGTTTCTACTTTTGGTGATTCTCCAATAACTGCGCCGTGTCTATTTAACACTTTATCAATAACGTGCGGCTCAATAATATCACCATTTGCTAAAAACGCACGATACATTTTCACAAGATCAAATGTTGAAACACCATTTTTCAATCCGCCAAGCGCTGTACTTAAGCCTGCATCAGCAATGTGAACATTTCCTTTCTCTAAATATTGCTTTCCTTCTTCTACCCCTAACTCATTTAATAAAGAAACTGCCGGTACATTTGCTGACTCTACAATCGCATCGTACATCGTCATTTCTTTCGAATACTCATGGTTATAATTTCGAGGTTCATACCCTTCAAAAGAATGTCTTTCATTCTTTAATAAAGAATACGGATTATACTTTTTCGTTTCGAGTGCTGGCGCATAAACGATAAGTGGTTTTAGCACAGAACCGGGCTGTCTTTTTGCAAAAACACGATTGAACCCTCTCGGAACGTACTTTCTTCCGCCAATCGCCGCTTTAATGCCGCCTGTACGATTATCCATTAATAAAAAAGCACCTTGTGCTCCCTCTTCTTTCCCAGGGAAATTCCTTGCATCTTGAAACTGGTTATATGCTACCTTTTGAATCTTTTCATCCATCGGTACAACAAACGTATACCCTCCGCGAAGTACTTCTTGATGAGACAATCCGTATAAACGTGCTGCTTCATCTATGACCATATCAATATACGGCATATATGCGAGCTCATTCTCATCTAAGTTTTTATAGAGAGCGATTGTCTTTCCTTGATAACGTACGCTTTCTTCGGCAGTCAAATAGCCTAGTTTATGCATAAGTGACAATACGAGATCGCGGCGTTCTTTACTCTTCTCTGGAGAAAAATAAGGTGAATAACCGTTTGGCGATTTCGGAAGACCTGCAAGCATTGCTCCTTCTTCTACTGTTAAATCTTCTACATTTTTATTAAAATACAACTTTGCTGCTGCTTGAATACCGTAAGCTCCATGGCCAAAATAAATATGATTCATATACATTTCAAGAATTTGTTGCTTCGTATATTTTTGCTCTAATTGAAGGGAAATTGCGACTTCCTTCAACTTGCGCGTAAATGTTTTTTCACGAGTTAAAAAGACGTTTTTAGCGAGTTGCTGCGTAATCGTGCTACCGCCTTCGACCTTCTCTCCAGCTAACGTGTCTTTATAAAGAGCACGAAATATAGACGGGTAATCAATTCCTTGATGCTCATAAAAACGAGAATCCTCTACCGCAACAAACGCCTGCTGCACGTATTTTGGAATTTGTTCGATTGGTACGAGGTCTCTATTTTCTACGTATAATTTCGTAATTTCTTTCCCTTTCTGGTCAACGATACGTGATGAAGAGTGGAAAACGAGCTGTTTTTCATCCATCATATAGCCACCAGCTAACACAATAAGTTTATAAAGAACAATCGCTAATAGTAGCGTTGCTAACCCACCTAATAAAGTCCACTTTACTTTCTTCATACACCGGCCTTCTTTCCAAATGATGGTACATTTATTATTTGAAAAAGAAGTATCTTTATGTATATAATCTTCGAAGTTTTTTAAGAGAGTTGATATAATAGAAACAAACGATTAAGGGGGCATTAAAATGAAGGCTATTATTTCATACGAAACACCTCTAGAACAAGCACATTTCACTGCAAAAAATGATGAAAAAAATATGTTTTATAAAGAAAATACAGAAGAATCTGTAGAAGGATCTCTTAGGTATGATGTACTAGACGCTGTTGGAGAATTTAAAGGACAACCTGGTTATATCGTTTGTAACAACATTTCTGTAACAGACGAAGGTCGCCCTGTATTTGAAAACCGTTTTAAAAACCGCGCAGGCCTTATTGAAAACGAACCCGGATTCCAAGCGATCCGCGTTCTACGCCCATTAAGTAACGATACATATGTCATCTTAACGATGTGGGAAACAGAGCAAAACTTTAAAGACTGGACAGAATCACGTTCATTCGAAAACGCTCATAAAAAACGCCCCGCACAAGCAGAAGGACAAGCTCCAGCGCATCCACATGCAGAACAGCAAAAGAGTATTTTCTCTCGTCCGTCATTTGTGACTACTTTTGATGTGTTAGTTTAAGTTTTGGAGTTTGGAGTTCGCGGTTGTCGGTACATGAAATTAATATCAGCGATTTTCCGGATATATCGGCGCAACTCGAAATATATCAGCGATTTTTGAAATATATCGATGATGTATAAAAGTATGTGTAAACATTTTTAGGCAAAAAATAAGGCAAAGTACCCCCTAGGTTTATCCAGAACCTAAAATGAAAGGAGACTTTGCCTCATGCCTAATAA
>NZ_JAKUEN010000014.1:0-107967 GCF_022662915.1 Bacillus cereus group sp. BfR-BA-01453 | reverse complement strand
GTATGTTCTTTGAAAACTAGATAACAGTGTAGCTCATATTTTTTAATTTTTAGTTTGGTTAAGTTAGAAAGGGCGCACGGTGGATGCCTTGACACTAGGAGTCGATGAAGGACGGGACTAACGCCGATATGCTTCGGGGAGCTGTAAGTAAGCTTTGATCCGAAGATTTCCGAATGGGGAAACCCACCATACGTAATGGTATGGTATCCTTATCTGAATACATAGGGTAAGGAAGACAGACCCAGGGAACTGAAACATCTAAGTACCTGGAGGAAGAGAAAGCAAATGCGATTTCCTGAGTAGCGGCGAGCGAAACGGAACATAGCCCAAACCAAGAGGCTTGCCTCTTGGGGTTGTAGGACATTCTATACGGAGTTACAAAGGAACGAGGTAGACGAAGCGACCTGGAAAGGTCCGTCGTAGAGGGTAACAACCCCGTAGTCGAAACTTCGTTCTCTCTTGAATGTATCCTGAGTACGGCGGAACACGTGAAATTCCGTCGGAATCTGGGAGGACCATCTCCCAAGGCTAAATACTCCCTAGTGATCGATAGTGAACCAGTACCGTGAGGGAAAGGTGAAAAGCACCCCGGAAGGGGAGTGAAAGAGATCCTGAAACCGTGTGCCTACAAATAGTCAGAGCCCGTTAACGGGTGATGGCGTGCCTTTTGTAGAATGAACCGGCGAGTTACGATCCCGTGCGAGGTTAAGCTGAAGAGGCGGAGCCGCAGCGAAAGCGAGTCTGAATAGGGCGTTTAGTACGTGGTCGTAGACCCGAAACCAGGTGATCTACCCATGTCCAGGGTGAAGTTCAGGTAACACTGAATGGAGGCCCGAACCCACGCACGTTGAAAAGTGCGGGGATGAGGTGTGGGTAGCGGAGAAATTCCAATCGAACCTGGAGATAGCTGGTTCTCCCCGAAATAGCTTTAGGGCTAGCCTTAAGTGTAAGAGTCTTGGAGGTAGAGCACTGATTGGACTAGGGGTCCTCATCGGATTACCGAATTCAGTCAAACTCCGAATGCCAATGACTTATCCTTAGGAGTCAGACTGCGAGTGATAAGATCCGTAGTCAAAAGGGAAACAGCCCAGACCGCCAGCTAAGGTCCCAAAGTGTGTATTAAGTGGAAAAGGATGTGGAGTTGCTTAGACAACTAGGATGTTGGCTTAGAAGCAGCCACCATTTAAAGAGTGCGTAATAGCTCACTAGTCGAGTGACTCTGCGCCGAAAATGTACCGGGGCTAAATACACCACCGAAGCTGCGGATTGATACCGAATGGTATCAGTGGTAGGGGAGCGTTCTAAGGACAGTGAAGTCAGACCGGAAGGACTGGTGGAGTGCTTAGAAGTGAGAATGCCGGTATGAGTAGCGAAAGACGGGTGAGAATCCCGTCCACCGAATGCCTAAGGTTTCCTGAGGAAGGCTCGTCCGCTCAGGGTTAGTCAGGACCTAAGCCGAGGCCGACAGGCGTAGGCGATGGACAACAGGTTGATATTCCTGTACCACCTCTTTATCGTTTGAGCAATGGAGGGACGCAGAAGGATAGAAGAAGCGTGCGATTGGTTGTGCACGTCCAAGCAGTTAGGCTGATAAGTAGGCAAATCCGCTTATCGTAAAGGCTGAGCTGTGATGGGGAAGCTCCTTATGGAGCGAAGTCTTTGATTCCCCGCTGCCAAGAAAAGCTTCTAGCGAGATAAAAGGTGCCTGTACCGCAAACCGACACAGGTAGGCGAGGAGAGAATCCTAAGGTGTGCGAGAGAACTCTGGTTAAGGAACTCGGCAAAATGACCCCGTAACTTCGGGAGAAGGGGTGCTTTCTTAACGGAAAGCCGCAGTGAATAGGCCCAAGCGACTGTTTAGCAAAAACACAGCTCTCTGCGAAGCCGTAAGGCGAAGTATAGGGGGTGACACCTGCCCGGTGCTGGAAGGTTAAGGAGAGGGGTTAGCGTAAGCGAAGCTCTGAACTGAAGCCCCAGTAAACGGCGGCCGTAACTATAACGGTCCTAAGGTAGCGAAATTCCTTGTCGGGTAAGTTCCGACCCGCACGAAAGGTGTAACGATTTGGGCACTGTCTCAACCAGAGACTCGGTGAAATTATAGTACCTGTGAAGATGCAGGTTACCCGCGACAGGACGGAAAGACCCCGTGGAGCTTTACTGTAGCCTGATATTGAATTTTGGTACAGTTTGTACAGGATAGGCGGGAGCCTTTGAAACCGGAGCGCTAGCTTCGGTGGAGGCGCTGGTGGGATACCGCCCTGACTGTATTGAAATTCTAACCTACGGGTCTTATCGACCCGGGAGACAGTGTCAGGTGGGCAGTTTGACTGGGGCGGTCGCCTCCTAAAGTGTAACGGAGGCGCCCAAAGGTTCCCTCAGAATGGTTGGAAATCATTCGTAGAGTGCAAAGGCATAAGGGAGCTTGACTGCGAGACCTACAAGTCGAGCAGGGACGAAAGTCGGGCTTAGTGATCCGGTGGTTCCGCATGGAAGGGCCATCGCTCAACGGATAAAAGCTACCCCGGGGATAACAGGCTTATCTCCCCCAAGAGTCCACATCGACGGGGAGGTTTGGCACCTCGATGTCGGCTCATCGCATCCTGGGGCTGTAGTCGGTCCCAAGGGTTGGGCTGTTCGCCCATTAAAGCGGTACGCGAGCTGGGTTCAGAACGTCGTGAGACAGTTCGGTCCCTATCCGTCGTGGGCGTAGGAAATTTGAGAGGAGCTGTCCTTAGTACGAGAGGACCGGGATGGACGCACCGCTGGTGTACCAGTTGTTCTGCCAAGGGCATAGCTGGGTAGCTATGTGCGGAAGGGATAAGTGCTGAAAGCATCTAAGCATGAAGCCCCCCTCAAGATGAGATTTCCCATAGCGTAAGCTAGTAAGATCCCTGAAAGATGATCAGGTTGATAGGTTCGAGGTGGAAGCATGGTGACATGTGGAGCTGACGAATACTAATAGATCGAGGACTTAACCATATAATATGTAGCAAATGTTATCTAGTTTTGAAGGAATATATAATTTTCTTCTTGACATTTCGAAAGAAATGTTTATAATGATAAAAGTCTGGTAATGATGGCAGAGAGGTCACACCCGTTCCCATACCGAACACGGAAGTTAAGCTCTCTAGCGCCGATGGTAGTTGGGACCTTGTCCCTGTGAGAGTAGGACGTTGCCAGGCTAATATTATTCCGCAGTAGCTCAGTGGTAGAGCTATCGGCTGTTAACCGATCGGTCGTAGGTTCGAGTCCTACCTGCGGAGCCATTATGCTTCCATAGCTCAGCTGGTAGAGCACTTCCATGGTAAGGAAGAGGTCACCGGTTCAAGCCCGGTTGGAAGCTTGGGAATAGGTTTAAAACTTTTTTGGCCCGTTGGTCAAGTGGTTAAGACACCGCCCTTTCACGGCGGTAACACGGGTTCGAATCCCGTACGGGTCACCACTTTTGGAGGATTAGCTCAGCTGGGAGAGCACCTGCCTTACAAGCAGGGGGTCGGCGGTTCGATCCCGTCATCCTCCACCATATATATTTTAAATGTCGGAGGGGTAGCGAAGTGGCTAAACGCGGCGGACTGTAAATCCGCTCCTTCGGGTTCGGCAGTTCGAATCTGCCCCCCTCCACCATTTTCTTTAAAATAACCTGAGAGGGTTTATTTTTTTGAAAAGATAACCATACTAGTAAATATTAATGGGCTATAGCCAAGCGGTAAGGCAACGGACTTTGACTCCGTCATGCGCTGGTTCGAATCCAGCTAGCCCAGCCATTTACGAGCCATTAGCTCAGTTGGTAGAGCATCTGACTTTTAATCAGAGGGTCGAAGGTTCGAGTCCTTCATGGCTCACCATTTTCGCGGAAGTAGTTCAGTGGTAGAATACAACCTTGCCAAGGTTGGGGTCGCGGGTTCGAATCCCGTCTTCCGCTTAATTACTAAGGGGCCTTAGCTCAGCTGGGAGAGCGCCTGCCTTGCACGCAGGAGGTCAGCGGTTCGATCCCGCTAGGCTCCATCTAATAGAGAAAGCTTACATCATATGATGTAAGCTTTTTTTGTGTTTAAAAAGACAACTTTCATACTTGTCATTTAAAATGGAGAAAACGTGAAAATAAAGGGTGGGGGATAATTATGAAAGTTGTTATTGCATCTGATTCATATAAAGAAAGCTTAACAGCTATAGAAGTATGTGAAGCTATTGAAAGAGGTTTTGGAGCAATTTTTCCTAAAGCAGAGTACGTAAAAATACCAATTGGAGATGGAGGGGAAGGAACGGTCGATTCCCTTGTTGATGCTACAAGCGGGAGGATTATATCATTTCATGTGACAGGACCGCTTAGAGAGAGCGTACAAGCCTTTTACGGTATGTCTAAAGATAAAAAGACAGCGTTTATTGAAATGGCAGCAGCATCAGGTTTACAACACGTTCCGGCTAAAAAGCGAAACCCACTTATTACGACGACGAAAGGAACAGGAGAACTTATACTACATGCGCTAGACGAAGGAGCTGAGCATATCATTTTAGGACTTGGGGGAAGTGCTACAAATGATGGAGGAGCGGGTATGTTGTCAGCTTTAGGAGTCAGGTTTATAAATAGAAAAGGAGAAGTAATAGAGCCGTCTGGTGGAACGTTACATTCGATTGTCTCTATTGATTTTTCACAAATGGATTCACGCTTAAAGCATATAAAGATAGAAGCAGCATGTGATGTAGATAATCCGTTAGTTGGAATAAAAGGAGCATCTTTCGTATTTGGACGACAAAAGGGTGCGGATGAAGAGATGATGAAAGAGCTGGATGAGAATTTAAAGCATTATGCGCATATCCTTAAACAATACCTATTTTGCGACGTATCTAAAATACCTGGTGCAGGAGCTGCAGGAGGTATGGGAGCAGCTGTTATTGCAGTGCTAAAGGGAGGCTTGCGGAGAGGAATTGAAATTGTATTAGATTATACAAATTTTGATAAGCATATAGAAGGTGCAGATTTAATTATAACTGGCGAAGGGAGAATAGATGAACAAACAGCATATGGAAAGGCACCAGTAGGTGTTGCGGAGCGTGCAAAGCGTCTTCATATTCCTGTCATTGCGATTGGGGGATCAGTATCTCCGAATTACTCGGCTGTTCATGAAAAAGGAATTGACGCAGTATTTAGTATTACAACAAGTCCGATGACATTAGAGGAGGCATATAAAGTAGCAGAAGAGAATATCGAAATGACAGCAAAGAATATTGCAGCAGTGTGGAAAATAGCATCAGAAAAACACTTCTAAATGCGGGAGTGTTTTTTATTATTATCTAATAATAATGATGGTAGTTGTTTCATTAAGTTAACTTTATACATAGAATAGTCTTAACATTTGGATTTTTAGGTGGATATAAGTGAATAATTTGTATATCCATACAGAAAAATGTCGAGTTGAGTCAGACTATATAAAAGATTTAAAATATTTAGTGAAGGCACAGAAGGGGGATACTATCTATGAAAAAAGAAATTTCAGTTATTGGAGTTCCAATGGATTTAGGGCAGATGCGTCGTGGCGTTGATATGGGACCGAGCGCAATCCGTTATGCAGGTGTAATTGAAAGAATTGAAGAAATTGGATATGACGTTAAAGATATGGGAGATATATGTATAGAGAGAGAAAAAGAAGTAGAGGTAAATACAAGCTTAAGAAACCTTACACAAGTTGCAACTGTATGTAACGAATTAGCAAGTAAGGTGGATCATATTATAGAAGAAGGGCGTTTTCCACTTGTATTAGGTGGCGATCATAGTATCGCTATCGGTACATTAGCTGGTGTTGCGAAACATTATAAAAACCTAGGTGTTATTTGGTATGATGCACATGGTGATTTAAATACAGAAGAAACTTCACCATCTGGAAATATTCACGGTATGTCACTTGCAGCAAGTTTAGGGTATGGACATCCCACGCTTGTAGATTTATACGGGGCATATCCAAAGGTGAAAAAAGAGAATGTTGTAATTATCGGTGCACGTGCATTAGATGAAGGAGAAAAAGACTTTATTCGAAATGAAGGTATTAAAGTATTTTCAATGCACGAGATTGATCGTATGGGTATGACGGCTGTTATGGAAGAAACAATCGCGTATTTATCTCATACTGATGGTGTGCATTTATCATTAGATTTAGATGGTCTTGATCCTCATGATGCACCAGGAGTTGGAACACCTGTAATTGGTGGCTTATCTTATCGTGAAAGTCATTTAGCAATGGAGATGTTAGCGGAAGCTGATATTGTTACATCTGCCGAGTTTGTTGAGGTAAATACGATTTTAGATGAGCGAAATAGAACGGCAACAACAGCGGTTGCTTTAATGGGTTCTTTATTCGGTGAAAAACTAAAATAAATGTAAGAAAAGCAACTGAGAAGTTGCTTTTTTTATTTGAAAATAGGCGTATAATAATGATTTATATTATACTGTACGATAAGAATGTTTGACATCTTACCAATTTAGACTAAAGGGGGTTGTTTGTAATTGTCGTTTGTTTCATGTATGGTATAATTAACTAGTTGTTGGAAATACATACAGATAGAGCATAAAACAATATTTCAATATATGGATAGAATTGCTCGTAAGTAGGAGGAAGGGTTAGCATGCCTTTTGAAGATACGACCATTTTGAAATATCTTAGTACGGCATTAGATATTGCCGTTGTATGGTTTATTATATATAAGCTAATTCTCATAATCCGAGGGACGAAAGCTGTTCAACTTTTAAAAGGGATTACAGTTATTATTGTCGTTCGGATGATCAGTATTTTCCTTGAATTGCGAACGCTATATTGGCTAACTGAACAAGTATTAACGTGGGGATTTTTAGCCGTTATTATTATTTTCCAGCCAGAATTGCGAAGAGCGCTTGAGCAGCTAGGACGCGGGAGTTTATTTTCGCGTACTGGAACTCACGAGGATGATGAGCCTGAAATGGTTGCAACAGCGATAGCGAAAGCAACGGAATATATGGGAAAACGTAGAATTGGTGCATTAATTACCTTGTCAAAAGAGACCGGTATGGGTGATTATGTAGAAACGGGTATTCCGCTAAATGCAAACGTATCATCGGAATTACTCATTAATATTTTCATTCCAAACACACCTCTTCACGATGGAGCAGTAATTATGCAAGGAAGTACCATTAAAGCAGCAGCTTGCTATCTTCCGTTATCGGAAAGTCCATTTATTTCTAAAGAGTTAGGAACTAGGCATCGCGCTGCAATGGGAGTTAGTGAAGTTACTGATAGTATTACAGTAGTTGTGTCGGAAGAAACAGGCCAAATTTCTTTAACGAAAAATGGTAAGTTGCATCGTGATTTGAAGACAGAACAACTGAAAGATATGTTGTTAGCTGAATTTAGTGCGAACGAAAAAACGACTTCTTCGTCTTTATGGAATTGGAGGAGAAAGCGTCATGGATAAGTTAATGGAGAATCATTGGTTTTTAAAGGGGATCTCATTACTATTGGCGTGTATGCTTTTTATGTCAGCGACTTTAACTGAAAAAAATACGACATCGGGGATACTACCTTTTGCAAATGATGCGAAAGAAACATTAACTAATTATGCTATTAACGTTAAGTATGATGAAGAGAAATATATTGTAAGTGGTATTCCGGCAGAGGGCGTTAAGGTGAAGTTAGAGGGTCCAAAAGCAGCAGTTGCTACGGCAAAAGCGAAAAAACAATTTGATATACCAGTTGATTTGAGAGGCAGCGAAAAAGGAACGTATGAAGTTTCTTTGAAAACGAATGGACTTCCAGATGATGTGAAAGGAACAGTTCAGCCATCAACAATTAAAATTACTCTTCATGAAAAAGCGAGAAAATATGTTCATGTAGACTTGAAATTATCAAATGAGGATCAAATGCCAGCTGGTGCTACTCTCGAAAAATCAAACATTAAACCTGATACGGTTGAGGTAGTTGGGACGAAAGAAGAAATTGAAAGTATTTCATCTGCTAAGGCGTATGTTGATTTAAAAGGTGTTAATAAAACTGTTACAAAAACAGCCGAAGTTACATTATACAATAAAGAAGGCAAACGTTTAAATGTAAGAACAAGTCCATCTAAAATTAGTGTAACGTTGAATGTGGCGACGCAAGCTACGGCCAATAATACTGAAAAAACTGTTCCTATAACATATGCGAAAAAGGGGAGTTTACCGGAAGGATTGGCCGTTACAAATATTAGTGTTGAGCCGAGAGAAGTAACGATAGCAGGTCCAAAAGATATATTGGATAATATACAATCGATAGAGGGGGTCGAAGTAGATCTTAGTCAATTGACAGAGTCTACAACATTCGATACCTCTGTTTTATTACCAAAGGGTGTAACAAGTGCGAAGCCAAATCAAGTAAAGGTTTCAGTAGGTGTACAAAAAACAAAACAAACGAAAACAAGAACGATTGATGGTATATCAATTCAAAAAAATGGACTTTCTAAAGACGTTACGGCCCAGTTACTTTCGCCGCAAGATGGGAAGATAAGCGTTGATATTTCAGGAGAAACAAGTATAGTAGATAAAATAACAGCTGCTCAAATAACAGCAGTGATTAATCTACAAAATGTGTCTCCTGGGACGAAGGATGTTGCTATTCAAGTGAGTGGCCCTGGTAATATTTCAATAGAGCCAAAACAAAAAAGTGCTAAAGTTACAATTGTGAAGAAAGAAAATCCCGATAAAGAAGTACAGGGTAACGGTGAGCAACCAAATTCAAATAATAATAAAGATAATCAAACTGAAAAACCAAAAAATCCTGAACCTGAACCTAAGCCTGATCCAGAAAAGGAAAAGGAAAAGGAGAAGGAATCGGAACAAAATAAAGATAAAGAAACTAGCCAAGAGCCAACAGTAGATAATCAAAAAGAGCCAGAAAAAGGAGCGAATCATAATGGGTAAATATTTTGGTACAGATGGAGTACGCGGGGTTGCGAATCAGGAGTTAACACCTGAATTAGCGTTCAAAATTGGACGTTTTGGTGGTTATGTATTAACAAAAGATACAGACCGTCCAAAAGTAATTATCGGCCGTGATACACGTATATCAGGACATATGTTAGAAGGAGCTTTAGTAGCAGGTCTATTATCAACTGGAGCAGAAGTAATGCGTCTTGGTGTTATTTCTACACCAGGTGTTGCTTATTTAACGAAAGCGTTAGATGCACAAGCTGGTGTTATGATTTCTGCATCTCATAATCCAGTACAAGATAACGGAATTAAATTCTTCGGTTCAGACGGTTTTAAATTAACAGATGAGCAAGAAGCAGAAATTGAAGCTTTATTAGACAAAGAAGTGGATGAATTACCACGTCCAACAGGTACGAACCTTGGGCAAGTGAGTGATTATTTTGAAGGTGGACAAAAGTATTTACAATACATTAAACAAACTGTAGAGGAAGATTTCTCAGGTTTACATATCGCTTTAGATTGTGCGCATGGTGCTACGTCTTCTTTAGCTCCGTACTTATTTGCTGATTTAGAAGCTGATATTTCAACAATGGGAACTTCACCAAACGGTATGAACATTAACGATGGAGTAGGTTCTACGCATCCAGAAGTATTAGCTGAATTAGTAAAAGAAAAAGGTGCTGATATTGGTCTTGCTTTCGATGGTGATGGTGACCGTTTAATCGCTGTAGATGAAAAAGGAAACATTGTTGATGGCGATCAAATTATGTTTATTTGTGCAAAGTACATGAAAGAAACTGGTCAACTAAAGCATAATACAGTTGTTTCAACAGTTATGAGTAACTTAGGTTTCTACAAAGCACTTGAAGCTAACGGTATTACAAGTGATAAAACAGCAGTTGGTGACCGCTACGTAATGGAAGAAATGAAGCGCGGAGGTTACAACTTAGGTGGAGAACAATCAGGCCATATTATCTTACTTGATTACATTACAACTGGTGATGGAATGTTAAGTGCACTTCAACTTGTAAACATTATGAAAATGACGAAAAAACCATTATCTGAGCTTGCAGGAGAAATGACAAAATTCCCGCAATTACTAGTAAACGTTCGTGTGACAGATAAAAAACTAGCACTAGAAAACGAAAAAATTAAAGAAATTATTCGTGTTGTAGAGGAAGAAATGAATGGTGATGGCCGCATTCTTGTTCGTCCATCTGGAACAGAACCACTTATTCGTGTAATGGCAGAAGCACCAACACAAGAAGTTTGTGATGCATATGTACATCGCATTGTAGAAGTTGTGAAAGCGGAAGTTGGCGCTGAATAATTTAATAAATTTATTGAAAAGGAGCACAATAAGTGCTCCTTTTTCATATGTTTTATAGATGGTGAAAAAATTTTCATTGACGGTTTATCCATGTTTGTTATAAGATGGTCTTGTTCTTTTTCTCAAAGGAAATATTGTAAATTATAGAAGCGCCAGAACTACAAGTAGTGTAGTTGACGAGGTGGGGTTTATCGAGATTTCGGCGGATGGCTCCCGGTTGTTCATCACAACCGCAAGCTTTTACTTAAATCATTAAGGTGACTTAGTGGACAAAGGTGAAAGTGTGATGAGAGAAAAGGAACGGATACAAACTAGCTGTATAAGTATATACGGACTTAAACCCAATCGAGAGGAAGGTGAAAGCCGTTACAAGCTTACAGGGCTAGCAATATGTAATCCGTTTTTTAGTATAAATAAAAATGGTATCGGACTATGTCGTTACATGTTCGCAGAGCAGTGTAAGCATTTGTAACGGCGACTAAACATGTGTGGAATCGTAGGATTTATTGGAGAGCAAGATGCAAAGGAAATTTTATTAAAAGGTTTAGAAAAGCTAGAATATCGTGGATATGATTCAGCAGGTATTGCAGTACAAGCAGAGAACGGTGTTGTTGTATACAAAGAAAAAGGCCGTATTGCAAAACTTCGCGAAATCGTAGATGAGAACGTAGCAACAAGCGTGGGGATCGGTCACACACGCTGGGCTACACATGGTGTTCCGAGCAAAGTAAACGCGCATCCGCATCAAAGTACATCAAAGCGTTTTACACTAGTTCATAACGGTGTAATTGAAAACTATGAGTTAGTGAAGAAGGAATATTTACAAGATGTAACGTTCGTAAGTGAAACGGATACAGAGGTTATCGTACAGCTTATGGAACAACAAGTGAGCACAGGACTAAGTGTAGAAGAAGCGTTCCGTAATACGCTATCTCTTTTACATGGCTCTTATGCAATCGGATTACTTGATGCTGAAAATCCAAACATGATTTATGTTGCTAAAAACAAAAGCCCGCTATTAGTAGGTGTTGGTGACAACTTTAATGTTGTGGCGAGCGACGCTATGGCGATGTTACAAGTTACAGATCAATTTATTGAATTAATGGATAAAGAAATTGTAATTGTAACGAAAGAAAGTATTACAATTAAAAACTTACAAGGTGAAACGATTGAACGTGCACCGTTTACAGCGGAATTAGACGCAAGTGATATTGAAAAAGGAACATACCCTCATTTCATGCTTAAAGAAATCGATGAGCAACCACTTGTTATCCGTAATATAATTCAAAAGTACCAAGATGAAAATGGCGAGATTGAATTAGATCAAGACATCCGCAATGCGATTTTAGATAGCGATCGTATTTACATCATTGCATGTGGAACAAGTTATCATGCAGGTCTTGTTGGAAAACAATTTATCGAGAAGTTTGCAAAAATGCCAGTTGAAGTGCATGTAGCAAGTGAATTCTCTTATAACATGCCATTATTAACAGAAAGACCATTCTTCATTTACATTTCACAAAGTGGTGAAACAGCTGATAGCCGTGCAGTACTTGTACAAACAAATGAAATGGGTCATAAAGCATTAACAATTACAAACGTACCTGGTTCTACACTTTCTCGTGAAGCAGATTATACACTTCCGTTATACGCGGGACCAGAAATCGCCGTTGCATCAACGAAAGCTTACACAGCACAGCTTGCAGTACTTTCAATTTTAGCTGCAGATATTGCTAAAGCAAAAGGTGAAGTTCTTGGTTTTGACTTAACACACGAACTAGGACTTGTAGCAAATGCAATGGTACAACTTTGTGATCAAAAAGAAGAAATGGACGCTTTAGCAAAACAATTTTTAGCAACAACTCGTAACTGTTTCTTCATCGGACGTAGCGTAGACTTCTACGTAGGATTAGAAGGCGCGTTAAAACTAAAAGAAATCTCTTACATCCAAGCAGAAGGATTTGCTGGAGGAGAATTAAAACACGGTACAATCGCCTTAATCGAAAATGGTACACCAGTTATCGCACTTGCTACACAAGAGCACGTAAACCTTGGAATTCGTGGTAACGTGAAAGAAGTAGTAGCACGAGGAGCTAACCCATGTATCATCTCAATGAAAGGCTTAGAAATGGAAGGTGACAGCTTCGTATTACCAGCTGTACATGAAGCACTAGCACCGTTAGTAGCAGTTATTCCATTACAACTTATCTCATACTACGCAGCACTTCACCGTGAGTGTGACGTTGATAAGCCACGTAACTTAGCTAAGTCTGTTACGGTTGAGTAGGAGATTAGTAGGTTAGTAAATATAGTTGTGGATTTGAAATAAAGTCGCGATGTTTTAAAAAAAGTTGTGATGCTTCACCCCTTTAGATATGATTATCTAAAGGGGTGTTTTTATGTCTAAAAGAAAAAGAACACCTGAAATTGAAAAGTGGATAAAAGAAGGTCGTGGTTCAGGTATCGGTATAAATTATAAAACATGGCTGAAAATTCAAGATGTATCCTCTCTAGGTCGTTCAACTCGTTTAAAAGGAATAAAAATGAGTAGGTAACATGAATTTTTATCGGATTTAGAACAAAAATATTTTTATTTAAATGAATATTCAGATTTTATTAAGAGAGAAATTGTTTAAGAGGTTATTGAAGTGAGGAAATATCCGAAAGTTTATTTTGAGAGATCTGTCAATTTTTATTCTGAATATTATAAAAAAGAGTTGTTTTGTAATAAAATTAGAGTAGATTTAAATAGCATTTACTGATGAATTGCATTAATTTGTAAAGATGAATAAATTTCAAAATAATTGTACTTTACTTGAAGGTATGATGGTGAAAACGGGTGCGAAAAAAGCTTGGTCAACAGTAGCGGGGTGGTTTAATTAACATGCAAAAAAATATAGATTTTAATAAGAAAGCTTTTGAATACTATATGGCTGTTTATGCTGCACAGGATATAAGATCGACCATTATTACTCTTGTTATTGGGATAGCAGACATATTTGTTCTTGCGCCTGCTTTTGCGAATCCTTTTCGATTATTGTATGTATATATAGTGGCTCCTCCGATTATCTTTTTGAACTTATGGGCGATATGGATTATTATCAATCCTCGGAAACGGCAATTACAATACACTCTATTTCGAGGAGTATTTGGTATCGTATGTTCAGTAGGATTATTGGTTATAGCTCAAAAATTTGCATATGAAATGTTAGAATTACAAACGCCAATTTATTTTATTTTTTCATTTGGTTTATATAGTTTTGCTTTGTATCATTATTATAAAAATCATATTAAAAAACTTCAGGAACCAAGAAAAAAGTCAAAATCATCGAAAGGAATGGGGGGCATAGGAGCAGTTGCTTTTGTAGGATTAGGGCAACTTATTGCTAACATCAGTCTTGGTTTTGCAACACAACAGATGGTGGCAATTGTATTAATGTGTGTATACTCAATGCTTTCGCTTATTTTGTTTCATTTCATTATGGAACTTCATAGATATTATTATTTACGGAAGCATATAGAAAGTGGAGGGAAAACACATAGAGCCTTTTAAAGAGGGTTTGTTGAACCTTGATTATATAATTGCGTTCCTCTTTTGGATAAGAAACCATTTTGATTAGACCTTTTCAAAATGGTTTCTTTTTATTCATCATAGAATACGGTTTAACACAATATTTTTAATCAAACTTTATTTTAAAGCCACACATTGCTTTTTCTTATGGTAAATTTGTTTCTTAGTTATTTCCTGCATTTTATATCGTTCACCAATTATGTAATGTTAAGGGAGATGACAAAAGAAAGGAAGAATGTACAAATGAGTATAGTAAAAAACGGAACATTGCAAGTAATTGGAGCAAGCATCTATTATGAGGTGCGTGGCTCGGGTCCAATTCTTCTTTTGATTCATGGTGGGGGTGGTGATGCCGACAAGTTCCATAATATCGCCGACCATCTTGCTAAGTGGTATACCGTTGTTACTTACGATCGTCGTGGTCATTCCCGTAGCAATCTCGTCAATAAAAATGAGGATTACCATGTGCACACGCATAGCGAAGATGCTCATCGGTTGCTAGCTAATCTGACCAAAGAACCGGCTTATGTATTCGGAAGTAGTTCTGGTGCTGTTATCGGACTTGATTTGTGCATACGTCATCCTGAGCAGGTACAGTTACTAATTCCACACGAACCGGTTTTATTACAACTTTTATCTGAAAATGAGTTGAAGCAGGCTATAAATTTCATGGAAGACCTTAAAGGGAATCATCAAAGTGAGGTCATGAAGTTATTGTCAAATATTGATGATAGTAATTCCGAACCATCGAAGGATATGCTAACAGAGCGACTACTTGGCAATTCGATGTATTTCACTGAGTATGAAATCCCGGGAATTCTCAGCTATACTTTAAATATCGATGCATTAAAGTCCCTATTAAAACCTGCATCGATACAGGTACGTCCAGCTGGTGGAAGTATTTCAAGAGAAACTTTTCCTTATCATTGCGCATTCAACTTAGCAGAACACCTCAGAACAGAATTCACAGAGTTTCCAGGACATCATGTGGGTTATAACACAGTGCATCATAAAGAGTTTGCTGAGAGGTTACATGATGTTATTGAGAATTAATCGGGAAGCTATCAATGAGCAGTGTATAAACACAATAGCGCGAATAGATATTCATGGAGTTACAAGACAATACGTAATTTAGGGTTTTGTCTATATGTCTAAATTAATTTCAAAGCATCAGCAGAATATGAACAACTAAAAAAGCAGCTACCTCTCCATTTAAAGGTAGCTGCTTCTTTTTACATAGATTCTATAATTATTTGTCTTTCATACCACTTGTTTCGTTTTCCATTTCCTAAATCTTCTTTATCAACAATAATAGTTTTGGGGTGACTTGATTTGTTAGCTTAATAATTATGGGATTTCCTCTAATAGAACCAACGCGAACAATAAAAGCGCTTGCATAATTAAAAATCCGAGTTATAATACTTGTATACAAGTATACTTGATTAACACGAGGTGGATTTATGACGAAATCAATGGAATTTCTTTATCCTGAAAAATGGCTTTCAAAAGCTTCTACAGGTGATCGTGTTGCGAGCGAATTGAGAATGCGCATTATTGCAGGTGCAATTGAAAGCGGTACCATCCTGTCAGAAAATAAAATAGCTGCCGATTTTTCTGTAAGTCGGTCACCCGTTCGTGAAGCATTAAAATTACTAGCTTCTGAAAATATTATTCGCTTAGAAAGAATGGGCGCAGTTGTCATTGGTTTAACCGAGAAAGAAATTGAAGAAATATATGATGTTCGTTTACTTATAGAAACGTTTATCTTTGAGCGACTTGGAAAGATGGACACAAATGATTTAGTAAGAGAACTAAATAAAATAATGGAAATGATGAAAATCGCCATTAAGTATCATGATTCTGATGAATTTTCTTATCAAGATCTCTTATTCCATGAAACGATTATTCGAACCATTGAGCATTCCTACATCCTGATGATTTGGAATAATTTAAAGCCTGTTATGGAAAGCTTAATCCTTTTATCAATGCGTACTCGTTTCAAGGAAAAGTACGAAGACTTTGAACGGATTATTAAAAATCATGAGCTTTATATAAAAGCAATCGAATCAAAAGATCGAGCCCTCATGATTAAGGCCTTACATCAAAACTTTGATGATGTTCAAGGGAAAGTCGAAGACCTCTGGATGTCACAACAAATGTTATCTAAAGGAGTTGAGCAAGGACATGAGTAGCTATATGTTAGGTATAGATATCGGTACAACAAGTACGAAAGCAGTTTTATTTACTGAAAAAGGCGAAGTCATTCAAACTGAGAATATTGGTTATCCACTTCGCACACCGGATATATCCACAGCGGAACAAGATCCAGAAGAGATTTTTCAAGCAGTTTTACAAGCAATATCAAATATAACGAAACAGCATTCAGATAAAAACCCATCGTTTATTTCATTTAGCAGTGCTATGCATAGTGTCATTGCCATGGATGAAAATGATCAGCCGCTGACACCTTGTATCACTTGGGCAGATAATCGCAGTGAAGCATGGGCACATAAAATCAAAGATGAACTGAATGGCCATGCAGTTTATAGACGAACAGGAACACCTATTCACCCAATGTCACCATTAAGTAAAATTACATGGATTGTGAATGACCATCCGGAAATTGCTATTAGAACGAAAAAATATATTGGAATCAAAGAATATATCTTCAAAAAATTCTTTGATCAATATGTTGTTGATCATTCCATCGCCTCGTGCATGGGTATGATGAACTTAAAAACGCTAGATTGGGATGAGGAAGCTTTAAAAATTGCTGGTATAACATCAGCTCAATTATCTAAACTCGTACCAACCACCAAAATATTCAGCAACTGCAATCCAGATTTAGCCCAAAAGATTGGTATCGATTCCCAAACGTCGTTTGTCATTGGTGCCAGTGATGGGGTGCTTTCTAATCTAGGTGTGAACGCAATTCGGAAAGGGGAGATTGCTGTCACAATTGGAACAAGTGGTGCTATTCGGACCATCATTGATAAACCACAAACAGATAAAAAAGGAAGAATATTTTGTTATGCCTTAACCGAAAAACATTGGGTAATTGGTGGACCGGTAAACAATGGAGGGATGGTCCTTCGCTGGATTCGTGATGAACTTGCTTCATCAGAAGTAGAAACTGCGAAAAGACTAGGAATTGATCCATACGATGTATTAACTAAAATAGCAGAACGCGTGAGACCTGGTGCAGACGGATTATTATTCCATCCGTACCTCGCAGGGGAACGTGCACCATTATGGAATCCAGATGTACGTGGCTCCTTCTTCGGTTTAACGATGTCACATAAGAAGGAACATATGATTCGTGCAGCTTTAGAAGGTGTTATATATAATTTATACACTGTATTTTTAGCATTAACAGAATGTATGGATGGTCCTGTAACTCGTATTCAAGCAACAGGCGGCTTCGCAAGGTCTGACGTTTGGCGACAGATGATGTCCGATATTTTCGCATCTGAAGTCGTTGTTCCAAAGAGCTACGAAAGCTCTTGTCTAGGTGCATGTATATTAGGTCTCTATGCCACAGGAAAAATTGATTCTTTTGAAATCGTTTCCGAAATGGTTGGCAGTACCTACAAACATACACCGAAAGAAGAAGCAACAAAAGAATACAGACAATTACTGCCTATATTTATTAACCTATCAAGGGCGCTAGAAGACGATTATACACGAATTGCAAATTATCAAAGAAATTTAATAAAGTAAAACTTTCATCAGTAATCTCCCATGCCTCGCTTCTATCTAAATCTCGAGGTGGTGGGGGCCTTACTGCCCACGAATAGCGGGATCAATACAAATACAGCTAAGATTAGGGGGGAACTACGATGCCATTAGTCATTGTAGCAATTGGGATTTTAGCATTACTTTTACTGATTATGCGCTTTAAATTAAATACCTTTATTTCATTAATCATTGTATCCGTCGGGGTTGCGTTAGCACTTAGAATGCCACCAGAAAAGATTTTTAAAACCATTGAAGCGGGATTAGGTGGAACACTTGGGCACTTAGCACTCGTTTTTGGACTTGGTGCGATGTTAGGTAAGTTGCTTTCAGATTCTGGGGGGGCACAACGCATTGCCATGACCCTTGTGAAAAAATTTGGTGAAAAGAACATTCAATGGGCTGTTGTGACTGCCTCATTTATTATCGGGATTGCATTATTTTTTGAAGTAGGATTAGTATTATTAATTCCGATTGTATTTGCAATTTCAAGAGAATTAAAAGTTTCTATCTTATATCTCGGTATTTCGATGGCAGCTGCTTTATCTGTAACACACGGATTTTTACCACCACACCCAGGACCAACTGCTATCGCTGGTGAATTGCATGCAAACATCGGTGAAGTATTACTTTACGGTTTTATGATAGCGGTTCCAACAGTTGTGTTAGCTGGACCTGTATTTACTAAACTTGCAAAAAAACTAGTACCTGAGGCGTTCACAAAAACCGGTAATATACAATCATTAGGTGAGCAGAAAGTATTTAAACTTGAAGAAACCCCTGGTTTTGGAATCAGTGTTTTTACCGCTTTACTGCCTGTTCTTTTAATGGCAGTCGCTACAATTATTACTTTGTTGCAAAAAACAATGGGATTCAAAGATAATAGTTTACTAGCAACGATCGAGTTTATTGGGAATGCGGATACTGCCATGTTGATATCCTTACTAGTTGCGATCTATACAATGGGATTGGCAAGAAATATTCCAATCAAAAACGTGATGGAATCTTGTACAACAGCGATCTCGAATATTGGGATGATGCTCTTAATTATTGGTGGAGGCGGCGCTTTCAAACAAGTATTAATTGATGGCGGCGTTGGTAACTATGTAGCCGAATTATTCAAAGGAACTTCATTATCACCGATCTTGCTCGCATGGATTATCGCTGCCATCTTACGTATTTCATTGGGGTCTGCTACGGTTGCTGCATTAACAACTGTCGGTTTAGTGATTCCGATGTTAGGTCAATCTGATGTTAACCTTGCTTTAGTTGTCCTTGCAACAGGGGCTGGTAGTTTAATTGCTTCACACGTGAACGATGCTGGTTTCTGGATGTTCAAAGAGTACTTTGGTTTAAGCATGAAAGAAACATTTGCAACATGGACTTTACTTGAGACTATCGTTTCTGTAGCCGGATTAGGGTTTACTTTATTATTAAGTTTATTTGTATAGATCTTTCTAAACAGTAAAAGGGATACGGAAGCTGTTTAATGTGATTTTTCATGATTGATTAATAAGGATGAAAATTTCTCTTTATTTTTTAACTTGATAGTGATGTGCCGTGTCCCTTTAACCTTTTGCACGAATACTGGCAGAGCCTATTGAAATGAAAAAGTTGGATTATTTGATTAAAATGTTATTTTAGGTATATATACTATAATACAGAGTAACATACATGGAAAGGAACGATAGAATATGGAAAAGTTACAAATTGGAGTTGTTGGTGTGGGCGTTATGGGAAAAAGCCTCGCACTTAACTTTGAGAGTAAAGGGTATTCTGTTGCCCTATATGATATTTCAAAGGAAAAAGTTGATGAAACCATTGAGGAAAACCGTGGTAAAAACTTAGTTGGTACTCATATAGTTGAAGAGTTTGTTAACTCACTCGAATCACCTAGAAAGATTTTATTAATGGTTAATGCGGGAGAAATTACAGATAAAGCGATTGATTCTCTAGTCCCTCACCTCGATAAAGGTGATATTTTAATTGACGGTGGTAATACATACTTTGTCGATACAATTCGCCGAAACAAACGTCTTGCCGAAGAAGGAATCAATTTCATCGGGGCAGGTGTGTCAGGCGGCGAAGAGGGTGCATTGAAGGGACCATCTATTATGCCCGGCGGACAGAAGGATGCATACGAAAAAGTAAAGGATATGCTTGAAAACATCTCTGCAAAAGTGAATAACGAGCCTTGCTGTTCTTATATCGGACCGAATGGGGCAGGACACTATGTAAAGATGGTTCACAATGGTATTGAGTATGGAGATATGCAATTAATTTGTGAAGCATATTTCTTCTTGAAACAAACACTAGATTTGACTGCAGAAGAGTTCCATGAAATATTTGCTGAATGGAATAAAGGTGAACTGAACAGCTATCTAATTGAGATTACAGCCGATATTTTCAAGAAGAAAGATGAAGAAACTGGTAAGCCATTAGTGGATGTTATTCTTGATACTGCAGGACAAAAGGGTACAGGGAAATGGACAAGTCAAAGCGCACTTGATTTAGGTATCTCTCTGCCTATTATCACGGAATCTGTATTTGCACGTTGCATTTCTGCTTTAAAAGAAGAGCGTGTGAACGCAAGTAAAGTTTTATCTGGCCCTAAAGATAAAACAGCAATTGGAGTTGAAAAAGCCGAATTAATTGAAGCGGTGCGTCAAGCTTTATATATGAGTAAAATTTGTTCTTATGCACAAGGATTCACGCAATTGAAGGCAGCTTCTGAGGAATATGATTGGAACCTTGATTTTGGCAGCATTTCTATGCTTTGGAGAGGCGGATGTATTATCCGTGCTGCCTTTTTACAGAACATTAAAGAGGCTTATGAGACTAACATTGACCTACCGAACCTTTTACTTGATCCATACTTTAAAGAAATTGTAGAGTCATATCAAGGTGGATTACGCCAAATTATCTCAATGGCGGTACAACAGGGCATTCCGATACCTGCATTTTCAGCAGCAATTTCTTATTATGACAGCTATCGTACTGCCAAACTACCTGCAAACTTGTTGCAAGCGCAGCGCGATTATTTTGGAGCGCATACGTATAAACGAGTAGATAAAGAAGGTACATTCCATACAAAATGGATATAAAATAATAAATGGACTAAGATTAAATTCTTAGTCCATTTTTCATTCCACAATTCGTAGGCTATAAGACTCCCACTGATGGAAGTTCACTTTAAACGAATGTATGAATCAAAATGCGTTTATTTTTCCCATTTAGATGAAAAACACATAATCTTTAATTTGAGTGGATAGAACCCTATAGATTAAAGTTTTACTTTATCAGATGCACTTTTATTTATCTGAATTTTCCGTTACTATTTTAAGTATACGTGAACAATTTACTTTATTATGACAAAAAGAGACGAGAGATTTATGGACATTACAAGGGGGCATATTGATGAAAGTGAGTGAAAAAACATATTTAAGTATAGAAGAGATTATTTCATTACCGGCCGTATCAAGTACAAACATAAGTGATGATGGCAAAAACGTAGCATTTGTTAAGAGGACAGCTAACTGGAAAGACAATACATATAGAAATCATGTATGGATATATGAAAAAGGTAAAGGGAAAAATTATCCATTAACAAATGGGGAGATAGATAATACATGCCCGTTATGGTCTCCAAATTCTAGGGATATTGCATACCTTAGTCCTGGTGGTAATGGGAAAAATCAAATCTTCGTTAAGTCATTAGATGGTTATGGTGGGGTGCAAATTACTGATGAGGAAGAAGGGATCAGTACATTCAAATGGGATCATACTGGTAAAGGTTTTTATTATATTACACAGTCAAAAGAATGTGAGGAAATAAAGAAACGTAAGGAGCTATATGGAGATTTTCAACATGTAGGTAAGGAACATCAAAATAATTGTTTATGCTACATTGAAATAGAAAAAGTGATACAAAATGATAAAGAGGAACGAGAGATTAACGGTGTTTATCAATTAACTGATGGTAAGGAGTTTTATATCCATGACTTTGATATTTCAAATGATGGGAAAAAAGTTGTATGTATGGCTACACCAAGCCTAAACGATTATATGAATGGTGATCTATATATATTAGATGTTGAAGCTGAGGAACTGCAAAAGATGAATGTAGATAAGTTGTTGGGCGGGAGCGTTTGCTTTTCTCCTGAGGGCAGCAAAATATGTTACTCAGCAAGCATAAGAGAGAAGGATTACTATAGAAACCATATACAAGATAGTACATTAGAGATATATGATATGAATACGAGAGAGGTAATTCAACCTTTAACAAATTTTGATAGTACGGTTATGCCATTACAGTGGACAGCTAAAGGTATTTTAATTAGATGGCAGGATAAAACGAATTATCGTATTGGATTACTAGCTGAAGATGGCACTGTGGAAGCATTAAGTGACAACATAGATGGCTTTATAATGGATGCCTCTATAACAAGGGATGGCAATCATATAACCTATAATAAGGCTATAACAAATGAAACCTTTGAAATCTATTTGGATGATAAAAAAATAACGAATGAAAATAGCTTTTTCGAAGACAAGCTTAAAAGCAACAGGGAAATCATCTCATGGCAAAGTAGTGATGGTCTTAAAATAGAGGGTGTTTTATCAACACCAGTAGAGTTTGATACAAATAAAAAATATCCTTTATTAGTAGTAATTCACGGAGGTCCGGCTTGGGCATCCTTTCCGATATTTTCAGACTGCTTCAATGAGAAATATCCGATTGAACAGTTTGTTGAAAAAGGCTTTATCGTTTTAGAGCCAAACTATAGAGGAAGTTCTGGTTATGGTAATGAATTTTTAAAAGCGAACTACAGAAAACAAGGACTTGCTGATTACGATGATGTTATATCTGGAGTGGATGAACTAGTTGAAAAAGGGATTGTAGATAAAGATAGAGTAGGAGTTATGGGATGGAGTAACGGAGGATATATATCAGCTTTCTGTTCTACATTTAGTAGCAGATTTAAGGCAATTTCAGTTGGGGGCGGAATTACGAACTGGAGTACTCATTACGTAAATACAGATATCCCTTACTTCATTAGGATGCATTTAGGAAATACTCCATGGAATGATCCAGATATATATACGAAAACATCACCAATGACGTATATTAAATCAGCTTGTACGCCTACCTTAATCCAACATGGCGAAAAGGATGCAAGAATTCCAGTTACAAATGCATATGAGCTACATCAAGGATTAAGGGATATGGAAGTTGATACAGAATTAATGATATTTAAAGGAATGGCATATAGTCCTGATCAGCCAGGAATGAATGTAGCTATTATGAAGCAGAATTTGATGTGGTTTTCACATTATATTCTTGGAGAAAGTATGGAGGGTTTTAGTACTATATAATGGATATCCGCACAGGGATTATTCGTTGTGCAATCGGGCCAGATTGTTGTAAACTGCAAGTAAACCATTATTGAGAAGATTTAAGTGGTTATAAGGAAGCTTAATTCGGAGGACGAATATGACAGAGAATAAAAATGAGTTATCTGTAGAACGACGTGAAGAACTATTAAAAGTATTACAAGCCCGTTTTGAGAAAAACATGAACCGCCATGAAGGCCTTGAATGGGCTAAAGTTGAAGCGAAGCTGGCTACTAATAATGAAAAATTGTGGTCACTTAATGAAATGGAAGTAACAGGCGGTGAGCCGGATGTTGTTGGTTATGATGAAGAGAAGGACGAATATACTTTCTATGATTGTTCAAAGGAGAGTCCTAAAGGCCGCAGAAGTCTCTGTTATGATCTGAAAGCGTTAGAATCAAGAAAAAAACATAAGCCAGAAAATAATGTTATTGATGTTGCAAATGCTATGGGTATTGAACTATTAACAGAAGAACAATATCGGGAATTGCAAAAACTTGGAGATTTTGATATGAAATCATCAAGCTGGGTACAAACACCTTCAGATATTAGAGAACTCGGTGGTGCGCTATTTTGCGATTATCGCTTCGGGCATGTTTTCGTGTATCACAATGGGGCAGATTCTTATTATGCTGCCAGAGGTTTTCGTGGCTCGTTAAGAGTTTAAATTTGGAGTAAACAAAAAAGAGCCTATACGCAGGCTCTTTTTCTTATTTATATTTTAAGAGTAAACCGTTACTACGCAGTTTTACTTAATTTATATGTTCCGTGGTTGTTTTTACGGAAAATTTTTGGGAAAACATAGCCATCTAATCCAATATGTCCAGCGTTCTGTCCTGCAACTAAAATGAACATAGTCAAAATAAGCAGGTTTGGATTTACACTAACAGTTCCGCTTAATAAAAATGAAAGATTCATTATGATTCCGAAAAATGCAGCTGTTTTTGTTAATCCGCCTAAAATCAAACCTAGACCTACTAAAATTTCTCCCCATTGAACTAAAAAGCTAAATAGGTCTGCGTTTGGAAGGACAAAATGTTGAAGAAAATCTGCCCACCAACTTTGCACTGCAGGATGGTCACCTGATGCTTGAGCAATAGCGCCCTTTAGAAAACCACTTGCGTCAAAAGATTGTCCAAAGACTTTGCCTATTCCAGCAGCGAGCCATGTATACCCTATGTAAAGTCGTAAAAATAATAATATGAAAGTAGCACGTTTATCAGTTCTTAAAAAATTGATAACCATTGAAATCCCTCCAATATTGTATTTACAAGTTTATTATATATCCATTGTGAAAAAATTCACAATGGATATAATGTGAACAAATTTATGATTTTTTATTTATAAAATTGCACATAAAATATTGTGAAGTTTATTTTTGAAAATTAAGCAATAAATGAGAGATGGGAGCTATCTATTGTAGCGGATAGCTCCCGTAGTAAACAGGTTCATGTATGTTCTTTAAGTTCATCTGGGGTTCCTTATTATTTCTCTGGTTTTATATAAGGAACAATTGGTGCAGTAACGCCTACAGAAGCACCGCGAATAAAGTCTTGGTTTTCTAATACCTTAAAGTTTTCCGTTTTCCCAGTTAGCATAACCCCTAAGATTTTCACTTGATCAAATGGCTTGCCCTTGTTTGATTTTAAAAACTTCTGGATAGTTTCGTCATCTCCAGCGTCATCGTATTGGTTAAGTGAATCAACGAACCCTTTGTACGCTTCTTCAGGGGACTTGTCTGGATTAAATCCATAAACGGGCATACCAGCAGGTCCTTTGCTTTCATCTCCAATTGGTGAGGTCATATATAACCATACAATGTTTAAGTTATCTGGAATTTTTTCTTTAATTTCTTGTAGTGTGTAAGGCTGATTGAAAGAGATAGCAACTTCGGCAACATAGTTGTTCATTTGTGAAACTTCCCCTAATTCATTTTGGACACCATCAAAATATTCCTTAATAGCGGGATTATAAAATGTTGCAAATTTTTTCTTTGTTTGTTTATCGTACTCATAGAACTCTTTATTGGACCAATAAAAACCAGGTGTTAATTCATTGGAATCGATATTGATGCGGATCCAACCATAGGAGCTTGTTAATGTATTCCACGGGACTACGTAACCATTAATGTTTTTAGAACGATTTGATATAATATTGCCGCCAAACATGGATGAATTACTCGTTACTTGAGAATCAATTTGCACATTCGGTTCTGCAATTGCGTTATGTAAAAAGAGATGTTCGTGCAGCTTCGTAGAACTTTTCGCTGCGAAGTAATTGCCAACCTTGTACATTATAGGAATCAGCATGATTACAACCATAATAGAAGTAATAATAATTTTAAGTAACTGTTTCCTTTTAGCTTTTTTTAATGCATCTTTTAAAGAAGTATCCATTAAGTTTTTCCTCCTACTGTAGAATGAATTGTTTTACGTGCACGATGTAATTTTTGTTTAACACTGTTCACTTGAATATCTAGTATTAGGGCGATTTCTTCATATGAAAAATCATAATAATATTTTAAAAAGAAGGCTTCTTTATATTCTAGTTTTATATCTCTTAATAGATAGAAAATCTCATCTTTATTTAAAACAGCATCTAATTCTCGGTCTGTATATTGTAGTTTTGAATAAATCTCTTCAGTTAAATAGATGTTTTGCTGCTCTTTTTTTCTCTTCAAGTCAATGTATTCGTTTAATGCAACCCTAAAAAACCATGGACGTATGTTATTCTCTGTTAGGTCATCTAGCAACGTATATACTTTATAGAAAGTATTTTGGATGATGTCTTCTGCGTCTTCTTTTATAGCCCCTTTCGCTAGTAATAGTTTGAACACTTCCTCCCCTAAATTGATAAGATAGGAGGTCAATATATTTTCTTTTCCCATCATTTTTCCTCCCTATACTTATACAACGAATAGGTAATCATAAATGTATACACTTAAATGAAAGTTTTGTTCTTGATACAAATAGAAAAGGCATATAACAATCATATGTTATATGCCTTTTCTATTATATATTTAGTAATTTATTTAGGTAATGTAAATTTAGCTTTTTTACCTTGTGAAATATCTTTAGCTTCTTTATTTCTCATAGGTCCTAACTCAATCTCAAAGCTTTTGTCTTTCCAAATCTTCTCATACTGCTCTTGATCTAAAATAAATACTTGCAGTAACTCTCCAGATGTTCCCGTTTTGACTGCAGCGTTATAGTCGTAATTTAGTAGCATACCTTCATTAATCGTATATTGTGTACCATCATTCACTCTCAATGTAGAGCTTATAGGAGATAGTGAAACGTCTTGAGTATCTTTGTTATCAAGCTTGAATTTCACTGTTAATAGAACAATACCATTTTTGAAATTTGCAAAGCGTGGAGCTTCGACGGAATTTGGTGTGAATTGAGTAAATTGGTATCCGTCTAATGTAACATGAACAGCACCTAATTCTTGGCTGCTATTAATACTTGATTTCTCTTTTAACATTTTTTTATCGCCCATGTTATTAGCCGTAGCTTTATCTTGGTAGAAAGTTTTATCTGTTGCAACCTTCTCAGCACCTTGTTTATTTAAACTTAATGAAAAGCTTCCAGGGCTTCCGATTGGAGCATCGAATTTTCCTTTATTAGCTTGTGCAGTTGGGACTGTGACTGAGACTGTTGAGAGACTTGAAATTTTTTCTAGATCATCTTTTCCGAATGGATACGCGATATAACCAGAAATAGTTTCTCCTGCTTTTACTAAGTAATCATTCGTTGGAGCAAGCTTAGTTGGTAGCTGATCTTCTTTTGGAATTAAGTCTTTATAGTTACTATATACTTTCTGAGCACCGGTAAATGACATGTCCAATGCTGGCATATAATAAATATCTTTAGCTGAACTATTTTTTACGCTATAGTTCACAAGAATAACTCCGCCCTCTGTTTGACGGTTAAATGGAATGTTAAAGTCCGTATGGAATCCATTTAATTCAACTAATGTATAGCTGTTCATCGATACTGAAACATCTTCAGCTTTATGGACTTGTGGTTCCTTATTTTCAAAAAGAACTTTTGTTTTACCACCTGTTTCTTTTTCCATGTAGGAAATAAGTTTAGAATAATCGCTGGAGCTAGTAGCGGTATTTTCCGTCTTTTTATCTTCAGTTTTCTTGTTTTCGGATTTTTTATCTTCAGGTTTATTTTCTTTCGTCGTATCCGTTTTTTCTGTTTTGCTTTCTTTTGTTGCATTCTCTTTTTGTTCTTTATTTGTCGTATCGCTTTGACCACAGCCGGTTATTACAAAAGCTGCTACGATTATTGCAGAAAATAAAGAAAGTAATTTTTTTGACATGTTTCTTCCCCCTATTTGTATAAAACTAAACTCTCACATTAGCCCCACGTTTTATTATAAGAAGGCTAGTCAATATTTACCAGTGTTTTTTCTAATTATTTCCATTATTTAAATATTATAATATAATAAATTTGATAGAAGTTTGGAATGGAATATTGGTTTTTATTTTTTATCATTTAAAATATTACATCATATTGTTAAGATAGAAATAGAGGTATATGGAAAGGAGACAAGGACTCAATATGTGGATGAACTTGTAATGATTAGAAATTAGATAGATGAATTTTTCTCTCATAAGTGAGGGGTTATTTAGCTATCTGTAAATCATGCAAGGATTGCATATTTGGCTTGTGCATCCCCTTTGTAAGGATAGATACGTATGTGGGGAAATTCATATCTCTTATATAAAATATGCGTCCTTTAAAATTGGAGGAGTATATGATGAATCAATTAAAACATAAAGTAGCAGTTGTTACAGGTGTAAGTCGTCTAGATGGTATAGGTGCAGCAACTTGTAAAGAATTAGCTGAAGCAGGATACGATATATTTTTTACATATTGGACAGCTTACGATAAAGAGATGCCTTGGGGCGTTGATCAAAGTGAACAAATACAATTACAAGAAGAGTTACTAAAAAATGGTGTGAAAGTATCGAGTATGGAGTTAGATTTAACTCAGAATGATGCACCGAAAGAGCTTATAAATAAAGTTACTGAACAACTAGGCTACCCCCATATATTAATTAATAATGCAGCATATTCTACGAATAATGATTTCTCTAATTTGACTGCTGAAGAACTGGATAAGCATTACATGGTAAACGTTCGTGCGACTACATTGTTAAGTAGTCAATTTGCCAGAGGATTTGATAAGAAATCTGGTGGTAGAATTGTGAATATGACGTCGGGACAATTCCAAGGGCCTATGGCGGGAGAACTAGCGTATGCAACAACGAAGGGAGCTATTGATGCTCTAACTAGTACGTTGTCAGCAGAAGTAGCTCATTTAGGAATAACAGTGAATGCAATTAACCCAGGTCCAACCGATACAGGCTGGATGACTGAAGAGATAAAGCAAGGATTAAAACCGATGTTTCCTTTTGGAAGAATTGGTGAACCAAAGGATGCAGCAAGACTCATTAAGTTTTTAGTAAGTGAAGAAGCAGAGTGGATTACGGGGCAAGTTATTCATTCAGAAGGTGGATTCAAAAGGTAAAAAGAAGGTATCTCACTCTGGTGAGATACCTTCTTTTTTAATCCTTATATATTTTATTTTAAGGTAATCGAAACGTTTCCTTTTTTATGCCCTTTTTCCACATACATATGAGCTTCAGCAATTTCTTCTAATCGGTAAGTTCTATCAATAACAGGTTTTAAATGTTCTGTTTCAGTTAGTTTTTTTAGTAGAATCATATCCTCTTTACTTACCTTTGCCATCATTCCATTCACAGATACATATTTTCCATTGGGTGTTAATGTATTTGTACAAAGGGATTTTTTATACTTCCCAACTGCATCAAATATAATATCGTAGCGCTCGCACCCCTTAGTAAAATCTTCTTTCGTATAATCAATTACTTTATCAGCCCCTAAAGATTGAACGAGTTCAAAATTTGAATTACTACAAACAGCCGTAACGGTCGTACCAAAATATTTAGCGAGTTGTATGGCAGCTGTTCCTACTGATCCAGAGGCACCATATATGAGAACTTGTTGCCCCTTTTTTATCCGGCCTTTTCTCAGAAAATGCAACGCTGAAGTTCCACCAAAAGGAATAACTGCCGCTTCTTCATACGTTACATTGGTAGGTTTTAATGTTATTAATCCACTTTCATGCACGCATGTGTATTCGGCATAACCACCAAGATTGAGTTCTGTTAATGCAAAAATTTGATCCCCTTTTTTAAATTGAGTTACATCTGTCCCAATATCCTCTATCTCTCCTGCTAATTCTACGCCAAGTATAGGGTTTCTCGGTTTTCTAAGTCCTAATATAAGTCGCATAGGAATCCAAAATAATAGAGGGCTATTAAATCCGCGTATTTTACAATCTCCAGTCGATACACTTGTTGCGTGAATTTTAACTAATACTTCGTTCTTTTTAGGTATAGGTTTCTCTATATTTTGAAGCTGAAGAACGTTAGGTGGTCCATACTGTGTGCAAATGATCGCCTTCATAATGTCCTCCTGAAATGAGTTGTCGTTATTTACATCATATTTAAAATCTTTATTAAACATGTCGCTATATAGCGAGTATAGATTAAAAATTATATAGATTTCATAGGAAAAGAGGTGATATTATTTTGGGAAAGGGGGCAACAGTATGAAAAAAATTATTTTTGTTTCAAGTTTAGTACTTGCAATCAGTCTAGGGGTAGGGTGTAGTAATGAGAAAACAGCAAAGACGGATGAGCCGAAAAAAGAATCCGTTCAAAAAGAAAAGGAATTAACGGCGAAAGATGTTTTCAAGAAAACGAATGAAGCTTTTAAAAATGAAGAACATGTAACGATGACATATGGTGTAGGGGTAAAAGCTGAGGGAACGGAGATGGATATATTAAAGGCTAAGATGCAATTAGAGCCAAAGACAAAGAATTCTCGCTCTGAAATGAATATTTCCGGTACAGATGTTGTAGTGTATACTGTGGATGGTAAAGTTGCTGGTGAGGTAAAAAACCCTAATACAGGAGAAGTTATAACCGTACCAGAGGAGCAATTAAACGCTGGTGGAATGAAAGCGACTCAAGATATTATAGATAAATTAGAAGTACCGGAAGTAGTTTTAGATAAAATGAAGCTGGAGAAAAGCGGAGATAAATATAAACTGAAATTTACATTAAAAGGGCAAGAAACAGAAAGTATGTTAACTAGCATGGATGAAACGCAGAAGAAAATGTTACAAGCACAAAATGCGAAGATAGAAGAAGTGGATGCAGAATATATCATTACAAAAGATTTTAAATATGAATCAGCAAAGATAGACATGATTATGAGTAGTAATGGCAAGGATAAAGCACACATTATTACGAACGCAAAATATACGTCGTATGAAAAGTTTGACCCAATACAATTGCCAGCAGCAAAGTAACAGTTTTGATAAGGAGGGACCTAAAATAAGGTCCCTCTTTTTTGTATTCTTTCTTCATAGGAAAATAGGTACAATATAAAGAGGAAAAGATGTAGAAGAGGAGAGTGTCATTTGAAAAAAGGAAAGATAGCGGTGGTCATTGTAGCATATACAGTGTTGCTTGCAACGTCTGTACATACATATAAAAAACAACTCGATCATCCTATTATGAGTGATGTAGGTAAATTGCTTCCGACAAAAATAAAACGTGTTGAAAGTGCTACTGATGAGCAATCGTTAATAAAATTAGTGCAAGATGCGAATGTTTCTGGAGAGAAGATTTCTATTGCTGGTATGCAACATAGTCAGGGCGGGCAGACGTATTATCCACATGGTACGATGCTTGATATGAAAGGGTATAATAAAATATTAGAATTTGATCCAGAGAAGAAGCGCATTACAGTTCAAAGTGGTGTCACGTGGAATGATATTCAGAAGAAAATAAATCCATATGGTCTTGCAGTTCAAGTTATGCAATCTCAAAATATTTTTACGGTTGGCGGTTCATTAAGTGTAAATGTACATGGTCGTGATATTCGTCATGAAGCATTGATTGATACAGTAGAGTCGTTTAGATTGCTAATGGCGGATGGTACGGTGCGTAATGTAAGTAGAGAAGAGAATGCAGATTTATTTCCTTATGTCATTGGCGGTTACGGGTTATTTGGTGTCATTTTAGATGTGACCTTAAAGTTAACAAATGATGAATTATATGAAACGCACACGAAAATGCTAGATTATAAAGAATACACGTCTTATTTCAAAGAGAAAGTGAAAAAAGATGAAAATGTTCGTATGCACTTAGCTCGTATTTCTGTTGCTCCAAATTCATTTTTAAGAGAAATGTATGTGACAGATTATACATTGGCACAAAACCAAAATATGAGGGAGGAGTATAGTGAATTAAAAGAAGAAACTATTATAGCAGCGCCTAAATTTTTACTTGGATTATCACGCTATAGTGATTGGGGAAAAAATACGTTTTGGGATATACAAAGAAGTTATTTCGAACGTACAGATGGAAAGTATGAGACGCGAAATAATGTTATGAGGTCAGATAGTGCCTTTATGGAATATGAAAATCCGAATAGGACAGAAGTGTTACAAGAATATTTTGTGCCTATAGATTCTTTCACGGAATACATAGATGATTTACGTAACGTATTAAATGAAGAAGAGTTTAATTTGCTCAATATTACGATTCGTTACGTGGAAAAGAATGAAAATGCAGTTTTATCCTATGCGAAAGATGATATGTTTGCACTGGTTCTTTTAATTAATCAAGGGCGTTCTGAAAATGAGATAAAGAAAACAGAGGATGTTATTCAGAAGATGATTGATGTTACGTTAAAGCATAACGGTAGTTATTATTTACCGTATTATTCTTATCCAACGAAAGAGCAGTTAAAGAGAGCATATCCTCGTATAGAAGAGTTTCTTCAGAAGAAAAAAGAAGTGGATCCAAAAGAGAGATTTGTGAATTTATTTTATAGGGAGTATACGAAATGACATATAGAAGATTTGTAGCTTCACAAAGCATCATTATGATGGCAGGAAGTATGGTATTTCCTTTTTACATTCTATTGCTTCGGAATGTTGGAAATAGCTTCTCACAGTTTGGCTGGGCATATGGCTTATTTGCTTTAACTTCAGCTCTAGTATATCCGTTAGTTGGAAGAATCTCTGATAGAGTAGGTGATAGAAAGTTACTAATTATATACGCCTGGTCTATGGCAATATTAATGCTTTGTTTTCCTATTGCAACAGAAGTATGGCATGTATACATTCTTCAAATTTTAATGGGTATTTTAGGGGCTGTGCAGCGTAATACGGAGAAGACTTCGTTAGCACGAAAAGTTGTACAAGAAAATGCTGGTTATGAGATTGGAAAATATCATGTGTGGACATCGATTGGAGGAGCAGTAGCAATTATTGCAACAGGATATTTAGTAGATTTCTTTACGATCGGCACGATTTTTTATATTGCATCTATCTTATATGTAGTGAGCGGAGTTGTATTAAGTAGTAAAAAAATATAACAATTCCCATTTTTACCTGAATAACCTTTATTTGTTATACTAAAGAGGAAGACAAAAGAAAAGGGGACATTGCCTTTGATGAAATTTTTAATTTTAGCTATTCTCACTTTGTTTTTGATTCCATGGACAAGAAGAAGCGGTAGTAAACTTCGAGCAGTGGATAAGAAAGGGGATGAGAAGGTTGTAAAGGGTAAGAAATCATCTATTTTAGTTATTCCAGTTTTATTTTGGATAGGTATTGCAATCTATGAATATTTTTGGCTAATTGATGATCGAGCAGATTCAATTCTTACTCATTATTCTGTTGCAGTAGCGATTTTAATTGGGCTTGTTTTATTTTCCCAAGATCAAATAGGTAAATTAGAAGGTACGTTAAAAGGACTTCTAATGCTTGTTTTACTTGCAAGTTACGGCTACTTTGGTTATTTGCACGATATAGTAATCTCGCAAAAGAAATATGATTCTGTTGTAAAGGTAGAGAAAGATATTTCAGAGCCATTTACTGAAAATGATCAGCCATTTACAGTGCCGCCAAAGACAGCGGAGAATAAGATGAAAAAAGTATTTGGGGATATTCCGAAAGTAGCTTATTTTGAGCTAGGAGAATTAACGCCACAAATGGTAAATGGCGAGGCTTTATATGTAGCACCGATTGAAGTTTCAGGATTTTTTAAAGCACGTAAAGCTGAGACAATTCCAGGGTACGTCACGATGTCAGGTACGAATCCTGATGCAGAAGCAAAGCTGCACCTTGGTTATAAAATGAAATACGTGCCAAGCATGTTTTTCGGAAATAATTTAGAGCGTGTGGTAAGGCAAGCAGAACCAAATTTAATCTTTAAAGGAAAACCTAAATTTGAAGTGGATGATAAAGGGAAACCGTATTATACAATGACGTACGGTGAATTTATTTCAGGAAGATCTGGATTTGAGGTAGAGGGCGTTGTAGTAGTAGATGCACAAACAGGCGAAGTGAAAAGATACGATAAAGGAAAGGCACCTAAATTTGTTGATGGCGTATTAAATCACGAGACTGCATCTACGTTAAATACGTACTTCGGTAAATATATTCACGGATTTTGGAATACAAAATTCTCGCAAACTGATATGAAGATCCCGACTGAGTGGGGAACGAAAGAAGGAGTTACACCGATTTTCGGTAAGGATGGAACACTATATTACTTTACTGATTTCACTTCTCCGAAAGAAGGAGTAGATTCTGCGTTAGGTTACTCACTCATTGATGCGCGTACAGGTAAGTTGTATTACTATAATGGAAAAGAAGTAAAGGGAATTATGGATGGTTCGGCTGCTTCGGAAGTCGTGGATAATTCCTTTAAGAGAGAAAAGTGGCATGGAACAATGCCGGTTATTTATAACGTGTACGGTAAACCTTCTTGGATTGTACCTGTTATTGATGATGGAGGGTTAGTACGTGCCCATACTGTTATCTATGCTTCTAATGCGAAAATATTTGCAACAGGTTCGACGCAAAAAGAAGCGCTTGAGAATTATAAAAATGCGCTGAGTGGAAGTGGAGATTCATTTAGACCGACTTCAAATGGAAAAGAGGCGCAAAAAGAAGGCGTTGTACAACGTGTATATAAAGAAAAATCAGGTGAAAATACAATCGTGTACGTACTGTTAGAGAATGAACAAAAAGTATTTATGATACCTGTGAAGAAATTCCCATATGCTATGTTTACAGAAGTGGGAGATCCAATTCAAATCACATATTTAGATACAGGAGAGGCGATGTCTTCCGTATCCAAATTTAAAAATAGTAATTTGAACAAGTAAAGCGATAGAAATTCTATCGCTTTTTTTACAGAATTAAACAGGAAAATGCGCTATACTTGACGTATGTTTATGTTGTAACTATAATTGTTACGATTTAGTATGTATAGGAAAGGGTGAACGAAAAAAGTGAATGAAGTTAATCAGGAAATATATAAGCCTGTAAAGATGAACAGGTTATGGATGATTCTTGTATTAGGAACACTTACGGCAATTGGGCCGTTATCTATTGATATGTATTTGCCTTCGTTACCGAAGTTAACGGATGACTTGCAAACGGGTGCATCTCTAGCACAGCTTACATTAACAGCTTGTTTGCTTGGGCTTTCAGTAGGACAATTATTTGTTGGCTCAATTAGTGATATTTATGGAAGACGCAAACCTCTTATTATTGCTCTCATTATTTATGTTGCTTCTTCTTTACTTTGTGCTGTTGCGCCATCTATTTGGACTTTAGTGTTATTACGCTTCCTACAAGGAGCTTCAGGATCAGCCGGGATTGTTATATCACGTGCAATGGTACGTGACATGTATTCAGGTTCTGAAATGACGAAATTCTTCTCATTGCTTATGTTAGTAAACGGAGCAGCACCTATTTTGGCACCGATTATAGGGGGACAATTATTACAGTTCACAACGTGGCGCGGTGTCTTTATCGTTCTCGGGGCAATAAGTGTATTTATGTTAATATCAGCTACTTTCGTATTACGTGAAACATTACCTCCTGAAGAAAGAGAAACAGGCGGTTTGTCAGGGACGTTAGCGACGTACGGAAAACTATTAAAGGATCGTTTGTTTATGGGATATGCATTGTCACAAGGATTAGTAACAGCGGCAATGTTTGCTTACATTTCGGGATCGCCATTTGTATTGCAAAATATATACGGGGCATCACCACAGCAATTTAGTTTATTCTTTGCGATTAACGGTATCGGTATTATTATTGCTAGTCAGGTAACGGGTCGTTTAGCAGGGAAAGTGAATGAGAAGACATTATTTGTCTCTGGTATCATTATTGCAGCTGTTGGTGGTTTATCTTTATTACTGACAATCTTACTAGGGATAGGGTTAATTGGTGTTTTATGCTCGTTATTCCTTGTCGTATCAAGTGTTGGGGTTGTCTCAACAACTGGGTTCTCATTAGCGATGAGAAATCAAAAACAAGCTGCAGGAACAGCATCAGCTTTATTAGGCTTATTACAGTTCATTTCAGGAGCGCTTGTTGCACCGCTAGTAGGTATAGGTGGAAGTAACACGGCATTACCGATGGGTGTTGTAATAGCTCTTTGTGAAATTGGTGCGGTACTATGCTATTTATTTATGGCTAGAAGAAGTGAAAAGCAGTTTGAACTGCAAGCAAGACAAAATTTAGAGGCTTAACAAAAAAGAACTGATTCAAAGGGAATATTTGAATCAGTTCTTTTTTCATTTCTTTGAAATACCTCATATAGTTTTGTAAGGTGCTGTAGTAAAGCAGTGCAAAAGTTATTTGTATAAAGTGACGATACTGTGACAAACATGTTGGTATATATATTATGATGTCGTCTTAAGTGTAAAAAGTAGGATGTTCTCGGTATAATAACAAGTGGAGATAAAAGAAACTATAATGAGTAGTAGCTGTAGATAAAAGGAGAAGAAGAGATGAAGAAGGTTTTGGGTATTGCTGTAATGGGAAGTATGATCCTTCTAGCAGGATGTAATGGAAATAAGGATACGAAAGAACCGAAAGAAAAGGTAGAGCAATCTACAGAACAAACAGAAGAAATGAAAGAATACCGTGCAGTACATGAAAAATACGATTTGAAAATGAATAAAGAAATTAATAATGCACTGCAGTTATTTGAAGTGGCAAAAGAAAAGGGCGGTAAGGAAATAACGACTGCTACATATAAAGAAGATGTGCAAAAGGTAACAACGAGCATGTTAGAAGATATTGATCATATACGAAAAGAAATTCGTGTTCCGAAGTCGAAAGAGCAAGAACATGAGGTATATGTCGGTTTCTTGAATGAATCGGAACAAGCAATGAAAAAATTACAGAAGTTAGCTAAAGAAGAAGATTCATCGTTGATTCGTGATATAGAAATTAATTTTGCAACAGCATCGACATACTATAAACGTTTTCAAGCAGAAACGAAAAAATAACCTTGCCTATGCAAGGTTATTTTTTCTTCTTGCCATCTCCATCTTCATCCTCGGATACTAATATCTTCTGTTCTTCGTGAAATTCGGAAATAGTTTGCCCGGTAATATTATCAAAGGGGGTGTAAAAAGAGGTAATGCTTTTCTTTTTAATGAAAAGCTTATAAAATCCAATGATAACAAGTATAACGATTGTTAATGGTAATCCTATAGTTGCTAGAAGTAAGGGATCCATCATATAACTCCTTTCATATTGTTTTTTTTATTATAGGCGAAAAACTGTAATTTAGATAAATACACTATTAAAAACTGATTTTTCTAAATATATCCAATTTGATTGACTTTTCATTTTTTCAGAATTATAATTCGAAATATACAATTTGAACCAAATAATAATATAGCAATTTACTTATCCAGAGAGGTAGAGGGACTGGCCCTATGACACCTCAGCAGCGGGTTCTGTAATAGGAACACCGTGCTAATTCCAGCAAGCAAGTCTTGAAAGATAAGTGATAGGCCTTTGTTTATTAAGCCTTGATCTTATTTTTTAAGATCAAGGCTTTTTGTATTCTAAAAAGAGAAAGGGAGTAATGGAAAAAGTACGTTCATAAAACTAAGTAAATATATGTGTTTAGGGGGTTATTGGAGTGTATGTAATTAAAAAATTATCGGTTATGGTGTTCACACTATGGGTTATTACGACAGTGACATTTCTAATTATGCATATTATTCCGGGAGATCCATTTTCATCAGATGCAAAGATCTTTCCGGAGGAAGTTGTGCAAAATATGAGAGCGAAGTATCACCTTGATGAACCGTTATGGAATCAATATGTTGCTTATTTAGACGGCGTAGTTCATTTTGATTTTGGTGAATCTGTTCAATCAACCGGGCAAGGTGTATCAGAAATCATAACAACTGGCTTTGGTCCATCAGCAATTATTGGTTTACAAGCACTTATTATTTCATTGCTAGTCGGAATTGCTGCAGGTACATTTGCTGCTCTCTATCATGGGAAGGTAATTGATTACGGTGTAAGTTTACTTGCCATCCTCGGTATTTCTATTCCAAGTTTTATTTTAGCACCACTATTTATACAAATATTCGCTATTCAATTCGAGCTCTTACCAGTAGCCTCTTGGGGTACATTTGAACATACAGTATTGCCATCCTTTGCATTAGCGTTAGGACCAATCGCAGTGATTACAAGATTTGTTCGCTCTAATATGATTGAAGTTTTGCAGAGTGATTATATTAAGTTAGCGAGAGCGAAAGGTATACCGATTAAGAAAATTATTATAAGACATGCTCTTCGAAATGCAATTGTTCCAGTGCTTACATTTGTTGGGCCGTTAATGGCTGGACTTTTAACAGGGACTTTCGTTATTGAAAAGATTTTTTCAATTCCTGGTCTCGGAAAATATTTTGTAGATAGTATTTTTAATCGAGATTATCCAGTGATTATGGGAACAACCATTTTTTATAGTGCACTTTTAATTGTATGTATCTTTATTACAGATATTATTCATCGTATTGTTGATCCACGTATTCGTTCTATTACGTAAGGAGGGAGATGTTTAGATGGGGGCTTATGAAATTAATGACCAGTTATTAACAAATGAAGAGAAAAAAGAATTAACAATAAATAAAGATCAGCAAAAGATTAGCCGAAAGAAAGAAGTGTTTCGTAAGTTTGTATCGAATCCAATCGCAGTTTTAGGATCAGTGACGTTATTACTCATTATTGTTTTTTCACTTGTTGGTGAAAGTTTAACGCCATTTACTGCGAGTGAACAAGTAAAAGAGGCGACAAATTTACCACCTAGTAGTGAGCATTGGTTCGGAACAGATGATTTGGGAAGAGATATTTGGGCGCGTACTTGGGCTGGCGGGAAAATTTCATTAACAGTTGGATTAGTGGCAGCTGCTCTTGATATAGGACTTGGTGTGCTAATCGGAGGATTTAGTGGATATGTGAGAGGGCGCAATCGCCTTGGGACATTAATTGATGAGTGGATTATACGAGGAATCGAAGTGTTATACGGCATCCCATATTTATTAATTGTCATTTTACTATTAATTGTTATGAAACCAGGTCTTTTTACCATTATCATCGCCCTTGCATTAACAGGATGGATTGGTATGGCACGTCTCGTTAGGGCGCAAGTTTTATCTTTAAAACAAAGAGAGTTTGTTATTGCAGCGGAGCGATTAGGTACATCACATATGAAAATTATATATGGGCATTTAATTCCGAACTTAACAGGCATTATTATCGTAAATTTATCATTTACAATTCCAGCAGCTATTTTCTCAGAATCATTTTTAAGCTTTATCGGACTAGGAGTGCAATCACCGGCAGCAAGCTGGGGGACGATGACGAATGATGCACTTGGGACATTACTAAGCGGGGAATGGTGGCAGCTATTCTTCCCAGCAATCATGATTGCGCTCATTATGTTCGCATTTAATGCGATTGGTGATGGTTTACAAGATGCAATTGATCCAAAAATCGTAAAACAGAATCGAAAGGAGAAAAAACATGGGACAGCTCTTATCTTTAGAAAACGTAACGTTAGCCGTTGAAAAAGAGAATAGTAAACAAGCAATTGTGAAGCATGTTTCCTTTTCTATTAACGAAGGTGAAATTGTTGCACTTGTAGGAGAAAGTGGCTCAGGGAAAAGTGTTACAGCACAATCTATTATCGGCTTAAATCAAGAATCAATTCATATTGATGATGGAAATATATCTTTTGAATCAGAGAAATTAACGAATCTACAAGAATCAGAATGGAATCAAATTCGTGGGAAAGATATTGCTTTTATCTTTCAAGACCCACTTTCATCTTTAAATCCGACGATGAAGGTGGGAAGGCAAATTACAGAGGTGATTTTGCAACACGAAAAGAAATCGAAAAAAGAAGCAAAAGAAATTGCGATTAACTTATTAAATGATTTAGGGATACATGAAGCAGAGAAACGCTTTGAACAGTACCCACATCAATTAAGCGGAGGCATGAGGCAACGTATTTGTTTAGCGATCGCATTTGCCTGCCACCCAAAACTCGTTATTGCGGATGAACCTACGACAGCGTTAGATGTAACAATTCAAAAGCAAATTATGGAGTTATTAAAGGAAAGAAAGGAAAAGCAAAATACGAGTATTTTACTAATTACGCACGATTTAGCACTTGTACGTGAAGTAGCGGATCGAGTAGTTGTCATGTATGGAGGACGTGTTGTTGAAAAAGGAACGATAGAGGAAGTGATAGGCTCCCCTAAACATCCATACACAAAAAGCTTATTACAAGCAATTCCCAATATAGATGATTCTGAAAAGGTACTTCGGGCAATTGAGGGAACAACACCATCAATTGAAACATTAAATAGCTTTGGGTGCCCATTTGTCAATCGTTGTCCAGTAGCGATAAAAGAATGTATTCATCGTTTCCCAGAGAGAACAACATATTCCAAGGAGCATAGTTCACATTGCTGGCAACATGTTCTGGAGCATAATAAGGCGAAATCAAAAGAGAAGGTGAATGCCTCATGACGACAGATTTAATTACTGTAAACCAAGTAACGAAAACGTATGGAAGTAAAAATAAAGAAATCGCAGCGTTAAAAGACATATCACTTGCGATCCCGAAAGGAACAACGCTTGGCATTATTGGAGAAAGTGGTTCAGGAAAAACAACACTTGGTAAGCTCATAGCTGGGATTGAGAGTCCAACGTCTGGTGAAATTGATTATAACGGTCAAGTCGTTCACAAGTTGAAGGCAGCTCATAAACGTGATTTCTTACAGAAAGTACAGTTTATTTTTCAAGATTCCACAGCAGCATTAAATCCGCGCTGGAAAGTACGCGATAGCGTAACGGAAGGTTATATTTCATTCGGTTTAGGTGATAAAGGATTAAAGGATAAAGTAGCAGGTGATGCGCTAGAACGTGTGGGATTAGATAGACGATATATCGATCGCTATCCGCACGAATTTAGCGGAGGACAACGTCAACGAATTGCTATTGCAAGAGCGTTATTGTGTGAGCCAGAAGTATTAATTCTTGATGAACCAATTTCAGCCTTAGATGTTTCATTGCAAATTCAAATTGTACATCTGCTGCAAAAAATCCAAAAAGAACAAGGTTATACATATTTATTCATCGCGCATGATTTACCGATGGTTCACTATTTATGTGAAAAAGTAGCTGTCTTATACAAAGGAGAACTTGTTGAATTTGGAAATACGGACGAAGTATTCCGTAATCCACAACATTCTTATACAAAAACACTATTGGCATCAACACCAAAAATTTCAGGTTAAAGGAGAATGTAGGATGAAGAAGTTTTTACTGTTTGTCATTATGACTGTTTTAGCAATTACTTCTGTCGCTTGCGGTAAGAAAGAGACGCAAAAGGCGAGTGCTGGTAAGGGAGAAGGAGATCGATTAGTAACGAATATTGGTAGCGATCCATATACACTTGATTCCGCTATCGCGACAGATAGTACTTCAGGTTATGTAATTGGACATTTATTCTCAAGCTTATATACGCAAGATAGTGATGGGAAATATCAAAATGAATTAGCAGAGAAAGAAGAAGTAAATGCTGATGGAACTGAGTATACAATTCATTTAAAGAAAGATATTAAATGGTCAGATGGTTCTGCTATTACAGCAAATGATTTTGAATTTGCATGGAAGCGATTATTAAATCCGAAAACGGGTTCTATGAATGCGACAGAAATGTATTTTATTAAAGGGGCAGAGGCATACAATACTGGAAAAGGTGAAGAAGGACAAGTTGGCATTCAAGTCATTGATCCTCAAACATTAAAGGTAACACTTGAGCACCCAGTGTCTTCTATTAAACAAAAGTTAGCAAGCTCATTATTCATTCCATTATCTAAAAAATCAATTGATGATAATAATAAATTAAAAACAGATCCAAAAGAGTTAATTACGAACGGACCATTCACATTAAAAGAATGGAAGCATAATCAGGCTATTACAGTACAAAAAAATAAAGAATACTATGATAAAAAGGTAACATTAAAAGAAATTGAGTTTCGTATTATTCCAGATTCTAAAACAGCGTACCAATTATACAAATCAAAAGAATTAGACGTACTAAGTGGTTTACCACAAGAGATGATTGAGAAAGAAAAAGGAAATAAAGAATACAAGCGTGTTTCAGGATTTTCATCTTATATTTATTCGTTTAACGTAGAAAAAGAGCCGTTCACAAATGCGAAAGTACGTAAAGCATTCTCGTTAGCAGTTGATCGTAAGTTTATTGTTGAAAAACTGTATAAAAACAATGCACAAGAAGCAAATGCATTCGTTCCAGAAGGAGCAAAAACACAAAGTGGGCGTGATTTCCGTAAAGAAAAAGGTGGTTACGTTAAATTTGATCCAGCAGAAGCGAAAAAATTATTAGAAGAAGGCATGAAAGAACAAGGCTGGTCTACATTACCTGAAGTAACATTAAAGTTCACTACAGATACACAACATAAAAAAGTAGCAGAAGCAATGCAAGAAATGTTTAAGAAAAATCTTGGCGTAGATATTAAATTAGAAAATAAAGAGTGGAAGAGTTACATCGACACATATAAGCAAAGTGATTTCCAATTAGCTTATATGGGATGGGGCGGTTCTCTATTAGATCCAATTACTAAATTAGATTTATATGCAGGTGATGGTCCAAACAATTATGCAAAATGGCATAATAAAGAATTTGATGCTTTAGTGAAGGAAGCAGAAGTTGAACAAAATGAAGATAAGCGTTTTGACTTATTGCATAAAGCGGAAGATATTATGTTTACAGATTCACCATTAATTCCAATTATATTCCCGTCGGATTCCTATTTACAAAAACAAACGGTATCTGGACTTCAATATTATGTTGGCTCTAAACCAGATTTAAGATATGCAAAAATAAAGAAGTAGGCAACTGCCTACTTCTTTATTTTATTTCTCTTTTATATTCTTTTTTCGTTCCATCAGAGAAGACAACTTCTAACTCGAATTTTTGATAGTCTTTATCAAGTTTGAACACGTTCACTACTTGATCGATTACTTCTTGGTCAGCAGTATCTTTATCAAATTTTAATTCTTGTAGAAGTGGGCTTAATTTTGTAATAGCCTCGTCTCCTGTTAATTTTACATCTGCTTTATGATCTTCAATTTTTGCTTCCATTTTCTTATCAGCTGCTACATTTTTATAATCAGCTTCGTAGTCTTTCTTCGTATCTTGATAGTCTGCATCTAAACTAAATTCATTAAAATTAAGTTTTAAATCTGCAGGAGCTTCATTTTTTGCTTCTTCAGTTGTTTTCTTATTCGAAGTTGTATCTTCTTTTGCAGGAGCTTTACATCCTGTTAATGCAGGTACTAGCATAAGAGCTAATAAAACTGATAGTAGAATTCTCATTATAAATTCCTCCTTATGTAAATTCGTTCTATACAAGTTTTTCCCAAAAACATGTAATTATGTATGTGTTGAAAATAAATTATTATTCTGTAGTCACAAGGGCTAATCCGCAATTTAAATCAAAAAAGATTTGTATGTATATGGTAAATTGAAGTTGTGAGGGAGGTACTAAAATGCATGAAGAGTATAAAGAGATAATAAAAAAATCAATTGAATATATAGAGAATCACTTACATGAGGAGCTTACAACAGAAAGAGTGGCATCTCACAGTGCAGTATCGATGTACCATTTTCATCGTATCTTTCAAAGATATGTTGGGATGAGTGTAACGGATTACATTCGAAAGAGAAGATTAACTCATGCTGCACAGGCTTTAGTATCAACTGAAATAGCTGTTATTGATATTGCAATGCAATATGGTTTTTCCTCACAGGAGGCATTTACGAGGGCTTTTAAAAGAATGTTTCAATTGCCACCAAAGAAATATCGAAAGTACTTCCAGTCATTTTATATAGAAAGAGAGGGTGTTTCAATGCAAAAAGGTATACCGAAAGGATGGATCTTAAGTGGAAGTCATCCTGCTGAATATGAGATGGGTTTAGATTATGAAGTTGTCCATCAAGGGAAAGTATCTGCATACATAAAAGCAAAAGAGAATGTTACGCACGGAGGATTTTCAACATTAATGCAAATGTTCCGAGCAGATAAATATGTAGGGAAGAGATTACGTTTTACAGCATTTGTTAAGAGTGAAAATGTAAGAGATTGGGCAGGATTGTGGATGCGAGTAGACGGAAAAGAGACAGAACCGCTTGCTATGGATAATATGCAAAATCGTCCCATTAAAAATACGAATAATTGGCAATCGTACTCGGTTGTATTAGATATAAAAGAAGGAGCGCTTGGTATTGCATTTGGTGTTTTATTATCAGGAGAAGGTTGTGTGTGGCTAGATAGTATTCGATTTGATGAAGTAGATGAAAAAATTCCTACAACAGATTTGGCAGAGAACTTTTATGAAACACTTTTAGAAGAACCAGTGAATCTACAATTTGAAGAATTAGAAAAATAAAAAGCAAGGAGAAAAGATATGCTCAAATATGTAAAACTAATAAGTATTAGTTTAGTAATAGCGTCTTGTATTATGGGAATTAATTATTTAGTTAGCTATCTTTGGTCAGGGCATACACCTTCTTTGACATGGAGAACATATTTAATGTTTTTGTTTATATTTATGATGAGTTTTAGTTCAATGCAAAAAGAAGGGGAAGAGGATTGTTGACAATTGTTAGAAAAGTTATATAATCTAAATGTAAGTGATCACTTGCATGAGGAAGAGAGGATTTTATGGCGCGCTCAAAGACAGCAGAAAAAATTATTCAAGCAGCGATTGAACTAGTGAAAGAAAAAGGATATACAGCAGCGACAACGAAAGAAATTGCAATGCGTGCTGGTGTTAATGAAGTAACGATATTCCGCAATTTTAAAAGTAAGAAGGGTGTTATTGAAGCGGCGGTTGCTGAATTTTCATATGTACCGCATTTAAAACAGTTTTTACAAACAGAAATTGTGTGGGAATTAGAAACGGATTTAAAAAATTTAGCAAGGCATTATCATAATTTTTTAGATGGGGTAAAAGATATTATTGCTATTGGTATACGTGAGGCTGGAGAATTTCCTGAATTAGACGGGGAAATTGCTAAAATACCACAAGGACTAAAAGAAGAATTAAGTATCTATTTTGCAAAAATGCAGGAAAAAGGAAACATTATTGATACGAATATTGAAGCGCAAGTAATGAACTTTATCTGGATCAATTTTGGATATTTCTTATCTAAATTACGTTTTGCAGATCGCCTGACAGAAGTTGATGATGAGAAATTTATTGAAAATAATATTGTTTTATATGCTAGGGCATTAAGACCCTAGTATTTATTTAAAATAAAATGCAAGCATGTACTTGCTTGCTGGATAGGAGAGTGAGAAGATGGAATCATTAAAACAATTTTTAAAACGACCTGGTACGTATGTAGGAATGGTAGTGGCATTATCATTCCAACTTATTTTCTTTTGCGTGTGGTTAACAGCGTATGATGGAGTGAATGGAAGAGCAGATCAAATGCGTATCGCTATTGTGAATGAAGATGTCAATATAGGTAGTAAAATAGCAGAAGGCTTACAGAGAAATTTACCATTTCAAGTGAAAGCAGAACGGTCTGTAGAAAAAGCAAACAAAGAAATGAATGACCATGTGTACGATATGATTATTGAAATTCCTGCTTCTTTTTCAAAAGATATAAATGAAACAGGAAAATCAAATTTAAACTTCCACATTAATCAAGCGAATGCCATGATGGCAAAGCAAATGATGGAAGGAGCTGCAAAACAAATTCGAGATAATGTAAATAAAGAGGTAGCAAATTATAAGAAACAAGCGATTGTTGGAAAGCTACAAGCTGTAGGAACTGAGAATGTAGAAGTGATAAGAGGGTTAACTGAAGATTCAATTGGTTTTACAGTTCATAAAGTAAATGATGCAAAAGGATTTTCAGTGAATATGGTACCGCTAATGATCGTATTAGCTTCATTTGTAGGAGCAATGATTATGAGTATGGAACTATCAAAAGTTGCAAAAGAAGTAAAGGGCGGTTGGAGTAATTTCTTATCAAGACAAATCATAAACGGTACAGTATCAATTTTACTTGCATGTATTACAATTGGTTTAATGAAAGGGTTCCAAATCGAAATGCACGAAACGGTATGGAGTGTATGGATATTTCAAGCGATAGTTTTCTTCGCATTTCTTTCATTAACACAAATGTTTCTAACTGTGTTTGGAAACGCAGGTATGATTTTTAATATTATCTCACTATCGTTACAACTTGTAAGTTCGGGAGTAATCGTACCACATGAGATGCTTTCTAAAACATATCAAACAATCGGCGGATTATTTCCTGCAACATATGCAGCGAATGGCTATTATACAATAATATTTGGAGGAGTTAATTTAGAGAGAAATATTATTTCGTTATTAATTATTGTATTGGTTACACAATCAGTAGCAATGATGACTTTAGCTATAAAAGGAATGGTAAAGGGAAGAAGAAGCTCTGTAGTTAAAGAAGCATAAAATAAAAAGGTATCCTCGGTGGGATACCTTTTTATTAGCACTTATTATTTTGCAACTTCTGTCCACTTGTAGTTAAATTCACCACCGAAGTCAGTTGTTACAAGTCCTTTAATGAAAGAGCGTTGTAAGTAAGAGCGACCTTGTTGGTATAAAGGAGCAACAGCACCGTCTTGTAATAGAATTTTTTCAGCTTGCTTCATTGCTTCCCAGCGAGCTTTTTCATCACCAGCTAAATCTGTTTTTACTTTATGAATTAGCTCATCGTACTCTTTGTTAGAGTATTTATCGAAGTTGTAAGCACTATCTGTTGTAAATAAATCTAAGAATGTAATTGGATCAGCGAAGTCAGGGCCCCAGCCATCAATACCGATTTCATAGTCACCACTTAACAGTAGTTTTAACTGTTGTTTACGTGGTTGTGGTTTTAAATTCACTGTTAATCCATCTAAGTTCTTTTCTAGTTCACCTTTTAAATATTCACCAGTCTTTTTAGCTAAAGCATTATCACTTGTTAGGAGTTCAATTGTTACTTTGTCAGTACCAAGTTCTTGCTTCGCTTTTTTCCAGTTTTCTTTCGCTGTTTTCACATCATCTTTCACTAGATTTCCATTTTCTTTACGGAAGTCGTTGCCATCAGGACTTTTTGCGAATTTCGCAGGAACCATTCCTTCAGCTGCAACAGCGCCGTTATTTAAAATTGTTTCTACATATGCTTTCTTATTCATTGCTCCGTTAATAGCAAGGCGTGCATGTTGATTTTTTAATGTTTCATTTTTTTGATTGAGTCGTAAAAATTGAATGCCAACTTCAGCGCGTTCTTTGAAGTTTGGATCGCCCTTATATTTATCAACAAACTCCGCAGTTAAAGCAACGCGATCAATTTGTCCTGAATCATATAAATTAACTTCTGTAGACTTGTCTTTAACGACATTGAAGTTGATTTCTTCTAATTTCACCGTTTTAGCATCCCAATAGTTAGGATTCTTCTTCAGTTGGAAGCTTTGCTCGTGTTTCCAGTTATCTAATGTGAAGGCGCCGTTGTAAATTAAATGATTTGTTTCTAAACCGTATTTATCGCCTTGAGACTTTAAGTACTCTTCATTAATTGGTAAGAATGTTGAGAATGTCGTTAAACTTAAGAAGTAGGGAACAGGACGATCTAGTTGTACTTCTAATGTTTTGTCATCAATAGCTTTGACCCCTAGTTGATCAATCGGCAATTGTTTTTGGTTTATTTGTTTCGCATTCTTTATATCGAAGAATAAGAATGCATATTCAGCTGCTGTATCAGGGTTTACAGCACGTTGCCAAGCGAAGACAAAGTCTTTTGCTGTAACAGGAGTACCGTTTGACCATTTTGAATCACGCAGATGGAATGTATATTTCGTTTTATCGGGACTAACGTCAACCGACTCAGCGACACCAGGAATCGGTTTATTATCTTCTCCCATTGCATATAACCCTTCAAAAACATTACGCATTACGTTCATGGATTCCCCATCCGTTGCTTTTGCAACATCCATTGTTGGAATTTCTGAAGCAAATGATAAGTTAATTGCCTGTTTATCAGGTGCTTTATCATTTGCTTTCGCTCCGCTTGCGTTATCTTTATTTCCCCCGCAAGCAGTTAGTAATAGACTTGCCCCTAAAACAGATGCAACAACAGGTACAACTTTTTTCTTCATTGTTCGTTCCTCCCTAAATGTGTTGTTCGTAACGTCATAATGTCCATGTTTTGAAGTGTATCTATAGAAGAAGAGAAAACCTATTATAAATATGTACATGTAGGTAATCAGGTGTTCTATATGTATATACATGTTGAACTATAATTTATCATTATATGCTTCGACGTAGTAGACGTTATATTATGATGGTGAAATATTTCGTTTCTTTGATTATTTAGAATATTAACACTGGAGAGAACTATATGTCAATAATAAAAAGTTGAGCATTAATTTTTTAAAATAATATATTAAAAAAGCGGATTTCCTCTTATTGAGAATCCGCTTTTAATACACTTTTTCAATAAAATAATTGGTTTAGATAGAAAAACTTCAATTCAGGTTGTCTTTTATTTTTCAATTTGTGCCCATTTGAAGTTTAATTGGCCTGCAAAGTCTACTTGCACAATTCCTTTCACATAAGAACGTTCTAAATAAGATTCACCTTTTTGGTAAAGGGGAGCGATAACAGAGTCTTTAAATAATATTTTCTCAGATGCTAGTAATGCTTCCCATCGAGCTTTTTCATCACCAGCTAAAGTCGTTTTAACCTTTTCAATTGTTTCATCGAACTCCTTATTAGAGTAATGATCTAAGTTGTATGGATTATTCGTTGTAAACAATTCAAGGAATGTAATTGGATCAGCAAAGTCAGGGCTCCAGCCATCAATACCGATTTCATAGTCACCTTTTAATAAAAGTGAAACTTGTTGTTTACGTGGTTGTGGTTTCACATTTACTGTTAATCCATCTAAATTCTTTTCTAGTTGTCCTTTTAAGAACTCACCCGTTTTCTTATCAAGGTCAGCATCACTTGTTAATAATTCTAATGTAATCTTTTCAGAACCAAGCTCTTGTTTTGCCTTTTTCCATAACTCTTGTGCAGATTTTGTATCAACTTTGGTTAAATCCCCGTTTATAGTACGGAAGTCCTTTCCATCAGGCCCTTTTGCAAAGTTTTTTGGAACGAGACCAAAGGTTGGTGTAGAGCCATCATTTAATAGTGTATTTACAAAGGATTTTCGATCGATTGTTTGATCGATTGCTTGGCGTGCAGAAACGTTTTGAAGTACTTTATTTTGTTGATTCATACGTAGAAACTGTACCCCTACGTTCGGACGTTCTTTAAAGTTGGCATCTTTTTTATATTTATCAACGAAGTCAGATGTTAGTTTTATACGGTCTAATTGTTTTGATTCGAATAAATTTACTTCTGTAGATTTTTCTTTTACGACGTTAAAATTGATTTCTTCCAGTTTGACAGTATCTTTATCCCAATAGGTAGGATTTTTCTTGAATTTAAAGCTTTGCTCGTGCTTCCAATCGCTTAGTGTAAAAGCTCCGTTGTACAAGATTGCATTGTCTTCTAAAGCGTACTTATCACCTTGTTGTTTAAAGAATTCCTCGTTAATTGGTAGAAAAGTTGGGAACGCTGTTAAGCTAATAAAGTACGGAACAGGACGTTCTAATTCTACCTCAAACGTATGGTCATCAATTGCTTTTACACCAAGTTGGTCGGCTGGAAGTTCTTTGTTGTTAATTTTTGTTGCATTTTTAATATCAAAGAATAGAAATGCATATTCAGAGGCTGTTGCTGGATCAACAGCTCTTTGCCAAGCGAAGACAAAATCTTTCGCTGTAACAGGAGTACCGTTTGACCATTTTGAATCTCGCAGGTGGAATGTGTATTTCGTTTTATCACCACTTACTTCATGAGATTTTGCAACACCAGGGACAGGTTTGTTACCTTCACCAAGATTATACAAACCTTCAAATACGTTTCTCATTACTTGACCAGAATCAGTATCTGTAGCACGAGCTGTATCCATTGTTCGTATTTCAGTAGGTGAAGATAAGTTTAAAACCTGTTTACTAGGCGCCTCGTCTTTTGCATTTGCTCCGCTTGCTTCGTTTTTATAACTACCGCAACCAGTTAATAAAATACTTACTCCTACAACTGATGCAATACCGGGTACAAACTTTTTTTTCATTTGATTTTCCTCCTAAATAATTAAGTTTGGATGATGATGAGGGAAATGAAAAATAAAAAATCCCTCTTTTCATATTGAGAAAGAGGGATTTTTACGTACAAGTTATGCACCCGTATATAAACGAAGTCCCTCATTCTATCTTTCAAGCTATAAAGCTTGCAGGAAGTGGCACAGTATTCAAAAATGAACCTGCTGCCGAGGTTTCAAAGGGCCAGTCCCTCCACCTCTCTTGATACAATGAGTAAACGAATAAACTTTATTAATTTTTGTGTTTCTTTGATAATTCAAAATCTTACACCTTGGATGATGAAGTGTCAACTGAATGAAATATAGTTTAAATTTTCAGTTTTCTTTAATGAAAAACCACTGCATATGGCAGTGGTTTTTCTATTAGAAGTTAAAGTTATCTGGATCTGGACCAACGCGACGATCTTCATTTAAAGCTTGAATTGCTTTCATATCATCAGCACTTAATTCAAAGTCGAAGATGTTTACATTTTCAATAATACGATGTTCTTTAATTGATTTAGGAATTGTTACAACTTCGTTTTGTAAATCCCAGCGTAAAATAATTTGCGCAGTTGATTTATTATATTTTGTCGCAATTTCTTGCAACGTTGGATTATCTAGTAGTTGTCCTTGCATTAACGGTGACCAAGCTTCAAGCTGGATATTATGTTCTTTACAGAAAGCGTGCAACTCTTCTTGTGCTAGACGTGGGTGGTATTCCACTTGATTGACCATTGGCTTAATTTCAGCAATTTCAAATACGTCTTGTAAGTGGTGAATATGGAAATTACTCACGCCAATTGCACGAACACGGCCGTCTTTATAAAGTTTTTCTAACGCTTTCCATGATTCAGTATATTTCCCTTTTACAGGCCAATGTACTAAATATAAATCTAAATACTCTAGTCCTAATTTTTCTAATGTAGTTTCAAATGCTTGAAGTGTTGTTTCATACCCTTGATCGCTATTCCATACTTTTGATGTAATAAATAATTCTTCACGTGAAACACCTGATTCACGGATTGCTTGGCCAACGCCTTCTTCATTTTGATAAATTGCTGCAGTATCTATACTGCGGTAGCCATTTTTAATTGCTGCTTTCACAGACTCAATTACTTCTGAACCATCTTCTACTTTAAAAACACCTAAGCCGAACCAAGGCATTTTTACACCGTTATGTAATGTTGTATAGTCTTTTAAACTTGTTAAACTCATATTATTTCCCCCTAGCTTTTTTGTTTGTCGCTTCTACTGCTTTTTGAATTGCCTCTGAAAAATTATATTCATATAAAGCTTTGAGACCTTCAGCTGTGGAACCACCTGGCGTTGTTACTTGTTCACGGAGGTTAGCTGGATCTTGTGTTTGTTCAAGCATAGAAGCAGAGCCAGAAATCATTTGAATGACAAGGTGTTTTGCGGTTGCTTCATCGACTCCATAACTTTTTGTTGCTTCAATTAAACTTTCAGCAAAGTAATAAAGGAAGGCTGGTGCACTTCCAGTAACTGCAGTAAGTTGATGAACTTCTTCCTCGGTACAAAGTTGCGAAGTACCAATGCCCCCTAAAAGCAATTGCAGGGTTTCTTGATCAGTCTCGTTTACGAATTGTCCCATCGTGTATAAGGAGATAGACTTACCAATTTCAGCAGCTGTATTTGGCATAATCCAAGCAACAGGCGTTCCTTTAGGAAGTCTTTCTTCTAAATAAGATGGGCCGATGCCGGCAGCTACCGTTACGACAAGTTGATTCGATAGTAACGGAGATAACTCTGCTAATAATTCTTCATGTGCAGAAGGCGGCATTGCTAAAACAATCGTATCAACAGATGTAACATGTTGCTTCCAATCTGTTGTAGTAGACACATTATATCGCGCTCGTAATTGATCTAGCTTTTCTACGTTACTTCGGTTAGAAACGATAATCTCTTCGATGTATTCTTTGCTTGTTTTAAGTAATCCGGAAAATATAGCTTCTGCCATACGACCAGCACCAATAAATAGAATTCGATGTTTAGTTAGCATATCCTCTATTCCTTTCTAGTGGAGATATGTTATAAAAAACGATAACATTTTTAAGAGAATTTTGTAAAAAGAAAAGACTTCCCGTAGGTGGAATGGATAATGAAAAGTAGGAAATTCATGGTAAATGTAAAGGCTGTTACTTATACTGGTGATAGGGAATTTATTATACATCTGGGGAGAGATGATCATGATTAGAAGTCCGCTATTTTTAGTTGTTTCTAGTATCATTTGCGTATTGGTTGGATTTTATATTCAATCGAGTTATATTGAAATTTTTGCATCGGTTATGGGGATTATTAATGTTTGGTTATTAGCGAGGGAAAAGGTCTCTAATTTTTTATTTGGCATGATTACCGTTGCGGTATTTCTGTATATTTTCATTACACAAGGATTATATGCAATGGCAGTATTGGCAGGTTTTCAATTTATATTTAATGTATATGGTTGGTATCATTGGATTGCACGTAGTGGGGAGGAAGAGGTAAAAGCAACAGTTCGTTTAGATTTGCAAGGTTGGATTTTTTATATAATCTTTATTTTAGTTGCATGGATTGGTTGGGGGTATTATCAAGTCCATTACTTAGAATCAACAAGTCCATATTTAGACGCTTTAAATGCTGTACTAGGATTAGTAGCTCAATTTATGCTAAGTCGAAAAATCCTAGAAAACTGGCATTTATGGATTTTATATAATGTAGTTAGTATTTCAATTTATATCTCCACTGGGTTATATGTTATGCTAATATTAGCTGTTATTAATCTCTTTATATGTGTAGCGGGTTTGCTAGAGTGGAAGAATAATTATAAGGGCCAAAAACATAAAAATAATTATATCTAGAAAATAATTAGAATTAAAAAACCCCTGAAGCATATGTGCCTCAGGGGTTTACTAATAGATTATAAGTTTATGCTTTTGTCATACCAAGTAATACAGCGCCGCCGATAATTAAAACACTACCTAGTGCAATAAAGATCAATTGACGTTTCGTTTTCTTTTCGCCTAAGAAGACAATCGCACCAAATGTTGAGATAACGATTCCAGTTTGAGATAATGGGAAGCTTGTTGCTACTCCGACACGTGGTAATGAAAGAAGTAAGAATAAGTTTCCGGTTCCCCATAGTAAACCAGATAAAGCGTTACGGATTGCATATTTGTTAAATGGTTTATGTTTAGATGTCAGTACAACCGCACCAACAAACATACCAACTGCTTGTGGTAAAATAGCAGACCAACCATCGATGTTATACCAACGAATAATAATTACATATACAAGATAGCCAAAAGTAGAAACAATTAAAGTAAGAAGTCCTTTTTTCAATTGTCCTGGTGGCTGAGCATTTTCTTTATCATCTAATGATGTGAATACAACACCAACTACGATTAATAGGATTGCAATCGTTCCCAGAATGATCGTTGTAGTAGTAGTCCACTCACGGAAAGCGATAACCCCAAAGATAGAAGTTGCAACAAGTTGCATACCAGTAGAAATTGTTACAGTAGTTGAAACGCCTAGTTTTTCAACTGTTTTTAATTGGTTTACTTGTCCTAAAGCCCAGAATAAACCTGAAATAAAACCAACAATCAAGATTGTCATTGTTAAAGCTGGTTGAGTAAATACATACATAATTGTTGCGAAGAATAGAGCACCGATTGTCATACCTACCGTTTGGCTATATGCACCACCGCCCATTTTTACGCTTACTAATAAGATGTTTCCCCATGCAATTGCAGGAAGAAGCGCTAATAAAATGTCCATTACAAGACTCCCTTCGTTTTGCTATACCAATATAATTACATATCGTTCTAACGATCGGTAATGCCCCACTAATAGAGTAGAAGATTACCGATCGCTAAAACAGGATGAAGAATTCACGATATAAATGCGTTTTCATTTCTTCATTTTTTCAAACACCTCCATATAATAACAGGAAATTGCCTATTTTAGAAAGTAAATTCAAATAGAATGTATATTTAAATAAAATTTAAAATTCAGTTATTTCCCGGTGGTATATTTTTATTTCCTAAGAAATAAAAAAGCAGCTTCAAAAAGAGCTGCCTTAAGAGTTAGTAATTCTTTTATTAATAAGCTGAATACATAGCAAAAATAGGAGGGACATACTAATAGTGATAACTACTAGTGTCCAGGCGAGCTGCATATTACTTGCATCAATCGCCATGTAAATGGCAGTTGGGATAGTTTGTGTTTTACCAGGAATGTTTCCGGCAAACATGAGCGTAGCACCAAACTCACCAAGCGCACGAACAAAGCTCAAAATCATTCCACTTAGTAAGGCAGGAAATGCAAGCGGAAGTGTGACGTGTAGAAAAACTTGATATTCACTTGCACCAAGGTCACGAGCACTTTCTTCAATTTGTACATTCGCGATAGAAAATCCTGTTTTTGCTGATTGGTACATAAGCGGAAATGCAACAACTGTAGAAGCAATGATAGCAGCAGTAGATGTAAACATAATAGATTGCTGAAATATTGATTCTATCCACATTCCAATGGGACTGTTATTTCCAAAAATGATAATGAGAAAAAAGCCGATTACAGTTGGCGGAAGTACCATTGGTAGTAAGAAAATAGTTTCTAATATTACTTTATATCTCCATGAGGAGCGTGCTAGCGCTCGTCCGATTATCGTTCCTAAAATGGTAACAATAATGGTGGCACATGCAGCTACTCGTAAAGATAGAAAGATTGGTGATAAAATAGTATCAAAGCTCATGGCAATTATGATAGGACTGTAAATCCGTATTTTTTAAAGATAGATTGTGCATCTTTTGACTGCAAATACTCATAAAATGAAGTCGCCTCTTTCTTGTGTTTAGATTCTTTTATAACACCTAAAGGATAGTGAATTGGCTCATGAGAAGTATCTGCTGCTGTCTCACCAATTTTTACTTTGTTTGAAATAAGAGCATCTGTTTTGTATACAATACCAGCATCAACATTACCTGTTTCTACATATGTTAACACTTGGCGAACATCTTTTGTAAATACGACTTTATTTTGAATGTCATTCCAAAGATTTTCATGTGTGAGAGAAGCTTTTGCGTATTTTCCCGCAGGTACAGATTCAGGTGTACCAAGTGCGATTTTTTTTATTTTTTCATCTTTTAAATCTTGAATTTCTGTAAGAGAACTATCTTTTGGGACGACTAGAACGAGTTCGTTTCCAAGGAGATTTTTCCCCTCTTTTTCATTAATGAATCCTTTTTTAACGAGAGTTTGGAATTTATCTTCGGCTGCTGAGAAGAATAAATCAGCAGGTGCACCTTGTTCGATTTGTTGTTGAAGTGCACCAGAAGCGCCGAAGTTAAAAGAAAGTTTAATATTAGGTTCTTTTTCTTTATATTTTGTTTCAATTTCTTTTAGCGCATCTTGTAAGCTTGCAGCTGCTGATATAGTAAGTTCAACTGTTTTTCCTTCTTTAGCGGTTGATTTCTCTTTCTTCTCTCCGCTTGTACATGCAACACTAAATATAAGAAGAAAAGAAAGGATAAGTGCCCCGATGGAGTGTAATGTAAACTTATTCATAAAAAATCCCCTTTCGTTTTTACATAATTAATTATAACTAAATATAAATAAATATAACTAGTTATAATTGAATATAATTTGAACGATGTAGTTATTTTTAAAATATAGGAGAAATATTCTTTTCTTTGTTACAATGAAGAAAGAAAGTGAGGAATCGTCTATGGATCATCATTCCTACACAACGGAAGAAGTAGCGAAGCGATTAAAAGTATCAAAATTAACTGTATACGATTTAATTAAAAAAGGAGAACTGCCTTCTTATAGAATTGGTAGACAGATGCGCATTGATGCAGCAGATTTAGAACAATATATTAAGCAAATGAAAACAGGTAACGTACAAGTTACTTCTGTAAAGAATGACAGTAATAGTATCTCGAATACATGTATTATTAGCGGACAAGAACTAACGTTAGACATGTTGGCAAAACGTATAGAAAATCGCCTGCCAAGTTCAAATATATTAAGGGCATATCAAGGTAGTTTAACGAGCCTAGTAAAAATGTATCAAGGAGAAGGAAGTATCGTTAGCTTGCATTTGTTTGATGGCGAAACGGGTACATATAATGTTCCTTACGTAAAACGTATTTTAGTAGGACAACCATGTACGATGATTAATTTATTAGCAAGGAACGTTGGGTTTTATGTGCAAAAGGGGAATCCTAAAAATATAAAAACATGGGCTGATTTATCTCAATCATCTATACGATTTATAAATCGAGAAAAGGGTTCTGGTATTAGGGTGTTAGTCGATGAACAATTGCGCATTCAAAATTTAAATAAAGAACGTATTAGTGGATATGAATGGGAAGAATCGAATCATCTTGGTGTTGCTACGCAAGTCGCGAATGGGAAAGCTGATGTGGGAGTAGGATCAGAAAAGTTTTCGCAAATTGTAAATGTAGACTTTATTCCAATCATGAAAGAGCAGTATGATTTAGTGATTTTGAAGAATAAAGAAAATGAAGAGTTGATCGAAGTTGTAAAAGACATTCTGCAATCGGAAGAATTTCATAATGAACTAAAAGCGATTGGCGGATATGATATGACGAAAACAGGTCAAATTATATATGAAATAAAGTGAAACTTTAATCAGTGGGGGGCTTCATCCCCCACTGATTATCAGCCCTCCCAATCGGACTTTAATGGGCAGCCCGACCCCACCTAACTTCTTTGCTTTCGCTGAAGGGGATCTTACTGCCCATTAAAGCGGGATAAACTAAAAAGCTGCTTGTCTATAAGACGAGCAGCTTTTTCTATATATAAAGGGGTTTGGGGAAACAAAGTGTTAAACAAGACCTTGAGCAAGTGTGTAAATGAAAGCTGTAAGAAGAGTCGCTCCACTTGCAAGTCCGAAGAAATCTGATTTGTTAAATGTAATGTTGTTCATTATAATCTCTCCTTATTTGTTTAATGTAGTTGCAACGGCTTTTGCATCGACAAGTGCGGATAGCACCATGCCCATTGTATTTAAAAATTTGTTTGATTTCATTTTGTTCATCATGCGTATCCGCTCCTTTTCGAATTGTTGTTGCCCTGCTTTATATCTTAATTATAGGAAATATGATCGCCTGCAACTATCGAATTAGCTTACGGAAGACTTACACTTTTGTAAGAAAAAAAGACATTCGTGTAAGAATGTCTTTTAAAGCATATTAATGTGGTGGTGCTCTTCGATTGTTTTTAAAAAGCTACGCATTGAATTTGTCATATAGCTATCCTTGCGGCGTATGAAAACCGTTGAAATACTGCCGTATTTTTCAGGGATTGCATGACAATGTACTTTCCCTGCTTTAGAAAGGTGGTGGACAGCAGACTGTGGTACGAGCGTAATTCCAAGGCCGAGTGCAACACTGTTTAATATAGTCTCTAATATATTAAATTCCATAATTCTTTTTGGTAGCAAACCTTCGTCTTTCAGCCATCGTTCTAGTTTGGAACGGTATCCACAACCTTGGTTAAAAACGAGTAGAGGCGTTGTTGTAAATTCTTCTATATGAAAAGCTTTATTTTGTGTTACAAGCATTAATTTCTCTGTACTAACATCATATTGTTCAATAAGGGGATGTTTTATTGGCCCTGATATAAAAGCGCCATCTAGTTGATGATCGAGTACTTCTCTAATTAATTCTTCTGTTAGACCTGCTTGTAATGATAAATCGACGTTCGGATAGCTTTTATAGTAAGAAGATAAAATGGTAGGTAATGTACTTACTGTTTCGACAGTACCGATTTTTAATATGCCAGAGGGTGTTTCGCTATCTAAAAATACTTGTTTTAGCTCCTCAACATCTTGCAAAATTTTATTAACATAAACGAGCATTTTTCTTCCTTCAGCTGTTAAAGTCATGCCTCGTTTATGACGATAAAAGAGCGGTGTTTTCAGCTCGTTCTCCAGTTGTTTAATACGCGTTGTTACATTTGATTGTACGTAATTTAATTCCTTTGCTGCACTACTTACACTACCTTGTTCGGCAACGCTCTGGAAGATTTGTAAATCTCTTAATTCCATAATACGATCCTCCTTGATGTTAACTATCATTATAAATGATAGTTAACATCATTTTGAATCATTTTACGTGATATATTTTTTCTTTTACAATTCTCTTTGTGCAAATAGAAAGAAGTGGGGGATTGCGGTGAGAAAAGGTCAAATGATAATAGGCGCTTTAGCGTGTTTAATTGCAAGTATGTCATGGGGAGCAATGTTTCCAGTTGCTGATCATGCGTTAGAATACATAGATCCATTTTACTTTTCGCTTATTCGCTATGGAGCGGTGGCGATAATGCTGATTGTATTGTTGTTAATGAAAGAAGGAAAACAGGCATTTCGTTTAGAAGGAAGAGGAAAGCTGCTCGTCTTTTTCGGAACGATGGCGTTTACTGTATATAATGTACTTGTATTTTTAGGTCAAATGTTAATGGGAAAATCAGGTGTGATGGTAGCTTCCATTATGGAAGCACTTATGCCGATGATTTCTATTTGTATTTTATGGGGATATAAGCATGTAAAACCGAAAAAATATATGATAACGAGCATGATTATCGCTTTTGTAGGGGCTGTATTTGTTATTACAAAGGGCGACATGAGTTTCTTTTTAACATTGAAAGATAACATGTTTTCACTAGCATGTATATTTGTTGGAGTTGTAGGTTGGGTTATTTATACGATGGGTGGTCAAACGTGTAGCGATTGGTCGACATTACGTTACTCTACGTTAACGTGTGTATTCGGTACGACCGTTACAGGAATTATAACGGTACTTATTACGTCGCTTGGATATGTTTCAGTTCCGAGTATGGGAACGATTTCTGTCGTGAAATATGATTTGTTATTTATGATGACATTACCGGGAATTGTAGCATTACTTGCTTGGAATTACGGTGTGAAGATTTTATCATCGATTAATGGGATTTTGTTTATTAACTTTGTGCCTATTACGACTTTAATGATTATGATGATGCAAGGATATCAAATAACGATGTTTGATATTATAGGAACTTTACTTGTTATCGCAGCGCTTATTCGCAATAACGTTTGTCAGAGAAAAGAAGAAAATATAAATAAGAAGATGTTACAAGAAGAGCAATTACGCCAAGCTGTTTAATAGCCAATTGGAGGATTTCATATGTTAGAAAGTTTATTGTTTTTCTTTGCCGTTGGAGTTGCTTGTGAGCTTGCAGCAATTAATCGGAATGGTCGTAAAAAGATAAAACAACAAGCTGAAATGATACAGCTTTTAAAAGAGTTGAAAGAAAGAAACATGTAAAAAGACGACCGGGCATAGACGGTCGTCTTTTTCTATATAAAGGGGAAAGGGGACACAAAGTTATACAAGCGTAGCAGCGTAAATAAAAGTAGTAAGAAGAAGAGAGCCGCTAGCTAATCCTAAAAAATCTAATTTGTTAAAAGTGATATTGTTCATCATGCATTCTCCTTACTTGTTTAATGTAGAAGCAACAGCTTTTGCATCGATAAGAGCGGAAAATACCATGCCCATTGTATTTAAAAGATTGTTCGTTTTCAGCTTGTTCATCATATTGATCCGCTCCTTTTCGAATAATTGTTGCCCTGTTTCTGACTTAATTGTATGAAATATCGCAAGAAGTAACTATCGAATTAGCTTACAAGAAAATTACACTTTTGTAAGAATTGAAAATTAACAATTAATACTCATTTTTATTACCAACTCCTATAACTTAGTGTTATAATTAAGGTAAGAAAATGACTATACTTCGGATGTTCAGAAAGGAACGAAACCAATGTATAAACCAATTACATTTTTGTTGAAATATATATTTAAAACAGCTGGGAAAGTAGAAGTGCAAGGAAGAGAAAAGCTACCAGAAGGTGGTCCGTATGTTGTTGCTTGTACACATACAAGTTTTATGGATGTATTAATGTTAGCTACAGGGATGTACCCAACAGAGATTCATTACATGGCCAAAAAAGAATTATTTGAAGGGAAATTCAAAAATTGGTTCTTTAAAAATGTAAATGCATTCCCTGTAGATCGTGCAAATCCAGGACCGAGTACACTTAAAATTCCATCACGCTTATTAAAAGAAGGAAAAGTGGTAGGGATTTTCCCGAGTGGAACGAGATCGACAGAAGACGTTTCGTTAAAAGCTGGTGCTGTGACAATTGCGATGCGTTCTAACGTTCCATTAATACCGGCAGCTTATATTGGTCCATCAAGTGTAAAAGAATTAATAAAAGGGAAAAAGGCACAATTGATTTTTGGAGACCCAATTCAAATTGATGCTGAAGAACAAATAGATCGAAAAACAGCTATGAAAATGATGACAGATCAATTAAATGAGAAGTTTGAGGAGCTAAAGGTAGCTTTGCAATCAAATCAAAAGTAAGAAAAGACGACCGGGCATAGACGGTCGTCTTTTCTATTACTATTTATAAATAAAGGGGAAAGGGGACACAAAGTTATACAAGCGTAGCGGCGTAAATAAAAGCAGTAAGAAGAATCGAGCCACTAGCTAGTCCTAAGAAATCTAATTTGTTGAAAGTGATGTTATTCATCATACATTCTCCTTACTTGTTTAATGTAGAAGCAACAGCTTTAGCATCGATTAGAGCGGAAAATACCATGCCCATTGTATTTAAAAAATTGTTTGATTTCATTTTGTTCATCATATAAATCCGCTCCTTTTCGAATAATTGTTGCCCTGTTTCTGACTTAATTGTATGAAAAAAAGAAGGGGGTAACTATCGAATTAGCTTACAGGAAAATTACACTTTTGTAAGAAAAACGAATGAAGGTGTAATGATGAGAAGGTTTGACATATGTTCATGGGATTTATTAATTTAAAAGTAGAGGTGAGTGTATGGCTAATATTAAAGATATTGCAAAGATGGCGGGAGTTTCAGTTACGACTGTTTCAAGAGTATTAAATGATCATCCGTATGTAAGTGAAGAAAAAAGGAAAGCGGTTATAGAGATAGTTGAGAAGTTGAATTACTCACAAAACGCAAATGCCGTTCATTTATCAAAAGGGAAAACGAATATTGTTGGTGTAATTTTACCGTATATTAATCATCCATGTTTTGATGCGATGGTGGGCGGGATGATGGAGGTGGCGTTAGCTCATAATTACAGAGTGCTACTTTGCCAAACAAATTATAATAAAAAAGAAGAAATGAAAAGTTTACATATGTTAAAAACAAAACAATTGGATGGTCTTATTATTTGTTCTCGTGCGAATGAATGGGAAACGATAGAGCCGTATGCTTCCTATGGAACAATTGTTGCTTGTGAAGATAATGATATTTCAAATATCTCAAGTGTATATACGAATCATTCAGCAGCTTTTCAATTAGGAATGGATTATTTGATTGAGAAAGGTTATAAAAAAATTGGTTATTGCACGGGAAGAAAGTTAGGACCGAGTAGTCAAAAACGTTTTGATGTGTATAAACAGCAATTGCAATCTATAGATGAAGAAGTGAATGAAGAGTGGATTTTTACAGAATGTTTTACGTTAGAAGATGGTGTGAAAGTGGCTCATAAATTAAAGGAAATGCAGCATCTTCCTGAAGCATTAATAGTAGCAGGAGATGAGGTTGCAATTGGGGTTATGACGGAAGCTGAAAAATTAGGTATTCAAGTTCCTGAGGATTTAGCGATTATTAGCTTTGATAATCAACCTATCTCGCAAGTGTTACAACTTACAACTATTGATCAAAATTTAAAGGAAATAGGTAAAAAAGCCTTTGAAATGTTTTATCGGCAAACAAATGATGAAAGTTCTAAACAAGAAAAGGTAGAAATTCCATATGAACTTGTGGAGCGATCTACAGTGTAGTTTTAATCCGTTATGTGTATAAGTGCATAACGGATTATTTTTTGAAATACCTTTGACAGGAAACGCGTTTCATACTTTATAAAGGGGTTAAACCGGTTTGTAACAATCCATGGATTCTTTTCAAGAATAGTATTTTGGAGGGATGATATGCATGAATGAGCTTTTATTGAGCGTAAAAAAGTATATAGAAGGTGATGAACAGGTTGTCGCTTTTGTAGTAGGGATATTTGAGAAGGATGATTTTACGCTATCGTACCAACATGGGATTTTTGCGGCTACTACTAGACGTCTCCTCTTTTACGGGAAGTTTCCATACTATCCTTCAACATGTAAAGAGTACTCATATTTGCATATAGATAGCATAGTTTTTCGCCCGTATTTCGAATTTATTTGTAATCATGAAACCATCCGAGCTAAGTATATTCAGAAGGGGAATGTGGAGCGATTTGTCCGTATAGTTAGAGCAAATATGAATAATTAATCACCCCTCTGTTTAAACATAATATCCTGGTCTTTATGAGGAAAAATGCTGAATAAAAACAACTTCTAAACCTCTAGGAGATAGTGATACAATGTCAAATGGGGGGAGGGTATGAACTATGGTTAATCAACGTATAAAGGAAATAACACTAATTACAATTGGTTCATTATTATTCGCAATTGGTATTAATTACTTTGCAATTCCAAACCGTCTATCAGAGGGTGGAATTATTGGTTTAACGGTTGTTACGTACTATTTATTTGATTGGTCGCCTGGGATTGTGAACTTTGCTATAAATGCAATTTTACTAGCTGTTGGTTATAAATTTTTTGATAAGAAAACGATGGTTTATACAATTTTAGGGATTGTAGAAACATCCTTGTTTTTATATGTTACAGAACATATTGAGTATCATGTAAATAGTGATACGTTATTAGCGGCACTATTTGCTGGTGTATTTGTCGGTATCGGATTAGGCTGTATGTTCAAAGCTGGAGGTACATCAGGGGGATCGGCAATTTTAGCCCGGTTAGCAAATCAATATTTAGGTTGGAGCGTCGGTAAAGGTGTACTTATTATTGATATCGTTGTAATTGCTGGTTCCGTATTTATAATAGGGCAGGAAAAAGCGATGTACACACTTGTTGCGGTATTTATCGGAGCGAAAGTGATTGATTTCATTGTAGAAGGAATGGATACAAAAACGGCTGTTACAATTATTTCAAATCAACCAGAGTTAATACGTGAGGCTATTACAAAAAACATGACACGCGGCGTTACTGTATTAGAAGGGCGCGGCGGATATACTGGTAAAAATAAAGAAGTTTTATATGTTGTTATTAATAAACAAGAGCTTGTTAAGTTAAAGCAAGTTATTAGTCGAGTGGATGAAGATGCTTTCGTTGTTATCCATGATGTACGTGATGTACTTGGTGGAGGCTTTAAAGCGAGTTAAAAGGTGAACGAGTAAATTCGTTCACCTTTTTTTAATTCTTACAAAAGTGTAAGTGTAATGTAATGAGATTCAATAGTAGATTGTATTCCTTCTTTTTAAAATGGATGTATATATATCCTGCAGAGGAGGAATGTTTATTATGAAGAAAAAAATGATCACTACTATAATAGCGATGATAGTCATAGTAATAATGTTACTACCTACGAAACTTGGACCGGTTATCGATAAATATAATCCGTTTTATAAGACGAAAGAATACTATACGGTTGTGAATACAATTGGTCAGCATATTGGTGATGAGTGGTATGAATATGAATTTATTGCATTTGACGAACGTGGAAGAGAACAAAAAATAAAGAAGACTGTTAAGCATATGTTAAAGAGAGATGAAACATTAAAGGTGTATGCAAAAGGACGTTACGGCGAGGCAATTGAAGAAATTGAAGCGATAAATATTCCTATTAATGCAAAGAGTAAACTTTTAGCGATGAGATAGCAAATTATACCCCCACCTATTTTTTGTCGAAAACAAAAATACTAGGTAGGGGTATTTTGGTGTGTGCAAAAAAAGCCTTATTCCATATGGACTAAGGCTTTTTTTAATATATAAAGGGGAAGGGGGTACATTGTAGTAGCATGAGTGAAAGGTATAAGAAGAGTAGCTACTAGCAATGTAATTTGGTTATGTGAGTGTTCTTCTTATTTGGCTTACTTGCTAACTTTATTGTACGAGATGTAGGTGAGAGAAACTATCGAATTACATTACACATAGCTTACAAACATGTAAGTCTTCTGTAATGTAATTCGATGGTTAAAAGATAGTGAATTTTATATAGTGTAATTAGAAAGTCTCACTGTATTACTTTCTGTTTGTAATATGAATGAAGAATGAAAAACCAACTACTTTTTAATAGCCTCATCTGTATGGAGATGAGGCCCTTTTTATCCCGCTTTAATGGGCAGTAAGACCCCCACCTCAAAATTCAGCGAAAGCAAAGAAGTTAGGTGGGGGATCAACTGCCCATAAAAGTCCGATTGGTTCAACTAATAATCAGTGGGGGATGAAGAACCCCCCACTGATTAAAGTTTCACTTTATAAACCTTACAACATTGTAAGGTTTACGTAAGTTAATTCGATAGTAATTTTGTCATATTTTTTGCATAATAGATACAAATAGATAAAAATAATTAGGGATATAGTAAGAAGGGAGAAGAATGGGATGCGTAAAGAAGAAGTAGTGAAGTTTCCAATTAAAGATTTCTGTAGCTACTTTACTGTTGCCGTAGTATGTATTGGGTTATTTGATATCATAACAAACTTAATTGTTAAATAATATAGATGACAAAACAAGAAGGGAGATCCTTTCTTGTTTTTTTTATGGGGGAATAAAGGTGAAGTGGATTGATAGTCATATACATGTTGACCAATATAAGGATGAAGAGAAAAGTAAATTACTTAAAGATGTGGAGCATAGTAAAGAGATAAAGGGGCTTATTGCAGTATCTATGAATTATCAATCATGTAAAGAAACTTTATCTTTAGCAAAACTATATCCTTTTGTACATCCAGCAATAGGTTTTCATCCGGAGCAACCGATTCATAAAGAAGAATGTGAGCAAATTTATAAATTAATTGAAGAGCATGTAGATGATATAGTTGCGATTGGTGAAGTTGGCTTACCGTATTATTTAAGAAAAGAAGATGAGCGCATTGCTATCAATTCGTATATATCAGTGTTACAACGGTTTGTTGAACTAGCTAGTAAATATGATTTACCAATTATATTGCATGCAGTGTATGAAGATGCTGATATTGTATGTGATTTATTGGAGAAATATAAAGTTTCACGTGCACATTTTCATTGGTTTAAAGGAAGTGAAACAACAATGAAACGTATGATGAGGAACGGTTATTATATTTCTATTACACCAGATGTTTTATATAAGGAGAAGATTAGAAAAATTGTTTCGTATTATCCTCTTGAATATATGATGGTAGAAACGGATGGACCGTGGGAATTTCAAGACGATGTTATGACGCATCTGAGAATGATTCGAGAGGTATTAAAGGAAATTAGTGTTATAAAAAACATGTCTGTTGATAAGGTTATGAAAACGATATATGAAAATACGATTCAATTTTACCCCGCATTAACGGGCAGTAAGACTTCCACCTCAAAATTTGACTAATGCGGAGGAATTAGGTGGGAGATCAACTGCCCGTAAAGCCCGATTGGTTCAACTAATAACCAGTGGGGGATGGACAAAACCCCACTAATTAAAGTTTCACTTTATTTGAAAGGATAGGAGCGTTACTCTTATCCTTTTTATTATGGATATTTTTTCTAATATTTTCTATAATTTATGATATGTTTAATTTGATGAAGGAAGTAGGGAAGAAAATGGGGAGAGCATATAAAAAAATAGCTATTACAATGATGATCGGTACACTTTCACTTGCAGCGTTTGGATGTGAAGCAGAAAAAAAGACTATCAATTCAAACGTAACACAAGAAAATAAAGAAGAACAAATTGATCCAGTAGTTGAAAAACAGATGAAAGAAAATGAGAAAAATGGCAATACGGTTGGAAACAGTTCTAATAAAGGGAAGATGGCAGAGAGTAATGGATGGGTTTACTATGCAGTAAATGGTAATAAAAATACAGGAGGCATTTATCGTACGAAAGATCAATTTCAGACTTCGGAACGTGTAGTGGAAGGTGTAAATGCTTCTTACATAAATATAAAAAACAAGGTTTTATATTTTATTCATACGGATGAAGATAAGAATGCGGGATTATCTTCTTTAATGAAGTATGATATATCTAACAAAAAGCTAGACACGTTAAAAGCGGATACAAATTATGTTTATATAAAAGATCAAACTTTATTTTATCCGAAAAAATATTCTGAGCATGGTGGTTTTGATATTGTAGGGATTGTAAAAATGGATTTGAAAACGGGACAGGAAGAAGAAGCGGCATTTAAAAATTCTGGTTGGTCTCAAACGATAGATGATAGTATTCTACATTGGAATAAAAATCGTGGAACACAAGTTACAAAAGATAATAAAACTTGGTCAAAAGAAAATTATGCAACAATATCTAGTGCTACATATGATAATGAAAAATTATATGCTGTTGTCGACTTTTCGTTACCTTTTGAAACAAATGAAGCTGAGCATGGCATATATGAAATAGATGTTCAACAAAATAATGAAAAGTTATTGGTAAAGGATGCCTTGCAGATGAATGTGAAAGGGGACACTTTTTATTATATAAAAAAGGATGGAGTATATAAGAAGAGAATGAATGGAGGAAAGGAAAAAGTAATTTATAATAAAGCGGTTGAACCAACTAAATCTTATTTATATTTTGTAGCAGGAGATATGTACCTCTATACGGATAATGGCACTATCATGAATCTAGATACAAAGAAATCAAATGAAGTAAAAGATAAGAAGCTAGCAGACGACGTTATGTTACAGAAAGTATGGAATGCACAGAAGGAACTTACTAATGTTCAAATGGCTGCACTAACAGGAAATCCAAAACGAGTAGGGGATTTTTCATACGGGGAATTAGTGAACCCTATTTATAATACGAAGGATAATTTAGAGACTACGCTATCTACGTATTTCTCAAAATCATTTATAGCAGAGTATATGAAGAGTAAGTATGTGAAAGAGTTAAATGGAAAAATGCACTATGCTATTGGAGATCCAGGGTCAAAAGCAGCAACTAAATTTACAAAAATTATTTCTGCCGAGTTAAAGGATGGAAAAATAAAAGCGCAGGTAGAAACGTATAATGACTATGATAATGTAACGGAAAAAGCGGAAGTTGAATTTATTTATGAACATAATCAATGGGTTATTAATAATATGCCGCGTTTTGGTTTAAGTTAAAAAAACCACCAAGAATTTTGCTTGGTGGTTTTGTATTAGGATTCTAATTTTTTTGCACGTCTTAATAACAATAGAAAGACAATGATGAAGAAACCAAGTATAAGGAAGAATCCATATTGTTTTACATAATCCATTACGTCGCTTGCGCTTGTTGGTTTTTCAACGTGAATGCCATCTTTATTAGTAGTAATATGAATATCCTTCATTTTCACTTCATTTGTTTCTTTTTGTAAATCAATCCATTCTATATTTGGAATACTTTCTAGATCCTTTAGTACTTCTTTTAATGGTTTCACACCTAAGTAAGGATGATAGAATGCACCGATAATGCCGTCAGATAGTTTTGCAACAGATACAGCACGTTCTTTCATTTTAGCGATAGCATGTGGCTTATCTTCTTCAATAAATCCAACTGTTTCAGGCATTAGTTTCATGCCATGTAAAAAGGATGGGGTACTTGTATAAAATGGTGAGTGCATGGATTTCCAAGTTGTATCACTTAGCTGTAGTTGTCCTACATAAGTTGAAAAGTACCTTGATAATATTTCATATCCTTTTTGAGACATCGTGTAATGAGGTGCTTCAAATGCGACAGGATATAATTTGGCATCTACAAGTTCTTGAATGCCTTTTTCAATATGATCAGTTGTATATTTTTCTTCAAATTCTTCCCCTTTTTTTACGTATGCATTATAGGCATCTATAGTAGGGAAATCATCTTTTGTTTTTGGTTTTTCATGCTTTGGTTGACGAATTGGTTGGTCTGTTTTTACGTCCCAAAATTCAAAACCTTCACCAGTTTCACTATCATAAAATTGGTGGGTATAACCATGCATAATAATTGCTGCACCATCATCTTGCATAGAGCGTAAAAGATCGACTAGTTCGGGTTTATCTTTTAAATGTAGTGTTTTACCTGTTTCCGGATCCGTATATACAGGTATAACAGTGATCATGTATGGCATCTTTTTCTCTTTTAATAATTCAGCAATTTCTTTTAATTGATTTATATCTGCGGCTGGATGAACGTCTTCAAGACGTAAATAAGCTTCTACTTTATTTGTCGTTGGTTTTTGTCCAAAGTAAGAAAATAGCATTTCACCGACGTAATGAGAGATCCAGTCAAAGAGATTTGGTGTTGCAACGTAGTAAGATGTTTCATGTTGAACGATTAGTGGGTTCTTGTTATTTGAGCTTAAAGCGTTAGCAAGAACAGTTCCGTTTGTATCAAAAGATTGAATCAAACGTTCTTCTTCTAGAGTGTTTTTTAATTTATTACTTGGATATTCGATTTTATTAGTTCGTATATCATTATCCTTTAGGGTAATGAATGAAAAACGATTAGATAATTGTTCAACATTTTGCCCTAAAACTAATACTGGGCCTGAGAAATTTTCTATAAGTTGTTTTACTTCAGTAGGAAACTCTTCTTTTTGTTCACCGATATAGACAATATGTGTATAAGAAGATGAATTAGTAATTTCATGAGCTTTGTTTAAACTTTTCGTAGTTATATCGTTTGTAAAATGTCCTAATTGAGTGTTAAGAATTTGAATATTATTTGTAATTTTATCTTCTTTTGTACTATATAAAACAAGTACTTTTGGTTTTGATGATGTTTGTGCAGAGATGTGGATAGGGATAAGAAGTAAAATACTGAACAAGAGTATTATGCACTTTTTCATTTGGTCTGCTCCTATTCTATATGTAGAGTTCAATTTACAATTATATACAAGAAATACGTTGTAGTCTATGAAAGTTACATTTTTGCACGTATTTACCAGCTGTTTTTTCACAAAATCGGTCTAAAGCATGATGATAATATGTATAGTTATTTGCTATGATAAAAGAGTAAGAGAATGATAGGATGTGGGTAATTGTAAAGGGAAGAAGGCTGAAAGGGGACAAATTTCAGCGGAGAAAGAGGTAGAGGTAGTGAAGAAATTCTTTGTAGGATTTTTAGTTGTTCTTGGGGTGTACTTATATTTCCAAGGAAAGTCTGAAGGAATGGGCAAATTAGTAAATGAGACAAGCTATGTTGACTCAGAAGAAGCAAAACAGATGAAACAAATTATTATAGAGGAAGCAAAGAAAGTCAATCTTCCAGAATGGATACCTCTTACAATTGCCGAACATGAAAGCCGTTTAAATCCAAGAAGTGTTGGAGATAACGGAACTTCATTCGGATTGTTTCAATTGCATCGCGGTGGTGGACTTGCGCCGGATCATTTAACGGATGATGAGCTAAAAGATCCACGTACAAACGCGAAAATTGCAATGCCGCATTTAATGAAAGGATATAAGCGCGGGGTGCAAAAAGGTTTGACGGATTTTGCATTACTAAAATATATAGCAAATACATCTGGGTGGCCAGGGAATTTAGGGACAGAGTGGACGGATAATAATATGAAGTATAACATCGGATTAGAAGATGTGTACTATCGAAATAAAGGTGTAATTAAAGAGTAGGTTTTTGATACCTACTCTATTTTTTGTGGATAATCGCGTCGTTTTGTTTTGTGAAATATGCTGCTAGTTGTATTTTCACGTCTTCTAGTTTGGTGGAAACTTGCGGTATTTTATACCCTACATACAATGGTGAAACGACAAACCTAGGAACAACTTTACAAATGATTTTTCCGTTTAAGTAATAGAAGAATAAGTTATAACTACTACATCCTTTATGGAAATCTGTCAGTATGTAACGTACAGTTTGCTGAATATAAGTTGCTAGTTCATCTATGCATCCAATATCTTCAATAATGATATTAAATTCAGTAAAACCGATAATAGGACGATCTGAGATATTGAGTTCAATGTGTTCGTTCTTTTGTACAATTACTCCTTGGAAGTTGTCGTGTTCTACGTTATCGAGGTAGTTTACATATTTCATTCCAATAATCTGCATGTGTGCATGATGCAAACTTCCACCTGAGAATGGACCATGATTTTTGTATAAAATTACAGATGTGAATTCTTCATTCTTCTGTAAATCTAACCAATGTTTAATGGAGAAACGGATTAACGATCGCATATGTTCTTCTGTATATGTCGCAATATGATCTTCACAATTATCTGCTTCGATTAACACCGTTTGAAATGTATCTTTTAATGTAGGAAATTTGTTTTTTAGCCAAATAATTGAGCCTTCAGTTGCTAAAATATCGGTTAAATTTTCTCTGTCACAAAAAGGACATGCAGCGCTTCTATTCCGGATGCTTTCTGGTTTTTGTTTGCCGATATCGTTTAAAAAGTATAGTTGTTGTGTATCCATTTGTATATATGCCCCTTTAAAATATGTGTAAAAATCCCGCTTAATATATTCGGGAAAAGGAGAAGAAAATCCTTTAAAGGGAATATAAAAAATAAAAGACAAGATATCCTCATTAAGATAGGGTACCTTGTCTTTTATTTTTTCTTTAATAATGTGTATGGATAATATAAATCGTTTTTATTATGCTTCTTTTTTCTATTTTTTATTGTGTATAAGGCAATTGCTGTACTTGCGATGACAATAATGGCTTTCTTCATATTCGTTTACCCCTTTTTTATTGTTGGTTTAATTCTTGGCTAACTGCTTTTGCATCAACTAGAGCGTGTAAAATCATTTTTACCATGTTCATCATATTCTTTCACTCCTTTTTATAGTTCATTTAGTTCTTTTACAACTGCTTGTCCGTTCACTAATACCTCAAAGATTGCTTTTACGATTTCTTTCATCATGATTGTTTCCTCCTTTTGTTGTCTCTCTTGTTTACATCTTTATTGTATAGGGAGGCATCTTTTCGTACTATCGCTTTCCATTACGTGAACATAACAGTTTTGTAAGATTTGATGTCACTTATTGAAATGTTTAGTCTATCTTCATTATTTTCAGAAAAATGACTATTCAAACATGAAATGGGAAAGTATAATAAAGAAGTAAGTATTAAATTCCGTACGAAAGAGGTGAATGAGATGAAACGTTCTTTAGCTGCACGTGCCAAATTTTTAGATTTTATCTATTTTTGTCGTGCGATTTTTCATGATGTAGTTGTTAACGGGATACGTCTGTCCTTTTTTAACAATTGCATAGTAGCTATAGAACGATAGAAATCTCTTCACCCATTTTTAATAAACGTGTGAAAAGGGAGCTATTTAGCTTCCTTTTTCTATGCCGAAAACCATGGGGAATGTTTCTTTCCCATGGTTTTTTATATTGAAAGGAGTACGGAAAATGACAATTTGTAGTGTAAATAATGTAACGAAATCTTTTGGTGGAAACATCATATTTGAAAATATATCGCTTGAAATAAAGAATGGTGAACGTGTTGGATTAGTTGGTCGTAACGGTAGCGGGAAGACAACAATCTTTCAGCTTTTAACTGGAATGGAAAGTTTGGATGCAGGGGCCATTCATATGAAGAAAGGTACACGTATTGGTCATGTGGCACAAATTCCGAAATTTGATGAGAGTATGACTGTATATGAAGTATTGAGTTCCGCTTTTAAAATAGAAAAGGAATTAGAAAGAGAAATGCGTACTTTAGAAAAAGATATGGCGGAAGAACAGGAATCTTCTGTTTTACAAAAATTAATGGAAAGATACGGAATCATCCAAGAAAAGTTTGCGTTTCTTGGTGGTTATGAAATCGAAGCGAACATTATGAAGGTAGCAAATGGTTTACAGGTGACAGAACTATTCCCACGATCATTTGTGGAGATAAGTGGTGGGGAACAAACAAAAGTAAGCCTTGCATACATGTTGTTGCAGAAACCAGATTTACTTTTATTAGATGAACCAACCAATCATTTAGATTTATTTGCAGTCGAATGGTTAGAGCAATTTTTAAAAGAATACAACGGAACAGTTATGGTTATTTCACATGATCGCTATTTCCTTGATGAAGTTGTAACGAAGATCTTTGATTTAGAAGATGGAGAGATTAACGTGTATCATACAAACTATTCTCGGTTTGTTGAAGAGAAGGAAGAAAGGTTGCTTCAGGAGTTTCAGGCTTATCAAGAACAGCAAAAGAAAATAAAGAAAATGAAAGAAGCAATTAAGCGACTACGTGAATGGGCAAATCAGGCGAATCCTCCGAATGAAGGATTGCATAAGAGAGCGAGAAGTATGGAACGTGCACTGGAACGTATGGAAAAACTAAAGAAACCTATTTTAGAACGAAAACAAATGGGACTTCAGTTTGAAGGGCAAGAGAGAAGTGGAAAAGATGTTGTTGTAATGAAAGAAGTGAGTAAAGGGTTTGCGGAACATCTTTTATTTAACGAAGCAAACTTACATGTTCGTTTTCAAGAGCGTGCAGCTATTGTTGGTCGTAATGGTACAGGAAAGACAACGCTATTAAAGTTATTATTAGAAGAAATAGAACCAGACGCTGGAGAAATTCGAATTGGAAGTAGTGTGAAAATCGGTTATTTATCCCAGCATGCGTACGGAAATATGAAGAGTAACGTATTGGAGGCTTTCAGGGAATGTGTAGCTGTAACAGAGGGAGAAGCGAGACATATATTAGCTAAGTTTTTATTTTATGGTCCAGCGGTGTTTAAGAAAGTAACGCAACTGAGCGGTGGAGAAAAAATGAGGTTAAGACTTGCACAACTTATGTATCAAGATATCAATTTTTTAATTTTAGATGAGCCGACAAATCATCTCGACATTGAATCAAGAGAAGTTTTAGAGGAAGCTCTTGAACAATATAATGGAACGATTTTAGCTGTTTCACATGATCGTTATTTTTTAAATAAGTTATTTGAAAAGACGTATTGGATTGATGAGCGTAAATTATTTGAGTTTGCAGGGAACTATGCATGGGCGCGTCAAAAGTGGGAGGAAAAGCTCGAGACGCAAGTGATAAAGCAGCAACGCCAAGGAAGAAAAAATATTGAAACAGTCCCTGTAAAAAAGAAAGAAGTTAGGAATATTGAGGAGATTGAAACCGAGTTAATGCATGTTGAAGAAGATATATATACGCTTGAGTGTAAGATGGAACAAGTAGTTGATGTTGAAATGCTTGAACAATTGTATGAAGAAAAAACGAAGAAAGAGTTGTTACGAGCGGAGTTATATAATGCTTTAGAGAATATCATGGAGTAAAGAGATTAGAATGAAAGAGCAAGTTGTTTTCTCATGTTTTGAGGGGGGCTTGCTTTTTTTTTGTGTAAGGAAAGAGAAGTAATTGGTATAATTTTCTTGTTATTATAATGAAGAGATGCACTTTAGGTTATTAAAATGTGAGGAGAATTTTATGTTAGGATACGCGCGAATTGTTACAATCGTCATGATTTGTTTTGTTTATGCAAACCATGTTTCACGTGAAACAGCACATTTGCAATTTTTTGTGGGTACAGCACTTTTTATTTATATTGTGAATCATATTTTGCTAGTAAAAGTGAATGGAGGTAAAAAACTTGTTTTTTATACACTATTAGCAAATGGGATAGTCACAGCTTTATTAGGTTTTTTATTTCCCGAGACATGTTTATATTTAATTATATTTGGAATTGATGCAGTAGGGCTATTTATTCATGAATTTCGTAGAAGTATGATGTACTTTTTTATTACTTTTTTCTTTCTTTGTTGGTTTATAAATATATTACATGCGTATCAACATACAGGTAGTTTAGAATTGGAGAGTAATGCCATTAATTTTATGTTCATCGTTTTTAGTGCTTTAGCTGGAAGTTTAATAAAAAAACTTACAGCTGCTCGGAAAATGGTAGATGAGCAATATGAGGAATTGACATTGTCTCATACAGCTCTAAAAGAAGCGCATGAACAATTACGTCTATATGCCAAAGAGGTAGAAGAATTGACAGCCGTTCGAGAGCGAAATGATATTGCCCGAGAAATTCATGATACTGTCGGTCATAATATGACAGCTTTACTTGTCCAATTACAACTGGCAGAGGCTTTGTGGAAACAAAAGTCGGACGCTACGGAAGAGGTTTTACATACATGTCATGGGCTAGCCAGGAAATCACTTCAAGAGGTGAGAGCGTCTGTACATGCCTTAAAAGAAGAAGGTAAACTAGGGAACATAATAGAGAATATGCGTGAAATGTTACATGGATATTCTAAAGCGACGAAAGTACAAGTATCGTTTCAATTACAAGGAGATCCGGTTGTGATTCCGCTGTCACTACAGCCTACACTGCTCCGGGTTATGCAAGAGTCTTTAACAAATGCAAAGCGGCACGGCAAGGCGACTTTATGTGAAGTGAGTTTAACTTGTTCGGCGAAAAAAGTTAAACTATGTATTTTGGATAATGGCGTGGGAGTTAACGAGGTAAGCCCAGGTTTTGGTTTACTTAATATGAGAGAACGAGTAGAGGAACATGGTGGAACTATTCAATTTGAGAGTGAGATAGAAAAAGGCTTTCGGTTACAGATTGAATTTCCACTTCAGGAGAAAACGTGGTTAATAGGGGGAACTGTATGATTCGGATTATGATTGTTGATGATCAATCACTCATTCGTGATGGTTTAGCGATGTTATTAAATTTACGTCAGGAACTTGAAGTAGTGGGAACTGCTACAGATGGAGACGAAGTGATACAAAAGGTGAAAGAGTTACATCCTGAAATTATTTTGATGGATATTCGGATGCCACGTATGAATGGTGTTGAAGGAACACGTTTAGTTAGAGAACAGTTCCCTCATATAAAGGTACTTATGTTGACGACTTTTAGTGATAGTGAGCTTATCTTTGAAGCATTGGAGCAAGGAGCAAGTGGTTATTTATTGAAGGACATGGAGACAGATGCAATCGCTCAAGCAATTTTAACGGTGCATAGTGGAGGGGCTGTGCTTCCTCAGGATATAACAGCGCAAATCATAAAAGAATTAAAAAAGACAAAAGTAGCAGTAGAGTGCACCACACCAGAACAATTAGCGCAATTAACTGAGCGAGAAGTAGATGTTTTAAGGGAAATTGGACTTGGGTTAAATAATAAAGAGATTGCGGAAAAGTTATTTATTACAGAGGGAACTGTTAAGAATCATGTTTCTAATTTAATTAGTAAGTTAGAACTGAGAGATCGAACGCAAGCAGCCATATACGCAGTAAGGTATGGCATCACGATGTACACATGACTTTTGGCATATATAAGTGTGAAAAAGCAGCAGAATTTGCTGCTTTTTTATTTTGTATTTCTATCTCAAGGATGATGGAGAGAAGAAGGAATTTTTCTACAATGAAAGTGTAGATGAATGCAAAGGGGCTGAATCAGTATGTTAGTCATAGATCATATTACGAAATCATTTGGTAAGAAGGAAATCATAAAGAATGTTTCTTTTGAGGTGAAGAAAGGGGAAACATTTGGATTGCTTGGTCCAAATGGTGCGGGAAAATCAACGACGATATCAATGATTTGCGGGTTAATTTCATACGACAGTGGTGATATAAAAGTTGGTGGGAAATCAGTAAAAGAATATCCATTAGAGGCGAAAAAGAAAATTGGTATTGTTCCACAAGACATTGCGCTCTATCCAACACTTTCAGCGAAGGAAAATTTGGTTTTTTGGGGGAAAATGTATGGTTTAAATGGAAAAATTGCAAAAGAGCGAGCGGAGGAAGTATTAGCTTACGTCGGTTTACAGGACCGTGAAAAAGATAAAATTGAAACATTTTCAGGTGGAATGAAAAGGCGTATTAATATTGGTGCAGCACTTATGCATGAGCCAGAGTTGTTAATTATGGATGAACCGACAGTTGGGATTGATCCGCAATCGAGAAACCATATTTTAGAGACTGTTAAAAAGTTAAATGAAAAAGGGATGACAGTTATTTATACGAGTCATTACATGGAAGAAGTAGAGTATTTATGTGAAAGAATTGCAATTGTTGATCATGGAAAGGTAATTGCATTAGGAACGAAAAGGGAACTATGTAATCGTCTGGCGGATGGGTTTATAGTGAGATTGCAATTAAATCGTTATAGTACGGAACTGCTACAAAAGTTGAAAGCACTCTCTGTTGTTGAACGAATTATTTTTGATGAAGATAATAGTACGATTGATATTGGGCTAAATGGTGGCGAGTCCATTGGTACAGTTGTGTCAGTAGTTGTGGAGAACAACGCTCAAATTTTAAAGCTTGAAGTGCAAGAACCGAATTTAGAGGCACTCTTTTTACAATTAACAGGACGTTCACTTCGTGATTAAGGAGGTTAGTGCGAGATGAAAAGTTTTATTATTGCATGGAAAGATTTAAAAATACGTTTAATTGATCGGCGCGGATTTATGATGATGTTAATTATGCCGCTTTTATTAACAGCGATTTTAGGTTCAGCGTTAAGTAATATATTTGATAATGGTGGACTACCCAAAACAGTGATTGGCTATTATCAAGTAGGAAATGATGAGTTTGCAGATGTCTTTCAAAAAGACGTATTGCAATCTAAAGAATTAAAAGATGATGTGAAAGTAAAGATAGTTAATTCTCAGGAAGAGCTTGAAGATATGTTAAAGGAAAAGAAAATCGATGTGGGAATCGTCATCCCGAATAAATGGAGCGAACAAGTACAAGATGGAAAATTAAAAGAACCAAAGGTGTTTATAGACCCATCAAAAGATATACAAGCCAAAATCGCTGAATCAATGGTCCGCTCTTTTTCAGAGCGTGTTCAAACAGTTGCGGTATCTACTAAAAGTGTTGTGACGGAATTAGCAAATTCTCAGCATAGTAATGTGGAACAAGTTGCAAAAGAAGTAAGTGGAGATTTACAAACAGTAGCAACTTCGGGTGCAGATAACATTGAAAAAGGAACGATAGGTAAAAAAACAGTTGCAGCGATGCAATATTATGCCGCAGCGATGTTAGTCATGTTTTTACTATATAACATAACAGTAGGTGCAAAGTCAGTTGTAACAGAGCAACGAACTGAGACGTTGGCGCGTTTGTTCAGTACACCGACGAGTTCATTTTCAATTTTATTCGGGAAGTTTTTAGGTACATTATTATTTGCTTGTATACAATTTGGGATATTTATAGTTGCTACACACTTTATGTTTCATGTGGAATGGGGCGGAGACTTATCTCAAATAGTAGCGGTGGGAATGTCTTATGCAATTTGTGTTTCGGGTTTATCTATGTTAATTGCCGCTTTTATTCGTGAGGAAAAAACGGCAGATGTAATGGGAGGAATCGGTATTCAAATACTCGCTATATTAGGAGGATCGATGTTACCAATCTACGTATTCCCTGATACACTTCAAACCATTGCGAATGTTGCTCCGAATAAATGGGCACTTACAAGCTTTTTAAATATTATGTCGGGAACATCTTGGGATGTGTTACTCCCTGTTATTTTTAGTTTATGTGGTGCAGGAATTGTCTCCGTTATGATAGGGACATTACGTTTACGTACGAGATAGGAGGGAGAAATGATGAAGAAGGTTTGGGCACTTTGTTGGCTAGAGTTAAAACAAATTTTAATAAAACCACAAAGTTATATACTTATGTTTGGAATGCCTATTATTTTTACACTCATTTTCGGCGGACTTTTAGGTGGAAGTGGGAATAAGAAAGTAAATGTTAGCTTAGTAGATGAAGATGGTTCTGTATTATCTAACAAGTATTACGAGGACATAAAGAAAAGTGACTTAATTTCTATAGAGAAGGTAACGTATAAGGAAGGCAAACAGAAGATTGAAAACAAAAAATCATCCGGCATAGTTCTTATTCCGAAAGACTTTCAAAAGAATATGTTAGATGGAAGGGTAGAAAATATTCAGTTTCAAGCTAGTGCTGATTTTACTGGTGGAACTTCTGTAGAGCAAGTATTGGCAAGTGCATTAAAAAAAATGGAGATAGAAGTTAGTGCAGCGAGAGATTTTGAGAAGAAAAGTAACGCTTCGTGGGAACCTATGTATAAAGAAATTTATACAAAAGTAGAACCTGCTTCGATTCAAAAAGAGTCAATTTCACATGATGATCAAAAGTTAAATAACGTTACAGGGCGAGCGGCAGGCTTTTCAATTCTATTCGTTATGATTGTTATGTTAAGTGCGACGGGGACTATTTTGAAAGCTAGACAACTTGGTGTTTGGTCTCGTTTATTAGAAGCGCCAGTTTCAAAAGTTCAAATACTAACGGGATATATCCTTTCATTCTTCTTAATAGGATGGATTCAATTTGGTGTTCTAATGATATTAACGCATTCCTTATTTAATGTGCAGTGGGGAAATTTGTTAGGGGTTATGATACTCGTTTCCGTATTATTATTAGCTGTCATTGGTCTAGCCTTATTATTAGCAAGTATCGTGAAAACAACAGAACAACAGTCTGCATTAGGTAATATCGTTGTGATTTCAACATGCATGATTGGTGGCCTGTATTGGCCAATTGAAATTGAACCAGCATGGATGCAGACGGCAGCAAATTTTGTTCCGCAAACTTGGGCGATGCGTGGCTTTACGGAGTTAATTGTAAGGGGAGGTACATTGGCAGATGTAGGAGGATATATTGGTATACTCATTTTATTTGCAGGAGTCTTTTTCATAATTAGTTTAACAAGAATACGTTACGACTGAAAAAAACAGAGTTACAGCTTTACACGCTGAACTCTGTTTTCTTTTTGTGTCGTATCTTCTCTTGTTGAAATGATAATAGCTATCCCGAGCATCATAAAAAAAGCTAAAAAGAGGACGAACTTTGGGAAGAACGGGAATAGTAATAGCGCCCCAACTATCATAATTGTTAATAATACGTAGTGAAGGACGTATTGGAATAGGTTGTCCATGTTTTCGCCCCCTTTTTGGTAATTGGTTATTAGTATTCTATGTTTCATACGGAACGAATAGAAGTGAATTTTTAATTTTTTATATGAATTAAAAGGGAATGATTGACATGTTTAATAGCAAGGTTGTGTCTGCACATAATGCGCGCATTCAACTATAACGGTATCTTGCTAAGATTGCCTAAATTGAAGATAGAACAATAATTTTTAAAAATTCTCAAAATATTTATTTAGAAAGAATTGACAAAACATAACGAACGATATAAGCTAATAACCATAAAGTCTACCGGAAAAGTCGGAATAGGATTGTTACCCCTCAAAAACATCTATTTTTTTACGATTAAAACCGACTTTTCCGATTGGCTATAAATGTGCTGTGGGAGGCATACATAAGCTAATAAGTTCAAAGGGTATAACTATTAAAAAGTTAGGGTGGGGACAATGAAAAAAAAGACAAAAAAATGGGCTGGTGTATTTTCGGTATTACTGAGTAGTTCGCTTGTGTTATCTGCTTGTGGGGGACAGGAAGATACGGCTTCTACAGAACCGGTTAAACAGCAGGATTTAAAAAATATAAAAGTTGAAAAAATTGCGGCTACAGATAAGACGAAAGTACCTGATAAGGCGAAAAATAGAAAAGATACGTTTATTTCTGGTATCTCAAAGCCGGGGGGAGTTTTCCTACCTTACTTTCAAGAGAACGGTTGGGATGGCAATGTGACATCGGTTATTTTCGCCTCTCTTGTTACAACAGATAAACAAGGGAAACCTATACCAGATCTTGCCGAGAAATGGGATGTCTCTTCAGACCAATTAACATATACATTTCATTTACGCAAAGACTTGAAATTTAGTGATGGATCGCCATTAACTGCTGATGATGTAGCATTTACATTATCACTTCTACATGATAAAGCTTATGAAGGTGGCGATGATATTTCACAATATGCAATTAAAGGTGGTAAGGAATATAAAGAAGGAAAAGCGACGTCTATTGAAGGAATTCAAGTTGTTGATCCACAAACAATTAAAGTTACGACTGAAAAAGTTAACTCACAAGCGCTAATTGCTTTAGGTGGTCCAGTATTATCAAAAGCTTATTATGGAAAAGAATATAAGCAAAATACTAGTTTAGATTATTTAAAAGAGTTATATGGGAAACCGATAGCTGCGGGACCATATAAGTTTGAAAAATATATCCCAGGACAGGAAGTTCGTTTTACAGCAAATGAAAATTATTATGCAGGTAAACCAAAAATTCAAAACTTTATTTATAAGATTACTTCACCAGATACAAAATTCCAATTATTCCAAACAGGTGAGATAGATTATACAGGAGTAGGTTACGGGGATGAAATTTTAGAACAAGTGAAGAGTTTGCAGTTTGCAAATGTTGAAATAGAGACGGCTTCTTCATTTAGTTATATAAGAATGAATAGTAAAAAACCGTATTTAAAAGATAAGAAAGTTCGTCAAGCTCTTATTTATGGTTTGGATCGTAAAAAATATGTAGATACAGCTTTCAAAGGATACGGTACAGTAGCTAATGTTCCAATTCATCCAACATCTTGGGCTTATACAGAAGAGGGGATTAATAAGTACGAATATAACTTAGATAAGGCGAAGAAATTATTAGATGAAGCTGGATGGAAAGCTGGTTCAGACGGAATTCGTGAAAAAGATGGTCAAAAGCTTAAATTAACGTATTATGGTGCAAGTTCAGCAAAAGACGGTGATTTGTTTATTCCGATAGCAAAAGAGAACTATAAAGAATTAGGTGTTGAGTTCAATCCTGAATTTATGGATTTCAATACGATGCTGTCAAAAGTGAAAAAAGGCGATTATGATTTAGCTTCAGTTGCAACACCAATTACAACAGACCCAAGTGAAACTGTAAGTGGTTACTCCTCAGAAGGTGATGATAATACTTTAGGTTATAAAAATGAAAAAGTAGATGCATTAATTAAAAAAGGAATTGAAACTGTAGATATTGAGAAACGTAAACCGATTTACAAAGAACTGTATAAAGAACTAAGTGATGATCCACCAGTAATTTTATTAAATTATCGTAGAGTCATCACAGCTTACAATGGAAACATTAAAGGAATTGATCCTGAGAAGTATGACAGTATTAGTTCAAACTCACCAGTATTATCTATTGAAAAATAACGAGAAGAATGTATAAGTAGAAGACATTTTTTCATTCGGCTAGTAATAGGCTGATTCGAAAAAATGTTCTTCTATTTTAAGCATAAGATTGGAGAGAAAAAGGGTGAAAACGTATATCGTTCGTAGGTTGTTACAAATGATTCCTACACTTTTGGGAACGTCAGTTGTTATTTTCTTCCTGTTTGCACTTCTTCCAGGTGATTATATTGATTCGAATCCTAAGATTACACCGCAAAGGGCGGAAGAGCTTCGGGAATTGTACGGATTAAATAAGCCAATTGTTGAACGCTATTTTCACTGGCTAGGTAATGCGTTACAAGGAGACTTTGGTTTTTCGCTTCAATATCAAGAACCTGTAACATCACTATTAAATAAATTTATTTGGAACTCTTTTATTGTAGCAATTGTTGCATTGTTTTTTATTTGGCTAATCGCACTTATTATCGGTGTATTTTCAGCGACGAAGCAACATTCTTTATTCGATAAGCTTGTAACAATTGGTATCTTTGCAGCAATGTCATTTCCTTCATTTTTTATAGGTCTGTTTCTAATTAAGGTGTTCGCAGTAGATCTTAATTTATTGCCAATAGGTGGAATGATTGATGTTGGTAGTAATTCAACTGGATTCGCTTATGTGATAGAAGTTGCAAAGCATATGGTTTTACCGGTATTTATTTTGACTCTTCTTGGTGTGGGCTCATTAACTCGCTACTTTAGAACGAGTATGTTAGAGGTTGTAAGACAAGATTACATACGAACGGCACGAGCAAAAGGGTTAAAAGAGAAGACTGTTATTTATAAACATGCATTAAAAAACGCCATTTTACCGGCTATTACATTGCTTGCGTTTGAGTTGCCTGGATTGTTTTCTGGAGCGATTATTATTGAACAAATTTTTAACTGGCCAGGGATTGGCGGTATTCAATTGGAAGCACTAAATTTCCGTGATTATACAGTATTGATGGCATTTACGATGTTTCTTTCTTGTTTAACAATCGTTTCAAACTTTTTCGCAGATATCGTATATGCAGTTGTTGATCCGCGAATTCGGTTGAAGTAAGGGGGGAATGAGATGGAAACTGTTACAGTAATTAAAGAGAAGAAAGAAAAAAATAGAAGAAAAAATGAATCATCGCCATGGCGACAAGCTCTTAAAAAGATAAAAAGAAATAAGATGGCGCTCGTAGGATTGTATGCATTAATTTTTATGTTTATATTTTGTTTTATCGGTCCGTTCTTTTCGCCGTATGCATCAGGAAAAATACAAGTTACGTTAATTAACAAACCACCTAGTTTTTCTCATTGGCTCGGTACAGATCAATTGGGAAGAGATATTTTAACGAGGCTTATGCAAGCAGGACGAATCTCATTAACGATTGGCCTAGCTTCTATGGTTTTATCAGTGATATTAGGAGCTGTATTAGGGGCTATTGCAGGATTTTATCGCGGCATCGTTGATAATATTATTATGCGTCTTGCCGATATTTTAATGTCGATGCCAGGATTACCGTTACTTATTATAATGGGAGCGATTTTATCAGAGTGGAAAGTACCATCTGATTATCGTCTATATGTCATTATGATTATTTTAAGTTTAGTAGGTTGGCCGGGGCTTGCGCGTCTTGTAAGAGGTCAAATTTTATCACTTAGAGAGCAAGCGTTTATGCAAGCTGCTGATGTGTTAGGGATAAAAGATTACCGGAAAATTATATATCACTTAATTCCCAATGTTTTACCAATATTAATTGTTGTATCCACATTAGGCGTTGCAGGTTCTATTTTAGGAGAGTCCGCACTAAGCTACTTAGGTCTCGGCGTTGTCCCACCTACACCATCATGGGGGAATATGATTAGCGCAGCGAACTCATTAATTGATTTTCAAAAGCGTCCGTGGTTATGGATTCCGCCTGGTTTTGCAATCTTTATAACAGTTGTATCCATTAATTTACTTGGTGATGCACTTCGTGATGCGTTAGATCCAAAGATGAGACGGTAGGTGAGGGAATATGAGTAAAGCGGTAGTAGAGTTGAAAGACTTACAAACACACTTTCAGACAGAAGAAGGAACAGTAAAAGCTGTGAATCATGTTAGTTTTACAGTTCGAGAAGGTGAAACTGTTTGTGTTGTAGGTGAATCTGGTTGCGGGAAAAGTGTAACGGCTTTATCTATTATGGGACTTATTGCTGAATCAGGCAGTGTAGTAGGTGGAGATATTTTATATGAAGGAAAAAGTCTTTTAGGAATGAAAGAGAAAGAGCTTCGTAGTTTACGAGGGAATGATATTGCGATGATTTTCCAAGAACCGATGACATCGCTAAATCCAGTCTTTACTGTAGGGGAACAAATTGTAGAGACGTTAAGGGAGCATGAACTGCTTAGTAAAAATGAAGCATATAAGAAGGCGATTGAGTTAATTCGTAAAGTCGGTATAGCTCGTGCGGATGAAATCGTCCATTCTTATCCACACGAACTAAGTGGTGGTATGTTACAACGTATTATGATTGCTGTTGCACTTAGTTGTAATCCGAAGTTATTAATTGCGGATGAACCGACAACGGCTCTTGATGTTACAATTCAGGCTCAAATATTGGATCTATTAAGACAAGTGAAAGAAGAATTTAAAACATCGATTTTATTAATTACACATGACTTAGGTGTCGTAGCAGAAATGGCGGATTACGTTGTCGTTATGTATGGCGGGAAAGTTATTGAAGAAGCACCAGTACTAGAAATATTCCAAAATCCGAAACACCCGTATACGAAAGGTTTGTTAAAATCAAAACCAGTGATGGGAAAACGAATAGATAAACTATATTCTATTCCAGGGCAAGTTCCTAATTTAGTTGGTTTGGATGAGTTTTGCTACTTTAGTGGTCGTTGCGAGCATTGTATGGAAATATGTAAAGAAGAAGTGCCAAGTTTGAATCTACATGATGAGAATCATAAAGTTGCTTGCTGGTTATATGAGGAGCGTGCGGAACAATGAGTGAACCATTATTAGAAGTAAAGAACTTAAAAACATATTTTCCAATTAAAGGCGGCATATTTAGTAGAACGGTTGGACATGTAAAAGCAGTTGATGGAGTAAGTTTTACTATTAATAAAGGTGAAGTATTCGGCCTCGTTGGTGAATCGGGAAGCGGAAAAACGACGATAGGAAAAACAATTTTACGTCTCGTTCAAAAAACGGAAGGGGAAGTGAAGTTTAAAGGGCAAGATGTTCACTCTTTATCTAAGGAAGAATTGAGAAAACATCGTCCTAATATGCAACTTGTTTTCCAAGATCCATTTAGCTCATTAAATCCGAGAATGAGAATTGGGGAAGCGCTTGGTGAGCCGATGTTAGCTCATGGATTAGCGACGAAAGAAAATGTTCGTGAGAAGGTGACAGAAGTATTAGAGTTATGTGGCTTAGCTCCATATCATATTGACCGGTACCCTCATGAGTTTTCTGGTGGACAACGTCAACGTATCGTTATCGCAAGAGCTATGGTATTAAATCCAGAATTTATTGTGGCTGACGAACCTGTGGCAGCACTAGATGTATCTATTCAAGCACAAATCATTAATTTATTTAGTGAGTTACAGGAGAAAAAAGGACTATCTTACTTATTCATTTCACATGATTTAAGCGTAGTAGAGCATTTATGTACGAAGATTGGAATTATGTATTTAGGAACGATTGTGGAAACAGCGCCACGTGATGAGTTATTTATAAATCCGCTTCATCCGTATACAAAAGCATTGTTATCGGCTGTGCCAATACCAGATCCAACAGTGAAGCGAGAGAGAATCATACTAGAGGGTGACATTCCGAGCCCGGCAAATCCACCTTCAGGTTGTCGCTTTCATACACGTTGCCCGTTTGCAACAGATATTTGTAAACAAACGGTGCCAGAATTCCGTAATGTTGGTGAGGAGCATTTTGTTGCTTGCCATCACGTATAAAAGAAAAGGACTCTTTCAAATAGAAAGAGTCCTTTTTTTATTTACTAGATGAAGTTTGTTTTAATACAAATTGCTCGATTGCATGAGCAACACCATGTTCATTGTTTGTTAATGTTACAACATCACATAGTTTTTTTACATCTTCTTCAGCGTTTCCCATTGCAACTGATAAACCAGCTGCTTCTAACATGGGTACATCGTTAAAATTGTCACCGATAGCAACTGTATCTTCAATTGATATATTAAAATGGGCTGCCATTTGTTTCAGTCCATTTCCTTTATGTCCATTCTTGTCCATAATTTCTAAATTAGTAGGAGCAGATGCTGTAACCATAATATCAGTATCTTCTTGTAACATACTTAATAGCTGTGCGCGATGCCCTGCGTTAAATGTCAAAATAAAGAATTTAGATATTTCTAATTCTGGATTGTTTACAACATCTTCGATTTTTTGGAAATCAGTAATTAAGTTTGATTTCTTTTGTTTTTCTGTAATTCTTTCAAGTTCCTCAAGCGTAACATCTAGTGCATGCTTGTTCTCTTCGAACGCTTGCATGACTTGATCTTGCCATGTATATGGAGAATAAACTCCTTTATTCGTATATAGCTTATAAGGAAAACCTTCAGATTCTAGTAATTTTGCAAGCTTGTATACTTTATCATTTTGTAAACAACGCGAGTTAATTACTTTTCCATCCACATAAACAATTGCCCCATTGCTCGCTCCAACTGGAAGAGATAGTTTATATTCTTCCAATAATTTCAAAGCATCCTCTTTTGCACGACCAGAACAAATCATGACTATATGACCAGCCTCTTTTGCAGTTTGGATAGCTTGTAAGTTCTCTTTGGAGATTTCAAGACTAGATGATAGTAGTGTTCCATCCATATCTAATGCGATTAATTTCAAAATGACCACCTCTTTGTTTTTATTATACATAGTTATATGGAGGAAACATATAAACTTATCTTGGAAAGATTGTATTTTATCTCGTATGAACTATCAGTAAGAATTTGATAGATTCCACTTTATTAATGAAGGATTTATCTTAATTTGTAACAAAAGTAGAGGTGAGTATGGCGATATTTCGTTATATGACTGTAATGTTACAATAACATTACAAACATAAACTTAGTAGAAAATGCATTAAAACAAGGTTTTTAAGGGTGTTTATAAAAAAACGTAAAAAAGTGTAATAAAATTTACGTAATTATATTGCAACGTAACAATAGTTATGTTACATTAATGTTACAAACGTTACGTTATTAAATTTAATGTAACGTCAATATAAAAACTATGAAATAAACATTTCTTAGAAATTACATATAGATAACTTATTAAAAGGAGGATACATAATATGAAAGAGCAAGTATTACAAGTAACAAAAGGTGACTTCGTAGGATCAGCAAGTGGAGCAGTAGTGTTAACGGCGTTAATCGTATTTCTATCAAGCGTATTAGTATAATAAAAGTTTTGTAACAAAAGAAGAGAAGGGAGAATGAAAAACATGAAGGAGCAAGTATTACAAGTAACAAAAGGTGATTTCGTAGGATCAGCAAGTGGAGCAGTAGTATTAACAGCATTAATCGTATTTTTATCAAGCGTGTTAGTATAATAAAAACTTTGTAACAAAAGAAAAATGAGAGGAGAATGCAAAATGAAAGAGCAAGTATTACAAGTAACAAAAGGTGACTTTGTAGGATCAGCAAGTGGAGCAGTAGTATTAACAGCATTAATCGTATTTCTATCAAGTGTATTAGTATAATAGAAGTTTTACATTATACAAAACGAAAGGAGAATGAGGAATATGAACAGTGAACAAGTGTTACAAGTAACAAAAACAGATTTATTAGGATCATTAGGTGGAGCGGTAGTATTAACATCATTTATTCTATTCCTTGCAAAAGTATTAGTATGAGACATATAAATACAATCATTCAAAAAAAATAAAGACTCTAGCATATTAGTAAGTAATTAATATGTTGGGGTCTTTTTTATTTTTCTTCTATATATCCCTTCAAGTATGAATAGCCCCTCTATATTTTAAAGAGAAAAAAGTCGAATTTTATATGTAAGAAAAAAAGAGGAATTTGACAGAAAAGATAGAAAATTTTAAAGGTCAGAATTTGTTAGCTTGCTAACTAATTTCTATTAATTGATGTTGGAAGCGTTTTCGGTTGGTTTTAAGTATGAACCATTTAATCTATTTACAGGGGGATGAGGATTTTATGAAACAAAAATCTATGGATACGCTAGCTGCACAAATGGAGGACTTTTTTCCAGTACGTGATGTAGATCATTTGGAGTTTTACGTAGGAAATGCAAAGCAATCAAGTTATTATCTTGCGAGAGCATTCGGATTCAAAATTGTGGCTTACTCTGGATTAGAAACTGGTAACCGTGAAAAAGTATCTTATGTTCTTGTGCAAAAAAATATGCGTTTCGTTGTGTCTGGGGCTTTAAGTAGTGACAATCGTATTGCAGAGTTTGTAAAGACTCATGGTGATGGCGTGAAAGATGTGGCATTACTTGTTGACGATGTTGATAAAGCATACTCAGAAGCGGTGAAACGTGGTGCCGTCGCAATTGCTCCGCCTGTAGAGTTAACAGATGAGAACGGTACATTGAAAAAAGCAGTTATTGGTACGTATGGTGATACAATTCATACGCTTGTAGAGCGTAAAAATTATAAAGGGACATTTATGCCAGGATTCCAAAAGGCTGAGTTTGATATTCCATTTGAAGAGTCAGGTTTAATTGCTGTAGACCATGTAGTTGGTAATGTTGAAAAGATGGAAGAGTGGGTTAGTTATTACGAGAACGTTATGGGCTTTAAACAAATGATCCATTTTGATGATGATGATATCAGTACAGAGTATTCAGCATTAATGTCGAAGGTTATGACAAATGGAAGTCGTATTAAGTTCCCTATTAACGAACCAGCAGATGGAAAGCGAAAATCACAAATTCAAGAATATCTAGAATTCTACAATGGAGCAGGTGTACAACATCTTGCTTTACTAACAAATGACATTGTTAAAACAGTAGAAGCGCTTCGTGCAAATGGTGTGGAGTTTTTAGATACACCAGATACTTATTACGATGAATTAACTGCACGAGTTGGAAAAATTGATGAAGAAATTGATAAGTTAAAAGAATTAAAGATTTTAGTAGATCGCGATGATGAAGGCTATTTACTACAAATTTTTACGAAACCAATTGTAGATCGTCCAACTTTATTTATTGAAATCATTCAACGTAAAGGTTCTCGCGGATTTGGAGAAGGAAACTTTAAAGCGTTATTCGAATCGATTGAAAGAGAACAAGAGCGTCGCGGAAATTTATAAAATTTATATCCACCAGCAAAAACTCCTTTGTTGGTGGAAATTTCATTTTCATAGGGAGGAATCAGGATGAAATTCGTTACATTTCGTCTTCCTTCGAAAGAAATGCGAGCTGGATGGCTTGAAGGTGGCAAGGTAATTGATATGAATCTTGCTAGTGGTGGGAAATTACCTTCTTCTATGTTCGCCTTTTTAGAGAAAGCGGATGAGTATGTAGAAGTGTTGCGTAATATTAATAATCCGGAAAAGGGCATATATTCCTTAGAGGAAGTGCAATTAGCGGCAGCGATTCCTAATCCGAGTAGTATTAGGGATTTTTATGCATTTGAACAGCACGTAAAAACGGCACGTAGCCGAAGAGGGTTAGATGTTGTACCTGAATGGTACGATATCCCGGTTTTTTATTTTACGAACCATCGTGCTGTAATTGGTCCAGATGATGTTGTAATTAGTCCGAAGAAATCTAAAAAACTTGATTATGAGTTAGAGATTGCTTGCGTAATTGGGAAAGAAGGAAGAAATATTTCTCGTGAACAAGCAGAGGAATATATTTTTGGTTATTGTATTATGAATGATTGGAGTGCAAGGGACTTACAAGCAACAGAAATGAAGGTAGGACTTGGTCCAGCGAAAGGAAAAGATTTTGCAACTTCATTAGGAGCGTACCTTGTTACGAAAGAGGAACTAGATATTTATCGTAATGGTGACCGTTATGAGTTAGAGATGACTGCTCATGTAAATGGAAAGCTATTATCAAAAGGGAACTTTCGAGATATTTACTATACATTTGCTGAAATGATTGAACGTGCTTCGGAAGACGTTACGCTATACCCAGGCGATGTAATTGGTTCTGGAACAGTAGGAACAGGTTGTATTTTAGAACTGGGTACAGAAGAGTGGCTACAAGATGGTGATGTGGTAGAACTTACGATTACTGGTTTAGGTACATTACGTAATACGGTCAAAATAGAAAGGGAAGCAGGTGATGGGCATGTTTTATCGTCACATGGGGGAGCTACCTCATAAACGACATGTACAATTCCGTAAAAAAGATGGGTCGCTTTATCGTGAGCAGGTAATGGGAACAAAAGGTTTTTCTGGTACGCAATCTATTTTGTACCATCATTATATGCCAACGGAAGTAGGGCATGCGGCATTATCTCATTCTTGTCAGTTGCAGTATGAAGAAGATGTAGCTCTTGCTCATCGTCATTTTCGCACGAAAGAAAATAAAAAAACTGGCGATGCAGTAAGCGGAAGAAACTTTATGCTTGGGAATGAGGATTTATTAATTGGAGTAGTGACTCCAACAGAAAAAATGGACTATTTCTACCGTAATGGTGATGGCGATGAAATGTTATTTGTTCATTACGGAACAGGGAAAATTGAAACGATGTTTGGAACGATTCACTATCGAAAAGGCGATTATGTAACAATCCCAATTGGAACGATTTATCGTGTTATTCCTGATGAAGGAGAGACTAAGTTTCTTGTTGTAGAGGCGAATAGCCAAATTACAACACCGCGTCGCTATCGCAATGAGTATGGACAATTGTTAGAGCATAGTCCGTTTTGTGAGAGAGATATTCGTGGCCCGGAAAAATTAGAGACGTATGATGAAAAAGGTGAGTTTGTCGTAATGACAAAGTCGCGAGGGTATATGCATAAACATGTTTTAGGACACCATCCGTTAGATGTAGTTGGATGGGATGGCTATTTATATCCGTGGGTCTTTAATGTAGAGGACTTTGAACCAATTACAGGTCGTATTCATCAGCCACCTCCAGTACATCAAACGTTCGAGGGTCACAATTTCGTTATTTGCTCTTTCGTACCACGTTTATACGACTATCATCCAGAATCTATTCCGGCACCGTATTATCATAGTAACGTGAATAGTGATGAAGTACTGTACTACGTAGAAGGTAACTTTATGAGCCGAAAAGGTGTGGAGGAAGGGTCTATTACACTTCATCCGAGCGGCATTCCTCATGGGCCACATCCTGGGAAAACAGAGGCGAGTATAGGGAAAAAAGAAACGCTTGAATTAGCTGTTATGATAGATACATTCCGTCCGCTTCGTATTGTAAAACAAGCACATGAAACAGAAGATGAAAAATATATGTATAGCTGGATTGAAGAGGGATCATATACTGTGAAATAAGTAAAAAGAGGCATGCTCAATAACGGAGCATGCCTCTTTCATGGAATCGACATGTATAATAATACCAAAGAAAGTTATAGAAAGATATATAGAAAGAATGATAAAAATCGTGCATATTCATAAGAGTTTCTACTTATTTCGACAAAAGTATTGACTGGGGAAAGTACTATGAGTAAAATAAAAAAGCGAATTAAAAATTTTCAGAAAATTTAAAACTTGGAGGAGCATGCTATGAAGCAAATTTTTCAAAAGAAGCCTATTGCAAAGTTAATGCAAGAGAGTAAACAAAAGACGTTAGCAAGAACATTGGGCGCACTAGATTTAACGATGCTTGGAATCGGGGCAATTGTTGGAACGGGTATTTTTGTTCTAACGGGCGTGGTAGCAGCGAAACATTCTGGACCAGCTATTATATTATCATTTGCGATAGCCGCGTTAGCATGTGCCTTTGCTGCATTTTGTTATGCTGAATTTGCTTCTTCAGTTCCTGTCTCAGGCAGTGTGTACACGTACACATATGCGACGATGGGAGAAGTATTCGCATTTTTAATTGGATGGGACTTAATGCTTGAGTATTTACTTGCAACCTCTGCTGTGGCAAATGGTTGGTCCGCGTACTTCCAATCTTTATTAAAGGGATTTGGAATTCATATTCCTACCATCCTTTCCTCAGCCCCTGGTACAGGAAAGGGTGGAATAATTGATTTGCCAGCAGTTCTAATTATTTTAGTGATGACGGTTCTTTTATCTAGGGGTGTTCGTGAAAGTGCACGTGTAAATAATATTATGGTATTTATTAAACTAGCGGTTGTTCTTATTTTTATCTTTGCTGGTTTTAATTATGTGAAACCTGAAAACTGGACGCCTTTTATGCCATTTGGCTTAGATGGTGTAATGGCTGGAGCTGCTACAGTGTTCTTTGCATTTATAGGGTTTGATGCAGTTTCAACGGCAGCAGAAGAAGTGAAACGTCCACAACGTGATTTACCAATTGGTATTATTGCATCTTTATTAATTTGTACAGCTCTTTATATTGTTGTTTCGCTTATTTTGACAGGGATTGTTCCATACGGACAGTTAAATATATCAGATCCAGTCGCTTTTGCACTTCAATTTATTGGACAAGATAGTTTAGCAGGAGTCATTTCGGTAGGGGCAATTACAGGGATCACAACAGTAATGTTAGTTATGATGTATGGGCAAGTACGTGTTTCGTATGCAATGAGTAGAGATGGGTTATTGCCGAAGCGTCTTGCTAAAGTTCACCCTAAATTTAAAACACCGTTTTTAAATACGTGGACAACAGGAATTATTGCAGCACTTATTTCAGGATTAATAGATTTAAATGTATTAGCGCATCTTGTAAATATGGGGACTTTATCAGCCTTTGCACTTGTAGCTGTTGCTGTTATTGTAATGAGAAGAACTCATCCTGATTTACCAAGAGCATTTAAGGCGCCGCTTGTACCATTTTTACCAGCGTTAACAGTAATTTTTTGTTTATACTTAATGCTTCAATTATCCGGAACGGCTTGGATTAGTTTTGGCGTATGGATGGTTATTGGTATTGCGGTTTACTTTTTATATAGCCGAAAACATAGTGCTTTAAATAATAGTAAAGACGAAGACGATGTAGCAAATTTATAAGTAGGAAAATCCATTCTAATTCTGTTGGAATGGATTTTTTTATTTGAAAATTTACATTTTTCTGAATCTATTATAAGATAATTGTTGGTGAACTAAAGGGGTGAAATGATGAAGAATACGTGGCGTGAATTAAGGGAGATGGACCGTAACGTATGGATTCGGTTTATTGGTGAGACGTTAAATGGAATTGCAATGATGATGTTGATGCCTTTCTTTGCATTATATTTAAAAGATAAGGTAGATTCGTTATTACAGGTTGGAGTTATTATGGCGCTTTCTCCAATTGCTGCGAGTTTTGGATCCATTATAGGGGGAAGAATCGCTGATATATATGGAAGAAAGCCGATTATGATATTTTCGATGGTGAGTAATGCATTATTAATGCTCGGTTTTTTATTTATAGAAGGATTTATTCCGTATGCGATTTTATCAATTTTTTTAGGGTTAAGTAATTCGCTATTTCATCCAGCTGCATCAGCGATGGTTGCGGATGTAACAGTGCCAGAAAAAAGAACAGAAGCATATGGTTTGTTGCGGATGGGGCATAATATAGGTGCTGCAATTGGCCCGATAATGGGGGCTTCAGTAGTTATGTTGTCGAAGAACCTTGTGTTTATTATTGCCTCGTCTACGATGTTATTCTATGCATTGCTTGTATTCGTTCTTATTCAAGAGACAATGCCAAAGATTGCGAATGAGGAAGAGGATAAAGAAAAGGAATCAGGAGTGGTGTGGAAAATTGTATTGCGAGATAAGGCACTCATGATTTATTTATTAGCAGGTATCATTATTTCGATGGGATTTTCTCAAACAGAAGGTATGTTGCCATTGCACTTTGATAATGAAATGAAAGATATTTTTGGAACTAACAATCCATACCCATATTTAATGGCGTTAAACGGACTATTAGTTGTGTTGTTCCAATTTCAAATTTCAAAATGGGCCACAGATAAACCTGTCGGAAAGACGATGTTATATGGTGCATGTTTGTTCGGGATAGGTTTGTTTTTTATAGGTTGGTTACCGAAGTGGTTTGGAGGATTAGATACGAATGCTACAATTATTTTAATAACGTTACTGTTTGTGTATGCCATATATACATTAGGCGAGATGATTATGTCGCCTGTACAGATGACGTTTGTAGCGAATTTGGCCCCTGAGCATTTAAGAGGGACTTATATGGGGGCTGCAAGTTTGCAGTGGATTACAGGAAATGCATTTGGTCCACTTCTTGGGGGGTTTTTATTAGATCGATTACTTGGTCACTTCCTATTTACAATTTTAGCTATAGGATGTGTAGTTGCAGGTGTTGTATATATTTCTTTAGATCGTCTCGTTGAACAAAGGCAAAAAGGCACGCTAACCAAACAATCTTCTTAATAATTAGATGACATACACAAAACAGGGATTTCTACATATTTTAGGTACATAACTAGATTGGGTTGCAATTTTATCCCACTTTAATGGGCAGTAAGACCCTCACCTCAAAATTCAGCGAAAGCAAGGAATTTAGGTGGGGGATCAACTGCCCATAAAAGTCCGATTGGTTCAACTAATAATCAGTAGGGGATGAAGCCTCCCACTGATTAAAGTTTCACTTTATATATTTATGAAGAAATTTAAGTGGAAAAAGTATAGAAAACCAATAAGTGGTGTCGTTTAATTATTTGTGGAAGTTGCATTTTATTTCAAATAGGAACTACCTATTTTTATAAAAAGTGCTAAAATAGAAAAATGAAAACAATTGGTTAGGGTGATTTCAGTGACAAAAATTAAATTAGGTTTATTATATGGTGGAAAATCAGCTGAGCATCAAGTTTCGCTACAAACGGCTCTTGCTGCTATTAAAGCATTAAATCAAGATAAATTCGAGATTCATCCAATTTATATTACAGAACAAGGTCAATGGGTACGCGGTGAGCGTATTGAAGGTGAAGTAACAGATGTTGAAGTTCTAAAAATGAGCGGTGCAGAAAATGCGATTTCTCCGCTATCATTAAGCACAGAAATCATTCCATCTGCAAATGCTGAGGAAAATGCTATCGACGTTATTTTCCCATTACTACATGGACCAAATGGTGAAGATGGAACGGTACAAGGATTATTAGAATTAATGAATATTCCTTATGTAGGAAATGGTGTTCTAGCATCTGCTGCTGGTATGGATAAAGTTGTTATGAAAAACATCTTTGCAGAAGCTGGATTGAAACAAGCAAAATATGCATCATTTATTCGTAGTGCATGGGAAAAAGATCGTGAAACAGCATATGAAAAAGTAGAAGAAGTATTAGGTTACCCTTGCTTCGTAAAACCAGCAAACCTTGGTTCAAGTGTTGGGATTAATAAGTGTAAAAATCGTGAAGAACTTGAGAATGCATTTGAAGAGGCATTCCAATTTGACCGTAAAATTATTGTGGAAGAAAATATCGTTGGACGTGAAGTAGAAGTTGGTGTACTAGGTAATGATGAACCGAAATGTTCAGTTGTAGGTGAAATCGTACCTAAAAAAGACTTCTATGATTATAAGTCGAAATACATCGATGGTGATACAGCGTTAATTATTCCAGCTGAAATGACAGAAGAAGAGTCTAATGTTATTAAGCGAGATGCGATTGTTGCATTCCAATCGTTAGATGGTGCTGGCTTAACGCGAGCTGATTTCTTCTTAACGAAAGATGGAGAAGTATACATTAACGAAGTGAATACGATGCCAGGATTTACGCCGTTTAGTATGTTCCCTCTACTATGGCAACATACTGGATTACCGTATCCAGAATTAATTGAAGAGCTAATTCGTTTAGCAATGGAGCGTCACGAAGAAAAACAAAAAATTAAATATACAATCTAACAAAAAAAGGAGGAGGCACTATTCGAAGGAATAGTGCTTCCTCTATGTAAGGAGTGTTTTTATGATAAATCGAACGTTAAAACAAGTAGAACAAATGACAAATGGTACGGGATTAGCAGAGCAGTATGAGGGAATTACTATACAAGGAGTGTCTATTGATACGAGAAAAATCGAAAAAGGAAACTTATATGTTCCGATTCAAGGTGAACGTTTCGATGGACATGCTTTTGTAGATAAAGCTGTTGAAAATGGAGCTGTGGCGACATTATGGATGAAAGATGTAGCAAATCCACCTGAGAATCTTCCGGTTATTTTTGTAGAAGACACGCTATCAGCATTACAAATGTTAGCAAAAAACTATCGCGACCAATTGGATGTTAAAGTGATTGGTGTGACAGGTAGTAACGGTAAAACATCTACAAAAGATATTGTAACAAGTCTTCTTGCGACTAAATTCAAAGTTCAAAAAACAGAAGGAAACTTCAATAATCATATCGGGCTACCTCTTACTATTTTAAACTTAGAAGAAAATACAGAAGTAGCTGTATTAGAAATGGGAATGTCAAGCCGTGGGGAAATTGAATTCTTATCTAAGTTAGCTCGTCCAAATGCAGCTATCATTACGAACATTGGTGAAGCGCATTTAATGGACTTAGGCTCTCGCGAGGCAATTGCTGAAGCGAAATTAGAAATTGTGACAGGATTACAAGAAGGTGGAGTGTTCGTATATAACGGAGATGAGCCATTATTAACGAATCGTGTTCCTGAAATGAATTTAATAGCTGAAACAGTTACGTTTGGTGATGCTAGAGCAAATGATTACTATCCAACGACTGTAACGTTACAAGCAACTGGGACGCACTTTAAAATGAATAGAGAAGAAAACATCTCATTCTATCTACCAGTATTAGGGAAACATAATGTGTATAATACGCTTGCTTCTATGGCAATTGCGAAACACTTTGGTGTAACGTGGGAAGAGATGAAAGAAGGTTTAGTAACACTTCAAATGACAGGCATGCGTATGGAAATTGTAAAAACAAATAGTGGATTAACAATTATCAACGATGCTTATAATGCAAGTCCAACAGCTATGGAAGCAGCATTCCACCTAATGAATGGTTTAGATGGATTCTCTAAAAAAATTGTTGTTCTCGGCGATATGTTAGAGCTTGGAGATCAAGAAGTACAGTTTCATTATGAGGTAGGTAAATTAATCGATCCAGCAAAAATCTCCTATGTGTTCACATATGGTAAATTAGGGGCTCAAATTGCTGAAGGAGCGAAAATTAATTTCCCTAACGAACGTGTAAAGGCTTATGATAATAAAGAAGAGTTAGTAAAAGAGTTGCAAGCAGTAGTCGATGCAAAAGATGTTGTATTAATAAAAGCATCTCGCGGTATGAAATTGGAAGAAGTAATTACGATGTTGAAATAATTGGTGTATATAAATAGGGATGATAGCAACGAAAAAAGAAGAAACTTATAATAAGCGCTTACAGTAAATATAAAAAAATAAAAGTGAAGAAAAAACCTCTGAATATGAAAATAAGGTAACAGTTGGGTTTGCTTTTTACACATACAAAACTTATAATTGATAAAGTGTAATAACGTTTAGAAGTATTTTCGTGAAGAATATACGCCCGTTTATATACGTGAGCATTCAGGAAAAGGGCTTTTCCGCAAATTCGGAAAACGCCTTTTTTTAAATGATAAGTATAGGATAGAAAAGGAGAAGTAACATTGACAACATTTCGAGAATTAGGATTAAGTGATTCTTTACTGCAATCTGTTGAAAGTATGGGCTTTGAAGAGGCTACGCCAATTCAAGCTGAAACAATTCCACATGCATTGCAAGGTAAGGATATTATTGGGCAAGCACAAACAGGTACAGGGAAAACAGCAGCATTCGGATTACCACTATTAGATAAAGTGGATACACATAAAGAATCGGTTCAAGGTATTGTTATCGCGCCAACGCGTGAATTAGCAATTCAAGTTGGAGAAGAGCTATACAAAATTGGTAAACATAAACGCGTTCGTATCTTACCAATTTACGGTGGTCAAGATATTAACCGCCAAATTCGTGCTCTAAAAAAACACCCACACATTATTGTTGGTACGCCGGGTCGTATTTTAGATCATATTAACCGTAAAACACTTCGCTTACAAAACGTAGAGACAGTTGTTCTTGACGAAGCGGATGAAATGTTAAACATGGGCTTCATTGAAGATATTGAAGCAATTTTAACAGATGTGCCAGAAACACACCAAACATTACTATTCTCAGCGACAATGCCGGATCCAATCCGTCGTATTGCTGAGCGTTTCATGACTGAGCCTCAACACATTAAAGTAAAAGCAAAAGAAGTAACAATGCCAAACATTCAGCAGTTCTATTTAGAAGTGCAAGAAAAGAAAAAGTTTGATGTATTGACACGCTTATTAGACATTCAATCTCCAGAGCTTGCGATTGTATTCGGTCGTACAAAGCGTCGTGTTGATGAATTATCAGAAGCATTAAATTTACGTGGTTATGCTGCGGAAGGTATCCATGGTGATTTAACTCAGGCGAAACGTATGTCTGTATTACGTAAGTTCAAAGAAGGTTCTATTGAAGTTCTTGTTGCAACAGACGTTGCTGCACGTGGTCTTGATATTTCAGGTGTAACACACGTATACAACTTCGATATTCCACAAGATCCAGAATCATACGTTCACCGTATTGGCCGTACTGGTCGTGCAGGTAAAAAAGGTATTGCAATGCTATTTGTAACACCACGTGAATCTGGACAATTAAAAAATATCGAGCGTACAACAAAACGTAAAATGGACCGCATGGATGCACCAACACTTGACGAGGCACTAGAAGGTCAACAACGTTTAATCGCTGAAAAACTTCAAAACACAATTGAAAATGAAAACTTAGCATACTACAAGCGTATTGCGGAAGAAATGTTAGAAGAGAACGACTCTGTAACAGTAGTAGCTGCTGCTTTAAAAATGATGACAAAAGAGCCAGATACAACTCCAATCGCTTTAACATCAGAACCACCAGTTGTTGCAAGAGGTGGCGGTTCTAAAAAACGCGGCGGTAACGGAGGCGGATACCGTGATGGTAACCGTAATCGTAGTCGTGATGGACGCGGTGGCGATGGTCGTAACCGTGACCGCAATCGTGATGGTCGTAATCGTGACGGTAACCGTGATCGCAATCGTGATGGCGGCAACCGTGGTCGTCGTGGAGAAGGTCAAGGTCGCCCAGGATCTTCAAACGGACGCGGCGAAAGAAAACATCATAGCCGTAAGCCACAAGCTTAATAGTAAAAAAGAGAATGCCCTTTTCCGGCATTCTCTTTTTTTATTTCTGTAATTGTACATACTACATAATAACTTGTGTAGAAATGAGGTGCTACATGCTTGTAAGACTTGGGTATGTTGCGATGAGTGTACATTTGAAAAACGCATCCCCATCTCAAACGATGACGTACGCGCAGTTTCAAAAAATAGATGATCGGGAAGCGGCGATTCGTAAACTTGAAAGAATTGCTAATTCGAATTTGGAAAATTGCTTACGGTTATTAAAACATAACAAAGGCCATGATATATCCTTTTTTCGACTTAGTTCCAAGTTGATTCCTTTAGCGAATCATGAGGAGTTGTTAGAGTGGAACTACATTCGTCCCTTAAAAGAAAATTTAAAAGTGCTAGGTGATTACGCTATTCGAATGAATATGCGTATTGATTTTCATCCAGATCATTTTGTTGTACTTAATTCACCCGAGGAGAATATTTTTAAACAATCTGTCAAGACATTACAAATGCATAGAAAATTATTAAAAGGTATGGGAATTGAACATAAGCAACGATGTGTAATGCATGTTGGGGGCGGATATAAAGATAAAGAGCTCGCATTAGAGCGTTTTATAGAGAATTGGTCTAACGTCCCAAGAGGCATTCAGGAAATGATTATGTTAGAAAATGATGATACAACTTTTACGCTCGAGGACACATTATATTTAGGAGAAAAGTTGGACATTCCCGTTGTATTTGATTTACATCATCATATGATGAATCATGATCGAGAAGATTGGCATGAAGATTGGGCGCGTGTTGTACATACGTGGGAATCGTCTTTGTTACCGGTGAAAATGCACATTTCTAGTCCTAGAGAGGGAAAAGACCCAAGGGCACATGCGGACTTTATTAATGTAGATACTTTTTTATCTTTTTTAAAAAAGATAAAAGGAAGTGTTCCGCAAATTGATTGTATGATTGAAGCGAAGAAGAAGGATGAGTCTTTATTTCAACTCATGAGAGATTTAAGTGAACAAACAGATGTGGAAATTGTCGATGGTGCGAGCTTTTATATTAAATGAGCTCTGCACCATCGAGTTTTTTTATTAATAAAGGGGTGCAAATACCACCAATGATCAATCCTGTTAAATGGCTGATAGGGTTGGCAGAGGGATTGAAGAAAGTGAATAGTAGTAATATACATATCATAATTGAAAAAATAGCGATGTCTCTTGGATTGGAAGAACGATATCGGCTATACAATAGAAATAACTGTGCACCTAGCAATCCGAAAATGCCACCAGATGCCCCGGCATGAATGTATTCATGAGGCATAATAAGGTAAGACGAAATATTTCCGAGAATGCCAGAAAGGAAAAAAATAATGATGAAAGAAAAGTGCCCTAGTTGTTTTTCAATAGAAGAGCCAAGCATGAATAAACAAATACTATTAGAAAGAAAATGTTGTAAGTCTACATGTACGAGCAGGGAAGTTATGAGACGCCACCATTCTCCTTTAGCGATATATTCATTAGAAGCTGCCATAGGAAAGAGGGAAAAATCCCCTAATATAATCATGATTAATTGTATGAGAAGTAAAGCAATGGTGATGGGTTGTAAGGAAATGCGGGCGGATGGTATTAGCATATGGTGAGTATCACTCCTTTTGCATCAGAAAGATTCTCTGTTATTCTTACAATATGAAAAAAGAAAGCTAAATAGAAGAAGGGGATTTTGAAATGATTGTAGGGATTGGAATCGATATTATTGAATTGAATCGAATTGAAAAAATGATAGATGGAAAGCTTAAATTTATGGAACGTATTTTAACTGAAAGTGAACGTAATGTTGCTAAGGGGCTGAAGGGAAGCCGCCTTACAGAGTTTGTAGCTGGAAGATTTGCAGCGAAAGAGGCGTATTCAAAAGCGGTAGGGACTGGTATCGGGAAAGAAGTGAGTTTTTTAGATATTGAAGTAAGAAATGATGATAGAGGCAAGCCGATTCTTATTACAAGTACAGAGCATATTGTTCATTTATCAATTAGTCACAGTAAGGAATTTGCTGTTGCTCAAGTTGTTTTAGAAAGCTCGTCACGCTAGTCTGCATATTTTATATCTTTGTCTCATATATTTGTGGTAGCGATAAGGAAGGTACATCTTCCATTCATTTATAGGGGCAAAGGGGCTGAAGTGATGAAAAGGCGTCTGTTTTTAGTTCTTGTCGGTTTATTAACCGTTTTTGTGTTGGCCGGTTGTATGGAGAAGAAACAAGATGATGTTGTGAGAGATTTAGAGGCGAAAGTAAAAGGGTTGAAAAGCTATCAAGCTGAAGCGAAATTATCTATTAAAACAGGGAATGAGCCTCAGGAGTATAAGGTAGAAATATGGCATAAGGAACCTTCTTTTTATCGTGTGAATTTGCAGAATGCGAAAAAAGATCAAAGTCAAATTATTTTAAGAAATGAAGAAGGAGTATTTGTATTAACGCCAGCTCTTAATAAGAGTTTCCGTTTCCAAAGTGATTGGCCGCAAAATAGTAGCCAGGCTTATTTATACGAATCTCTTGTGAGAGATATTTTACAGGATAAGAAAAACCTTACTTTTGAAAAAACAGATAAGCATTATATTTTTAAAACAAAAACAAACTATCAGCATCAAAACATGTTGCCGAGACAAGAGATTACGTTGAAGAAAAGTGATTTAACGCCAGTTTCGGTGAAGTTAATGGATAATGATCAAAATGTTCTTGTGAAAGTAGATTTCTCTAAAGTGAAATTCGACGCGAAATTTGATAAAGGTGCATTTGATACGAAACAAAATATGTCTAGAGCGCAAGTAGATGTTCAAACGACAGCGAAAGAAGACAAACCGTTTGCTATTTTATATCCACGTGATACGCCACAAGGTATGACTTTGAAAGATGAAAAAGAGTTGAAGACAGACAGTGGCAAGCGTGCAATACTCACATACACTGGAAGTAAGAAATCCTTTACTTTAATACAAGAAAAGGCAAAAGTTGCAGAGGCTTCGTCAGCAATAAGTGTGAGCGGAGAATTGGTTGATCTTGGCTTTACAATTGGAGCATTGACGAAAGACTCTTTAACGTGGTCGCATAACGGAGTAGAATATATGCTCGTGTCTAAAGGTTTGGAGCCGAAGGAGCTATTAATGGTTGCTCGTTCAGTTACAGAGAAGCAAGTGAAGTAACTTCTTAGACGTGGTGATATATGTGCACCACGTCTTTTCTTAGTTTGAAGGGTGGATTTCATAAAAGAAGCATATAAAAGAATAAGCTTCGCATATCGTGTATAAGGAAGTGTATTTATGGAAGAAGCACCATTTTACCGTGACACTTGGGTGGAAGTGGATTTAGATGCCATTTATAACAACGTTACACATATTAAAGAATTTATCCCGAGTGGTGTAGAAATTTTTGCCGTAGTTAAAGGGAATGCATATGGGCACGATTATGTACCGGTGGCTAAAACAGCATTAGAAGCGGGGGCGACAAGGTTAGCAGTTGCGTTCTTAGATGAAGCTTTAGTGCTTCGAAGAGCTGGTATTACTGCGCCGATTTTAGTGTTAGGTCCTTCTCCTCCTCGTGATATAAATGTAGCTGCTGAAAATGATGTAGCATTAACTGTTTTTCAAAAGGAATGGGTAGATGAAGCAATCAAACTTTGGGATGGTTCGTCTACGATGAAATACCATATTAATTTCGATAGTGGTATGGGGAGAATTGGAATACGTGAACGTAAAGAATTAAAAGGATTTTTAAAAAGCTTAGAAGGTGCACCATTCTTAGAATTGGAAGGAGTTTATACGCATTTTGCAACAGCAGATGAGGTGGAGACTTCTTACTTTGATAAGCAATATAACACATTTTTGGAGCAGTTAAGTTGGTTGAAAGAATTCGGAGTGAATCCTAAGTTTGTTCATACAGCTAATAGTGCTGCAACGCTACGTTTTCAAGGGATTACATTTAATGCAGTACGAATTGGCATTGCGATGTATGGGTTATCTCCATCTGTAGAAATACGCCCTTTTTTACCGCTTAAATTAGAACCAGCGCTATCATTGCATACGAAAGTTGCTCATATTAAACAGGTGATTAAAGGGGATGGAATTAGTTATAACGTCACTTATCGAACGAAAACTGAAGAATGGATTGCGACCGTTGCAATTGGTTATGCAGATGGCTGGCTTAGAAGATTACAAGGATTTGAAGTGCTTGTAAATGGTAAAAGGGTACCGATTGTGGGTCGAGTAACGATGGATCAATTTATGATACACCTTCCTTGTAAAGTGCCTCTTGGTACGAAAGTTACACTCATCGGAAGGCAAGGAGATGAATATATTAGCGCTACAGAGGTTGCGGAATATTCAGGAACTATTAATTATGAAATTATTACAACGATTAGTTTCCGTGTGCCGAGAATATTTATACGGAACGGTAAAGTTGTGGAAGTAATCAATTATTTGAATGATATATAGAAGGTAGTATGATTTGCTTCTTGTCATGTGAGAGGACTTTTCGTTGGCTAAGAATAAGTTCGTTTTTTGACGAGAAGCTTTTTACTTATCATTACTTTTAACATAATTTAACGTGGAAACTCTTCCGTTTCTTGTTGTAATGAGATAAAAAATAAAAGAATATGAATGTTTTGTTTGTGAATTGGAAAACATAAGCAAGGAATAAGGAAGTCTTTGCAACAGGCTCCATACAATGGTATTATTACAATAGGTGTCATATATATATTTGGGTGTGTAGTTGACGGTGGAGGTGTATTTTTGTGTCCGAATCAAGTGTAACTACTGAAATCGTGGTTCGGTTGCCAAAGCAAATGGTAACGGAATTGGACGGAATTGGAAAACAAGAGAATAAGAATCGCCATGAACTAATTTGCCAGGCAACACAACTGTTATTGCGTCAACATAAGACGAAGAAACGCTACCAACATGAATCAATGCGACGTGGGTACATTGAAATGGGAAAAATTAATCTTGGTATTGCATCTGAAGCTTTCTTAGCAGAGTATGAAGCAGCTCATACAGTAGAACGCTTAGTTAGCGGGGGGTAATATTTTGATTGTAAAACGCGGCGACGTGTATTTTGCAGACCTTTCCCCAGTTGTTGGTTCTGAGCAAGGAGGCGTTCGTCCGGTTCTTGTCATTCAAAATGACATCGGAAATCGTTTTAGTCCAACGGTGATTGTAGCGGCTATTACTGCACAGATTCAAAAAGCGAAATTACCCACTCATGTGGAAATTGATGCGAAAAAGTACGGTTTTGAGAGAGATTCTGTTATTTTACTTGAGCAGATTCGAACAATCGATAAGCAGCGCTTAACGGACAAAATCACTCACTTAGATGAAGTGATGATGATTCGTGTAGATGAAGCGCTACAAATTAGTTTAGGACTAATAGATTTTTAAATCGGCAGTTTAAGTTGCTCTCTTTGAAGGGCAACTTTTTTTATTATAGAGGAGGTTACGGTTGTATATGGAAATGGTAGATAATCGACAAGCGTTAATGAAAATGTTAGTGAAGGAATTAGGCTTTACCGAAAAGCAAGTTCGTCATGTTATTCAATTAACAGAAGAAGGTAACACAGTTCCATTTATTGCTCGTTACCGAAAAGAATGGACAGGCTCTTTAGATGAAGTGCAAATTCGTACAATTTTAGAGAGATGGCAATATATAATGCAGCTTGAAGATAGGAAAGAAGAGGTTCTTCGTCTTATTGATGAGAAGGGGAAACTGACAGGAGAATTACATCAGCAAATTGTGAAAGCTACAAAGTTGCAAGAAGTAGAAGATTTATATCGTCCGTATAAAGAGAAGAGAAGAACGAAAGCAACGATTGCAAAAGAAAAAGGGTTAGAGCCATTAGCTGAATGGTTATTGTTATATACGAAAGAAGATCCGAATCAGAAGGCAATGGAATTTATAAATGCCGAGAAAGAAGTGGAATCTGCAGAAGAAGCATTACAAGGTGCTCAAGACATCATTGCGGAAATCGTTTCAGATGAAGCGGCATATCGTAGTTGGATTCGGAATGTTACTTTTAGAAAAGGTGTTATATCCTCGGCTGTAAAAGATGAAGAGAAAGATGAAAAAAATATATATGAAATGTATTACAGTTATGAAGAACCGTTGCAGAAAGTCGTGCCGCATCGCGTATTAGCGATGAATCGAGGTGAGAAAGAAGATATATTGAGAGTTTCTGTTGTTCCACCAGTAGATGAGATAGTAACTTTCTTATATAAGAAAGTAATTCGTGATAACGATTCAAAAAGTGCACAGTATGTAAAGTTAGCAATTGAGGATGGTTATAAACGATTAATTCAACCCTCTATTGAAAGGGAGATTCGAAAAGAATTAACAGAAACAGCTGAGGAACAAGCGATACATATTTTCTCTGAGAACTTACGTAATTTGTTATTACAACCTCCGATGAAAGGAAAGGTTGTGTTAGCTGTAGACCCTGCATATAGAACGGGGTGTAAATTAGCTATCGTAGACGATACGGGGAAAGTTTTATATATTGATGTTATTTATCCGCATCCACCAGTGCGTAAATATGAAGATGCAAAAGCGAAAGTTCTTTCTATTATAGATAAATATCAAGTTGAAATGATTGCGATTGGGAATGGTACAGCTTCTAGAGAATCGGAAGAATTTATAGTTGATGTATTACAAAATGTGGAACGAGAAGTCTTCTATATTATTGTAAACGAAGCTGGTGCGAGTGTGTATTCGGCTTCTGATTTAGCACGTGAGGAATTCCCGGATTTACAGGTTGAAGAAAGAAGTGCGGTTTCTATTGGTAGACGTCTGCAAGATCCACTTGCTGAACTTGTAAAGATTGATCCGAAATCAGTTGGGGTTGGACAATATCAACATGATGTGTCTCAAAAAAGATTAAATGAATCATTAACGTTTGTAGTAGAGACAGCAGTTAACCAAGTCGGTGTGAATGTAAATACAGCTTCAGTTGCGTTGTTACAATATGTTTCAGGCTTATCAAAAACTGTTGCGAAAAATATTGTAGCAAAGCGTGAAGAAGAAGGGAAATTTACAAAACGAACAGACTTAAAGAAAATACCACGTCTAGGTGCGAAGACATATGAACAATGTATAGGTTTCTTACGTATATTAGAAGGGGCAAATCCGTTAGACCGTACAGGTATTCACCCAGAACAATATAAAAATGTTGAATTGTTATTAAAGAGTCTAGGTTTATCAAAAGATGACGTAGGGCAACCACAATTACAAAAGAGTTTAGAAGAAGTAGAGATTTCTAAGTTGTCGCAAGAAACGGGAGTTGGAGAACCAACATTAGTTGATATTATAGATGCACTCATTAGTCCAGAGCGAGACATGAGGGATGAGTTGCCTAAACCGCTTCTGAAAAAAGGGATTTTGAAATTAGAAGATTTAAAACGTGGTATGGAACTGGAAGGGACAGTTCGTAACGTTGTTGATTTCGGTGCTTTCGTTGATGTAGGTGTGAAACAAGATGGGTTAGTACATATTTCTAAACTAAGCAAACAATACGTGAAGCATCCGTTAGATGTTGTATCTGTCGGACAAATCGTCAAAGTATGGGTAGATGATATTGATACGAAAAAAGGTCGCGTTGCATTATCTATGTTGCCGATTGAATAGTAAGAGAAGAGAGCAGATGAAACTGCTCTTTTTTTAATAGGGTAGAAAGTGTAATGGATTATGAGCTTTGATGTATTTTGCTATAATAAAACCAGCATTCATTTAGTAATTTAATTTGATACCGGTTTTTTTCGAAATATGCGCGTTGCATTTGTTTTTTGAGCCATGTAGGCATAGGAATCCCTCCTTGTTTAATCCTACTCTCAAAAATGTAAGGTGCGATTGATGAGAGGTTGGTGAGTGGATTTCTATTTCTGCTATGTTTTTAGAAACCACGCTTCTTGAATGAGGATGGGTATATGTACTATTTAATATATGTATAAGAGAGGAGAAAAGTGTAAAAATATTTTTTTGTTTAGGAGGAATGAAAATGGATGAGCAAGAAATACAGCAGCTAGTGGAAGAAGTATCAATGCAATATTTCGGAATGCCGTTTTTACATAAGGCGATGTTTAATGGTAGGTTGCGTACAACTGGTGGGCGTTATCTATTGAATACACACAATATTGAACTGAATTATAGATATTACGAAATGTATGGGGAAGAAGAATTAGTTGGAATTATTAAACATGAACTTTGTCATTATCACTTACATATTGCGGGAAGAGGGTATAAGCATCGGGATAAGGATTTTCGAGAATTATTAAAGGCAGTTGATGCACCACGCTTTTGTAAACGAATGATAAATGAAGAGAAGGGCAAAAAGGTTTATATGTATGAATGTATGGAATGCTCACTTCAATATGTAAGGAGGCGTCAAATAAATACAAAAAGATATGTCTGCGGAAAGTGTAAAGGGAAACTAATCTTGATAAAGAAAACATCTTGACAGTGAAAACGCAATCCAGTATATTATAAACATGTCACGTTTGTACAAGATGTTGTGAAAAAACCTCTTGACTTACGATAAGAATTTTTATAAGATACAAATTGTCTTTATTATTCCGCAGTAGCTCAGTGGTAGAGCTATCGGCTGTTAACCGATCGGTCGTAGGTTCGAGTCCTACCTGCGGAGCCATACAGAGAAGTACCCAAGTGGCTCAAGGGGCTCCCCTGCTAAGGGAGTAGATCGCGAACGCGGTGCGAGGGTTCGAATCCCTTCTTCTCTGCCATTCATATTGGCCCGTTGGTCAAGTGGTTAAGACACCGCCCTTTCACGGCGGTAACACGGGTTCGAATCCCGTACGGGTCACCACTTCGGAGGATTAGCTCAGCTGGGAGAGCACCTGCCTTACAAGCAGGGGGTCGGCGGTTCGATCCCGTCATCCTCCACCATAATATTATAATGAAAAGTAAAATGACATTAATGTAAAGATTAAATGGTCCCGTGGTGTAGTGGTTAACATGCCTGCCTGTCACGCAGGAGATCGCCGGTTCGACCCCGGTCGGGACCGCCATTTTAACTTCTGCTAATTGGCAGTTGTTTTTTATTGGTCATTATGGTACAATAACATTTGTCTTTGGAAATAAGATAAGTATTTCGATGGGCTATAGCCAAGCGGTAAGGCAACGGACTTTGACTCCGTCATGCGCTGGTTCGAATCCAGCTAGCCCAGCCATTTACGAGCCATTAGCTCAGTTGGTAGAGCATCTGACTTTTAATCAGAGGGTCGAAGGTTCGAGTCCTTCATGGCTCACTTTTGTTTTTTCCGCGCGGTCGTGGCGGAACGGCAGACGCGCTAGGTTGAGGGCCTAGTGGGGGAAACCCCGTGGAGGTTCAAGTCCTCTCGGCCGCATCAAAAATCTTTTGAAAAAAGTACTTGCATTTGAAAGTGTAGTATGATAAGATAATTGAGTCGCCAAAATACAACGACGAAAAAAACATCATGAATAAGCGCCCGTAGCTCAATTGGATAGAGCGTTTGACTACGGATCAAGAGGTTAGGGGTTCGACTCCTCTCGGGCGCGCCAATTACGGGAAGTGGCTCAGCTTGGTAGAGCACCTGGTTTGGGACCAGGGGGTCGCAGGTTCAAATCCTGTCTTCCCGACCACGCGGGTGTAGTTTAGTGGTAAAACAAGAGCCTTCCAAGCTCTGGTCGAGAGTTCGATTCTCTTCACCCGCTTTTAGTTCTTTGAAAACTGAACGAAACAAACAACGTGAAACGTCAATTTTTATTTTATGATGCTAGACAAACTAACTTTATTGGAGAGTTTGATCCTGGCTCAGGATGAACGCTGGCGGCGTGCCTAATACATGCAAGTCGAGCGAATGGATTAAGAGCTTGCTCTTAT
>NZ_JAKUEN010000013.1:0-133504 GCF_022662915.1 Bacillus cereus group sp. BfR-BA-01453 | reverse complement strand
ATTAGGCATGAGGCAAAGTCTCCTTTCATTTTAGGTTCTGGATAAACCTAGGGGGTACTTTGCCTTATTTTTTGCCTAAAAATGTTTACACATACTTTTATACATCATCATTATATCGGCGCAACTTGCAATATATCAGCGATTATTAGAATATATCGACTTACCGACAAAAAATGACAACAATAACAATATATAAAGAGGCTGCATGAAGTTCATGCAGCCTCTTTATACTATCCAACTTCCTTTTCTCGCTTTGCACGTTCTTTAGCACTCCATTTAAATACCTTATCTAGTAGAGAGTATATTCTCCCAGACTCTTTCGTTAATAACGGTCCTAACGATGCCAATATTAAAACATATAAAGCAGAGAACGGTTTAATCGCTGCCATTAAGCCACCGGCAATGCCGATATTCGCTACAATAATAGAAAATTCCCCGCGTGATACAAGTGTTAAACCTATATTCGTAGAAGCCTTATGGGATAACCCGGCTTTACGTCCCGCAACCATTCCAGCAGTAAAATTGCCGATTAGAGTAATGAAAACTGCTCCTAATGCCAACCACACTGCTCCTCCAAGCGAAAACGGATCTATGCTTAAACCGAAGCTGAAAAAGAATATGGCTCCAAAGAAATCACGGAATGGGACGACGAGCTTCTCAATCCGATCACTATGCTCTGTTTCAGAAAAGACGAGTCCTAACAATAACGCTCCAATTGCCTCAGCGACATGAATCGTTTCTGAAAATCCTGCTACGAAGAATAAAATAGCGAATATTACGATAATAAAAATTTCATTTGAGGAAATATCTAATATTTTATTTAAAAACGGCGTAGCTTTTCTAGCGATTACAAAGAATAGTAGCATATATCCTACTGCAATTAACACCGATGTAAGAGCACCTACAAATGATGTGGCACCACCGAGTACTAACCCTGAAACGACTGATAAATATACAGCTAAAAAAATATCATCAAACATGATGATTCCTAATATTAATTCAGTCTCTTTATTACCAGATCTTCTTAAATCAACAATTACTTTTGCAACAATTGCACTCGATGAAATTGTAATGATTCCAGCAATAATTAACGTCTCTAATAAGGGGAAGCCCATAACATATCCATAAAGCAAACCTAATATGAAATTAAGTGATATGTGGACAGTCCCCCCAAAAGCAATTGATTTTCCTGATTTAATTAATTTTTTTATTGAGAATTCTAAACCTAAATAGAATAGGAGGAATATGACGCCAACGCGGCCGAGGAAGGAAATAACTTCTCCGCTTTCAATAAACCTTAAATCGATAAGTCCTAAATCGGGGGCATGAGGCCCCACTAACATACCGAGTATAATGAGAAACGGAATAATCGAGAACTTTAACTTCGCAGCGAGGATAGCTGCAAAAGCTACTAATACTAACGCAGTTCCAACTTCAAAGATTAAAGTATCCATCGATTATGAATCACCTCCTGATGAAAGCAATTCATTAATAATTCTTTTCACTTCATGTCTCGCGCCTGATAACACGAGCATATCGCCAGCTTCAATAATAGAGTCTGGACCTGGATTAAAGAATTTCTTCATATTCTTTTTTAAAATAGCAATAATCGTTACGTTATATGTTTTTCTGACATGTAAGCTACCAATTGTTTTTTGTACGACTGGTGCATGATTTTCCACCTTAAACCATTCAATTGATAATCCTTCAAAAGCCATCTCAATCGTGTCTAACGCTTGTGGTCTATATACCATTCCGCCCAATATAGCTGCAATTTGTCTCGCTTCCGAATCACGAAGAGAAATACTTGAAATACTTTCATCATGATCTGCATCAAAATGATACATTTCTCTTCGGCCATCATCGTGAATAACAATAACCAGCTTTTCATTACCTTTTGTAATTACTTCAAACTTACATCCAATGCCCGGTAATTCACTCTCTCGAATATTCATATTCCCGCCTCCTAAAGTTTTTAGTTACGGCTTTTACAAATCAACATCAATCTCGGTTTTAAATTCTTCATCTTTTGAGATTCCTAAATACTTGAGCGTCTCTGATGGCGTTGCGTGATGGAAATGCTTTTGCAATAGTGCAATCGCTATCCCTCTTTTGTATGCATGAAATCCAAACGTTTTTCTCATTGAGTTTGTTCCGATTTTACCAACAATCCCAACCGCTTCAGCAGCATTATGAATTACACGATACGCTTGTTGACGTGTAATTGAATTTTTCGTTTTATTAGATTGAAATACGTAGTTTTCTCTTTTCACATCAATAGATTGTACGTACTCTAAAAGTGCTTCTTTTACTTTTGTATTTAAATAAATATCTTGTTTAAACTTTTCATCTTTCACAGGAAGAGAATAAAACTCTTTAACAGTTCCATCTTCATTTAATATCTCTTCAAATTTCATACTAAGTAGCTCAGTAATCTTTAATCCTGTGTTAATTCCAATAACAAATAAAAGATAATCTCGCTGTGAATGCTCTTTTAAATACTTTTTCATAGCCTCAATTTGGCTTATATCTTTTAATGCCTCTACAACTTCCATACATGTATTCTCCTCATCTTATGAACGGTAATTTTCTCATTATCCTGTTCATTTTACCTTATCATGCTATAGGATTTCCATGTATTATCCATTATTTTCACAATATACGACTTAGATCTGACAATTTTTCATTTGGAAATTTATGATTGTACAAATATCGTGTGGGTAGAAAAATAGGGGGTACAAGTTCAGCTTCTTTCTATTAGAGTGGATTCCTCCTTTCACTTTTCGATTGATGATACTCACATATTATGTTACTTATTTACATTTTATTATATATTTCAGTAACATTAAAGTGTTTTTTCTGAAAATACAAAAAACCGAGAATTTTCACTCGGCTTTTTACGTATTAATCTTCTTTCGGAAGAACAATTCCTTTATACAATTGAACTGTAATGAAGTAATAAATCGCATAAATTACTACGAAAATTACGATTGGTACCCAAATACGGAAGTAAGGATCCATTAAAATAAATCCGAAAATATTCATACCAACTAATACGTGGGCGATACCTACAATTGCTGGGAATAGGAAGACTAAGAATAACTCTTTATAAATGGATTTCGTTAATAATTCACGGCGCACACCGATTTTACGAAGCATTTGATAACGCGTAATATCTTTTGATGCACCAGAAAGAATTTTAAACATTAAACAACTTGCCATCATTGCTAAGAAAGCAATTCCAAGGAAGAAGCCCATAAATACTGTTCCGCTCGCAACTCCGTAGAACATATCGTAAGATTGATATTTACTGTTCATTCTTTCAGCTGTTATATTTTTATATTTATCTAGCTGCAACTCGTCAAGTTTTTTCCATTCTTTTGTATATGTTAAGAAATCATCTGTTTTTCCGATAAATGCTATACCGTCTTTACCATTCATCCCATCGTACATTTTTTGATCTACAATTTTAATTGCATGATCTTCATATATATAATATGGATGAATTGTACTAAAAGCATCAACCCATTCTTGTGGAAGTTCTTTAGCGTTCGCATCTTTCTCATTCATTTCTCTAGAAACTGCACCTACTGGTAGTTCCTCTGAAACTTTCTTCGTATTCACTAAATCCTTCATCGACTCCATATTTGCCATATCTTTTACTAAAGGGCGATTTTTCTCTAAATCCTCTTTTACATAGTAAACGTATTTATCATCCACTTTGTAACGATATTCGCTTTTCTCTTTAAATGTAATACCGTCTAAAATTTTCTTTTCTTCAGCTGTTGGGTTATGAACTACTGAATCATATATTACGAAACCATCAACCATTTTTATAACGTTATTTTTAAACGCCATACCACCTGAAATGGCACCGGCTCCAAGCGCAACTAACATTGCTACTGTTGCAAGTACCTTTGTTAAACTATTAATACGGAAATTTAATTGTGCAAATGTAAAAGCGTTAAGCCCTTTTTCACTACGTTTTTTATTACTTTTTAATTTTTTAATAATAACCGGAAGAAGTGATCCAAATAGCATGTAAGTACCAGCTGTTGTTGTAATTAATGCAATAAGGATTCCCATTTCTCTTAGTTTTTCCATGTAAATCATTGATGCATAGCCAATTCCTAATAAAATAACCGCAAGGAATGCAACTACGCCTGTCATTTTCCCTTTTACTGCAACACGTTCTGTTTGTGCATCTGCATGTACAAGTTGCAATACAGAAATACGTGATAACTTAATACTATTCATAATTGCTGATAATACAAATAGTGCGAAGAAGAAAATGCAAGTAACAGTCATTGATGGAAGGTAAAATGCTTTATAGCCTTCACCAGCAAATTCTAATTGTTTCATTAATAACTGACCGATACCTTCTGCAAGTCCTACACCAACTGTAATACCGATCGCAAGAGACGCAGCGCCTAATACGATTGTTTCGATAAACATAAGTAATGTAACTTTATGCTTTTTTGCTCCTAACATCATATACATACCAAACTCTTTTTGACGAAGAGATAATAAGAAAGAGTTCGCATATAAAATATAGAAGAACGTTATAATAGCGAGTAAAAATGAACCTGCTTGGAATACAAATCCAATCGATTGAATAACTGAGTTAGATTCGATAAACGCTTTATTCAGCGCTAACGTTTGGAACATATAAAAAATTGAAATCGACATGACAAGGCCGACAAGTAAGACGATGTAATCTTTCAGCTTACTTTTCAGTCCTGACATGGAAAGTTTAAATAACATACTGGAGCCTCCTTTGTTACGCTTTTTGTGTGCCTAAGTCTGCAAGCACATCTAAAATCTCTTTATAAAATTCTTCACGTGTACCACCGCGGTGAATTTCTTTATATAGCTCACCATCTTGAATGAATAAAATACGCTGACAGTAACTTGCACTGTACGGATCATGTGTAACCATCATAATCGATACACCTTGATCTTTATTTAAGTTTGTCATCGCATCAAGTAAACTCGTTGCATTTTTAGAATCAAGCGCTCCTGTTGGCTCGTCCCCTAAAATAATTGCAGGCTCATGCACAAGTGCGCGCGCCGCTGCTGAACGTTGTTTCTGTCCACCAGATACTTCAGATGGATACTTTTGAAGTATTGCTGAAATGCCTAACATATCTGCTACCTTCTCTACTTTTGGCCCAATATTTCGCGACGAGACACCTTGAAGAGAAAGTGGAAGTGCAATGTTTTCGTAAATAGATAAGTTCTCTAATAAGTTAAAGTCTTGGAAGATGAATCCTAATTTTTGTGAACGGAAATCTGAAAGCTCACCTTGCTTCATTTGTGTAATATCCGTTCCTGCAATTTCAACAACGCCGCCCGTTGCTTTATCTAGCGTTGAAATTACATTTAATAATGTCGTTTTACCAGAACCAGATGGTCCCATAATCCCAACAAACTCACCCTCTTGAATTGAGAATGATACACCTTTTAATGCATGTGATTGGTTCTCACCTTTTTTACCGTACACTTTTTGAACGTTTTTCACGTCTACAACTGGTTTCGTCATATATATCCTCCTACGCTTGTTTTTCCATTACCTATTTTGCGCCTTTTGGAGATGAACTGCTATTTGTTAACATTACAATTACCTTACACTTTTGTAAGATAGAAGTGGTGCGCGCGTAAGGTTCGTTTTTTCTTTTTGATCAACTTCATTGGTAAATGAAATTTTATTAGCGATTTTTCAAATATATCAGCGGTTCTTACACTTTTATCAGCGATTTTCAAAATATATCGACTTATCGACAAAAGATGACAATAAAAATAGGCTGTTCCGCGAAAGGAACAGCCCACTTCTCTCTTTATTTTTTTAAAGGCGTTACCGTCCAATACGTAATAACACGCCAAATCCATTCTAACGGACCCATTTTAAAGATTTTCATCCAAATTACACTAAACACAATTTGAATTGCATAAATTGCGATACATACATATAACGTCTGCATGTATGTTAAGTTTTCTGCGAAGTGAAATACGCTACCAGCAATTAAAATCATTGCCGTTTGTCCAATGTAATTTGTTAATGCCATACGACCGTAGTATTTGAGTGGTGCTAACAATGTTTGAACTAGTTTTAACTGAAGTAATAAAATTAATGCTCCTACATAGAAAGCTGAAATAATTGGTCCAACTGTAACACCAATTTTTAAGAATTGACCTGCAGCATCCATTGTTCCATCCTCAGTCATAATTATCATATTTACAAATGGCTCAGCAGGAACATGCCCATATTGATACCATATAGCTACGACGCTTAAAACGAACATAACACCTGTAAAAATAGCGACTTTCTTTATGTTTTGTGAGAGGTTTTCAAATACACGATATTGCCCTGCAGCAAGACCTAATAAAATTAAGCCAAGTGGTAATAGTTCTTTAACGCCCATCACACTAAAAGCAATTGTCAAAATAAGACCAATTATTAAGTTCACTTCTTTTTTCGCTTTATAAAATGGTAAAACGATTAACCCGCAGATTGCATATAACGTTAACGCTTCGCCAGGCTGAAACATGTAATGAAGCAAACCGAAAATAAATAGCGCAACTAGACGGCGTAAAAATAGAACATATCCATTTTTCCCTTTTGCAATTGCTCTCGAGATAAAGATATAGAATCCCACTCCAAATAAGAATGAGAAGATTGAGAAGAAACGACCTTCTACAAATAAGTATAGAAACCTTTGATAGCTAGCATCTACTGTATTAGGATCTGGAATTTTAATATTAAGTAGTGCAAGAATATTTACTAAAATAATCCCCAGTAATGCAAAGCCACGAATGTAATCTAACTCATCAATTCGTTTGTTTGTAATGTTGTTCCCCATAAAGCAACTCCTTGTCCAAAATTTAATCCTCCCTTACTCTACTAGAGATGTTATCTTACAACTATCGACAAACCTTACAGAAATCTTACATTATTGTCATATAGCAAAATAAAACCAGGTCATATTGCGACCTGGTTTACTCTGATTGCTTTGATCTTTGAGGTTGTCCTTTTTTACTGTTGCGTTGTTTTACTTGAACAACTGGATCAAGCTCATTTGAAAATTCAGCGTTATGTCCATTTTGCGTTTTTTGCTCTGGGTTATTTTGATCTGAACGTTTCGCCATTACATTCACTCCTTCTTAGTGCGGTGTAATAATCATTTGATGTTGCAGTTGGCGAATTGCCATGCGTGCTCTATTTAATTGCTCACGTTGCTCATCATTCGCATGTTGTTGCATCGTTTGTAAATCGTTATATGCTTGTTCTAATTTTAACTGCGCATCCGAATACTCCATCGTATTGTAATGCTCTTGTCTCATACCTTGGTCTAATTGTTCTTTCGCATATTCCACAGCTTGTTCCGCTTGTGTAATATACGATTCAAGTGATTGACGCTCTGCCATAATTGTCCCTCCTTGCTTCAATTCCCCTTTAGTGTGTCCCTTCCATCTCTACCTTATGAGTATGTTATAATGGATTTTGTTTCATTTTGACTCGGCTTAGGAGGGAAAGTAATGAAGGTTCAAAACCCTTTTCCATATACAAACGACAATAAACGTTATCATACATGGAATTACCATTTACGAAATGAATTTGGTGAAAAAATCTTTAAAGTTTCATTAGATGCTGGCTTCGATTGCCCGAACCGTGACGGTACAGTTGCTTATGGCGGTTGTACATTTTGTAGTGCTGCTGGATCTGGTGACTTCGCTGGTGATCGCCGCGATGATGTTATAACGCAATATCATGAAATGAAAGAAAAAATGCGCTCAAAGTGGAAAGACGGAAAATGTATCGCTTATTTCCAAGCGTACACAAATACACATGCACCACTTGAAGTGTTAAAAGAAAAATTCGAGCCGCTTCTAGCAGAAAAAGACGTTGTCGGTCTTTCTATCGCCACTCGTCCAGATTGCTTACCGGACGATATCGTTGCATATTTAGCGGACTTAAATAAGCGCACATACCTTTGGGTTGAGCTCGGACTACAAACGGTTCATGAACGTACTGCAAACCTTATTAATCGTGCTCACGATTATCCTTCTTATGTGGAAGGTGTAAATAAATTACGCAAGCACGGCATTAAAGTTTGCTCTCATATTATTAACGGTCTTCCACTTGAAGATTACGACATGATGATGGAAACAGCTCGTGAAGTAGCGAAGCTTGATGTACAAGGAATTAAAATCCACTTACTTCATTTATTAAAAGGAACGCCAATGGTGAAACAATATGAAAAAGGACAACTCGAGTTCCTTTCTCTTGAGGATTACGTAAGTCTCGTTGTTGACCAACTTGAAATTATTCCTGAAGACGTAATTGTGCACCGCATCACAGGTGACGGTCCACCTGATTTAATGATCGGCCCAATGTGGAGCTTAAATAAATGGGAAGTATTAAATTCCATCGATGCAGAATTTGTACGCCGCGGAAGCTGGCAAGGAAAATATGCAAATGAGGAGAAACAAAAATGAAATTAGAACGTGTATTACCGTTTGCTCGCTCGCTTCTGCAAACGGCAGTAAAAGAAGGCGATTACGCTGTAGATGCAACTTTAGGAAATGGACATGACACTTGCTTCCTAGCTGAAATCGTTGGAGAAAACGGAAAAGTATTTGGATTTGATATTCAAAAAGAAGCAATTGAAAGCTCGACGACCCGTTTAAAAGAAAAAGAACTTTTCGAACGCACTATTTTAGTTCACGATAGTCACGATACACTTCTATCCGTATTACCAGAAGATGCAAAAGGAAAAGTAACAGGCGCAATTTTCAACTTAGGTTATCTTCCAGGCGGAGACAAGCATATCGTTACAAAACCGAACTCAACAATTTCAGCGATTGAACAATTACTAGAAGTAATGGCACCAGAAGGAATCATCGTCCTTGTTATTTACCACGGACACCCAGAAGGACAAGTAGAACGGGACGCTGTTCTCAAATTTGCCGAAGAATTAGACCAAAAACAAGCACACGTACTGCGCTACGGCTTCATTAACCAACAAAATAACCCGCCATTTATTGTGGCAATTGAGAAACGATAATATAGCGACGATTCGACAAAAGATAACAAAAAAAGACGTGCACTTACTGCACGTCTTTTTGTTATTCTCCTATATAATGGATATATACACTGTATAGGAGGATAGAACTTTGCTAGTAGAACTAAAGGGAATTCAAAAGAAGTATGGCAAATCACTTATACTAGACAACATTGATTTATCCATTCCAGAAGGAGAAGCACTCGCCATTGTTGGCGGGAACGGGACTGGAAAAAGTACTCTACTCAAAATAATTGCAGGCTTTATTTCACCTACGGCAGGGACAATTCAAAGGAAAGAACATATACAAATCGGTTATGTACCTGAACATTTTCCTGAAGGGATTCGTTTTACATTAGAGGATTATCTATTTCATCTCGGCCGCATTCACGGTTTATCAACAAAATATGTAAAAGATAAAATTCCGCTGCTTCTTGAAAGGTTTCATTTACTTCATGCAAGACATTCCGTTGTACGAAACTTTTCAAAAGGTATGAAACAAAAAACAGGCATTATGCAAGCGTTATTTACGGACGTACATTTATTAATTTTAGACGAACCGCTTTCTGGGCTCGATCCTAACTCTCAGCAAGAATTAGAACATATTTTACTCTCATTAAAACAACAAGGTATATCCGTGTTATTTACATGTCACGAAAAACAACTATTAGAAAACTTCGCTGATAGAATTTTGAAGTTAGCAAATCATACAATCACAGAAAATATCTCTGCACAAAAAGGAGCAGAACAAGTCTATATTGAAGCAATTGTTCACGAAACATTTTCAGCGATAGAACTACAAAAACAATCCGGTTTTATACACGTTGCACACAATTCAAATCAAAACCTTATTCAATTACAAATTAAAAAAGAATATACAAACGAAATCCTTCAGTTTTTATTGCATAAAAAAGCATCTATCACACTGCTACAACCTAACTTTTAAATCGAAAGAAGGTTTATTATGTTTGCTCTTATTCGTTATCACTTTCTCGACTATACAAAATCGTATAAGTACGTCCCTCCTATTGCGATGTACTTCATGAGCTTACTTTTTGTATATGCATATAAACCGACTCCTATTGTACCGACATATTTAGAAACAGCTCTCGCGCTTTATTTATTATCTGCCTGGATTACGGTCACAATTTTTCATACGGAAGATCCTGTACAAGAACAAATTACGATTTCTCACACAAATAATATTTCCGCACTATATGTAGGGAAATATATTACAGCTCTTCTCATTTGTACTGTTTTATCTTTTATATCCGTAATCTACCCAATTATTTTGCAAATGTTTAATGAAAAAATGACAGTTTCTTTATTTTTAGTCGGATTTCTCGCTCATATGTCTTTCTCTATACTTGGAATTTCAATCGCATCTTTATTTACTAGAAATATGATTCCAAAAGCAAGCACCGCTTGGCTTAGTCTTACATTCATATTACTTATAACGATCGCCTCTATCCGTTTTAAAAAAGAGTTACTATGGTTTTTACCACCTGTCGAAAGCTTTCTAATGCTTGGACAATACAAATATAATATACTGACTCACACTTTATGGCTAACAGCTTGGGCTATCGTATATTCATTTTTATTATTTACCTTATTCCTTTTTATCGTTCGCAAAAAACGTTTTTAATTACATAGTAAAGGAGACGAAACAATGATCGGAATACTAGCAGGAATGGGACCAAAATCAACTGGGCCATTCGTTGATACAGTTGTAGCAGAGTGCCAAACAATATACGGAGCAAAGCATGATATGGACTTTCCTCATATGATGATTTACTCGTGCCCAACCCCGTTTTACATGGATCGCCCTATTGATCACGAAGCGATGAAAAAAGCGATTATTAAAGGAGCACAAAAACTTGAAAGTACTGGTGTAGAATTTATCGCTATGCCGTGTAATACAGCGCATCTTTATTTTGAAGAATTACAGCGTTCTCTTTCTATTCCTATTTTGAATATAGTTGATGAAACGTTAAAAGCGATTCCTGAAACTGCAAAAAGAGTCGCTCTTCTTGCAACAGAAGCAACTGTTCAAGCTGGGATTTACCAAGATGGGATTACAAAACGTGATATAGAGTACATTCATCATGAAACATGGCAGGAAATGATTAATCAAATTATTACTTGGATTAAATCTGGAGAGATTGAAGAAGCTCGTGAATTGTGTAATACGCTCGTTTTAAAATTGAGAGAGGAAGTTGATACGGCAATTATCGCATGTACCGATTTGAATGTGGTGGCGAGTGAGGATTTTGTTGATTCCTCTCAATGTCTTGCGAAAGCGGTTGTTAGGATGTATGTAGGAAATTGTTCGAATCCAAACCCTTAACCTAAATGAAAAAATCAATGCAAAAGAGGCGGTTTCCTTATAAATTAAAGTTTATTGAAGGCAAAACTTTTTGAGATACCTGTCTCATTTTGATACAAATCTAATATTTTGTCTATCGATTTCCTATATTTATTATGATAAATTGAAAAGCATGCGATAGTATAATTACGCTTCTCTCAATACGCTCTCAAAAATATTGAGATATTATACTTCGGCTCCCAGGAAACTGGGAGTTTTTTATATTCATACGTTTCATTGAAACCCTTCCACTACTCCATATTCAAATTTAAAGTCCTCTTCAATTAACTTTTTCACTCTCTTTTGTCTAATGTTATATTACTGTTATAGGATTTCTTTTATTGAATACTTAATATGTGACTGAACACATAGATTCCTATACTCTAATTACATTGCATGAAGTTATCAGTTCTATACACCATATTTTAAATCTTTATGTAGGAAAAAGAATTCTAAATCTTGATTTATTAAGACATACTAAAAAAATAAGAATTAGCCAATTAAAACCAGTATAATTTAAAGCGGTACTACGCTTCACATATAAGGAGGATAAATCACTTGGGTAATCTCACTAGTTCACGTACACAAGTTTTAATAAAAAATACATTCATGGATTTATTAAGAGAAAAACCATTCTCAGCCATTACAATAAATAACATTTGCGAAAAGGCAATGATTCACAGAAGCACCTTTTATCGTTATTATGATGACAAGTATGAACTGTTTAGTGATGCAGCAAATACTATCGCAAGAAACCTCTTTGAACAAACAAAGCAAGGTTTAGAGTTAGAACACACATTATTTGAGGAAGTAATCAAATATATAGATGTTAATCGTGCTTTATTTTTTAACGTTACGATTAAAAATAATAGTCGTGAATTATACGACAACTTAATTCAACTTGGCTCGGAAATTTTATATGAAAATTCAATAAAATATAATGACCTACTTTCCATACAAATTCGAAACTCTGTTTACCCAAAAATAATATGTGATTTCTACTGTAGTGGATTTTTTGAAATTATAAAAAAATGGGTAAATAATGAATATCCATTTTCAAAAGAAGAACTAATTTATATAATTAATAATTTTCTGATAAATGAACCGAAATAAGATAAACGTCTTATTTTAAGACACATATTCATTTTTGTTCATCGATTTCCTCCAAAACCAATGCTAGATTAAGGAACATAGCAAAGGAGGAACTAAAACATGAATAAGATTTTTGATAAGATTGGACATTTTATTATCAAGTACGCAAAGATTAATATTGCATTTATTTTATTTCTAACAATCTTTTTCGGATTCGGCATTACAAAACTTGAAATGAAGATGGGAAACGATGTATTCCTAAGTAATACATCAGATGTTTATAAAGATACTGCTACGTATCAAAAACACTTTGGTGGAGATGGGATATATGTATTACTTAGTGGAGATAGCGATAAATTAATTTCACAAGAAACAAATAAAACAATCGTAGAATTCACTAAAAAGGCAGAAGATATTAAAGATATTACAGGATCAACGCATTATGTAGGGTTATTAAATGAAATGTTAAACTCTCCTTCCCCGTCATTTTCAGCATTTGATAAAGGGGAAACAAACAAGAATTTAGAAAAAGTATTGAAAAATTCTATTTCAAGCGAAAAAATGAGCGAAATTAATAATAACGTAAAAAATAGTTTAACTGATGAGCAACGTGAAAAAATGGGTACATTTATTCAACAACAACTTACAACCGAACAAATGCAAGAAGTGCAAAAACAATTGGTTGCTCTAGGTCATATGCCAACAGCTGATGAACAAGAACAAATCATGAAAGCTGCTTTAACAGATCAACAAAATGAAGAAGTAATGGATTATACACAAAATATCTTAACGCAACAACAAAAAGACAATATGCAAAGAGATGTTATTAAGGCTCTACCAAATGTTCAGAATATGAATAATGAATTACTTCATGAAATTATTTTTTCTGATAAAGGTAAAGTACCAGAACAATTTAAACAACTTATCCCTGAAAATGGGAAACATGTTATCATTCAGCTTCATACATCCGATAATACAGAGATAACTACCTATGTACGTATAAATAAAGAGTTAAATGAACTAATCAAGAATACAAATTTCGGCTCGGGTGTAACAGTCAAAGTAGCTGGAATGCCAACTATCCTAGGTGATATACAAGAAGAAGTTATCAAAACTTTAGGGATTATGCTTGGGCTAGCGGTTATATTAATGATTGTTGTATTATTCTTTGTCTTCCCTGTTAGACGACGTATTATTTCATTAGGCTTTGTATTAATTGGTTTAATATGGACATTTGGATTTATGGGTTGGGCTGGAATTCCAATTACACTCGCAACTATGGCAACACTGCCAATTATAATTGGGCTTGGTACTGACTTTGGTGTTCAATTCCATAACAGATATGAAGAGGAATTTAGAGATAGTCAATTCCAAGCAAAACTTGCAACACGAAATGCTATACGCCATATTGGACCAGGCGTAGGAATCGCAGTTGTTATCATGTCCTTAAGCTTCCTAACAATGTATTTATCTAAAGCACCAATGATGCAACAATTTGGTTTAACTTTAGCAATGGGTGTTTTATTCTGTTATGTGGTTGAGTTAGTACTAATGTTCTCAACATTCTACTTATTGGATCATAAAAAAACAGTAACTACTATTAAGGTCAACCAAAATGAAAATACGTTATTAGCACGATTTTTAAATAAATATGCTAATATCGCTATGAAATTTGCTATTCCTATCTTAATTGTTTCCGTTATTTTATCTGGCCTTGGATTTATGGCAGAAAAGTCTATACCGACTGAAACAGATTTAACCAAAATGATTCCACAAAATATGGAGACATTAAAAAATACGAAGTATTTACAAAAGGTGGTTGGATCTACAACTTATATTACGTATTTAGTAGAAGCAAAGGATGTCACGGAACCGAAAGTGATGACTTGGATGCAAGAGGAAAGTAAAAAGGTTGAAAATAAATATAAAGATGTGAGTGATGTTGTCTCGCTTCCTAGTGTTATTTTACAAATCAACGGGAGAGATACACTACCAGACTCTTCTTCGCAAGTAACAAATGAACTTGAAAACTTGCCAAATTCATTAAAAGAAACTGTTATGAGTGAGAATAAAAAATATGCAACCATTCAATTTCAAGTGAATCCAGACCTTTCTTCTGCCGATCAATTAAAATTGATGCATAAAATAACAAAAGACATGCAAGCAATAGATGGTGTGAAAATTAAGCCTGCAGGTGCACAAGTTATGATGTTATACGGTATCGATAATATCGGGGCTAACAGTGAACTGATGATTGGTGCAGGACTTTTAATCATTTTCTTATCTTTATTCCTTGTGTATCGCCGTGTAAAACATGCTTTATATCCATTAATACCAATCGCTTTAGTATTAGGTTTCTCGCCTGGCGCTTTAAAATTACTCGATATTTCATATAATCCACTTACAACTGCTCTTAGCTGTCTTGTACTTGGGATTGGAACAGAGTTTACCATTCTTATTATGGAAAGATATCGGGAAGAAGAAGAAAAAGGATTATCTGCTCCAGAAGCAATAGGCGTTTCTCTTTCAAAAGTTGGGCAAGCAATTACCGCTTCTGGATTAACAGTAATTGTTGGATTTTCAGCATTAATCTTTGTAAACTTTCCGATTTTAAAAGAATTTGGTATTACGACCGTTATAGACACAACACTTTCTTTATTCTGTGCCTTAACAATATTACCTGCTTTAATTGTTTTATTTAGAAAGCGTAAATAGATTCCATTTATAATCTAAAAAAAGAAAAGAGATATCTTTCTTGTAATATTAAGAATGATATCTCTTTTTTTTATAATAAAAATTAGATATAGAGTAAATTCCCAATTAAACAGGTTCATATCTTTTAACGATTATACAAGTTAATACAAATTTAGAACTTCCCTGATTTAAATATAGAATATAACAACCAAAGAAACATCAAGATTGCTACTCCAAATCCAATTTCAATGGCTGGTAGGTTCCAAAGAAGTGTGGATTTCCTACTCAATGACGAACCAATAATAAGCCCAACCATAATGATGCTAAAAGAAAGTAATACAATACTAAATGAAAGCCGATTACTGATACGATCTAATTTAGTTAAAAACAGGTTCAATTCTGGGATTGTTATGGCTATACGCATATTCCCCTTTTGCATAGCGGCAGTTAATTCTTTGAGTTGTTTTGGTAGTTGAAACAAAATTTCTCCATTTTCTATTACATAGTCTAGTACATCCTCTGTAACTTTCCTTGGATGATAACGTTCCTTTAATAATTGACGACCAAAAGGTTCAGCTACTTTAAGGATACTAAGTTCGGGATCTAACTTTTCCACCAGCCCCTCAATAGTAAGAAGAGTTTTTCCTAATAAAGTTATATCCGACGGAATTTGAATATGATGTTTATATGCAATATTAAACAGTTCCTGAACAGCTTTACCTAGACTAAGTTGGCTTAAAGGGATATCATAATAGTTTTGCTTTAGATACTCCACATCCGCTGTCAGTTGTTTCATATTTACATCATCAGGTACCAAACCCATCTGTGTAATTGCTTTAATAACCCCTCTTGTATTTTGGCGCATCATAGAAATAACTAACGACGCTAAATGCTGTTTTAATTCAGGGCTAAGACTTCCAACCATACCAAAATCCATAAAAACAATAACTTCACCCGGTAAAAAAATGATATTACCAGGGTGGGGATCACCATGAAAAAAGCCTTCAATTAAAATTTGGTGAAGGATAGATTGAACTACCCGTTCAGCTAGTACCTTGCGATTTAGTCCTTGGTTATCCATTTTTTTTAATTCATTTAATTTTATTCCTTCTATGTATTCCATAGTCAGTACTTTTGAAGTTGTATAATCCCAATATACTTTCGGAACACAAATATTAGGATTATACTTAAATTGGTGAGCTACCTTTTCTGCATTTTGCCCCTCTATTGTGTAGTTTAATTCAGCTCGAAGGGATTTAGAGAGTTCTTCAATTATATCACGTAGCTGATATCTAGCAGCCCACTCTAATCGAATTTCAGCTAGTTCCGCTAAATGCTGTAAAATTTCTAAATCGGTTTCAATGATTTTTTCAATATTAGGACGTTGAATTTTAATTGCTACTCGTTCACCAGATTTCAATAGCCCATAATGGACTTGTCCGATAGAAGCTGCAGCTAAAGGATTTTCTTGAAATTCTTCAAATATATCTTCTATCGCACAATCTAATTCCTCTTCAATAATCTGTTTTACTTCCTGGTAAGAAAAAGGAGATACTTTATCTTGAAGTTGCTCTAACTCATGAATGATATCAGCCGGAATTAAATCCGGTCGAGTGCTAGCAATTTGTCCTATTTTTATAAAGGTGGGACCCAATTCCTCCAAGAACGATCGAATTCGCTCAGCTTTTGTTTTTAAATGAATTTCTTGTTGTTCTACCTTATTAAAACGTTTAGGAAATGAAAGTAAATCTTGAAGTCCCAATTCCTTAACAATCAACCCAAATCCATTACGAGAAAAGGCCATGGCAATATCACGATAACGTTGAATGTGTCGTATTCTTATTTTCAAGAATCATACATCCTCCTCATAACACACTTACTCCAATTTATTTTTCTGATTCTCTATGTTTGCAATACGCTGTTCTAATCGTTGAATATCTTCTTTAGTTGCTAGATTTAATTCCCCTAATACTTCTTTTGTTTTTGTATTGATTAGCTGTTCCAGCTCTAATTTGGTTTCTTTTCCTTTTTCGTACATCTCTTTAACAAACTCTTTAGATTCCTCTTGACTTAGTTCTCCTCGTTTCACCAATTCATCCGCTATTTTTTTAGCTTGTTCCTGTGTAGTAACTATCATTCCTAACCCTAATGCCAATCCTTTTTTTATTATATTTGTCATTAAAGCCAACTCCTCATCATCTATTTCGATTTTACTTATTCAGTAATGAAACTACTTCCATGATTTTTCGTTCAGCCTCTTGTTCTCCAGCTTCTATACACTCTTTAATCTTTGTAATATCAAATGCTTGAAATTGCCCTACTCTTGGACGAAGAATTACATCTGCAAACTGAAGGTTTTTCCTTCTCATTTCAACCATCATAAGAGATAAGGAGCGATTTAATACATCAATTATACTTCTTGGCTCTCTTTCCTCATGCTCCCTCTCCACATCTACAGCAAGTACAATTTCTACTCCTGCTTTTCGCGGGATATCCGTTGGCAAATTATTAAGTATCCCTCCGTCCACTAATACTTTCTCTTCGTGCTTTACAGGTATAAAAAGTCCAGGAACGGATGTCGTTGCTCGAATAGCTAAACTTAAATTTCCTTGTTCAAAAATGAAAGCTTTTCCCTTTTTTAAATCTACGGAAACTACACGAAATGGAATAGGCAGTTGCTCAATTTGAATATTAGCTAATCCCTTTTGCTCTAAAAATTGAAGTAACATTCCATATAATTTATTTCCTGCCACGAGTCCCCTTTTTCCAATCCCAAAATCAACCATGCGATACGATGGTGTAGTAGTAAGGACAAAATCTTCAATTTCTTCGACATCAATGCCAGCAGCAATTAATCCACCAATGGCTCCTCCCATACTTGTTCCTGCAATAAAATCAATTGGAATGTTATGCTTTTTTAATACTTTTAATACACCAATATGTGCTAACCCCCGTACAGCGCCACCGCCTAAGGCTAAACCTAGTTTCATTATTTTTTCCTTTCCTAAATCTACTCTTTTTTTCAATATCCGTAACGGATTCCGCTATAATCTAGAGAATGTATTTTTATTTATTGGTTTCACTTAATTTATTTTCCCCTCTAAAAAATATAAAATACATAATAGATTTAATAAATAGAACAAAAAAAGCAGTTATTACGGTCGTCTGAAAGCAAACATTACTTATTATATGTCTCGTCAATAAAATCCCTAAAAACTTTTAACTTTCTTCACAATTCTTTCAAAGTATCCACACTTAATCTCGCTATATTAAATAAGTAGTTATTCATATAGGGAAGGTTAGGGGAACTGAAAGTATGAAAGTAAATCGTTCGCTTCATTACATTTTTTGGCGTTGGCATTTTTATGCTGGGCTTTTTATTACGCCGCTTCTTATTACGTTGTCACTGAGCGGAATTGGGTATTTATTTCGGGAAGAGGTTGAGGATTTTATCTATAAAGATTTATATTTTGGGAAGAGTGCTCAAACAGAATCTATTTCGATGGCTGATTCTATTTCCTTAACAGAGAAGAAATATCCACATTATAGCGTGGCGAAAATTAGTGAGTTTGATGGGGATTATAATACGAGACTTACGATTGCAAATGAGTATACTGGGCAACAAAAATATGTGTATTTAGATAATAATAATCAAATTGTTGGGGATCAAAACGCAAGTGAAACGTTTGCCAATATCATGCGGGAATTACATAGTTCTCTTTTAGTTGGTGGCACTGTCGTTAACTATACTGTAGAACTTGCGGCATGTTGGACAATCTTCTTAATTGTAACTGGGTTGTACATGAGTATACGCCAATTCAAAAACACACCGCCATCCAATAAGCGAGAAAAAGCAAAACGACGTCATTCTATTATCGGTATTATATTTACAATTCCTCTCGTTTTGTTAGTTGCATCTGGATTGCCTTGGTCAGGATTTATGGGTAACCAAATTTATAAAATTGCATCGTCAAATGAATCACTCGGATATCCGAAATTGTATATGGCACCGCCTGAATCGAAGGTAAAAGAATTGCCGTGGGCAACTAGAAAAGAAGCACCTCCTGAATCGAATTCCAATGAGCCGAAAGCAATTTCTGTCGATGAATTACAAAAAGGGATTGAAATAAAGAAACCGTATGTTATTTCACTACCAGCCGATCCAAAAGGTGTATTCACTGTTTCGAAATCAAGCGGTTCTGGTATTACAGGTATGCACGTCGCACCAAATGAAGAAATAACAGCTTATTTTGATCAATATAGCGGAGAGCTCATTTCCAAAACGGACTATCGTGATTATGGATTACTTGCACAATGGTTCACTTACGGTATCCCGCTTCATGAAGGTCATTTATTCGGATGGCCAAATAAAATATTATGCTTACTAACGACATTATCTTTATTACTTCTTATTTATTACGGAGTAAAAATGTGGTTAGCAAGAAAGCCGAAAGGAAAATTAGCAGCACCGCCAAAGCAAAGAGATAAGAAAAGCATAATCGTTTTCTTTATCATGATGGTTATACTAGGCGCTGTCATGCCTTTATTCGGACTATCTGTTTTAGTTATTTTTGCGATTGAACTTCTTATATATGTATTTTCCAAAATACGATCATAATGAAAAAGCATTTGTACTCCCATGTACAAATGCTTTTTATTTACTATTTTCTTTTTTTCTACTACTTATTAAAAAGACAATATCTACTATAATAATCAATGCTATGATAACTTGAGCTACATAATCCATTGTTGTAGGACCGCCGGCTTTATTCATCATCATATACATTCCAGTTACAAATGAAATGGTAAGTAGCACGAGTAACGTTACTTCAATATGGTCATATAGCTTTTGAAACAATCGCTTCATTTCCGACACCACCTTTACCATATTATAACAAAAAACCACTCTACATGAGTGGTTTTCTTCATCACTGCGCTGTTTTCTTTCGGTACATCTTCCCGTTCCAATAGAAGAATCGTGAAGTGAGGCCCCCGTATTTTACAATGCGCCGTGCCATTTTGTGCATATTCTTTTGTGCTGATACTTTTTGATCTGATAAATAAATACCAAGTAATCCTCGGCTTATAAGGCGATGAAACTTCGCATGAGGCAAGTCACCAATGCTCTTCTCTGCTTCTTCTACAAAATGTTTCATACGATCTAATATCACTTGCTCGTTTTCGTAATAACTACAGAAATTTAAATCTCCACCTATACGGTCTTCTTCCTGATCAATGAAATAATCAAGTAAAATATGAAGTCCTTGTACGTAAGGAAAATATCCTTGTCTAATTTTCGCAATATCTTCATCATGTAATTCATCATGAAAGGCATATGCGACAAGACAGAAGATTCCAAGTGTAGAACCGGCACATGCTGAAAACTCAAACCAACTCATCTCAGGTAAGTTTTCTTTATGTGCTTCAAACCATGTTTGTAAGCGTGGTTCTCTTTCTTCTAATTTCACATGTTTATGAATTTGCAAATCACAATAATAACAAGCAAGTTCATGAAGAATAGGAGCAATTTTTTCATAGTGCTTCGTTTTCTTTAAAACATCTTGGCATGTTTCAACAAGTTCATCTAAATAACCACCATCATCTTGATCGTCACGATAACGATAATAATTACCGCCACCTTCTACTTCAGGTGATAATGCCATTAACATAGATTCATGCAACGCGGCAAAATCATTCGGATCAAGTGATGTACTGCGATCACATAAATTATCTAAGTAGTCACTAATCGTTTGATATGCGACGATAAAACGAATACATTCCTCACGGTGTTCATTTGCTAATAGTGCTAAAATGCCACCGCCTTCGCAATGAAACGTTTTATGCTCAATACTTGCGATTGCCTGACTATGAAGCTCATCATTCGGAATATGGTAGGCACGCTCTTTCCACATCGCTAGCTCATGGTGTACAACCGGAAACACATCACGGTATACTTTCGCCATGAGCGTTATGGGATTACTCGGTACGTTCACTTCTTCCTTCATCTCCTCTATTCAATGTACAAATAATTTACTTATTTGTTTCTATTATGTTATTGATGCGTATTTCAGTAAATGACTGAATATAATTCAAAATTTCATCACGCTCATACTCATTTAATAACTCATGATAACAATTCGGCCATTCTTTAAAAGCCTTATCACTTATTTTAACATTATTAAACCAAGTGCGGACACGTGTTTTATCTACAAGTTTATCCTCACATGCTTGCATTAGCAATAGCGGAACATCTGGAAAATCATCTATTTTTTTATGAGCGATTTCAATAGACTTAATCAATTCACTATACCAACGTACTGATACTTTGCGCAAGAACAATGAATCGTTCTCCATCGCATCTCTCACTTCATGATTACGCGTTGACATTTCCACTGTAAGATTCGTTGCAAATTGTAACTTCGGAGCGATAATATTTAATATTTTTGAGGCAGCTTGCAGCGGTGCTGAAGGTCCAGCTAATGCGCCTAAACATGGCGAACTTAAAATAATGCCGTCTACATCTTCTCTCTTCGTTTCTTGCATCATACGAATAACGATAAGACCACCCATACTATGACCAAATAAAAAGATAGGTAATCTATACTTCCTTGCTTCTTTTACCCATAATTTAACTTCCTCTATGTATTCATCAAACGAATCAATATGTCCTCTATTTCTTGAAGTCGTTCCATGTGACGGAAGGTCCCCCATCACGACATGGTAGCCGATATGATTCCACATTTCCGCAACGGCTTCATAGCGTCCGTGATATTCCATTGCGCCGTGCACGATAACGATTACAGCCTTTGCTTCTTCAGCTTCATAATTCCACATACGGCTCTCCTCCATTTCACTCTTTTTCATAATTTGGTACACTGAAACTAGTCTCTAGGAAAGGAAGGCTTTACATGATATATCCTTACAAAGAAAAAAATCCGAAAATTGCGAGTAGTGCTTTTATCGCTGACTACGTTACCATTACAGGTGATGTTTCCGTTGGCGAAGAATCAAGTATTTGGTTTAATACAGTCATACGCGGCGATGTTTCACCAACAATCATCGGAGACCGGGTAAATGTACAAGATCAATGTACACTTCATCAAAGCCCGCAATATCCTCTTATTTTAGAAGATGACGTTACAGTTGGGCATCAAGTTATTTTACATAGCTGTCATATTAAAAAAGATGCTTTAATTGGAATGGGATCTATTATATTAGATGGTGCTGAAATTGGCGAAGGAGCCTTTATCGGTGCTGGCAGCCTCGTTTCACAAGGAAAGAAAATCCCGCCGAACACGTTAGCTTTCGGTCGTCCAGCAAAAGTCGTTCGTGAATTAACAGAGGAAGACCGTAAAGACATGGAGCGAATTCGCACGCAATACGTTGAAAAAGGTCAATATTATAAATCACTACAAAAATGATTTTACTGCTGCCATAATACTGGCAGCTTTTTATATAAAATCTAACTTTTTCTTTACAAAACATTATTACTCCCTCAACAAAATCTTATTAAAATAAAAGCTAATATCTCCATATATATGTAGATGAGGGAGGAAAATTTTCATGAAGGTCAGTGGATTATATAAAATAGAATGTTACATTTTCAGAGGAATTAACCGCTACTTTGATCAAAAAACGTTAAATATCTTTTTCAGCAATATTACTCATATCGGTGGCGCGACTTTCTCTATCGCACTCACACTGTTCTTTTTAATTTTCGCAAGTGGAACTTTGCATCAAGCTGCAATTGCAACTGCTATTTCGCTAGCAATTAGCCATATTCCTGTGCAAATATTAAAAAGATGGTATCCACGAAAACGTCCTTATTTAACAATTCAGGATGCAAAATATCCAGTCCATCCATTACAAGACCACTCTTTCCCGTCTGGTCATACAACAGCCGTTTTCTCTGTCTTTATTCCATTTATTTGCTATAATCCAAACTTACTTATTTTCCTATTACCGTTAGCATTATGCGTCGGTATTTCGCGCATTTATTTAGGGCTTCACTATCCGTCTGATGTATTCGTCGGTATGTGCCTAGGCACTTGCTCTGGCATCATCTCTTTTTATCAATTCATCCCACTTTTCACATAAAGTGAACCTATAATCAGTGGGGGTTTTGTTCATCCCCCACTGATTATTAGTTGAACCAATCGGACGTTTACGGGCAGTTGATCTCCCACCTAGCTTCTTTGCACCAGCCGAATTTTGAGGTGGGAGTTTTACTGCCCGTTAATGTCGGATAAAGGAGTGATATGATGAGAGTCGCCATTTTTACCGATACTTTTACGCCACAAGTGAACGGGGTTGCGAAAACGTTAGAGCGGTTAACACGATATTTTCAGAAAGAAAAAATCGCCTATTCTGTTTTCGCCCCTCAGCATACAGCTGAAGATAATTTCGTAGCGAATGTAAACAAGATGAGAAGTATCCCGTTAACAATATTATATCCAGAATGTCGCTTTTCTTTTCCTACTCCGCGCATTAGACGAGAACTTCTTTCCTTTAAACCTGACATGATTCACATTGCCACACCTTTCAACATGGGACTTTGTGGATTGTATTATGCAAAAAAGTTAAACATCCCAGTTGTCGGTTCTTATCATACTGATTTCGATGCTTATTTACGCTATTACAAAATCGAATTTCTCTCCAATATGCTTTGGAACTATTTAAAATGGTTTCATAGTCATATGCAAAAAAATTTCGTTCCTTCCTTTGAGACGTTACACCAACTAAAAAATAAAGGCTTTCAAGCCCTCTCCATATGGGGGCGTGGTGTAGATTGCACACTCTTTCATCCATCTTACAATACAGACCTATTCCGAAAAAAATATAATATTACAGCGAAGTATGTCCTTTCCTACGTTGGACGGATTGCTCCTGAAAAGGACATTGATACGTTGCAACACATTATCGTAAAAACGACGCATACTCGAAACGACATTCATTGGCTCATCGCAGGAGACGGTCCGCTAGCAACAAATTTGCGTGAAGCTGTTCCGAAAACAAATGTCACTTTTACTGGCTATTTACAAGGTAAGGATTTAGCTGAAGCATATGCTTGTTCTAATATCATGGTATTTCCATCCGCTACTGAAACGTTCGGAAATGTCGTACTCGAATCACTTGCATGCGGCACACCTGTCATCGGTGCAAATAGTGGCGGAGTTAAAAATATTATTACTGATGGAAAAACGGGAGTTCTTTGTCCACCCAAAAACGAGGACGCATTTCTATCATCCATTTATTCTTTACTGCAAAATGAAGAGCAACTTACGCAACTGGGCATAGCGGCTGCATCTTATGCGAAAACAAAAAGCTGGGATGAGATTTTTCGTGGGTTACTTGACCAATATGAAGAAGTCCTTCAGAACACCGCATCAGAATTACTCGCTTAAACAGAAAAACTCCCTTCAAAAACGGAGGGCACTGAAAAACTCCACTTCATAAGAAAAAGGATCCCATCACCTACTATATACAGATGACGGGATCCTTTTTAATTTCAACATATTGATGAAATATGTGTTATTTTTTCAAAGCAACCACTTTTTCAGTGGCCTCCAAAAACGAAGGGAGTTTATTACACAGTTATAAATTTTAGTTTACTAAATGATACATAAGGTGAAGTATCACTTTATTTCTATATTCATTATAACAAAAAGATACATAACTAAACAGACTTGTAATAAAAACCCATAAAAATTAATATATGGTTATACAGTATTTTAACTGTATAGTGATTTTAAGAATTCCCCTTAAAATCAACTTACTCACATACCTTTATACAGTAATTGTTCCCCAATTTCTGTATACAAAAAAGACCTTTCATTCATTTGAAAGGTCTTTTTGAGCCTGCACATATTCTTCTTTCGTATTCACATTTATAAACCAATCTGCATGCGCTTGTACATCTTCACCAGCAATATATTTCACATTACATTGTGATAAAAGCTGACCCATACTTCTTTTTTCTTCTTGAAGCAAAGTATAAATTCTTTCTTTCACGCGGTTATGGTACGCTGCAAGTAACGGTTGTTTTCTTCCATTAATAATAGGTACAATCGCATCATATTCATTGCTTGTTTTCTCTAATAAAATGGTAAACCACTCATGCGAAACATTTGGCGCATCACATGGCATAATAGCGTACCAATCTGCTTCTATATATTCCATTCCTGATACAATTCCAGCAAGTGGGCCATTTCCTTTATAATGCGGAATATCTTCAATAACAGCAACTTGTACAAGTTGCTCTACTCGCTCTTTTAGATCCGAATGACTAATGACTACAACTTCTTGAAGCGCATTTGTCATCACTTTCACAATATGTTCAATAAACGTACTACCTTGCCAACTCGCTAACGCTTTCGGCTCACCAAATCTACTCGACATACCACCTGCTAATACAATTCCAGCCCACTTACTCATTGTCGATGTAGCTCAAATGTAATATGACCTAATTCCGGTAAAATCAATTTATTCATCGCAAGACGAACTGCTCCGCTAGACCCTGGCATGGAAAAGACAACTTTGCGCCCAATTGTGCCACCTATCGCTCTACTTAACATTGCGCTGCTTCCGATATCTTCTAAATAACTAATCATGCGGAACAACTCACCAAACCCGACAATTTCTTTATCTAATAACACTGACACTGCCTCAATCGTCACATCGCGTTTCGTAATGCCAGTACCGCCATTTGTTAATACAACATCTACATCTTCTCTATGATAACCATCTAAAACTGCTTGCTGAATACTTTCTTTATCATCTTTTACAATTTCATAAGATGTCACTGTATGGCCTGCTTCTTTTAACAATGTATGTAATAGTTGTCCGCTCTTATCCGTCTCTTCTGTACGTGTATCAGAAATCGTTATAATCTTGCAGCGCACTTCTTTTGGCGCTTGTTTTTTATGTTCGGTTACGCTCATTTTTTCATCTTTCCTCTCATTTAGCTTTATAAAATTATGTATAAACTAAAGAATCCAATATGATACAATAAAAGTATATTTATCCATATAAAGGAGCTTTACATGATTCAAACTATGAAACGATACGTACCCATTATACCATTCCTAGTTATATTATCTTTTTTCCAATGCATCGCTTACGGATTTAATATTAACTTTTTAAAATTATATGTGCTTATGCCTGATGGTGGTATTCGTTACTATTTGACTAGCACATTAATTCCTCTCGTACTTGCCTATATAGTTGATTTTATTTTTAAACGTTCTATCTCTAAATAAGGAGGTCTACCTATTATGGAACTATACAAAAAATTAACAACAACATTCATCCTCTTATTTATCGCTTCCATCACTGTCGGTTTTTCTCTAAAAGGCGCAATTCCATACGCTACATTAGTAAGTATTATATTCGCAACGCTTTTTTTACTAAGCAGTGCATTTTGCGCGGGTAAAGCATGTCAAATGAAAGATTGATTACATATGTTCCAGAAAAAAAATCTTTTGTAAATCATGCGGGAAAGAAATACAAACGTATGAAAAAGCATGGATTCATATGCCATTTCCGGCAAGTGGTATGACTAATATAAGAAAGTATATTGCACTAGAAGGACACATTTATTGTAGCTCGTGTATTGAAATAATGAACAAAAACTAGTAAATACAAAAGGTGGGCTTATATTGTTTGAATCAAACCGTATCCAGTTACGAAAGTTTTCCGAAGATGATATTCTAACGTATTATAAATGGCATAATGATATAGACGTTATGAGTTCAACTACCCTTAACCTTGATAAATATTCCTTACAAGATACAGAAAAACTTTGCCAGCAATTTATTCATTCTTCAAACTCTAAAAGCTATATCATTGAAGAAAAAGCTACGAACCTTCCAATTGGTATTACTTCTTTAATTCATATTGATTCGTATAATCGAAACGCTGAATGCATTATTGATATTGGTAAAAAGGATTACTGGGGGCAAGGTTATGGGAAGGAAGCTTTCACTTTATTATTGAATTATGCATTTTTAGAATTAAATTTACATCGCCTTTCTTTACGAGTATTTTCTTTCAACGAGAGAGCAATTAAATTATATAAATCACTCGGTTTTCAACATGAAGGAACTTGTAAAGAAGCTATATTCCGCAACGGCACTTGGCATGACATTGAACTCTTCGCTTTATTCCAACGTAATTATAAATAAAAAAAGCTTTGCGCTCACGGCGCAAAGCTTTTTTTCATATATTATAGACCAGCTTGCTCTTTTAAAGCTGCAGCTTTGTCTGTACGTTCCCATGTTAGATCTACATCAGTACGTCCGAAGTGGCCGTAAGCTGCTGTTTGTTTGTAAATTGGGCGACGTAAGTCTAGCATTTTAATAATACCAGCTGGGCGAAGATCGAAGTTGTTACGAACTAGTTCTACTAATACGTCTTCAGATACTTTACCAGTGCCGAATGTATCAACTGAAATTGATACTGGTTGTGCTACACCGATTGCGTATGCAAGTTGTACTTCTGCTTTTTCAGCAAGACCAGCTGCTACGATGTTTTTCGCAACATAACGAGCTGCATATGCTGCAGAACGGTCAACTTTCGTTGCATCTTTACCAGAGAATGCACCGCCACCGTGGCGAGCGTATCCACCGTAAGTATCAACGATGATTTTACGTCCTGTTAAACCAGCATCACCTTGTGGTCCACCAATTACGAAGCGGCCAGTTGGGTTAATGAAGAATTTCGTTTCTCCATCGATTAATTCTGCTGGTACTACAGCTTTAATTACGTGCTCTTTTAAGTCGCGATCGATTTCTTCCCATGTAACATCTGGGTGATGTTGTGTAGAAATTACGATAGTATCAACACGTACTGGTTTACCATTTTCATCATACTCAACTGTAACTTGCGTTTTTCCATCCGGACGTAGGTATGATAATGTATCATTTTTACGTACTTCAGTTAAACGGCGAGCTAATTTGTGAGCAAGCGAGATTGGAAGCGGCATTAACTCTTGTGTTTCATTACATGCGAAACCAAACATTAAACCTTGGTCTCCTGCACCAATTGCCTCAATCTCAGCGTCAGTCATTTGACCTTCGCGTGCTTCTAGCGCTTGGTCAACACCCATAGCGATGTCAGCAGATTGCTCATCGATAGATGTTAAAACTGCACAAGTTTCTGCATCGAATCCGTATTTTGCGCGTGTGTAACCAATGCCTTGAATTGTTTCACGAACGATTTTTGGAATATCTACGTAAGTAGAAGTCGTAATTTCCCCCGCTACCAATACTAAACCAGTTGTTACAGTTGTTTCACAAGCTACACGTGCATTTGCGTCTTTTGATAAGATCGCATCTAAAATTGAATCAGAAATTTGGTCACAAATTTTATCTGGATGTCCTTCAGTTACAGACTCAGATGTGAACAGATGACGTTTTTTTGTCATGTGGTAAACCTCCCTACAGTAATTGTATATATTGTACGGAACTCATCCTTAATTTGCCACAGATTGCGACATACATTTATTCTCCCACACAAGCATACAGAAAAACCTTTCCTACTTTATATAGAGGAAAGGTTTAATTTGCTACTTGCATACTGCTTTTTGCCCTTCGCTCTTATCGTTCGAGACCTGTAGCCTCGCACAGGTTTTAGCACCTATTCACCTGTATTTACCACTACAAGTGAGGTTGCTGGGCTTCATCGGGCCTGTCCCTCCGCCAGCTCGGGATAAGAGAGTATCCGTCCCAACCTATACTAAAGAAATGATATTCATTTGTCAATTAATATTCACATTTTCGTGAAAGTTTTTCTCAATGCGCCTAAAATGAAATATTAATAAGGAAATAATGTATTCACACAAACAAAAAGAAATAAATAGTATACATTATTTATATAATTGTGTTATACTCTTGTTGGGGATTACGAGAAATATTTCATTAAATGAAAAGGATGGTATATAAATATGAGTACTGTGAATGTCCAAATTGGTTTACACGAATTATTGAACGGAAGCAATGCACAGATTCAACTAAGTGTTCCGCAATTAGTGGAAAAAGTATTAATGCGAAATGAAGGGAAATTAACTTCGACTGGTGCCGTTTCTGCTTCAACTGGAAAATATACAGGACGTTCTCCTAAAGATAAATTTATTGTGAAAGAAGCATCGGTTGCTGACAAAATTGCTTGGGGAGCTGTGAATCAACCGATTTCTGAAGAACATTTTAATAAATTATATACGAAAGTTTTAGAATACTTAAAAGAAAAAGAAGAGTTATTCGTCTTCAAAGGATTTGCAGGCGCGGACCGCAATTACCGTCTACCAATCCAAGTTATTAATGAATATGCATGGCACAATTTATTTGTACATCAATTATTCATTCGTCCAACTGAAGAAGAATTAACGACTCATAAATCAGAATTCACAATTGTTTCTGCACCGAATTTCAAAGCTGATCCAGCTGTTGACGGTACAAACTCTGAAGCATTCATTATGGTTTCATTCGAAAAACGTATCGTACTAATTGGTGGTACAGAATACGCTGGAGAAATGAAAAAATCAATCTTCTCTATTATGAACTTCTTACTACCTGAACAAGATATTCTTTCTATGCATTGCTCTGCAAACGTAGGTGAAGAAGGCGACGTAGCATTATTCTTCGGTTTATCTGGAACAGGTAAAACAACATTATCTGCTGATCCAAACCGCAAATTAATCGGTGATGATGAGCATGGTTGGTCTGATAACGGTGTATTCAATATTGAAGGCGGTTGCTACGCAAAATGTGTAAACCTTTCTCATGAGAAAGAACCACAAATTTTCGATGCAATCACATTTGGATCTGTTTTAGAAAACGTTATCATTAATGACCAAACGCGTATTGCAGACTATAACGATACTACTTTAACAGAAAATACTCGTGCTGCATACCCTATGCATGCGATCGACAATATCGTATTGCCAAGTGTTGCTGGACACCCAAATACAATTATTTTCTTAACTGCTGATGCATCTGGCGTATTGCCTCCAATCAGCAAGTTATCAAAAGAACAAGCTATGTACCATTTCTTAAGTGGTTACACTAGTAAACTAGCAGGAACAGAGCGCGGCGTTACATCACCGCAAGCAACATTCTCAACTTGCTTCGGTTCACCATTCTTACCACTTGATGCATCTCGCTATGCTGAAATGCTTGGTGAAAAAATCGAGAAACACGATGCGAAAGTATTCTTAGTAAACACTGGCTGGACTGGTGGCGAATACGGCGTTGGTAAACGTATGAACTTAGGCTACACTCGTGCAATGATTCAAGCAGCATTAAACGGTGAACTTGCGAAAACTGAAACAGCTAAACATGACATCTTCGGTCTTGAAGTTCCACTTCACGTACCAGGTGTACCTGACGAAGTGTTAATGCCTGAACAAACTTGGGCTGATAAAGCTGCTTACAAAGCGAAAGCAATCGAACTTGCAAATGAATTCAAAGCGAACTTCAAAAAGTTCGACAGCGTTTCTGAAGATATTATTAACTTAGGCGGTCCAATCGCTTAAGCGCAAACTTTCTGTTGGAATAACCCTTTACTCATATGAATAAGTGTCGTGTAACCGTAAAGTTCCGCGTACTCACCGACAAAACCCAATGCGGCTTAACGGTTACACACACTTACATAAAAAAGAAGCTTACGTTTTTTACGTAAGCTTCTTTCTATATCTTATATAAAGTGAAACGTTATTCTCTTCATCTGTGACTTAGTTTGTTAATTTACAGAAATTTCACTTTATATTTATTTGCTTTTAGTTTTTTATGATATAATTTACATATATAGGAAGGGGGGGACCTATGAAAAATTTTTCTCGTACAGGAAAAATTTTATTCAGTTACGGAGCGTTCCAAATGTTTTGGGGACTTGTAATGCCTAACGTTAATTTATTTGAGCATACAAGTGAAACGATAAAATATATTATTCTAATTACCGGAATAGTTTTTTGTATTATATCCAACTTTTTTAAAGAACCTAAGAATCATACCACGAAGTGATTTCGCGTTAACTTATTGGAAGCAAAAACCTGTATTTTATGCAATGTTTCGCTTCCTGTTATACTATCCATTATCGTATCCCTTATTCCAGAGTAAATCCATTTTCACACAGACAAATCACGGCTTCGAATATATAAATTATATCCCTACTCGCTACATATCTCTGGTTTCACATCGCATGGGGTAAAACAGGCTCTGACCGCTTCTATCCCCCGCTGGATCCTCTATTCCAGAGTAACCCACATTTCCACTCAGGCAAATCACGGCTTCGAACATATAAATTATATTCCCACTCACTACATCCCTCTGGTTTCACTCCGCGTGGGGCGAAAACAGGCTCTGACCGCTTCTATCCCCCGCTGGATCCTCTATTCCATCTAAAAGATGCTCTTTATCTTTTTATCTTTTTATCTTTTTATCTTTTTATCTTTTTAGCTCTTTGTTAATTCTTTCTCATCTTTCATACTATAGTATCCTAAATTCACAACAATTAAGAAATAACCGCCCATAATCCCTACTGCAAATGCCCACATCACCATATGGTGCTCAATTTCGTACATAATAATAGCGCCTAAAATAGCAGCGGCAAAACGATTAAACATACCGAGCGTCGGCGCTTTCGTTTTCTTTACGATACTATCTCCAAGCTTCTCAATTCGTCTCCCTAAAAGCCACACGCAATACATACTTACAATAAGTCCAATTCCTGCACCTAAAAAATGTGCTGAAAACGGTGTTACCATCCAGCCTAGCAAAAGAAAACCTAGTATATAATACGATTGAATTTTAAACGACCTTAACGACATACTAATCATGCTGTTCTCCTCTTCTTCAGTAATTTTTATCTATCCAACAAAAGACTTCTTTCAAGTTCATACTACTTAAACCCATTTCACTCAAATAAAAAACAACATAAACGGTATGTTTATGTTGTTTAAATATTTTTAGAAAATAATATTATACAAGATTTTAAACATCATATTTTCATAATTTGTGACGTTTTTTCAAACATTTTTCGTCCATTTATGAAAAAATTGATATCAATCTATGAACATACGGATATGATGTAATAAGTACACAAATAAAGGGGGCGTCTAATGATTTATTTTTTAATGGCTCTCATTCACCTCATTATCCCTGCACTTATTGGACTTTCATTGTATTGGTACACGAAAAACCATAGTATTTTCTACGCTGTCCTCGGTGTCCTTCTTCCGGGTATTATTCTTATCACACTCTTCCGTATTCCATTTTTAAACTTAATTCCTCTTATTACTGCGATCTTATTTCTCATCTTCTTACCAAAAATAAAAAAATAGGAAAGCAGATCATAGGTGATCTGTTTTCCTATTTTGATATAGGTTCTCCCGCAGTAGAATGCACTTTTACTTTCTCCGATTTCACAAACCATAAACCGAAGAAAATAATAATTCCACCGATTATTTGTTGAAACGATACATATTCATCTGCCCATACAGCTGCAAATAAAACGGCTACAAGCGGCGTTATATACATATATACCATCGTATGTGACGCCCCAATTTTTTGAACGCCTACATACCATATCACTAAACCAAATACTGTTACAAAGAAAATAGAATATAGTAAAGCAAATAGGGTCATTCCATGTGTAATGTAAAATGGCATTGTAAATACATGTGGTCCACTTAATAATAAGAGCGGAATCGCGCCAACTAATGCTGACCATGCGGTAACACGTAATGCTGAATATTTTTTAATTAATGGACCAGCTAAAACAGGATAAAGCCCCCAGCATATTGATGTAATGAGTCCAATCCCATTCCCGTAAAAAGAACTAGCCAGTGAATGCCCTGCTACTAAAACTAAAGCTGCCCCACCAAAAGCAATGATAGAACCGATGAGCTTTCTATAAGAAAACTTTTCTTGTTTCAAAAAAACCGCAAATACAGTTGTAAAAATAGGTGAAATGGAAATGAGTAAAGAGGCATTTGTAGCGGATGTATATTTGACAGTTTCCATAAATAACGTTTGATACAGTACAATACCTACAACGCTAACGATGATTAATCTAGGTATATCTTTTCTCTCCATATAAACCGACTTTTCAATAAAAAATGTAAGGAGTAACATAAGCGGTGCCGCCGATATCATCCGAAGTGCAGTAAACTCAATTGCTGTAAATTCTAAAAGTCCATATTTCGCAATCGTAAAATTAATCCCCCAAATAATAACGACTGCTAAAATTAATAACTCAATTCCCCATCTTCTCATGCGTATCCCCTCCGCAAAAACAATTATACAGAAAATTCAATCATATGTACATTTCATTATGTGAAAAAATCTTTGTATTGTATGAAACGTTTTGGGGCATGAAATTATATCAGCGATTTTCTGAATATATCAGCGCAACTCTGATTATATCGGCGATTTTCCAAATATATCGGCGCAACTCAAATTATATCAGCGATTTTTTAAAGATATCGACTTACCAACAAAAAACGACAATAATAGCGATTCCTACAATAAAAAAGGTGGTTCCAAAATACATTTTGGAACCACCTTTCCTTACTTACACTCGAACATGTAACTTCATATTTGGATTATAAAATTGGCTCGGGCTCTTCAGCTGAAACGTCCCTCCACCTTCATGCCAATCAACTGTTAATTTATCATCCATAAATACAAGCTTTGTGCGATCTGCGATAAAATTCATTGTGCTAGATTCGATATCCACATCGCGCTCATCTTTTTCTGCTACAGCTACTAAATCGATAATTCCGCTCATTACACAACCGCAACCTTCATTATCGTAAAATAACTTTATATATTTCGCTTCATTTGGAATCGTATCCATAATTTTTTTATATGCTGCTTCTGTTACAGTAACGTACATACTCTAATCTTCATCCTCTCTTCTCGTATCCTTCATATATTGTACCACCATTTTTCTTTAAAAATATATACAGAAAATTACGAACAATACACAATGTATGTAGTAAGTGAAAGAAACATTGATGTATGATTGGTTTAAAGAGAATTTTGAAGTGGATGTTACTTTAGTTCCACAGGAAAAATGGTGGTTATAAATTTTTAAAGAGATAGCTAATTTAGCTATCTCTTTTTACTAAACTTAAAATTTCATGAGGCGTTTGAAAAATATAATCAGCCTCTTCAAATCCTTTCCTTGTCTTTGCTCCCCACAAGGCTAAACCAAATTTTGCTCCCGCTTGTTTTGCGCATTGTAAGTCATATACTGAGTCACCTATGTATATCGCTTCTTGTGCCTCTATATTCAATCTTTTTAGACATGCCACAAGTGGCTCTGGATGTGGTTTATGTTTCATTGTATCTTCCACACAAATAGAGTGTTCAAAATATGAATGTAATCCAAATGGCTGGAAATCATCGATAAACTCTTGACGTGTTTTTGAAGTCACAATACCAGTTCGAATCTTATATGAAGATACTATTTCAATCACTTCCGCAATTCCTTTAAATACTGTAATTTCATTCTTAAAATCTGCCATATTACGTATCCATTTCTCATGAACTGCTTTCATATTTTCCACACCAATTTCTTGTAACGTAGCCATACCAGGAATACCTAATGCAAAATGTAGCTTTTCTAATGAATAATTCATCCCTTCATCTCGCAACGTTCTCTGTAATGAATATAAAACTGCTTTTTCCGTATCTAACATCGTTCCGTCAATATCAAATATAATCCCCTTCATTTTTACGTCCCCCTTTACTTCACTCCAACGATTAGCTCAATTCCATATTCTTTCACTACTCTTTCTAAATCGCCAGGTATAGCATCATTCGTAATAATTGTATCTATCGATTCTAATGACAGTGCCTTAAAGTTTTGACGTTGATTCATTTTTGTCTCATCAGCAAGTAAAAACACTTCATTTGTTTGTTTAACAATTTGACGCTTAAAATGAATATCTTCCTCATACGCATAATAGACACCATCTTCTGTAAGACCGGGTGATCCAATAAAAACCTTATCAAAATGATAATCTTTTAGTTTCTCCATTGCAGAAAAACCCGTCATATAACGTGAGTGTTTATTTAATTCTCCACCTAAAATATGAATATTTACATTCTCCATATCCATTAAATGATTTACTGTATCAATTGAATTTGTAACAACCGTTATGTTACTTGCTGTCAAAAATGAAGCCATACAGTTAACAGTTGTTGAAACATCAAGATAAATCACTTCATTATCTTCTACAAAAGAAGCAGCTCGCTTTCCAATAGATATCTTATATTCAATTTCTTTTTCCTCACGATTTACATAATCCGATATTTTATGGTGGAAAGATGATAAAGCTACACCACCATGGGTTCGCACTATTGTTGTTTCATTTGTTAATTTTACAATATCTCTTCTTGCTGTATCTCTGGAGACTTGAAATAGCTCACACATTATCTTCAAACTCATCGTCCTATGTTCATTCAAATACTCCATTATTTTTATTAAACGTTCCTCTTGATTCATACTCTCACCCATTTTTATTTACTTTTAAGTACTTTTAAGTTATTTTAAGTATATCACAACATAAATCCTTAAATAAACCTTAAAATAACTTAAAACAGGAGTGAGAAAATGCTACGTACAATTATTTTTGATTTTGATGGCACACTAGCTGATACTTTACCTTTATGTTATTACTCGTTTCAAAACGTTTTTTGGCAATTTGATAATAAAGAAATTACTGAAGCAGAGATTCTTTCTATGTTTGGCCCAAGTGAAATTGGTATTATTCATGAGAACTTACTCTCTGAAGAAAAAGAAGTAGCAGTTGAAAGATACTATGAATGTTATGAAGAAAAGCATCATGATTACGTAGAGCGAAATCATGAAATAGTAGACCTTTTAATACATTTAAAAAAACAAGGGTTTCAGTTAGCTATCGTAACTGGAAAAGCAAGAAGAAGCCTGGACATTTCTCTAAAAGCATTAGGATTAGTTTCTTTCTTCGACTGTATAGTAGCTGGAGATGATGTAATGAAGCCAAAACCTGATCCTGAAGGTATTCTTCTTGTATTAAATACATTACATGTAAATGCAAACGAAGCAATTTTTATTGGGGATAGTGATGCTGACATACTTGCTGGAAAACAGGCAGATGTACGAACGATTGGCGTACAATGGTTACCAAACTATCAATCTGTTACATTTACTGTACAACCAGATTATTTTATTAAGAAAACAGATGATTTTCTCATCTCATTAAATACTACATTTTCAAAATAAGTAGTCTACTACTGACAAAATTACTGAATCGGGGTAACTTCAAGTATTTAATCCTACTTCAGCTGTAGGTCCAGCTACTGTAACTTGGAGTAGCATTACAACCGGAAACCTCGTTTCGAGAGGAGATGCTATATCCCTTTATATTAATCCTGGAATTACTACCAGTGCTGTATATTCTGTTTTTCTAATCACAAATATTTAGTTCTCTCTTAAAAATAATTTATTCAACAGAAAAAGCCTCAATAATTTAGGTCAACAACTAACAAACTCACTCTATATTACCACCATAAAAATACCCATATCTTAGATTCGTAATTATACATAATGCACCAATAGTGTAAACACTTCCGGATTTTTATTCACAAAAAAGGGAAATCACTCTCAAATAAATGATTTCCCTTTTTAAAATATATTTTTTATTGTATCGGCAACATAACCTTCACTGTCGTTCCAACCCCAACTTCACTTTCAAAACTCATTTTACCGTTGTGGTCTTTAATAATTTTTTCTGTAACTACTAAGCCTAAACCTGTTCCCGTTTCTTTTGTTGTGTAAAAGGCTTCATTTAGCTTCGGGATTTTGTCTTTTGGAATGCCGCAACCTTCATCCTTAACTTGAACAATGATTGCATCTTCTACAGTCACTTTAATCGTAATCGTTCCGCCAACTGACATTGCTTCAATCGCATTTTTAATTAAATTAAAAAACACTTGTTTTAATCGTTTTTCATCGCATGTAATCGATGGTATGTCTTTACTATAAATACCTTGTATGTGCACACCTTGATTTAAAGCAGGCTTCCCCATAACTCGAATAACATAAGCGATAATTTCTTCTATATTATGAACTTCTGATTCTATTGATTTAGATTTCTCAAATCCACTAAGTTCTGTAGCGATTGTATGAATTCGTTCTACTTCTTGTTTCATAATATCACTATATATTTTATCCTCTGGATATTTAACCGCTTGCTTATTTACAAATTTATCTAAATTAGCTAAAGGTCTTTTAATTTTGGAACCAATAACCGTAGCCATTTTCCCAACAGTTGCTAACTTTTCTGTTTGTTGTATTTCTTTATTCATCATCTCAAGCGTACGAACGTAAGATTGGAACCTTAAAAACATAATCCAACATATGATAGTAAATACGCTATATAATGCCATCGGGATTAAAACGAGTGATGAGTGAATCATGATTCCTATAAGAGCATATTTTCCAACAAGTATGCTCGGAACTAACCAAAAATATCTTTTATTCACAAAAAGTGGGGCAAATAAAATAAAAAATCCTTCTACTATATTTCCACCATCAAACTCAGCATCACTACCGTAGTAAATCATAATATTATGGATAAAATCTAATAGATTATATCCAATTAGAATAATATACTTTACTGCAAATGGATTTTTCCATTTCATAAAGTATATTCCAATGCAAAATAAAACCACCATCAGAAAATAAAGCCATAAACCTAAACCATCTTCAAATTGTCCTACTCCTTCTTGCTCTCCTCCTATTAAAGGTACAACAAATTCGTAGGCAAGATCGTATACAAAAAATATAATGAAAAATAAACTTAAATATATTTTCAGCGCCTTCATTTCTTCATTTTTAAATATATCGTCTTTATTCATATGGTAACTCCTAGCTTTTCTCCTACTTGTATTTCATTATTTCCACACTTTTTTGGAAGAATAATATCTATTCTCGTTCCCTTATCTCTTTCACTTGAAATATGTAACGTACCAAGGTGTTCGTTGACAATTCGATCTGCTACCGTAAGTCCCAAACCAATTTTATCCTGTTTTGTTGTATAAAAAGCTTCCGTAACACGAGCCACATTCTCTTTCTTAATACCGTAACCATTATCGATTACACTTAGCATTACATAATCTTGTCCTTTATTTTCTAATCGTAACTCTAATGTGCCACCTTGCTCCATCGCCTCCAGAGCATTTTTTATGACATATAGAAAGACTCCTCTTATTTTTCGCTCATCACATTCAACTTCTATTATCTTTTCTTCGATATTAGACATAAGCTGGACAGTAGATTCATTCATTTTTTCTCGAAGAATTGCTACTGCTTGTAATGCAATTTCACCTATATTATGTTTTTTATAAATAGAGGGTTTACATGTAGCAACTTCCATCAATTCACTTATCATATTATTCATATTTTCTATTTCAAAAATCATCTGTTTATAAATAGGGTCCTCTTCATGCTTCTCTCGTTGTAATTGCGTAAACCCTTTCAATGAAGCAAGTGGATTTTTAATTTCATGTCCCACTGTCGCTGCCATCTTTCCGATTACTGCTAATTTTTGTGATTCACTAGCAATCTTAATACTTTCCTTTACCGCTGAAAGGTATTGTATAAATCGATTTAAAATGATGTATGCTGCTATTAATACAAGTGTATACATAATGAGGAACATAAATCCTTTTACTTCTTTTAATACAAATAAGTAAATTACATATTTCCCTACAATAGTTGAAAGTACAAACACAAAATATTTTTTATTTAAAAATATAGGTACAAAGAAGATGAAAATAATTTCTATTATATTTCCCCCATCAAATGCCGCCTCATTATAAAGCATATACGAAAATATGTTAGCAATTTCTATTCCTATGTATGCAAATACACATGCATATTTCACAAAATTCACTTTCTCTTTTTTTATTAAATATACATTTACACCGAGTATTGCAGTTCCGCAAATAACTTGCCATAGTATGCTATGTCCCTTATCCGTTAGTGATTTATTTTCTAATACGATTGCATAGAAAATTTGGTATGAAACAACAATGACGTATAGCACCCACAAAAAGATTTTGGCATTCCTTTCTTCTTCTTTATATGATAGAAAACTTTCTTTCACTTCAACACCCCTTCAACATAATATCTGGAAGAATATCATTTATTATAATAAATGATTTTCTTATACAAACAAAGATAAATCGAACATTTGAGGAAAATCATCCCAAAATCGTGATATTTTCAGACGATATGCAATCATAAAAATTATAAACAATAATACGTATATTATGTGGGAGAGATTTTATATAAGCGGCAAAAAATGAAGGAAAACTTCCCCCCTCACCAATCGGGCGTTTACGGAGAATGGATGAGGGATAAGTAACTACAATCACACGTAAGAATGAAGGAAAGCTTAGTGTCTTAATAGAACGAAATTCTACGCTCCTGGCGTATGAATAGGAGGCTCATTCATGTTTGTTACCGTCGAGAAAGATGTGCATATTTTTGTGCAAGATGTTAATCCCGGTCCTGGTAGTAAAACTGTGTTCTTCGTCCATGGTTGGCCTTTAAATCATCAAATGTACCAATATCAACTCAACGTGTTACCACAGCACGGTTTCCGCTGCATCGCTATGGATATACGCGGAAATGGGCAGTCTGATAAACCATGGACTGGTTACACATACGATCGTTTAGCAGACGATATCGCCATCGTTTTAGAAGCACTTCAAGTCGAAAATGCTACATTAGTCGGTTTCTCAGTAGGCGGTGCCCTTTCTATTCGGTACATGTCTCGCTATAATGGTCAGCGTATTTCTAAACTTGTATTAGTCGATGCCGTTTCCCCCTCTTTCGTTAAAAATCAAGAATCTCCCTATGGTGTCCCAAAAGAACAAGCAGATACTCTCATTAATCAAATGTATGCCAATCTCCCTAAATTTTTAAATGATGTATCTTTATCATTTTTTAATAGAAACTTAGGATCCGCTACGTTAGAATGGTTTTCTTATCTCGGTATGCAGTCTGCTTCCTATGCCCTCATCAAAATATTGCAAGCAGCTGCAAATGAAGATGTAACGAAAGATTTAAGTAAAATTAACGTGCCAACAAAAATATTCCACGGTATTCACGATCAACTTATCCCATACAAAAGCGCTGAACTTACGCAAAAGCGGATTAAAAATTCTCAGTTACATCCTCTCACCAATAGTGGTCACGGCTCCCCAATCGATCAAGCGGATGAATTAAACGAAGAACTTATAAAGTTTTTGCATTCATAAAAAACTATGCCAAATCGTATCGATAGGAACGTAGTTCTCAAAAACGTTAAAATTCACACATTTCTCACAAATCAACTGATAAAACGATTACATTTTCATTTATACTAAATGTACAGGTAATACTCCCTAAACCCAGCTTGTCTGGTTACCCCGTTAAATACTATAAAAAAGAACTTGTATCGTTATACAAGTTCTTTTTGTTTCTTTTACTTAAAGAGGATATCTTTGCTATATTGATTTCCGACGAGTAAATCATATTGGAGCATTTTATATTGCTCTAACATTTCTTTTTGTTTCTTTGTTAAATCATTGATTACTTCTCCATTTTTATCAATTTTTAATTCATCTCTAAGCACCGGTATTTCCTTGTAAAATGCCGATAAAAATTGATAAAATAAAGATTTATTTAATCCTGCATAATCAAAAATAAGATTAGAAAAATAAATTGGACTTACTACACCTAAATTATCATTTGGCATATCAAAGTTTGCGTACATTAATAGCGGCGTTTGGGCCATCGCTAAACGTTCGCTCGGTGTTTTTTCATTCGTTATATACCCATTCTCTTTATAAAAAGATTTATTTGTTCCTAATGATGGAAGATGATCTCCAAAGAATACTAATAATGTAGGTCTATCTAAATTATCTAGTTGCTCTATTAAATATTGAAGGGCCTCATCTGAACGTCTTAACCCTTCTGTATACGTTTCTAATTCTCCCTTTGATTCTTCATTTTCTAGCCCGCTAATTTCTATTAGGTTTTCACCAAATCGGCCCTCTGTAAATGGAAAATGATTTTGCATCGTAACTGCATGAATAAATGTAGGTTGTTTTTGTTTCTCTAACTCAGCAATTATCTCTTTACTCATCGCTAAATCACTAATATAATCTCCATCAACATCTACATTTTCCATCGTATCAGCTGCATTAAATTTATCAAATCCTAACACCTTATATACATCATCACGTTTAAAGAATGTGCGACCAAATGAATGAATTGCACTTGTGTAATACCCTTCTTTTTTCAACGCCGTAGGGATTGATGGAATTTCTTTCTTATTTGTAATAACCTGCTGATATGGTATAGAACCTGGCTTTAACAAACTCATTGAATAACTCGTTAATGCCTCAAATTCAACGTTCGCCGTATTTCCCCCAAATGTAGGAGAAATAGTTTGTCCACCAGGAAAGTTTTCTATATAATGATGTAAATTTGGTACAGGATCTTCACTAAAAGAAAGGTTAGTTGCTTTCGTCGGATCCCAAAACGATTCACTCATTACAAAAATAATATTCGGTTTCTCTTTTTTCTTTTGGCTCCCTATATTTCCACTATATTGTTTTTTTATATCGTTTGCTATTTGAAGCATATTTTCTTTAGAATAATTTTTTGGTTTTTCCATAACTGTTGTATCTAAATTGCTAATAAACCCAAGTACAAAACCATTTGAAGCATAGTTCTCATTTTGATCCCACAAAACAAAATCTACACCTGATTTTTGAAATACTTTATTCATAAATGTGTTCGCAAAATTACCGTACGCATATAGAACAAAAATAGAACCTACTACTAATAAGGCTCTTATTCCTAGATGAGTCTTTACATTTTGAATATACCTTCTCATATATATCCCTGCTACAATACAAGCCATGATACTTAAGATAATGACAAAAATATAACTCCAGCTAAAATAGTCCATCACCATCGGTATAACAGATTGCATATGCATAATTTGTGTGAAATCAGAAGGATACAGCGGATCACCTCTAAAAATAAGCTTTAAATAATTCACAATACCTAAAATGACTAACGTACAGCTCGTTAAAATCATACTTAGAAAAACCTTGCCTATTAAATTATAAACAAGAATGTATATTGCATAAATTGCTACAAAACTTAATATAAACTGCATGTTATACAAGTAAATCCAATTCATTGCCTCTATAAAACTCATATTAACTTGCATGACAATATAAAATAACGCTACTGTATGAGCTAGTAAAAATAATACAAAATGCACTCGTAGGGATGCCCTAAGTGTAGACATCTCTTTTTTATTAAAATGTGAAATATAAAATGTTATGCCCCATATGAAAATCATCATAACAATTAAAACAAGATTTTGATTTAAATGAGCTTTCATTATGTCTAAATTAAAAACCTTTAAAAGCATAAACAGCATAGTTATTACTAATAAAGTCACCATACTACTTATAATGCTAGAAATTAATATATTTCTTTTTGGAAGATCAAAAAGTGTAGAACCATACTTCAATTCATTCCCTCGTTTCTATGTCTTAATTTCCCCCGCATCGAAAGAACTATTTCTATTAAAATAACATATATGACATATTTCGTCTGCATACTTGATTCTATCATAAATGTATTGTCTTAATATTCCCTTAGTAAACAGTTAAATTATGGCATACAAATTACTCATTCTTGAAAAACTTAATTTCAGCATTCCACTTTATGATATAATAACTATGTTTTGGAAATCCTTAATACTATTAAAGATTTCACATGAAAATACGAAAGAATTAATAAAAAAGGAGTTGCTCATTTTTGCTTACTAAGTTTAAGAGTTTGCCTAAAGCGGTATATGCAATTTTGGCGCTTTCTTTCCTGTTGCACGTTTTTTGTTTAGTAAAACAGCCAGGATTAGATGGAGAGTTAGTCAAAGTAACATATGGTGCAAATGATGCCTTTAACTATTCGTTAACAGCTGAACAACTATTAAAACATGGTGTATTTGGTTATGTGTATTTAGAACCTAGTGAAGTTCCAGGGAAAAATGCATATATCACACCAGGTCAGCCATTACTATTAGCTGGCGCTATGATTATTTCTGATATTACATCAATTCCTTACTATTACGTAGCAACTGTTATTAACATGATTATGAACCTATGCACAGTGCTATTAGTATTCTTAATAGGAAAAGAATTGTTCGAAAAAAACATTTATGGAATTGTTGCAAGTATTTTATATGCTATTTATCCAAGTAACTATACATACTTCCGTACATTGCTAACAGAAGTTCCATCCATATTCTTATTAGCGTTATGTGTATATGTATTTGTTCTCGCATGGAAATACAATAAAGTGAAATTCCATATATGGTTTGGAATTGTCGTTTCAATTTTACTTATGTTCCGTCCAAATCCAGCTCCAATGATGCTCATTCCTGTTCTTGTTGTATTATTTACATATGGATTTAAAGACTCCATTCGAATCGGATTGTTATGGTTTATCGGACCTTTCTTTATTATTGGTGCATGGGTTGTTCGTAACTATTTAGCACTCAACCAATTTATTTTATTCTCAACCCAAGGTGCTGATCCACTAATTGCGGGTGCTGATCCATTTAATAAAATTGGATATGAAAATATAGTAAATGAAATGAGAGCCAAAGGCTTAGATGACAAAGGGGCATACGCAAAAGAATTAATCAAGAACGGCTTTAAGACGGACTTCACTTATTGGTTCTCTTGGTTCACTGTCGGTAAAACAATTGAATTATTCAAAACAGCTCCTGCTGTAGACCAATACCGTATTCACAACTTTATGCAACTATGTCATAGAGTGTTTATCATCGGTACATTCTTAAGCAGCTTCTGCTTCATGCTAAATTCATTTAAACATAAACGCGTTATGATGCTAGTAGCAAGTTCTATTATTTACATTATCTTCTCAAACTTATTCTTAGCAATTAACCGCTATGGATTTTTCATTAATCCCCTTATGTGCTTAATTCTTGCATACGGATTAATTCACATTGCGCAGAAGCTTCCATTCTTCCGCACGAACCAAGCATAATAAGAAAGAGGTCGTCCAACGGTGGACGACCTCTTTCTTATTACCCCACACTTTGCAAACAGCCAATTTGTCCATTCTGTAATCACACTTTAATTCCGTATGTATGTGTTTCTATATTTGTCAAAATATCTTTCACAATACTACTCACTATTTTACTTATAAATGCAAGTTTTTTACAACTATTACTATAACGAAAAAATCCTGCCACAAGACAGGTTCTTTTCGTTATTTTATGATAAAAGAAAAAATCATTAGCATGTGTATTATATAAAAGGAAACAGCCATATTTTCCATACGATACATACGAGTACAATAACTACAAAATCAAAAAAATCTAATCTCGGGCCTTTTTTCATATTCATATGTAGCCACATATGAAACCATTTTGTTTTTGTATATTTTTGAATGTTTTTCTTTGCAAATCGGTAAACGAGCACTTGCATAATAAAAAATCCGACTACGAAAATGAACAAGAAAATGAGAAAATCGACCACAAAATTCCTCCTTATTTTTGCAGCGATTTTTCTACTATATGATTTTTCAAAACCCACTCTTCAAATTGAGCACTTCCAAATTCCCAACTAAGATCACGAGCATGTACAGAAAAAACGTAATAACCAGCATATTCGTCCATAAATTTCCCCGTCTCAATCCCATCTTTCTGAAGACCATATGCTCCAAAATTAAAATATACATCCCACACGTCTTCATTCTTCCGTTTATAAGCAATCGATTCCATATCACATTCTGTTCCGAAATAGTCAAGATGTAAATGTACGCTATCATCATATTCGTACTCCATTTTATCACCCCTTATATTTGTACTTCTTTATCCCCAAAAAAATTCCTGCTATCTACACTCACATGTGGGCACTTACCTACATATCATGCTTGTAGAGTGACTTCTAGGAGGTGTTATATAGTGAAAAAATTAATAGCTGTTTTTTGTATCATGTTACTAGCTGTCTTCACACTTGTTGCTTGCAGTAGTAAAAAAGAAGATACGAAAGAACAAACTCAAAATGTTCGAGTCGGCGAAGTTACCCACTCTCTCTTCTATGCCCCGTTATATGTCGGGATTGAAAAAGGATTTTTTAAAGAGGAAGGATTACATGTTGACCTCCAAACAACAGCTGGAGGAGATAAAACGATGACTGCCTTATTATCTGGCGGGATTGATATTGCTCTCGTCGGTTCTGAAACGTCCATTTACGTTCATCAACAAGGCGCAAAAGACCCCGTCATTAACTTCGCACAACTTACACAAACAGATGGAACATTTTTAGTTTCGCGTAAAAAATTAGACTCTTTTAATTGGAATGACGTAAAAGGTGTTACGTTTTTAGGACAGCGTAAAGGCGGTATGCCGCAAATGGTTGGAGAATACGTTTTAAAGAAAAATGGCATTGACCCTCACAAAGATACAAACTTAATTCAAAACATCGAATTTGCTAATATTGCAAATGCCTACGCATCTGGTACGGGAGAATTTGTACAGCTTTTTGAACCGACTGCAAGTATATTCGAAAAAGAAGGAAAAGGATATATCGTCGCTTCGTTCGGAAATGAATCTGGTACTGTTCCGTATACATCGTTCATGGCAAAAGAAAGTTTCTTAAAGAAAGATAAAGCTGCTGCTGAAAAATTCACACGGGCGCTGTATAAAGCACAACAATGGGTTGATACTCATAGCCCAGAAGAAATTGCTGATGCCGTTTCTCCATTATTTAAAGACACTTCAAAAGACATTACAGTAAAAGTAATTGAACGGTATAAAAAGCAACATTCTTATGCGACAAATCCGCTATTAGATGCTGAAGAATGGAAACAGCTCCAAACGATTATGAAAGACGCTGGCGAATTACAAAAAGAAGTTCCATATGAAGCGCTCGTCAATACGAAAATTGCCGAAAGCGTTATTAAGAAATAGAGGCGAAGTGTATGAGTTTTTTACAAATACGTAACGTTTCTCACTGCTTTTTCGCAAAAGAGAATGCCAAATTGATTCTCGAAGATATGAGCTTACAAGTGGAAGAAGGCGAATTCATTTCGATACTCGGCCCAAGTGGTTGCGGCAAAACGACACTCCTCTCCATTATTGCTGGACTACTTGATCCAATTGAAGGTATCGTCTTTTTAGATGGTGAGCCCATTACAACGAAAACTTCATCTATGGGGTATATGTTGCAGCAAGACTACTTGTTCCCTTGGAAGACAATTGAAGAAAATATTATGCTTGGACTTCATATCCGAAACATTTACGATGAACAGACGAAAGAACATACTTTACAGCTTTTAAAGCAAGTCGGTCTACATGATGTAGAGCAGCAATATCCTCGTGAACTATCCGGTGGTATGCGTCAACGTGCTGCCCTCGTTCGAACGTTAGCGACCAATCCAAAAATTTTATTGCTAGATGAACCTTTTTCGGCGCTCGATTATCAAACGAAATTGAAACTAGAAGATCTCGTTTTCAGCTTACTACACAAATATAAGAAAACTTCGCTACTCGTGACACATGATATTGAAGAAGCCATTGCGATGAGTGATCGTATTTATTTACTACAAGCGAATCCTGGAAAAATTGCAAAAACATTTATCGTCCCAGAAAGCATCCGTTCCTTATCACCGTTACAATCACGCCACCACCATGACTTCCCATCCCTCTTCCAAAATATATGGAAGGAGCTGGAGCGACTTGGATAATATAAAGCAACTACATGAACAGTTTCGGAAGAAAGAACGCAAGCGCGCATGGTTAGCACGGTCTTTACAGCTTTTACTGCTCATTCTTTTCTTTGCACTATGGGAAATAGCTAGCAAAAAAGAGTGGATTGACCCTTTACTCTTTAGCTCTCCTTCAAGCATTTGGGAGCTCTTCCTTAGTAAATGGATGGACGGTTCGCTTTTGGTTCATATATGGACGACATTACTTGAAACGGGAGTAGGCTTCATTCTTGGAACAGTGCTCGGAGCTATTATCGCTACTTTCCTTTGGTGGCTACCACTTCTCGCCCGCGTACTCGATCCATATCTCGTCGTCCTAAACGCCATGCCAAAAGTGGCACTTGGTCCGATTATCATTGTAATCTTCGGCCCAAATATTTCTTCGTCAATTGCAATGGGAGTAATCATTTCTATCATCATTACCATTCTCGTTATTTACAGCGCATTTCAAGAAGTCGATTCTAACTATATAAAAGTGATGGACACATTTGGCGCAAATAAATGGCAATGTTATAAACAAGTCGTTCTCCCTGCATCTTTCCCAGCCATTATTTCAACGTTAAAAGTGAACGTTGGATTATCGTGGGTCGGTGTTATATTCGGCGAACTTCTCGTCTCTAAACAAGGCCTTGGCTACTTAATTAGCTACGGATTCCAAGTATTTAATTTCACACTTGTCTTACTAAGCGTACTACTCACATGCGTCCTCGCAACACTTATGTATGTGTTTGTTGAGGCATTTGAAAAACTTCTAATTGGGAAACGAAAAAGAAGCTGACTTAGAGCGATAGACTATAGTCAGCTTCTTTCTTTTACTTTTTATCACACATCTTTGTTTCATTTTTAACATTTCCATCCGCAACCGTAACTGTATGGAAACAATCTTTCACACGTACTGTAACGACATTATCTTTTCGATCTATCACATGATAATCATTAAACTTTTTATCCAATGCACTACGAATTTGCTCCCCTTCAAAAATCGGAAAACCGTGAGACATTACCCAAATGAGACCAGCGACAGCAAGAATCGTTTTCATACGTTTCATTACCTCCTCTAGAGTAAACTTATAGCCCCTATAACACGCGCATTATAATTGTGTCTAAATTGTGACATTTTTATACTAATTCTATTTTATAGTGATAGTTCCTTCTTCTTTTTAATAAAAAGACAGAATTTTCAATTTTATAAACATAAAAAACGTAAAGAACTAAAATTCTTTACGTTTTCTTAACTAACATATATAACTCACATTAGTTTCCACTTTGTTGTTCTACCGTTTTCGAAATATCATATAATCCCGACAACACTTCCGCTCTCATTTTTACAAGCTCAGGGAATTGATAGAAAAAGGCAATTTTTTTATATTTTAACTCCGTTCCTTCTTTCACCTTTTTTGAGTCTTGTAAAATAAACGCTGTAAATGTATCTGCAATATCTTCCGCTACATTTGTCGTTCCATACTGTGAGACAAACTCATCATGCTTTTCTTTAAAAAATGCAATTTGCGTTTCTTCACTTTCTTCTACTTTCTTTTCTGTCCACTCCTGCTCAATAGACTTCCAGAAAGAATTATAAAATTGATGAATATAAGAGTTTTCCTTCGCACATCCCTCTTGTAAGAAAAGATTTCCACATTTATTTCGGTACGTTGAAATATCTTTATCCTCTTCAAAATCCTTTATATAGTTTTCATCTACTGGTATTTGCTTATGCCCGAGCGTCAACACGTGAGCCGTCTCATGAATTAATGTTTTCATCACTTCATCGATATTTACCGCAGAATCAAGCGTATCTAAGCTAAGAGTCCAGTCTTTCGGATTCTCTATACTAGGCATAACGTGAGCAACAACACCGTCATAACCATCCGTTATTAAATCAAATTCTGTTATATTCCCGCGATATTTAGCTGGAATGAGCGTGCGATACATATCCCACAAGTCTTCATGATACCCTCTATCTTGACGTTGTTGCAGTACTTCTTCTTTCGCTTCTTTATCTTCAGCAAATACTTTATTTAAACGTTTCCGTTCTATTTTTTCAAAATAAGGATCTACAATTTCATCACCATCAATATAATAAGAAGCTAAAAAGAAATAACTTTCATCATCATCTTCTTTTTTCTGCTCTGCCTCTTTCATATCCGCACTTTCATGCTCTTCTATATCATAATCTTCTACTGCTTCAAGCTCAGATAATCCATCTATTTTTTCATATACTTTTTGAAGTTTCTTATCTCCTATTTCCACGCATTCTTCTTCTGTTTTACAAATTTCTTTTTCTTTCACACTCTTCATAGAACTACCGCACCCTGCCATTAAACCCATTGCGACGATAACCCCTACTAACTTACCATACAGTCTCTTCATACATTCCTCCATCAATACATTCTACAAAAATATCATAATCATTTTTTAACGAATATGCGATAATAAATTATAAAAATTGTAAGGAGGTTTCCTATGATTCGGGCAGTCCTATTCGACTTAGATGGAACACTATTAGATCGTCGTCAATCTTTAGAACAATTTATTCATGATCAATATAATCGCTTTATCTCTCATTTAATGAACATAGAAAAATCCGAGTATTGTTCTCGATTTCTCGAACTAGATAATAATGGCTATACGTGGAAGGATAAAGTATATGCTACTCTCCTTTCCGAATACAACATTACTACTTTAACGCAAGAGCAACTGCTGCACGACTACATTACAAATTTTCAACATCATTGTATCCCTTTCCAAAACATGCATGAATTACTTCGACGTTTAACACAACAAAATATTAAAATTGGTATTATCACAAATGGCTTTACTGACTTTCAAATGAACAATCTTCGCGCACTAAACATACATACGTATACAAATACAATTCTCGTTTCAGAAGCGGAAGAAATAAAAAAACCACATCCTGAAATTTTCGAACGAGCTTTAAAAAAGCTAGATGTGAAGGCGGAAGAATGTCTTTACGTTGGGGATCATCCTGAAAATGATGTACTGGGTTCTGAACAAGTAGGGATTCTTGGTGTTTGGAAAAGAGATTCATTTTGGGGTGATTTTGAGCATTCGCGTGTGGTGGATGATTTGTTGGAGGTGCTTTCGTTTTTAGAGATAGAGACAAAAACAAGACAATAGTAAAAGGAGGCTTCGTTTCCCCGACGCCTCCTCTTCCCTTATGATTCATATACTGTAAACTGCGGTTTACTCGGATGATCTTTAACTAGCGCATCATCTGGAAACTTTGAAACTTTTTGATATAAGGCAATGTCACCCATGCAACCTGCTGTTAGTAGAATTCCTAAAAATGAGATTAATGGCATATTCGTAGCTAACCCAATTACAATTGGCAAAATTCCAGTCGGTAAAAACGGCAGCATTAACACCTTCTTCATTTGCTTTACTGTAATCGCCTGTTTAGAATGAGCATATGCAACACCCAATTTCCAATTGACACCCCATTTCAGCTCACTCCACGGAACGCCTCCGATATAACGAAATCCTATTAAATGTATCGCTTCATGAATACAAACAAGAACAATCATTCCAATAATTAAAAGAAACATAACAGGCAATGTAAAGTCAAATTGAACCCCGCCTGAAAGAAATGCATGCAAAAAACTAATTCCAAATGCCAAAACAAATATTATAAGAAATGCATAGACATTTAATTTAACCATCGAAATAGTAACAATCGTTTCTTTTCTTTTATCCATCTTCCCCCTCCTAAAATGTAAATATATCTTTACAAAAATTGTATAATATACCCAAAATAATGTAAAGATATATTTACATTTTTACACACAAAAAAAGAAACCGGCCACTTTACTTCGTAAAACAGCCGATTTCTTCTATATGTTTCATCGTACGCGCCAATACATCGTCGCGCATTATAAAGCTAAATTTTCTATCCGTTTTAATGTTGTCAGGAATGTCTGTTAATAAAACAGATCCTTTCGTTTCTTCGTAATGCGTATGTTCTTCTACCGCACTAATTGTTGCAAAATAAATGTTTTTAATGATTATTTTGTCTTTTCCAGATACTTTATATTGTCCTAAGTAAGTTAAATCAGAAACTATGCCACCGGTTTCTTCATGAACCTCTCGAACTGCCGCTTCTTCCGGTGTTTCCCCGAGTTCTACTTTACCACCTGGAAATTCAAGACCGCGACGTAAATGATGCGTTAATAACCATTGATCCCCGTACCGGCATACAACCCAAACATGCTTTGGCTCAGGAGAAAATGGATAACGTTCAAACGATAATTGTACAGTGTTGTGGTAATAATCTTTAAATTTGTACATGCCATTACTCCCCTATTGATGGTTACAAGTTTTTCCTACCACAAATTGTAGCATATTCTCGCTTTTCTGCATAATATTATCCAATTATAATCCATTGATTATTCCCATTTGTGCGACTAATTCTTTCGTCTCATGATTTCCTAAATCGTAAATCATTTTATATGCTTTTTGTAGTTGTTCATCATATCGGTCATTATTTGAATCGTGATGATACTCAACAAATGGAATGTGAGAACGTACAAATGAGCCTAAATCTTCTACATAGGCTTGATCAAAGTACTCTCTTAACTCCGTAATTTCCTCATCATTTGCGGAAATCTCAAAATTATACGTATCCGCTGTCTTCACTTGTGAAATTTGACCGTTTCCTATTGATATATAATATGTTTTTTTCGTCTCCATGTAACACCCTTCTTTCATCCTTTTAATTTCTATTGTTTTCATCAAATACAAAATTATGTAAAATATAGAAAAGGAGGGATTCCATGTTCAAAATATTAATTATCGGTATTATCATCGTCCTAGTCATATTAGTACTCTCCGTCATGACGATTAACAAAGGCTACGCTTATAAACATTCTGTCGATAAACTAGAAGATAATCCTTATACAAAAAATAATAAGGAGAATTCATAATATGTTTCGTATACTTCGCATCGGAATCGCGCTCACTGTAATTATTATGTCAGCAATCGGACTCTATACGGGGCAAAATACCTTTCTCCCCCTTTCACAATTTCTATTAGGAGCTTTAATGTTTCTCATTGCTATTGAACAAATAAAGAAAAAGGATTCCGGAACAGGAGTTATTTGTATTGTTGCTGGAGCTTTCATTTGGATTGTTTTCATCAGTAGCTATATAAAATAAAAGGAGGGACATGCATGCTAAAAGGACTGCGGATTACTTTATCACTTCTTGCCTTATCTATAGCAGCCTATAGTTTTATCAGCAACAACAGAGAACTTATGCCTTACATGTTCATTTTCTTAGGATTAATGGCTTTCACTATAGGACTAGGAGAAATAAAACAAGACAGAAAATCTAGTGGTATATTTGCTTTCATAGCTGGAGCTGGTGCTTTATTTCTTAGCTTCTCAGAACTATTCCGATAAATAATCTATTTAAGGGGGAATTACATACTAATTGGTTTACGGATTGTTTTAGGACTTTCCACGCTTCTCATACTCACTCTTTGCACTTATATCCAGATTACCGATCATTTCTCACTTCTCCCATACGTACAATTTATTCTCAGTTGTTTCTTTATTCTTGTCGGAATTAACAAATTTATATCCGGACGAAAATCCATGAGCATTCCGTTTTTTTCGTTTCTATTCTTATGCTCTTCGTTCTCATATCAAACTACCTTCGCTACGTATAGAATGAAATCTTGAGCAATTTCGCATTTACAAGCACGCAATAAAATAGGGATGATTTTTTGTCAACTTTTTTTGGTAAGTCGATATCCAGTGTCGAAACGTCGATATATTAAAAAAATCGTTGATATATTTCAAGTTACGGTCGATATATTCGAAAAATCGTTGATATCATTTCATTTATCATCGTACTACAAAAAAACTGCCCTTTCACAGGCAGTTTTTCTTTCTATCCAAATACTTTCTCAAGTTCATCTTTATCTTGGCTTAACCAGAAGTTCATTAAGCGTTTTGCTCCTTCTAAATCGTGAAGCTTCGCTTGACCACATTGCGTTTCATTTGCAGCTGGAATTTCTGTAATTTGAACCGCATCTTTTAATGTTAGTTCTAATAAATCGATGATTTCTCGAACTGTCGGTGTTCCACTTACTACAAGATAATATCCTGTTTGGCAGCCCATTGGTGAAATATCGATAATATCAAAATGCGGATAACGATCAATATATTTACGTAAATTAAATGCTAATAAATGTTCTAACGTATGAATAACATCTGGTTTCATCGCTTGTTTATTCGGTTGGCAAAAACGAATATCAAATTTATTTACAATACCGTCACTACCTACATTGTGAACTCCGCAATGTCTTACATAAGGTGCCTTTACAATCGTATGATCTAATTCAAAGCTTTCTACTGATGGCATACAACATCTCTCCCGCTTTTAATTTAATTCCATTATATCCAATATGATATAACGGAAATGCACATTAGTAAAGTATTATGTACAGTCGTGCTATAATACTTTAAGAATATGCTGAAAAGGAGACCGTTATGAAACAGATTTTTATTGGTATTATACGCTTTTATCAAAAGTTCATTTCTCCGATGACACCACCCACTTGTCGCTTTTATCCAACTTGCTCTCATTATGGATTAGAAGCGTTTCAAAAACATGGTGCACTCAAAGGTTTTTTGCTTACTTGTAAGCGTATATTAAAATGTCACCCTTTCCACCCAGGAGGATTTGATCCTGTCCCAGATAAAAAGGATGACAAAGTACATTCTTAATTGTCGTAACCATTCACAACTAAATCTAATTTTCCTGTATCAGGATCGATAACAAGACCGTGAACAGGTACTTCTTCCGGAAGTAATGGGTGGTTGCGAAGTACTGATACGCTATGTTCTACACTTTCTTCCACACTAGAGAAGCCGCGCAAAAATTGTTCTAAATCGATTCCAGAATAACGAAGCATATCTAATTTCTCTTCTGTTACACCGCGTTCTTTCATTTTCTCAATCGTACTGCTTGCTTGAATTTTTGCCATACCACAATCGTGGTGACCAACTACACATACTTCATCAGCGCCAAGTTCATATACAGCGACTAAAATACTACGCATAATACTTCCAAATGGATGTGAAATAACAGCGCCTGCTACTTTAATAATTTTCACATCGCCGTTACGCATATTCATCGCTTTCGGCAATAGTTCAACAAGTCTTGTATCCATACAAGAAATAATTACCATCTTTTTGTTTGGAAATTTCCCCGCTACAAACTCTTCATACTTTTTCTCTTCCACAAATTTCTCATTGTATTGCAAAATCTCTTCTAATGACTTCATAGTAAGGAACCCTCTTTTCTCTCATTTACACTACATAAATAGTGTACCAAAATATGAAAAACTCAAAAAGGATATCGCTTTATAGTAAAAATGAGATATTTTCAGATAATCGACATAATTCTTTCAAAATATACACACAGCTTTGTAACAAGTCTCACATACTTTAAACGCATTTTCACTATAAACTGATTGTAGATAATGTAAAAAAGGAGTGAATATTTATTATGTCCGACGTTCTGTTACTGAGTCGTTTTCAATTTGCAATTACTGTTTTTTATCATTTTTTATTTGTACCTTTGACAATCGGACTTGTTATTTTAGTAGCGTGTATGGAGACTCAATACGCCCGCACATTGAATCCAACATACCGCAAAATGGCAAATTTCTGGGGTAAATTATTTACAATTAACTTCGTAATGGGGATTATAACCGGGATTACGATGGAATTCCAATTTGGAACAAACTGGTCTGAGTACTCCAAATATATGGGAGATATTTTCGGATCACCTCTCGCAATCGAAGCACTCGTTGCCTTCTTCTTAGAATCTACTTTCATGGGAATATGGTTATTCGGTAAAGACAAAATTTCACCAAAGTTCCGTGCCTTCTGTATGTGGATGGTTGCACTTGGAACAAATATTTCCGCCCTTTGGATTATTACAGCAAACGGCTTTATGCAAAACCCTGTTGGCTACGTCGTACGTAACGGCCGCGCTGAATTAAATGATTTCTGGGCACTCGTTACGAATCCATACGCTTGGAATATGTTCTTCCATACTGTAGTTGGTTGTTATATTGTTGGTGCTTTCTTCGTCATGGCAATTAGTGCCTATCACTTATTACGTAAAAATGAAGTTGAATTCTTCAAAAAATCATTTAAGTTTGGCTTAATGTTAGGCTTATTTGCCGCAACAATTACACCGTTTATGGGACATCAATCTGGTGTATCCGCAGCTAAATATCAACCTGCTAAAGGTGCTGCAATGGAAGCTGTTTGGGAAACTGGAAAAGGACAAGGCTTCTCGATTGTTCAAATTCCTGATGTGAAAAACGAAAAGAACTTTGAATTCCTAACGATTCCAAAGTTAGGAAGCTTCTTCTATACAAATTCATTTGATGGGGAAATTGTTGGTTTAAAAGATATTCCGAAAGAAGATCGTCCAAATGTTAACCTCGTGTACTATAGCTTCCGCTTAATGGTTGCACTTGGTATGTTCTTTATGGCATTAACTTGGTACGGTTTCTACTTAAACCGAAAAGGAAAACTAGAAAACTCAAAACGTTACTTAAAAATTACAATATGGTCTGTTTTACTACCATATATCGCAATTAATGCTGGTTGGATTGTTGCCGAAGTAGGTCGTCAACCATGGACAGTATATAAACTCATGCGTACCGCAGAATCTGTATCACCTATATCTGTCCCGCAAATTTGGTTCTCATTAATTAGTTTAATCTTGTTCTACACTTTACTTTTAATCGCAGACGTATACTTAATGCTGAAGTTCGCCAAAAAAGGACCAGCAGCATTAGAGGAACCTGCTACTAAGGGAGGCGTGGCTCATGTCTCATGATATGCTTGCGATTATCTGGTTTGGTTTATGGGGCGTGATTTGGACAGTTTACTTTATTCTTGATGGATATGCACTTGGTAACGGAATGATTTTTCCTTTCGTTACGAAAGACCGACAAGAACGAAATCAATTACAAGAAGCAATTGGCCCGTTCTGGGGCGGTAATGAAGTGTGGTTAATTACAGCTGGTGGCGCAACATTTGCTGCCTTCCCAGTCACATATGCAAATATGTTTAGTTATTTATATACACCGTTATTCTTAGTATTACTTGCACTATTTGCTCGTGCTGCTGGACTTGAGTTCATGCATAAAGATGATTCACCAATTTGGCAAAAAACTTGTAAATGGGCATTTGCAATTGGTAGTTTCTTAATTGCTTTCCTATTCGGTGTTACATTTGCTAATCTTTATTACGGACTACAAATCGGAAAAAATGGCTATGAAGGAAATTTACTTAGCTTACTAAATCATTACGGTATTTTAGGAGGGCTGTTCTTCACTGCTATATTCGTCGTATCCGGTGCCCTTTGGGTTATGATTAAAACGACTGGTGAAGTATCCGACCGTGCTTATAAAATCGCAAGACCATTTTCAATGGCAGCTGCTATCATTTTAGCTATTTTCTATGTAGCAACTGCAAATCGTACAAATTTATTCCAAAACTTCACAGAATATCCGGTACTATTCATTCTTCCAGTACTTGCAATGTTAATGAGTGTACTTGCACTTATTATGGTGCACAAACATAAAATCGGCCTTGCATTCACATTCGTTTGCTTAACAATCGCAATGTTTATGACAACTGGCTTTGCGGGTATGTTCCCTAGAATGTTACCATCTCGTATTAATGACGCTTATAGTACAACGTTATACAACGCAGCTGGTAGTCAATTAAACTTAAAAATTATGTTCTTCGTTGCAATGGTTATGGTACCAATTGTTATTGGATATCAACTTTGGAGCTACAGTATCTTTAAAAATAAAATTCATAAAGACTCTGCTAAAGGGTATCACTAAAATGAAAAAAGACACTTCGGTTGAAGTGTCTTTTTTATACGTATGATTTTCGATAAGATGTTATATTTCTAATCTAACAACTATAATACAGAAGAATCATTAACAGCTCACAGCTAGATTGTAGCACAGGACAAGTTCATCATTTTATGCAATTTTACATATTTCTCTATAAAGTAAACTGTATTCCTTGATCATTCACATCGCTATCCCCTACATCTGATGTACTAATCCCGCTAAATGTTTGTACTTTAATCCCTGTATTCGATGATCCCGATCCATTATAAGCTTTCGTTTTTTCAATCGGCTGCACGTTATATTTATCTCCTAAATTAATCGTTCCATTGCAGTTTTCAATAATAACGCCTTCCACAACTGACGGCATTTTGTCACCTACTTTCATTTCCTTACCTTCATTTTATGAAAAGTGCCTAAAAAAATAGCATGTCTCCATAAGAAAAAGCACTCAAATTGAGTGCTTTTTCTTATTTACCTTTTTTCTTTTTCTCACAAGCAATTCCATCGCCATCACGGTCTAAATGCTTACCGTAATATGGACTATCTCTTGTAATGTCATAATATCCCGCATCGTTTGCCTCTTTACAGTTAGCAAACCGTTTTGGATCTGGCTTTACTTCTGGTTTCGGTTCTGGTTTCGGCTGTGGTTGTTTTGCTCCTGGTCTTTCTTCAAATGGTAACGTTGCATTATATAAGAACTGAACATATTGCTCACGACTTACATGCATTTTAGGTGCGAATGTACCGTCACCAGTTCCAGCTGTAATATAATTTGATTTAATTGCAGTAATTGCAGGATTCGCCCATCCATTTCTATCTACATCCGGGAAATTATGATCCCCTCTAATTTGCAATTGAAATCCTCTTGTCAAAATTTGTGCCATTTCTTCACGAGTTAACGCATCTTTCGGTCTGAATTTCCCTGTGTTATCTCCAACGAATACGCCCATCTCTGTTAAAGCAAGAATCTCTTTTTTAAACATAGTTGAACGATCCGTAACATCTTTATATGGATTGTTATACTGTTCTTTTACTGTCGGTTTTAAATGGCGGAACATAAGAGCTGCAACTTGCTCACGCGTTACATTATCACCAAATCCAAAAATCCCATTTCCGTATCCAGCAACAACGTTTTTATTTGCTAAATCCATAATTGCTTTATAAGACCAATGATTGTTTGGAACATCTTTAAAACCTGCGCTTGCCCCCGCTGTTCCAATTGAAGTAAATGCTGTAGTTGCAACAAGTGCACCTGTTAAAATTAATTTTTTAAATCTCATACTTAAGTCTCCTTCTCTTTCCATAATAACCATTTAACAATATAACAATTTATTCAAATGTATTTTGTCATATTCTGTCGAACACAAAAAAGAATCCTGCAGGATTCTTTTTTGTTAAGCATGAATGGCAATTTTGGAGACAGTTGACTTCTTCAAAAATTTATTAGGGGTAATATTTTGAAAAAGAAAGCCTTTCATATGTAGGTTAACACCGCTGGAATATATAGTAAATTGATAATGTTTATACGGAAGATTGCTAATGTTTAGTATAGATAGTTTCCACTATGCAAACAGTAAAAACATTCTATACTAAATAAAAAAAGGGCCTTCAAAGAAGACGCCTTTCATAAACAGACACTATAAAACAGAATTATTTATTGTTATACGATTGTTAGATACAAAAAGTAGAGGGAAATGTTTGTATTACATTCTGTTTTATAAAGTATGTCTACCACCTATATTTTAATCCTCTTCACTTGAAAATAAATCTAATATGCATAATTACATACAAAAAAGAAAAGACACTCCATTGAGTGCCTCTTCAACCACTTTACTTTTAATATATCGCTTTGAATATATTGTAACATATGTATCCATATATTTTATTGAGAAAATTCTAAATCATTTTTTCTTTCATTTTCAATTATAAAATCATGTAATATAAAAGGTATGTCAAATTCTTATACAAGTCGAGGTGTACTATATTTATGCTGTATTTCGGAATTATCCCTCTTATACTGTTTATTATTTTTCTTATCTCCTATTTAAAAGATCCACGAAAAATAATAAACGGCTTTTTATTTAATACCTTTATCTGTTTTTTCCTTCTTTTTTGTGTGATTATATCTGTAAATTCAAGTAGTGATGTCTTACGCTATATTATCATTTTACCTATTTTAGCACTTATTATTATGATTCCTTTTGGCGTTATTGCCTTAATGTTTGGGTTATTTCTGAATGCTAGAATTTTAATGAAGCGCGAAGGACGACGTTTCACTAACTGTTTAACACTCCTTGCTGCTTTAGGAATATTATTCTTTATGTTACTTCCTATTATAAATCCAGCAAGTTTAGTCTCATCACATTTCCAGCCTATTTTTGCAGGTATTTCTCTTATAAGCGTATATTTCTTTATACACTTATCTAACTTCTTAAGCGCGTACTTTTTATACCAATTCAACAGACCAAGACGTAATCAAGATTTCATTATCGTTCTTGGTAGCGGATTAATTAATGATAAAGTACCACCTTTACTTGCCAGTCGTATTCATAAAGCAATCGACTTTTACTGGAAACAAGCCGCTGTAAATACGCCACCAACAATTATTTTCTCTGGTGGACAAGGTCCAGATGAAGGTCTTCCAGAAGCAGAAGCGATGCAAAAGTACGCTGTTGAAAAAGGAATTCCGCTTGAACATACAGTGCAAGAAAATCGCTCTGTAAACACATATCAAAATATGTTATTCTCTAAAGAAATTATGGATTCTTTAAAACCTGAAGGTAAGTATAATAGTATCTTTACAACGAACAACTTCCATCTATTCCGCGCTGGTATATATGCAAGACAAGCAGGTCTTAATAGCCAAGGAATCGGATCAAAAACTGCATTTTATTACTGGCCTAATGCGATGATTCGCGAATATGTCGCGATTGTCGTAATGGGACGTAAACGTCATATGAAAGTTTGCGGAGCTGTTTTAGGATTCTTTTTATTCCTATCCGTACTTAGTTTTATCATTTCTTAATAGCATCCCATCCTTTGAAAGGATGGGATTTCTTATACTCATTTCAAAAATATTTTAAAGTTAATATGGTCATAATATTCCCTGCATACATCCATTAAAGGAGAAATTTTTCAAATAAAATGTTAAAATAAAATTTAAGTGTGAATGATGTGACAAATAAGAAACTAGTTTGAAACGAGGAAATTACATGGAGAAAATTATGAAAAACAAGCCCAATAAGCTTAAAATCGCTTCAAAAGCTTTGATGATTATTATTGGGGCATTTATCACAGCGTACGGATTAGAAGCGGTATTAATTCCAAATAACGTATCAGACGGTGGTGTAACTGGTTTAAGTATCGTTAGTTCAAGATTATTTGGATTGCCATTAGGAGCTCTAATTGCAATTATTAACATTCCTTTCGTTTGGTTAGGATATAAGCAAATCGGTAAAAGCTTCGCTATTTATTCCATTATCGGGATTGCTTCATTAGCAATAGGTACCGTTGTCATGCACGGAATACCAGCTATTATTGAAGGCGATACATTATTAGTTACAGTTGTTGGTGGTATTATCATCGGTTTTGGTATGGGACTAGCATTACGTAACGGCGGGGCATTAGATGGAATCGATATGCTAGCTGTATTGCTTTCTCGTAAGTTACCATTTGGAACGAGTGACCTTATTTTATTCTTAAACATGTTCGTATTCATTTTCGTATCAACCGTATTCGGCCTTCAAGGAGCTATCCTTTCGGCAATTGCTTACTTTATTGCTTCGAAAGTGATTCATATCGTTGAAGTTGGTTTAAGTGGTTCGAAAGCATTTAAAATCATTACGAAAGAGCCTGAATTGATGGTAGAAACAATTCGTGATCGTTTAGGCCGAAGTGCAACATATAACGAAGTATACGGCGGTTATTCTAGAGAGAAATTCAAAGAAATTTCTTGTGTAATTAACCGTTTAGAAGAAAGTAAAATGAAAGAACTTATTAATGAAATCGATCCACACGCCTTTATTACAGTTTATGACGTAGCAGAAGTAAAAGGCGGTAACTTTAAGAAACGTGATATTCATTAATCATTATGAAAGAAGAGGGTGTGCCAATATGTTGGCACACCCTCTTCTTTTATTGTTGTCAATTTTTGTCGGTAAGTCGATATATTCTAATAATCGCTGATATATTTGGAGTTGCGGTCGATATATTCCAATAATCGCTGATATATTTGGAGTTGTGGTCGATATATTTTTACTCCCCCCATCTTCCCCCGCTCTTAATCCATGCCACGTATTTTTGAAAGGCTGGCACTTCATGTTGGAAACGAAGCGGAACATACAGAAAAAGGGCACATGTACATAGTATCCATAAAATACCTACTACAAAGTGAAATTTCATCGTTGTACTAATGAACAAACTTAAGAATAATACGAGGAACATAATTACACTAAATCTTTTATACATAGTCATACTATCCCCTCCTTATAACTTAATTGTACCAGTTATAAGGAATTAATTCCCAGGATGAAAAAAGACCGAAAAGCAAATTCCACTTTTCAGTCTCTACACTATCTTCTCTTCGTAATCTTTCCTGAACCTCCGACCCTCGTTTTCGGGGGAGATGTATTCCTTGGCGGCGTTTTAATAGATGATTTTGGCTTCACATCTGATCCGCTTGAACCACCTGGATTTTTCGTTATTTTCCCTTTGCTTCCAGTAGAAGGCGGAGGCGTGTTGCTTCCTTTTTTCGTAATACTTCCTGTATCTCCTACAGAAGATTTCGAATCTACATTATCGCCACGCTTAATGATAGACCCTTTCCCTTCCTTCGTAATTGGAGGCGGGGTTTTCTTTTCTTCTTTCGTAGGCGGTCTCTCTGGAATAACTGGTTTATGATTTTGTCTGTCATTATATCCGCGATAATCACCGTACGATGATTTTCGTGAACCGAATATATCATTTAATATACTACCCATAATATATCCTTGCAGGAAGGACGGTTGGTAATTTTGACGGACAAACTCTTTATTACTTATTTCAATTAACGTATCAGATGGCTTCTCTTTATCCTTTTGCAGATTATAAATCTTATCAGAATAAACGAGGAACATTTGATTTTCGTCTTCTTTAGATGCTTGCTTCGGTTCTCTTTCATTCATGAGTTCCTTCGCGACTTCAGGAACTGACCGATTGGCGGCCCTATACACGTAAGATTCTTGTTTACCTTCCTTTGCGACAGATTCAAGCGGATAACGGTCTTGAATCGACTTTGTCTGCCCGCCCTGACAACCTGATAAGGCATATCCAGCAACAACAAGTAATGTAACGATAGCAAGTATAGGGATCACGAACGATTTAATCATGGTAAACAATCGGTTTGACATGATTACGCCCCCTTACGTTGCTCTTATAATTTGTACATCAGCAGGAATAATTGCTTCTCCCTCATACATCATTGTGCGACCATTTTGCCATTCAATACGCAATAATTTTCGATTATCTGATTGGAACTCCCATACATACTGTTCTTCTGAAGCTGAGAATGGTGTTTTTCCCATCACAACAACCCGTCCGTTATATTGCTCTTCCATATGGTACTCTGTATCATCCATTTCAATTGTCGTTGGAATTTCATCAATTGAATCTAAACGACCATCAATTGGTGTATACAATTTGTAATACGTATTTTCACGGTCTTCAATTTTTAAATAACGAATATCTTTCCCGTCTTGCAGTGTTAAAACAATTTCTTTACGAGAATGCATACTCGTTTTCCCAATTAATTCATACATGACTAATGAAACTTCAACCATATCGCCAGGAGCTAACGTTAACAAACTTTTCTCTGGTTTCGGTGGTTCTGGGCTTTTCATTATATTTTTAATTCGTTTAAATAAACTCATGATCTACCCCTCCTTCTCTCTTTATAAACACGCACCTAAAATAAGTGCACCAACAATATGTAATGATCCGGCCAACATCGCATGAGCAACACTGCCTTCTTTCGTACCTTCTTCTAAATCTAAACCAGCCATTTTCTTTAACACAAATTCGATAAACATTTCTACCACTAATAAAATAACGAAAGAAACTGCTGATGCAAGTAGCGCTTGCCATAAGTCATTTGCTTTCGTTATCGATTGAGATAAAATGTACCCTTGCGCAAATAATTTCATAACGAAACGAGTTGTTACTGCTGTATTCCCATTTTTTATTTCTTTTAAATCATTGTATTTAGTAAAAATTGAATCAACCCACATAATTGCAAATAAAAGTATTGCACTCGCTCCAGTCCATACAAGCATCGCTAATACATTTGTCCATGTCATTGCAAAACCTCCTCTAAATATAAAGTGAAACTTTAATCAGTGGGGAGGTGTTCATTCCCCGCTGATTATTAGTTGAACCAATCGGGCATTTACGGGCAGTAGATCTCCCCCCACCTCTCTGCTTTCACAAAAAGTAAAGGTGGGAGTCTTACTGCCCGTTAATGCGGGGTAATAGAAAACCGACATGAATTTGTTTAGACATGTCGGTTCATTTGTCTCTATTCTATATTATTTCTCATACTGCTTCATAATACGAGCTAATTCATCGTCAACAGCAGAATTTTTGTTTAAGCTTGCGAATTCATCATCTAATGATTTTTCTTTTTTATACACTTCACCGCTCGCTTCTGCTTCAGCCTCTAATTGAAGAGCTTTCTCTTCCATACGGCTTAAACCAGCTTTTGCTGAGTTTGAATCAAATCCAGACATCGCCTGATTAATATTCTTTTGTGCTTTCGCCGCATTTACACGTGCTACAAGTGTTTCACGTTTATTTTTCAGCTCAGTTAATTGCTTACGCATTTCTTCTAGCTTCAGGCGCAGATTATCAGCAGCAACTTTGTTTTGCTCATAGCTTGCTTTATACTCATTCATCTTTTGCTCTGCATTTTGTTTTTCTTCTAATGCACGGCGCGCAAGATCTAAGTTGTTAGCTTGAACAGCCATATGAGCTTGCTCTTCACGTTTTTTCACAAGCGCTTCTTGCTCTTCAAATAAGATTTTGAATTTCTTCTCAAGTGCAATTTGAGCTGCTACACTTTTCTCAGCTTCTTGTACATCCGCTTGCATATCGCGTAAATATTGATCAGTCATCTTAACTGGGTCTTCCGCTTTTTCAATTAATGAATATACATTCGACATTGTTAAATCTCTTAATCGTTTAAATACAGACATCTAAATTCCTCCTATGATATACCTCATATTTCAAATTCACTACTTGGAAAACTGAAAAATCTCCCTTAACAGTAAAGAATATTCATTTTTACAGCCTACGTGTTTATTATAACAAAACTAATATGTCCTTACATGTTATTTCCAAAATACATCCATTATAATATGACATTCCATATAAAATATTGTATTCCTAATATATTCTCATTAATCCTTGTGAGAATTAACTTATTTTTATGCACTTTCACTAAATTACATTATTGTAATGTTACTGTAAGCTAACTCGATAGTTACGTTGCAATATTTCTTATACACTAATACCAGAAGCAACGAACAAGCTTCTCATCATTTCAGAACTAATACAAAAATGTATTGACTATAAAACATATAAAAGGAGAAATTCATCATGAAAAAATTAGTAGGAATCGGATTAGCAGCAGCAATTTCATTCGGAGCATTATCAGGTTGTTCTTTATTAGGAGATAAAGCAAACGGTTTTGTACTGTACGGATCAGAAGAACAAATTCAACAAATTACAGATAAGAACAAAAAAGAAGTGAAAGAAAAAGACTTCTATAAAATGAAAATGACAACATTAGAAGGTAAAAAAGTTCTTGTCATGGATAAGAAAACTGGTGAAGAACTGGTGAAGAAAGAATTACTTAACAAAGTGGATGCAAAAGACGACACGAAACCACTTGATAAATTACCAGCTGTAACAGCAGAGCAAGGTGTATTATTTGCTAAAGAAAAAGTAGAAAATGCTACACTTGATGGAGCAAAATTAAAATATGAAGGCAACACAATTATCGGAAGTGGCCGTGCATATGCCGACATGTTCGCAATTGTTGATGATGCAACTTACGGAAATGTAAAAGGTGAAGAAAAATCTGTAGGTGTATTAAAATTCGATAAAGATCCAAGTAAAGAGTTCCCTGGAAAGAATGGTGTAGAATCATCACAACTTGTAAAAATTAAAAAGTAAAACAAAAAAGCTTCACGAAATGAAGTGCACCCCAATTGTTAGACACATAATTAACAATTGGAGGTGCATTTTTCCCTAAGGATTGGAATAGAGTCCAGGTAGTTGATTCTATTAAAGAAGCATATACCAATCGTGTTCAAATCGCTCTAAATAAATACGTAGGGCAAACTTCTTCTGGATTTAAGGTTGAGATGATTATTGAAAATGGAGAAATTACCACTGCTTATCCAAAATATACGAGAAGATAGTGAGGTTGTATTAATGAATTATTCACATGAATTTTGGCGTGACCCATTTGGTGGACTAAGAATTCGTTTACCAAAAGAAATTGCTATTGTATCTGACTTTATAGAAAACCTAGATGAAGATGAAGCGGATGAATATATAGAAGTTTTAGACCATGTCGTAGAGGGAAAGTACCCTAGTTATGAACTAGAATACAATGCTGCTGCTGTATTTATTGAACCTAAATATACAAGCGCGATTAATTATTACATTAGCCCACCAAATAATCAATGTAAATTAGAAACTTCAGAATTTAGGAGATTACTTTTGCTTTGGAGAAATAAAATGATGACAGAAGGCCGAGATATTGAAGTAGATTAAAAAGAATGTCTGTAATGAAGTGCACTCCAATTGTTAGACACATAATTAAATGGCTAAATTTTCTTCAAAGGATAAAATACAAGCAGTAAATGGAACAATTTAAGCAAGAACTAGAAACTTATATTTATTACTACAATCACAAAAGAATTAAAGCAAAACTAAAAGGATTGCCCCCTGTGCAATACAGAGTTCAATCCTTAGTAGCTAGCTGCTTAATATATTTGTCTAACTTTTTGGGTTCAATTCAAATTCGAAAGGCTTTTTTCTATTTATGAGCAATTTGCTCCATATCCGGACTACAAGTATTCGACTGACATGACTTATTTAAAGAACATGCCGCGCATTTTCCTTTTTTACTTCTCTTTACAAAATTAACTAACGTGTATGCTGCATAACCAAAAATGATAGCTCCAATTATAATATTGACCATCATCACAATACATCTCCTTCTAGAATCCGAGTAGGGATCCAACTTGGTATATAATGAGCGTTAATACATAAGCAACTACGAGTGGATACACGACTGAGAAAATCGTCCATTTCGCTGATCCTGTTTCACGTTTAATAACAGCTACCGTCGCTAAACACGGAACATATAATAAAATAAAGAACATAAATGCATAAGCTGATAATGCTGTATAATGTGCTCCCATTACATTTCCAAGCACATCTTCTTTCACTGCATAAATAATGGCCATTGTAGAAACGACAACTTCCTTCGCTAAAAATCCTGTTAAAAGGGAAGCTGCAGCTTGCCACGTTCCAAAACCAAGCGGTGCAAATAGTGGTGCGATAAATCCACCAATCATTGCTAAGTAACTGTCTCCCATATCAACACCAAATCCTGATGGACCTGCATAATTTAATAGCCAAATGACAACAGAACCACCAAAGATAAATGTACCTGCTTTACGAACAAATCCTTTCCCTTTCTCCCACGTACTTAGCCATAACGTTTTCGCTTGCGGCACGCGGTAAGGTGGTAGTTCAATAACGAAAATAGATTTTTCCGCTTTTAAAATGGTAAGAGACATAATTTTTGTAACTAATAACGCAAGGACAATCCCTGCAACATATAGGGAGAACACAACAGTTGCCTGACTATGAGGGAAGAATACTCCCGCAAATAACGCATATACAGGTAAACGTGCCGAACAAGACATAAATGGTGTTACAAGAACTGTAAGTAAACGTTCTTTTTCTTGTTCAATCGTTCTCGCTGCCATAATACCTGGAACATTACATCCAAAACCGATAATCATCGGAATAAACGCTTTTCCGTTTAAACCGAAGAACTCCATAATTCTATCCATAACAACTGCAATTCGCGCCATATATCCTGAGTCTTCTAATAATGAAATGAAAAAGAATAGTGCAAAGATTTGTGGAACGAATACTAATACGGCACCAACACCAGCAATAATACCTTCTGTAACGAGTGCTTGAATAAAATCAGAAGCCCCAACACTTGTAAGCCCAGCTGTCACCCAATCCGTAAGCTGTCCAGCAAAAAACTCATCTAACATCTCCGATAAAGGTGTTCCAATCCACGTAAACGTAACCTGAAAAATAAAAAACATAACTGCTAAAAAGATTGGAAGTCCTAAAATTTTATGTGTAATTAATCTATCAATTTTTTCTGAAAAAGGAATTTTTCCTTCTTTCTCATGCTTCATAACATTTGTTTTTAACTTTTCAATATACGCTTCACGAGTTTTGTAAATATGTTCCTCCAACGTACAATCAAGTTTTTCTTCTAAGCGAGATCGAATGGCTATGAGTTCCTTATAGATCGGTAATGCTTTCATTTCTTTTTCTACTACTTCGTTATTACTTAAAAATTGAAGGGCTAACCATCTTGGATGCTCATAATTTGCTGTCTCTAAAAGAGCAATTACTTCTCCAATTCCTTCATCCATTCGTACACCATATGAAATAATGAATGGCTTTTTCTCGTTTTTGTCATTTTCTTTAAGAGTCGCAAGTAATTCTTCACAGCCTTTTCCACTTCTTGCAACGACAGGAACGACTGTTACACCTAATAGTTCTGATAATCGTTTTACATCAATGACAATTCCTCTTTGCTTCGCCACATCAATCATATTTAAACCAATTGAAACGGGCTTACCAAATTCAAGTAATTGCAACGTTAAATGCATATTTCGTTCAAACTGCGAAGAATCTACAATATTTAACATATGCTGAAATTCTTCTGTTAATAGAAAGTTTGTTACAACACCTTCATCACGCGAAACTGGATTTAAATCATACACACCTGGTAAATCAATTAATGTTCCTTGCTTATCTTTTAATTTACCAACCTTCTTTTCTACTGTTACACCGCTCCAGTTTCCTACGTATTCATAAGAACCAGTAAGCGCATTAAATAATGATGTTTTCCCTGTATTCGGATTCCCTAGCAAAGCTACCTTATTCACGCTAATTCCACCTTTATCATTTTCGCGTCACAATGACGAATACTAATTAACTGTCCACGACACTCCAATGTACAAGGACCTTTGAACATCGCTTTCTGCTTCATACGAAGTTCGCTTCCTTCAGAAAGACCAAAAGCAGCCAGTCTTCTCTTTAATAATTGATCTAAAGACTGAACGCTTTTTACTAACACTTTCTCACCAATTTTAATATCTACTAAGCTCATAACCTTCCCCCTCAGAAGAGAATGATAATTATTTTCAAAAAAATTATAGCACACTCTATTTCTCTTGTACTATACCCTTTTGCTTCATATTTATTAACATTTCGCTACAATTCTATTTCAATTATTGTCATACTGTATTCGTTTGCCATTCTCATCCATTTCGCTTACAATAAACAATAGCAAATAAAGAATCTCGTTATCACTGGGGGAGCCATGCCGCTGAGAGGGAACACTTCGTTCCGACCCTTCGAACCTGTTAGTTAATGCTAACGCAGGGATTGTGCAAACGTCCGAAATACATACCTCTTTTGTATTTACGTATTTCGTATCCTCCTATGATATCTATTCTTTTTTGTACAACTTGGATTTAGGGGGAGACAACATGCGTAACACCAATTTACAAGCGATGATCGAATCTGCTATTCTTGCAGCCTTCGCCATGATCATCGATATTTTACCATTATCAATTAAACTTCCAACAGGCGGTTCCATTTCATTTGCTATGATTCCTATTTTTATTATTGCTTACCGCTGGGGCTTTAAATCAGCTTTCTTAGGTGGTTTAGTTTGGGGACTATTACAAATTGTTGTGGGAGATGCTTACATTTTAACACCTGTTCAAGCATTCATTGAGTACTTCATTGCCTTTGCTTTTATCGGATTTGCTGGCTTATTCTATCGTCCAATTCAAAAAGCACTTTTAACTTCTAATGAAAATAACTTAGAACAATCAAGTTTAGGTAGCCGTAAAGACAAACCTTCATCAAAACAAAACGAAGGAAAGAAAGTCCTTGCTTATATTATCCTTGCTACATTTATCGGTAGCTTTGCCCGCTACTTCTGTCACTTTATTGCCGGTATCATTTTCTGGGGACAATATGCACCGAAAGGTCAATCAGCTGTGCTATATTCATTAATCGTAAATGGTAGTACAATGATTGGTTCCTATATTCTATGTACCGTTTTACTTATATTTTTATTCCTTACTTCACCACGCTTATTCAAGAGCATCAATGCTTATCAAATAAATGCAAACAAAAAGGGCGCTTAATGAGCGCTCTTTTTTCATATCGTAATATCAATTAAAAATACAATAAATGCGCAAAGAAAAATAAATACTACCATACCTAGTAAATTGCTATTCACGGCTAATCTACTCCTTACATAACCTCATTTTCTAACCAGATTATATCTCTTAAAAATAAAGATTAGGTAAAGATAATATGAAAATAAATTAAAAAAGCGTAGCATGCATCATCTACGCTTTTTTCAATAAGTAGAAATAAAATAATACACCATCTTCTGTATTCTTTACTCCATATTCAGCATCATGTAGTTCTAAAATATTCTTTGAAATGGCAAGCCCAAGACCTGTTCCACCTTGCGAACGCTGACGAGCTGCATCCACGCGATAAAAACGATCCCAAATTTTATCTAATTGCTTTTCTTCAATGTGAGTACCTTTATTTTCAATACATACTTTTATACGATTTTTTTCATCTATTGTAGAAATAATAATCTCTTCTTTATTTGGTGTGTAACGTATCGCATTTGTAATGAAGTTCACAATGACTTGTTCAATCCGTCCTTGATTTGCGACTACTTCAAATGGACCTATATGTTTATGAACACGAAGTTCTTTTTTCTCTATTTCTACAGAAAGGTGTTCACATATCTCTTCAATTACAGCATCAATATAAAATGGATCCTTTTTCATTTTATATGTACCTGACTCAAATTTAGCTAACTCAAGCATATCCAAAATTAATGTATCCATTTTGTCTACTTCTCTCTCCATCGCTTGAAAATAATACTCTTTTTTATGCTCAGCTACCCCGTCTTTTAAAATAGAAATACAGCTTTTCATAATACTCAGCGGTGTTTTTAATTCATGCGAAACACCAGAAATAAATTCTTTCCGCGTCTTTTCTAACTTTCTTTCCTTTTCAATATCTTCTTCTAACTGTCCAATATGCGAATTGAGTTTATTCGATAGCACATTAATATTTTTCGATAAATCTCCAATTTCATCTTTTGAAGTAATCGGTATTTTTTCTGTAAAATCTAATTGTGCTATTTTCTTCGTCGTATCATTTATTTTTAATAACGGTTTGGCAATTTGTTTTGAGTAATAGAACGAAGCTAAAAAAATAAGAACGACTACAAATGCAATGATATAGATGTAATAATCTTGCACCATTTGTACAGCTTCATCTACGGGCTGTAAAGAAGCCATCGCATAAATATATGTTACTGATCCGTCTTTTTCTTTTATTGGTTTCATTAATAATTTATATTTAATATCATTTTTTTCATAGTCCATTGTTTGTGTTGTATATCGTATTTTATTGCTTTCTTTTAATAATAAATCGGTTTGAAAACCCTTAATATTATCTAAAAATATGCTATTTTTATAAATTGGATTCACAGGACCGTTTATATCTGGTAACTGTACTTTTGTAACACGTCCTCCTATGTAAACGCCTAATTCCTGAGCAGCTTCTTCCTGAACAGCTGGTTTCTTTTCCTTAGCAAGTTGCTCCCCAGCCGCTCTCTTTTTCTCCTCATCTAATTTTATTTTCTCCTGAAATGCTTTTTCTAACGGTTTATTAGATCCGCTTAAATTCTGCTTAGATAAAGAAAAAGAGAATGGAATAAAACTATCTTCTTTTCTCACTCCAGAAAAATAAATTTCTTGTCCTAAAAACTGCTCTGATAATTTATTATCAATTTCCTCTATATTGACGAGATTACCTAAGGGAATTTTGAATATTTGTTGTCCAAAGCTCTTTTGTTGCCTACGATCTATTGTTACTTCAAAATAAAAATCATCTGCGTGTTTTAAATTCCCGTTCTTATCTAATGTCGTAATCCACGTATTATTTTCTCTTAAAAAGTCTTGCTCAAGTTTCTGAATTCCTTCTACGTTTCCTGTGTAGTTTAAATAATTCTTCTCAAAGGAATTTAAATTTACTTTAATATCTTCCACTTTTCGATTCGCATAATATTGTTTAAAAAATATCGTTTGTCCAATAAATATCGTCGCTAAAATCAACATACATAATGCTGTTGTAAGAGTAAATAATTTTAGTACAATTCCTTTTCTCATACATTTCCCTCAAATTTATAACCAGTTCGTACTACAGTTGTAATGTACTTTGCTTTCTCTCCTAATTTATTTCTTAAATTACGAATATGACTATTAACCGTTCGATCATCGCCAGCAAATTCATATCCCCAAATTCTTGAAATGAGTTGCTCTCGCGTTAAAACGATTCCTTGATTTTTCATGAAATACACCAATATTTCAAACTCCGTATGCGTTAAACTAACATCTGCCTCATCAACAGTAACAGTACGCGACGGAAAATGGACATGGATGCCATGAATCGATAACGTATCATCTTCGTTCTCTAAAGGTTTCTTCGATGCTTTTCTACTTTCTAATAATCGTTTCGCTCTTGCTAATAAAATTGGAGGACTATACGGCTTCGTCACATAGTCATCTGCTCCAAGTTCAAAACCAAGTAACGTATCGTCTTCATCTACACGTGCCGTCAGCATAATAATAGGCACCTCGGACGTCTTCCTAATCCTTCGGCAAACAGACCATCCATCGAGTTCTGGCAACATAATATCTAAAATAACTAAATCAACCTCTTCTTCTTCAAATACAACTAAAGCCTCTTTCCCGTCCCTCGCTTCAAACACTACATATTGTTCACTTAAAAAATAATCTTTTAATATTTCACGTAATATGTCTTCATCTTCAACAATTAAAATGTTTTTTGACATAACTTATATATCCCCCTCTCGCTTTCAGAAACTATAATTTCACTTTGAATAACTGCCAGTTAACTTCGCCTCTATAATATATCTATCTGGTGCATCCCCTATATAATCAAATGGGTAACAAGTTGTCAGTGTTAATATCGGTTCTTCTTTTTTTATAATAACAGTACGATCATCCGCATGAGTAATCCATGTTTTTTGAATTTCATATGTGTAAGTTTTATTATCATACTCTAAAATAAGAGTGTCTCTTTCTTTTAACTCTCCTAAATCTGTAAAGACAGTATCTCGATGTCCACTTAGTACAGTATGTCCCCCTCCAGATGGTGTTGTCGTTACGTCACTAACGAACATTCCAACCCCTTTTTTCAGCGTTGCATCATCTGCTCCCCAATATATAGAAAACTTCTTTTTTATTTTCGGTATATGTAACATCGCTACCTTTTCTCCTTCTTTATGCTCTGTTTGAGAAGAAGGCACTTGAGAAGTTACGGGTGTTTCATGTGAAAGTTGATTATGTTGTATATTGTTAAGACTCTTTATTTCTTCTTCTGTCAGTTGCTGAGCAGAGCTTTTTCCTTTATACCATTCTATAGCGTAATATGATCCCATAAATAGCCCTATAGCCATCAATATGATACCGATATAATTGAGTAACTTCATGTTTCATCCCTCCATGCCAAAAATGGTAGGAATAACCTACCATTTTTAATATATGAAATTATTCCATTCTTTATAGGAGAATATTTTATTTACGCCTTAACTTTATTGCGACGATTCAAACCAAATAATGTCCCTAGCCCTACAAGGCATGCGCTTAGTGCCATCATTGCTACATTATTAGAAGCTGTGTTTGGTAATTTTTCACCTTGTACAACTGGCTTTGCTACTTCTTTTTTTGCTACATCATTTTTTTGCTGTTCCTTAATTGCGGCTTCTTTTTTTGCCATATCACTTTTTAACTGTTCTTGCGCTATTCTCTTTTTCTCTTCTTCACTTTTTTTCTCAGCTTTTATTGCTTCCTCTTTTTTAGCCATATCATTTTTTTCTTGTACTTGTGCCGCTTGCTTTTTCTCCGCATCACTCTTTTGCTGTATCTTAATCGCTTCTTCTTTTTTAGCTTTATCTTGCTGCTGTTGCGTTGCTTCTTCCTTCGTTACTGTTCCAGTATCCGCACTTGCTACTGAAGAATATCCTACTGTTAAAAGTGCTATTGCACAGATCGGTAATAGTTTCTTTTTCATTTTATTTCTCTCCTTTTATACGTTTTACATCACTTCGCATCGGATGTATCACTAGAATAAACAAGAGATATAAATATAAGATGCAGATGAAATATATTTCATTTAAAGATTTCATTGTAGAAAAATAAAAAAACATCGCAATATATACGATGTTTTTTCGGGTGTGTGTCTCAATATTTACATGTTACTTTCGCGTGATTTAGAAGTAGAATGGGCCGGAGCGATAACTAATTGTCTCGGCTCAGTTTTCTTTAAGTGATTTTTGACGTTACACTTACGACGTTGAACAACCCACGCTTTAATAGGGTTTGTCAAAATAATTTTTTGCGCTTCGTTAGGGGCCTCTTCTTCCAACCTACAACTTTCGCTCCATTTATTCCATTTCATTGTAAATTTAGAAGAAGAATGATCGTCTTCTCGATCAAACAAGTGCAAAAAATCCATCTCGCCAGCTAGCATTACGGTGTTGCTAGTTGCTAACAAAGAAAAGGTCGTCCAACGTTTCTCCATGCCCTCCTACTCCTTTTTCACATATAGAGTGCCTAAAACTGAATTTACCTAAAATATGCTTGCCTTTTACCTTACACCCATAGTTTATCCAAAACACTACTATGCAACTATCGATTTCCCTTACAACTACCTTACATTTTTGTAAGAAACAAAAAACCCTCACTATGCATATGTGAAGGTTTCTCATTTCTTATCTATATGATCTTTCATATCATCAAGTCCAGCTTCTTGTAGCTGCGACATCATACCATGAGAAATTGCGCCTAATACTAAAGTCATTCCAATTAGTGAAATCCGAATCGCTGGTACATCAATTATATAAGCCAACAATCCAAGAACAATTGTTAAAAGTAATGCTTTTATAAATGTTACAGTTGTGTACTGTTTCTTTTTCATTATAATCACCCTTTATGGAAGCGTTTTCTTAATGTAATTAGTATATCATATCATCAGATGATTTTGTCGGTATTTTGTAAAAAATTACTATCTCCTTTGACTTTTTCCTTTCTATCCTTTACAGTCGAAATGTTCACAAGTTTTACACTGTAGGAGGACTCCAATGAATATTGAAATAAAAGACACTTTAATTTCTGAAGAACAATTACAAGAAAAAGTAAAAGAACTAGCACTTCAAATCGAACGTGATTTTGAGGGAGAAGAAATCGTAGTAATCGCTGTATTAAAAGGCTCTTTCGTATTCGCTGCTGATTTAATTCGTCACATTAAAAACGATGTAACAATCGACTTTATTTCTGCATCTAGCTACGGAAATCAAACAGAAACAACTGGAAAAGTAAAACTATTAAAAGATATCGATGTAAACATTACTGGAAAAAACGTAATTGTCGTAGAAGACATTATCGATTCTGGTTTAACACTTCACTTCTTAAAAGATCACTTCTTTATGCATAAACCAAAAGCATTAAAATTCTGTACGCTACTTGATAAACCTGAGCGTCGTAAAGTGGACTTAAAAGCTGAATATGTTGGCTTCCAAATTCCAGACGAATTTATCGTTGGCTACGGCATCGACTGCGCAGAAAAATATCGTAACTTACCATTTATTGCTTCGGTTGTAACGGAATAATCGTATAACTTAAAAAATCAATAGTACATGAAATTTATATCGGCGATTTTCAAAATATATCGACCGTAACTCAAATTATATCGGCGATTTTTTCAATATATCGACTTACCGACAATAACCGACAATCTTAGCACCTTATTAATAGGAAGAAGCTGTTCTGAAATACATCGGAACAGCTCCTTCTTTCCATTACAAAAAACAGGGAGAGATGAAAAATGACAAAAACAAAATTTGAAAAAGTACTCCTCATCGTAAATCCAAAAGCTGGACAAGGCGACTTACATACAAATTTAACGAAAATCGTACCACCTCTTGCCACAGCTTTTCCTGACTTACATATCCTTCATACGAAAAAGCAAGGTGATGCAACAAAATATTGCCAAGAGTTTGCTAGTAAAGTAGATTTAATTATCGTCTTTGGTGGTGACGGAACAGTATTTGAATGCACAAACGGCTTAGCACCTCTTGAAACTAGACCTACACTTGCAATTATTCCAGGCGGAACTTGCAATGACTTCTCTCGCACACTAGGCGTTCCGCAAAACATTGCAGAAGCAGCAAAACTTATCACTAAGGAACACGTAAAACCAGTTGACGTTGCAAAAGCAAATGGACAACATTTCTTAAACTTCTGGGGCATTGGACTCGTATCTGAAGTATCAAACAATATCGATGCAGAAGAAAAAGCAAAGCTTGGTAAAATCGGTTACTATTTAAGCACAATTCGAACTGTAAAAAATGCTGAAACATTCCCAGTAAAAATTACTTATGACGGACAAGTATATGAAGACGAAGCTGTCCTTGTCATGGTTGGAAATGGTGAATATCTTGGTGGTATTCCATCCTTTATTCCGAACGTAAAATGTGATGACGGAACACTTGATATTTTCGTAGTCAAATCAACAGGTATTCAAGCATTTAAAGATTACATCGGAAAGAAACTATTTGAAGACTCAAATGAAAATGACATCTTCCACGTAAAAGCGAAATCCATTCATATTGAAACGAAAGAAGAAAAAGAAGTAGATACAGATGGAGAAAGCTCGCTTCATACACCTTGTCACATTGAATTATTACCAGGACACTTTACAATGATTTATAATCCTGCGGTTGTGTAAAGCAAAAACGAGTGCTAGCACTCGTTTTTTCTCTTCTAATCTAGTTATGTCGTTGAATCATTTCCTCTATTTCTTTAACTCTCTCTAAAGTAATTCCATTTCTTTGTTCGATCGCTAAAGGATGCTCGGTTGGCTCTAATTCAACATACGGTGCCATTCCAACTTCTCTTATATGTACATTTGTTTTTAAATTTAGTGTTTCTGGATAAACTGGTATTTCTACAGATAACCAACCAAAATAAGGATCACTATTTTCTCGGCCTCTCTCATCCCACTTTTCTAATACTTCATCATAACTTTCTTTACTAAGTGATACCCACACAGTCCATATGAATTTTTCGTGATAATCAGTGATAGGGATCTCTAAACATCCTCTAATAAAATAATGTTCATCATCCATTACACAAAGATCTGATGTTAAATGGAAGCGTTCCTCTCTTTCGTGGGGCGCTACCTCGTAATAATAATATGGTGCTTCACTTCCGTAGCATAGAGGTAGTGCAAAACGATGCATTTGTACTTTTTCTCCGGATTTTCTTCTTCTTTTCATTTGTTATTCTTTCTCCTATCCTTTTCAGTCACAATCAAACTCTATCCAATTTCTCCAATGCGTATTAGCATTTTCATTCACAATAACACTTGGATCTTTCTTCTCTATTGCAGCGGCTACTGATTGGAAGAATTCATTTTCACTTACTTTTTCGTCTTCAACATGTTTCCATTCTTCCGTTTCATACGCTACTTCCCAGTCGCCTTCTAAACCGAACTCTTCTAAAATTTCTTCTTTGTCCCACCACAATAATTTTTTAGCTTCCTCATTAGTAGCAAGCATACGCATGAAGTATGTTGGATAATGCTCTGTCGTTTGTACTTCTATTCCATTATTTATATAATCCTCTTCTGTAAATTCATATTCAAAATGATGCTCGCGAATTTTGAAACTGCCGTTATAAATATTCGGTATAAATTCACCTTCATCATCAAATAATTCATAATCTCCATCATTTAATTGCAAAATTCCATCATCACCAATTGAATGGTTTATTCTATCTCCATATACTTGAATATCATTACATACACCTAATGAACCTACACCGACAACCTGAAATACCATTAACCAATCTTTATTATCTTTAAAGAAAAGAGAGAATTTCACTTGTGAAATATCCATATATTCATTATCAAAGGCAGAAAATTCATAGTTACTTTGCTTTTTATCTAATAGTTTTAAAATATCTTTTTGCATATGTATCATCTTCACCCCGATATAAACAAAAATATTTTTTTAATTTCACTAGAGTATAACATAACCATACTTACCTGTGACATTCTAATAAAACTACTAAAAAATAGAAGAATGGCTTGTTTGCATACTCTAGTTCTTTTTATGTACAATGAAGGAAAGAAGTACCTTCATATAAGGGAGAGGACAAACTTTGTTCAACCAACAGTTAGTTAATTTACGCATTGATTTTGCATTTAAACAATTGTTTGGTACGAATGGTAGCGAAGATATTCTAATTGCATTTTTAAATGCTATGTTACAAGAGTCTTTAGAGTCGCCCATTGCTTCTCTACAACTAGAAGATCCACATTTACACAGGGAATATGAAGAGGATAAGTTATCTATTTTAGACATTTCAGCAACATTAGACACAGGAACAAAAGTCAATGTAGAAATACAACTCAATAATAATCACGATATGGTTAAACGCAGTTTATATTATTGGGGAAGACTATACACATCTCAACTACAAAAAGGGATGCCCTACAGTGCACTTCACAAAACCATCACCATAAACTTACTAAACTTCGTAATGTTTTCGGAACACCCAGCCTTCCATACAACAAGCATATTATGGAATACACAACAACAAAAACTCCTGAGTGACGACATTGAAATCCACATTGTAGAAATTCAAAAGTTAACAGAACAATGGCATGAAGAAAAAGTAAACCCGTGGAAAGATCCATTTGTTCGTTGGCTTTTATTGCTTTCAGCAAATGAGGATGAACACTTAACTAAACTATTGGAGGATATTGCTATGAACCAAGACCCTATTTTACAAAAAGCAATAAACAAGTGGGAACGTATGAGTCAAGATTCCTCTTTCCGACAAGCCTATGACGCAAGGGAGAAAGTTTTAATGGATGAAGCCGCAAAATTCGCCCATGCAGAGACAGAAGGAATAAAAAGAGGAATGGAACGAGGAATGGAACGAGGAATGGAACAAGGAATGAAAAAAGGACTTGAACAAGGTATTGAACAAGGGCGAAAAGAAGGAGTTCAACAGGGAAAAATTCAAATGATTAAAAGTATGTATGCCCTTGGTATACCACTTGAAACGATTGCTAAGGCAAGTAAATTAAGTGTACATGATATTGAACGAATTTTAGAAAATAAATAATGATAAAAAGGGGAAAGAGAACATAATTTTCACTATGTTCTCTTTAAGCAACAGAATTCAATTCAGTATAGATACATTTTCTTAATAAATAGTGCTAGGGTTTCTTAATGTTTTCTTAAAAAGAAGTTCAATAATCATAAAAAAAGCCTGCAGTTGTTCCACATTCCGCCTTTCATTATGTTTTCTTGAGAACATTTCTAAGTATAGAGCGCATTTCTTAATAAAAACTCGTACGGTTTCTTAACTTTTTCTTAATGTAGAGGAAACGTGGCACCACATCTAGGTACATGAAATTATATCGACAATTTTTTCAATATATCGACTTACCAACAAAAACTGACAGTAGAACCGCACAACAAAAGAGGCTGTTCCAAAATGTATTTTGGAACAGCCTCCTCTACTTACTAACTACCGCACTTCTTTTTACATAAAACAAACTGCCAATTAAAACGACAATTACGCCAAAATACACGCCATACTCTATCGCAACTGCTACAATTCTTTCAATATGTTGTCCGAATAAAGAACCGAGCACGAAATAAATGAGTGTCCAAACAAATCCTGTCGTATAAGAATACAAAGCATATATCCGAAATGACATGTTATTCATTCCAACTACATACGGTACAATATGTCTTACAACTGGTATGAAGTAACTTGTAACTAACGCATAATGACCATATTTCTCTACCATTTGTTGAGATTTCAAAAGATATTTCGCCTTTTTCTTTTTCATTAGCTTATGAAGTACTTTTGCACCAAATATTTTTCCTAATATATAACCCAAAGATAGCCCTGATACAACGCCTAAATACGTTAATAAAAATGCAGGAATGACACTTAATATTCCTAGTGACGATACAAATCCACCACTCATTACAATCATTTCATCTGGAATTGGCATACCGATAATACCTAACCATAAACAGAAAAATAATGCCCAATAACCGTATTGTTCAATATAAGATAATAATTCATGTAATTCCATTATGCATATGCTCTCCTTAGCTCTTTTTTACAGCTAAAGATGTAAGCTGGCGGGAAATTGAGCCACACTTTTTCTAGTGTAATTTTAGGAAAGAAGTGCTGGATAAATCCTTTTTTCACAAGTGAATATTGAAATGTAATAAATTCCCCATTCTCATGTATCGCTTCCATTACATTGTTTAAAATGCGTTTTGAAACTTCTTCTGGCAAAGAAGTGAAAGGCAATCCCGATAAGACGTAATCAACGCATTCTATATGGAACTCTTCCATATACTTCTTTATATTTTCAGCTGAACCGTGTACAACAATGACGTTCTGCTCATCTTTAAACTTTCTCTTTAACTCTTTGCAAAACACTTCATTAATTTCAATAAGAAGAAATATTGTGTCCTGCTTCTTTCTCTTCATAATCTCTTTCGTAAAAACCCCTGTACCAGGCCCTAACTCTACGATGCACTTCGCCTTATTAAAATCAATTACATCTACCATTTTCTTTGCTAATATTTTTGAACTTGGCGCAATTGCACCAGTATGTTTCGGATGTTTAATAAATTCGTGTAAGAATGTTATGAGTTGCATATAAACCTCTCCTCATTCGTTCGATAGTTTTTAACTTGTTTTTAAGTATAACTATCGTTTCTTAACAAAAATTGAGGAGATTTCTTAAGATTTTATGAAGAATAAAAAAACAGCTATCGCCTATAGCGATAGCTGCCCCTTTATTACTTCGCACTCACAATCTTATAATAAGAACGAACCGTTAAGAAGTAATATCCAATATAAATCGCGCCGTATACTCCGATACTAATTAGAAGCGGAATCATAATTTCAAATGGTAATATATTTGATAAACCTTTTAGTGCAAATAAGCTGTGTAAAATACCGATTACTAACGGAATCGCAAAGATAAAGCTTACTTGTTTTGCGATAGCTTTCTTCATTTCTTGCTTCGTTACCCCAACTTTATGAAGGACAATGTAACGATCACGGTCAGCGCTTGCTTCTGTTAATTGTTTAAAGTAAATGATTGAGCCTGTCGCTAATAGGAAGACTAATCCTAAGAATAACCCAATAAACATCATTAAGCCTGTCGTTTCAAGCCCCATTTGGAATCCTGTATAGAAATCGTTAAATGGTTTTAAAACTTCTGATTCAGCAGCTGGCATAATGCTTGCTAATTTTGTTGTTAGCTCTTTACTATTTCGCTCACCTTTTACATCAATATTTTTTACAGTGCGCGTTTCGTTTACTTGTTTCACTTGCTCATATGTTTTATCAGGAACGATTACAAATAATTCATTTAAATTTGTAAGGCTTCTATTATTCACACCTTTAATTTTTAATTCTTTTGCCTCATTTCCAACAGGGATTACAGCTGTATTTCCTGTATAAAGAGGACCAAAATCCAGTTTCTCAATATATAAGCTATCATATACGAAAGCTTCATTCGCACTTAAATTTACAGGTTCTACATCTAAATGTTTCACCTGTTTATTAAAGCTTGATTGAGAAATAAGCTGGTACTGATTCGTAACATTATAGTGTGTGTTCAGAACTTGATCAGCTCTTTCACCTTTAAATGTTCCTTTCACAGGAATCATTTCAACTTCTGATTCATATGTGACTGGATGATTATTCTTCTCTCCAGCAAGTATTTCATTTACTTTTTTATCTAATGCTGCATCTTTTTTCTCATAGGAATAACTATACGGTGCAGCAACTTTTGATTGCGTAAATGTGTTGTAATACATCGTAACTGACGTACCAACCGCTGTTAATGTAACTGCACTTAAAATAGCGATTGTCGCCAGTGATTTCGCATTTCCTTTAATACGATATAGTAACTGCGATGTCGTTACCATATTCATACCATTATAAAATGCTGACTTATTATTTCTTGCACGTTTCAATACAAATACTGTGAAGAACATGAACAGTAAATAAGTCCCTGCTACTGTCGCTAATAAAATATATAATGCAACGACCATAAAGTCTGCATACATAACTGCTTTCATGTACATTAGCGCTAAAAAATAACCTGAACCGATTAAGAAAACTGAAATGAATGCCATAATGACAGATCCTTTTGGCATTGTTTCTCCTTCACGTTCTGCACGGAAAAGTTCAATTAACTTAAAGCGATAAATTAAACGATATCCTTGAAGTGATGTATATAAAATAATCACAAAGAAAATAAGTGCTGTATCAATAATGGCAGCTATCGGTACTTCAAAATGAACATTTAAATTTAATCCCATCATATTTACTAATAACTCAAGGAATAATTTTGAAAGGACACTACCAATCGCAATCCCGATTACTAATGACATTAATCCCATTAACATATTTTCATAAAAGAGCATTTTACCAATTTGTCTTTTACGAATACCTAATAAGGAATAGAGTCCAACTTCTTTTTTACGTTTTCTTGTAAAGAAACCGTTCGAATATATAATAAACACCGCTACGAAAATAATAAGCATCACACTGGAAACTTGGAATGCCCCGCTAATTTTTTTAGAAGCTTCCGCTGCTTTTTCCATTTGTGAATTATATTGCAGTGCTTTAAATGTAAAGTAAATAACGATACTAAAAATCATAGATGCAAAATATACAAAGTAGTCTTTAAAGTTCCGCTGTATGTTGCGGAGGGCAATGCTAGATAAGGTCATCAGCCATACCTCCGGAAATAGAAGACATTACATCAACGACTTGTTGGAAGAACTGTTTACGCGTTAACTCGCCGCGGTGCAATTCTTTATATAACTCACCATCTTTAATGAAAATAACTCGTTTACAATAACTTGCCGCAAATGCATCGTGCGTTACCATTAAAATTGTAGAGTTATCATACTCATTTAACGACTTCATACTTTCAAGTAAATCTGTTGCTGATTTCGAATCAAGCGCTCCGGTTGGCTCGTCCCCGAAAATCATACTTGGGTTTGTAACGATTGCACGTGATGCCGCACAGCGCTGCTTCTGTCCGCCTGATACTTGATATGGGAACTGACTTAAAATATGATCAATACCGAATTTCTTTGAAATTTCAAGAACGCGGCGATCAATCTCACTCGCTTTCACTTTTGATAACGCAAGAGGTAACGCAATGTTCTCTTTTACAGTTAACGTATCTAATAAGTTATAATCTTGGAAGATGAAACCTAAATGATCGCGGCGGAATAACGCTAACTTATCATCATTCATTTTCACAATATCTTTTCCATCAATTAAAATTTCACCGTTCGTCGCATTATCAATTGTAGAAAGAACATTTAGTAAAGTCGTCTTACCAGAACCAGAAGGTCCCATAATTCCAACGAACTCACCTTCTTTTACTTGTAAGTTAATACCTTTTAACGCTGCAAATTTATTACCACCTGTGTCATATACTTTTTCAATATTTTTTGCTTCTAACACTGTTTTCATCTCGACATCCCTCATTTCATCTATTCTCTATTTTCACTATATACACTCTCTACTCTTGCCACTATCGATGTTTCTTACACAAACATGACAGTTATGTAAGACCAGTAAGCAAAGAAATCAAAATTTAACCTAATGAATCAAAGTACTTTGTTACTATAACATTGGGATATCATGCCATCCATTCATTCTCCTTACAGGAACATTACAATTTTGTAAGGTACAAAATGTACCCTACAAAGTTGTGCACGAAATGTCGGATGGAGCTATTTCGTTCCTGCTATTCTATGTACAGAGGAGGTCATCATATGGATTCACTTAAAAATATGAATGCTGCAATGCACTATATTGAAAACAACCTAACAAATGAAATTAATTTTAAAGAAGTTGCGAAGCTAGCTTACTGCTCGGAATATCATTTCAAAAGAGTGTTTTCTTTTCTAGCTGGCATATCACTATCAGAATATATTCGTTGTAGACGTCTTACTCTCGCTGCTTTTGAACTAAAAAATAGCGATGCAAAAGTCATTGATGTCGCTATCAAATATGGGTACAACTCACCAGATTCTTTTGCGCGTGCCTTTCAGAACTTGCACGGCATAACACCTTCAGAGGCCCGAAATAGTAGTCATTCCCTAAAAGCCTATTCACCAATGACCTTCCAATTATCCATTCAAGGAGGAAATGAAATGAACTATCGAATTGAAGAAAAAGAGCCATTTCGAATTATAGGTATTACAAAACGAGTACCGATCGTTTTTAACGGTGTAAATGAAGAAATCGCTTCTATGTGGAAAAGTTTAAACCCAGATTCTATTCAAACATTAAAGTCCCTTTCAAATATGGAACCTACTGGAATTATTAGTGCTTCTACTAATTTTTCTGAAGGAAGAATGGAGGAAAAAGGAGAACTCGATCATTATATTGGAGTAACCACAACAAAGGATTGTCCAGAGCAGTTTAAACAACTTGAAGTTGCTGCTTCAACGTGGGCTATATTCGAAGCTGTCGGTCCATTTCCTGATGCACTACAAAATGTATGGGGACGTATTTATTCTGAATGGTTCCCTTCTTCGAACTATGAACTAGCGGAAGGACCGGAGATATTGTGGAATGAACAGAAAGATACATCCTCTCCAAACTTTAAAAGTGAAATTTGGATACCGGTTTTGAAGAAGTGATAAAAAAACAAAGCTGCTCTTCCCTAAAAGGAAAAGCAGCTTTATTTACATTTTCAACTCTTCTTTATAAATGCTATATGACTTTATTGTTGATACGATAATACATATTAATATGATTCCAATCCCCATAAAAATATTAAATGGATCTGGAAGCAAAGCCCCGGCATATATACAAAGTGAACCTATTACAAATACCCTCGAAGCAAATCTATGTGTTTTTCTCCAAACTACAGGATTTTCTAATGTCCAGTCCATTCGAATGCCTACTAACCCGTTCGGCTTCGTTTGTTGCATGTAATTACCTAATACAAGAAACAATGTTCCAAGTCCAAAATTAAATGCAATTGAGCCCGATGCAATATAATTAGACGCTGCTAATAGTGCAAATATGTTACATCCAAATCCGATAAAGAGAATAGCATAATTAATCGCTGAAAGAACTTTGGATTGCTGTATAGACTTATCTTTTATGAATCCAAAAACTAGCCATATCATATAGAGCACTACCATACTACCTATCGAGAATGAACTTGCTTCTATTTTAGAAAAATATCCATCTACTACTCCTGCAGCATTATAATGGCGTGGAATTTGTTTTGGTAAATATGGCCATACAATATACCATCCAATTGCAATGCCACTAATTAAACTCCATGGTAATACGTGTCTTTTCATCCTCTCTCCCCCATAATTTTTTATTAGGCCCCTATTTCTTTTTTATAAGCAACATATGAATATCCCATCGTTAATCCTACTGCCCCGACAATAATTCCAATGATTAGGAAACCTTTCCACGCTACGGGGGCAAAAATACTTAAAATCATAATAACCCCTAATACAACAAACACTTTTCCGCTAAAACGGTGTGTCTTTCTCCATACTTCTTCGTTACTTAACGTCCACGGTGTTTTTATGCCTACAAAATAATTCGGTTTACATTGTGGTAAATAGTTGCCTATAACTATAAATAAAAGACCAACAAGAATATGCGGTGTACTATTCATTGGAATGTCATAGCCTAATCCAGCTCCAATTCCAATGATATTTACTAAAAATAATAAGATTAATACACTATAATTTATTACATTATACCCCTTAGAAAACTTATCATAATTCTTATACTTCGGATCTATCTTAGGCAATACAGTCAATAAAGCATATATAAAAACCATAATTGCCACATCAAAAATCATACCTCCCATTTTAGACATATGTCCATCTACTTCACCCGAAACATTCCAGTGACTCGGAACTTCTTCTGGTAAATTCGGCCAAGCAACGCACCATGCAATAATCGTTAAAGCAATTAATAATAACGGAAATACATGTTTTCTCATTTCCCCTCTTCCCCCTTATTCGTAAACGTAAACACCCAAGTTAACAAATCTTGAAAGACAGTTGTGTTTAAAGAGTACACAACGAATTGGCCTTTCTTTTCATCTTGAATAAGTTCAGCATTTTTAAGTGCGTTTAAGTGGTGTGAAATACTTGGTTTTGTCATATTGAAATGTTCAGCGATTTCACCAGCGGTTAGATCACCTTCTTTTAATAATTCCAAAATTTTTCGCCTTGTTGGATCTGCTAATGCTTTGAACGCTTGATTCAATGTCTTTCTTCCTTTCACTAATTAAACATTTAGATATTTATCTAAATGTTAAAATGATTTCAGTTGATTGTCAATTATATACGAGGCCCTTTTTACTTTTTACGCTTTTGCCCTATACTGTTTATTAGCTTATCTTTCAACATAATGAAAAGACTTGAAACACATGATACACTATAGCTACAATTGTTTTTTTAGGAGGAATATACATATGTATAAAATTTTAATCGTTGAAGACGATCCAAATATTTCATCATTACTGCAATCTCACATTCAAAAGTATGGCTATGAGGCTGTTGTTGCGGAGAATTTCGATGATATTATGGAATCGTTTAACGCAGTGAAACCACATCTTGTGTTACTTGATGTAAACTTACCGAAATTCGATGGGTTCTACTGGTGCCGCCAAATTCGTCATGAATCTACTTGTCCAATTATTTTCATTTCAGCTCGTGCTGGTGAGATGGAACAAATTATGGCGATTGAAAGCGGTGCGGATGATTATATTACAAAACCGTTCCACTATGACGTTGTAATGGCAAAAATTAAAGGTCAATTACGCCGTATTTACGGTGATTATGCGCCAAATATTTCTGAACGTATCGTTGAAGTAGAAGGTTTAAAACTATTCCCAGAACGTCCTGAAATTCACTTCGGATCTGAGCAAGTTCTTTTAACGAAGAAAGAAGCTATTTTAGCAGAAATGTTATTATCTAAATTCCCTCGTACAGCGAGCCGTGAAGATTTACTAGCTGCCCTTTGGGATGACGAGAGCTTCGTTGAAGAAAACACATTAAACGTAAACATTACGCGTCTTCGTAAAAAGTTCAATGAGCTTGGTATTGAAAATGCTATTGAAACAGTGCGCGGACTTGGGTATCGTTTTAACGCAACTTGGAGTGAATAAGCATGAAGCTATTTTTACGTGATCATTTTGCATTTTTTCTACTGTACATATTAAACTTCGGTATCATCTTCGTTCTTTATGATGCAGTAGATGGATTCCAAAACAATAAATTTTACTTCGTCGTTTTAAGCTTATATTTATTTATTTGTTTCCTCGCTTATCGTTACGTTCGCAATCGTAGAATGTACCATAGATTAAGTGAACAACCAGAAAAAATGGAAGATGCGTTTATTGAAAGAGCAACTGCTCCAATGCCTCACGGTGTAAATGAACTTGTGCGCACGCAATATCGTCTATTCCAAAAAGAACTACAATCGTATGAAGTAAAACAACAAGAACATCAATTATTCATTAACCATTGGGTGCATCAAATGAAAACACCCGTTTCTGTTATGCAACTTATGGTGCTCGAAATGGAAGATGAACATTTAATTCCGAAATTCAAAAAAGAATTAGAACGTCTAAACCAAGGACTGGATATGGCTTTATACATGGCAAGGTTAAATAACTTCCATGAAGACTTCCATGTTGAGACGATTTCATTAAAAGATACGGTAACGAAAAACATTAATGGATTAAAAGAACTATTTATCCGAAACGGAGTCTTCCCTGTTTTAGAAGTTCATTCTGATTTACAGGTTGCTTCTGATGCGAAATGGCTAAAATTTATCATCTATCAGTTAATGACAAATGCCGTTCGTTACTCTGGTGAGCGCGGAAAGAAAGTATTCTTATCCGCTTATCGAAACGGAAAAGATATTATTTTAGAAGTTCGTGATGAAGGTGTTGGTATTCCGCAAGAAGATATTCGACGAGTATTCGAACCGTTTTACACTGGGAAAAATGGTCGTACATTCGGAGAATCTACTGGTATGGGACTTTATATCGTAAGTAAAATTTGTGATTATTTAGGTCACTCTGTCAAACTAGATTCTGAAGTTGGGAAAGGAACGACGATTAAAATCATCTTCCACAACGCTGCAAATAATCAATCAGAACATGCGGAGAAGGTGACCGAAGCATGATCGTAACATATGCAAGCAAAATGTATGAGAACTCACTCTCATACATTTTTTGCAATAAAACTACTTCTATATCTTCTAACCGGAGGTATAATTTATGACCTTTTGGCAATTTGCATTTAAAAACGTCACGCGCAACTCGAGAGCTTATTTTGCTTACTTTGTAAGTAGTTCTTTTTCGATTGCCGTTTTCTTTTCATTTGCTGTTTACTTATTCCATCCGAAATTACAAAAATTTGGCATGGTCTCTGAAATTTCAGGATTAATGATATTTTCAGAAGTAGTAATTGTATTTTTCTCTTTCTTCTTTTTACTATATTCCATTGGTACTTTTTTAAAAGTTAGAAAAAAACAATTCGGCGTCTTGACCGTTTTAGGAATATCTAGAAAACAATTACACCGTCTCGTCTTCATGGAAAATATGTTAATCGGTATTTTATCTATCTTTTTCGGCATGCAGTTTGGACTTGTCTTCTCGCAATTTTTCTTATTAGTGACAGCAAAAATTACGCACGTACCGGGCATATATTTATACTTGCCTATTAACGCGTTTATTTTAACGACAATCGTCTTCCTTAGTCTTTTTATCGTTGTATCTACATTGACACCGATGCTCATTCGTACAAAAAAAGCGGTACACCTTTTAAAAATAAATAGTAAAAAACGAAAAGAAAGAAAACCGTCCATACTTATTTCTTTATTTGGTGCGATTTGTTTATTTGGTGGCTATGCGTTAGCTGGAAATCCTAAATATTTCGTATCAGTAAGCCCACAAATAGGTGTTATATATATGGTTTCAAGTATTTTCGTCATTCCAACGCTCGTTACAATCGGTACATATTTCTTCTTTTCACAAATTAGTTTCTTACTTATTTATATTTTAAAGAAAAGAAGAAAGTTTTATATGAAACAGATTAATATGCTTTGGATTTCTGATTTAGCAAACCGTATTCGAACGAATATTAATATGCTTTTTATTGTAGCAATGCTATCTACTATCGCTTTCACAATGATTACGTTTCTATATGGGTTCGGAAAATTTATTAAGCTAGACGTTAATCGAACTTCGCCTTTCCCAATTTCTTATTTTTCTTATGATGCGAATCCTTTTGTTACAGAGCATTTAAATTGGCTTGAGCAACAATTACAAAAAGAACATTTTCCTTATAAGAAAATAAAAGCTGATATATATAAAACACCACTAAAAGAAGATAAAGATGTAGCTATTTATGATGATGTATACGCAATTAAGCAAAGTGACTATAACAAGCTTGCGAATTCTTTACGAATGAAACAACTATTTATAAATGATAACGAAGCATATGTTTTAACGGGGACGTCTTATATCACTATATTCAATGAATTTGAGCAAAGCTATAAAAGAGATTACATTACACTCTCTAGTACAAATACGAAATTAAAAGTAAAAGGCTATGAACATATCAGTGCAATTCCATCTGACTTTTCATATCAAACGATCGTATTGCCTGATATTGTCGTGAACAACTTACCTAACACGGTAAAGCATATATCAGCATATAATTACAAAATTCAAAACTGGGAACAGACGTATGAGATTGCTGATAATTTTATAGAAAAAGTGCAAAAAGATCGAAACAAATTCCAGTATGAAGGACCTCTTATTCGATCCTTTGAATCAGCAGGATCGTTATATAGAATAACATCTGGTAGTGCTGCATACTTCTTAATCGGTACATTTTTAGGAGTTATTTTCTTCATTGGTGCTGGTAGTGTTCTTTATTTTAGAATGTATACCGATTTAACGAACGAACAAGAGAAATATATAACGATTTCTAAGATCGGTGTGACAGATAAAGAGATGAAACGATCTGCAACCATTCAGCTTAGTATTTTATTTTTCGTTCCGTACATTATGGCATCCATTCATACAATGTTCGCAACGAAAATGCTGCAAGATGTAATTGGCTTATCGTTGTTCAAAGAAATTTCAGCCGTTCTTATTATTTTTGGATTCGTTGAAATCGTATTTTTCTTATTCATTCGTTCACTTTATATGCAAAAGCTATCACAATATACTAATACACATTAAAAAGGTTATTACATAAAAAAGGTGGGATCTCTTCCCTCCTTTTTCATGCTCATTATATTAGGAGGTTTAGGTGAATGACATTTTGGCAGTTTGCATTTAAAAACGTCTCGCGGAACGCCAGAGCTTATTTCGCCTATTTTGTAAGCAGTGCGTTTTCCATTGCTATTTTTTTCTCATTTGCAGTTTACTTATTTCATCCTAAATTGCATATGACAGACGTAAATTATGCTCTGAACATATTAATGACAATTTCAGAAGTTGTCATCGTATTCTTTTCATTTTTCTTTTTACTATATTCAATCGGTACTTTCTTAAAAGTACGAAAAAAGCAATTTGGGATTTTAACAGTACTTGGCATCTCTCAAAAACAATTAAAACGACTCATATTTATAGAAAACATGTTAATTGGTGTTCTTTCTATATTTTTTGGCATTCAACTTGGACTTGTCTTTTCACAGTTCTTTTTATTAGTTACCGCCAAGATTACACATGTACCTGGCTTATATTTATATTGGCCTACAAGCGCCATTATTTTAACTATCATCATCTTTCTCGGACTCTTTATTCTCGTATCATCTTTTACACCGATGCTCATTCGTACGAGAAAAGCTGTACGTCTTTTAAAAGAAGGAACAAAACAAAAAGAAAGAAAAGCATCTGTGCTCATCTCTCTATTTGGTGCAACATGTTTAATATCTGGATATGCATTAGCCGCAAATCCATTATATTTTCTGTCGCTAGGTGATATCATTGGACTTTTATATGCCGTCTCTAGTATATTTGTCATCCCATCGCTTATTGCAGCTGGAACATATTTTTTCTTCTCGCAAATTAGCTTTTTACTCATTCGTATATTAAAAGCGCGAAGAACGTTTTATATGAAACGCATTAATATGCTTTGGATTTCTGATTTAGCATCACGTATTCGGACAAACATTAACATGCTTTTTATTGTAGCGATGCTATCAACACTCGCTTTTACAATGATTACATTCTTATACGGTTTTGGGAAATTTACAAAGTTTGATGCGATAAGGGAAAACCCTTTTCCTTTTACATATTTATCACATACTGAAAATACGTTAGCGGATGAGCATTTAAACTGGTTAGAGCAGAAGTTTAATGAAGAACACTTTACTTATACAAAATTTAAAACGGATATATATGAAGTATCTTCAGCTGAAAATAATACGCAACTCTATTACGCAATTAAACAAAGTGACTATAATGTACTTGCTAAAGCATTAAATTGGGAAAAACTCACGGTGAATAAGAATGAATCTTATATTCTTATGAAAGACTTAGATGATCAAGTTATTGGAACACTTCACAATAAAGAACAGAAAAATACTCTTACACTTACTCAAAACAATTTACAACTACACGTGAAAGAATATAAAAGTTATAGTCCATTCCCAAACAGCTTAATATACCAATTACTTATACTATCTGATGAAAATGTAGAAGCCTTATCGACCGTTTCCAAGCAAATGAGTGTATATAACTTCAAAGTTACAGATTGGGAAAAAGCACATAATATCGGTTCATCGTTTATAACAAAAATCCATAACGACAATGCAGCAATTCAAGCAGAGCACCCGCCTTTCCATGCAAGTGAAGCGAGCGATTCTCTATATAAAACAAAACTAAATGTCGCTTCATTTTTCTTAATTGGTACTTTCTTAGGTGTTATTTTCTTTATCGGAGCTGGCAGTGTTCTTTACTTCCGGATGTATACAGATTTAACAAATGAGCAAGAAAAATATATAACGATTACGAAAATTGGTTTAACGGAAACTGAAATGAAACGTTCAGCGACAATTCAGCTTGCGATTCTTTTCTTCGTGCCTTACATTATGGCATCCATCCATACGATGTTCGCGACAAAGATGTTACAAGAAGTTTTACATCTCTCGTTCTTCGCTGAGATTACAGTCGTACTTATGATTTTTGGAACAGTTGAAATTTTATTTTTCCTTTTAATTCGTTCCTTTTATATGCAAAAATTATCACAACACATTAAGTTTTAAAAGATAGAAAGGTGATTACTATGGAAGAAGTATTACACATAAAAAACGTCTCAAAAGTATATGAGGGAAAAGTCCCTCATACAGCTTTAAAAAATATAAATTTACATGTAGATAAAGGTGAATTTGTCGCTATCATGGGACCATCTGGTAGCGGTAAATCTACATTTTTAAATGTTATCTCAACAATTGATTCCCCTACTTCTGGTGATGTCGTTATTAACGGAAAAAAACCACACACATTTCGTAGGGAAAAGTTAGCTATTTTCCGCCGACAAGAGTTAGGCTTTGTTTTCCAAAACTTTAACCTATTAGATACACTAACAATCGGTGAAAATATCGTACTACCTTTAACATTAGATAATATTCCATTAAAAGAAATGGATGAAAAGCTTGATAACATTTCAAAAAAGCTTGGCATTGATCATATTTTAGACAAGCGTATTTTTGAAGTTTCTGGAGGACAAGCACAACGTACCGCAGTAGCACGTGCTGTTATTCATCATCCGTCACTTCTACTTGCCGATGAACCAACAGGAAACTTAGATTCAAAAGCGGCAATTGACGTAATGGAGCTATTTACAAAATTAAACAAAGAAGAAGATGCAACAATTTTAATGGTTACGCACGATCCGTTTGCAGCAAGTTATTGTAACCGTGTTATTTTCATTAAAGATGGAGAGCTTTACAACGAACTGCACCGCGGGCTATATCGCGAGAAGTTTTATCAAGAAATATTAGATGTTTTAGCATTATTAGGAGGAAGACGTGGATGACATTTTGGCAATTTGCATTTAAAAATGTCTCGCGTAATTCTAAAGCATATTTCGCTTATTTTGTAAGCAGTGCTTTTTCTATCATGGTTTTCTTTTCATTTACTGTGTACGCGTATCATCCGCGCTTACAAAATGTACAAAGCTTTCAAGATCGGGATCCTCTAATGAATTTAGCTAGTACAGCACAGCTTGTGATCGTTATGTTCTCGTTCTTCTTTCTCTTATATTCAATTGGAACATTTTTAAATGTACGGAAGCAGCAATTCGGGATACTCACGATTCTCGGTATTTCACAGAGACAATTAAAAAGACTGTTATTTACCGAAAACATGATAATTGGGATATTGTCTATCTTTATCGGAATTCAAGGTGGCCTAGTATTTTCTAACTTTTTCTTATTAGTCACTTCGAAATTAACAAGTGCGAAAGGTCTCTATTTATATTGGCCAACAGAGGCGATTATCGTTACAACCGTAACCTTTATCATTTTATTTTTAATCGTTTCTACGTTTACGCCGATGTTTATTCGTACTCGTAAAACGGCGCAACTCATTAAAGGTAACAAAAAAATGAAAGCTGAAAAACGGCCATCTATACTCATTTCTTTATTCGCTTTAATTTGTTTAGGGCTATGCTATTATATTGCTGGTTACCCGCAAGGCTATGTAACAGAAAAAAATGTGCAAAATGGATCTGTCTTTCTCATTATGTTGTCTATTGTACCGCTCGTAATAGTCGGGACATATTTATTCTTTTCACAAACATTTCTTCTTTTCATCTATATTTTAAAGAAGCGTAGAAAGTTTTATTTGAAACAAATAAATATGTTATGGATTTCAGACTTAGTTGCTCGTACTCGTAGTAATATTAATGTACTCTTTATCGTTTCTATGCTATCTGCACTTGCATTTACGATTATTATTGGATTATTTGCTGCTAATAATAATACGAAAGCATCGGTACTAGAGCGGTATCCAGTCCCCTTCACTTATACATCAGAAGGTGACAATTCCCTTGAACAAAAACATATTACTACAATTGAAACTGAGCTTACAAATAGCAATTTCGATTACAAAAAATATAAGTTTACAGTATTAAAAGATACAGCTTCAAAAGAAGATATTATGCTTATGAAGATGAGTGATTATAACGCAATTGCTAAACAATTGAAAAGACCGGAAATAACACTTGATTCTACACAAGTTTATATTATTTCTCGCTACTCACCAGAACTTCTCAATCTCGTATCTAATCCATTTGCAAAACAAAATACGATTACACTTGGATCTAATAAAAAAGAATTTCATATTAAAGGGTTTATTAATAAGGGGATCGAGCCATCCTTTGCATTCCCACATTTAGTTGTCTTACAAGATTATGTATTTAATAATATGATTCCTCATATTGAAACGACTATAATTTATAACTATTTCGTAGAGAATTGGGAAAATGCAATCGTTCCGACGAAAAACATTTTACGTACGATTAGTGATGATGCAAATGATTTCTTTGAAAAAACCAAAGAAGAACATGCCCAAATTCCTTTTTACATTCATACAGCTACGGATGAACTCATGTACGGTAAAGGAAATGCAGTTGCTCAATTCTTTATTTGGGCATTTCTCGGGTTTATTTTCTTTATCGGTGCGGCTAGTGTTTTATATTTCCGTATGTATAATGACTTAACAACTGAGAGACAAAAGTATATTACGATTACAAAACTTGGCTTAACTGAATCAGAAATGTTTCGCTCTGCAACGATTCAATTAGGAATTTTATTTTTCGTTCCTTACATCGTCGCTGGTGTTCACACGTTATTTGCGGTTAAGTTTTTACAAAGCATGTTTTCTTTCTCATTACTAAAAGAAACATGTATCGTACTCACCTTTTTCGGGATTATCGAAATCATTTTCTTCTTCTTAATCCGCTCTCTGTACATTAATAAATTATCACAGCACATAAAAATATGAATAAAATGGCCTTGTGCAATACGCACAAGGCCATTTTCAATAGTTTTTAATTAGCAGCAATATCCACCGTAGCCGCCAGCATAACCGCCGTAACCACCATAACCACAACCGCCGCCTCCGCCGAAGCAGCTAGCACCGATGATGATTAATAAAATAAACAATACGATTAGAAGCGCAAAACCGCCGCCGCACCCATGTCTGCGGTTACAATCATCATGTCTGTGTTCACACTTTTCGCTCATTACTCTATTCCTCCTTTAGTATCATTCATAACAAGTTCACCTTGCTCTAAATGAGGGGATTCCATTTATAGTATGTTTTCAGGGCGAATAGGAAGCTTGGCTTACTTAAAAACGGGCTTGTTTTGGCAATTGGGCTTCATCAAAAAAAGATACCAATTAAGGTATCTTCTAAATAAACATATTGAATAAAAGCGCAAAACAAAATGCAATAAATGATAACAATGTCTCCAGCACTGTCCACGTTTTAAACGTTTCCTTCACCGTTAATCCTAAATACTCTTTTACAAGCCAGAACCCTGCATCATTTACGTGAGAAAACATTAATGATCCCGCGCCTGTTACTATAACGAGCAATTCTAAATTTACACCTGACATATGCTGAATAACTGGTGAAACAATTCCTGCTGCTGTCGTTAATGCTACTGTTGCTGAACCTGTTGCGATTCGAATTAATCCAGCTACCATGAAAGCTAATACGATTGGTGATAACGATATATGTTCTGCCATTTGCGCAATCGCTGTTCCAACGCCGCTTTCAATTAATATTTGTTTAAATCCACCGCCTGCACCGATTATTAAAATAATGGAACCGACAGGTAATAAGCTTTCATCCGTTAATTTTTTAATCATCTTTTTATTAATACCTTGTCTCATGCCAAGTAAATAAAATGCTGCAAAACATGAAATTAGTAAAGCGATTACTGGACTTCCAATAAATACAAAAAATTCAGTCATCTTTTTCGGTAATGAAATATATGGTGCAACGACTGATAAAATCATCAAAACTACTGGCAGTAATATAATAAAGAATGAAACTTTACGACTCGGCAAATCAGTTGATACAGTCGTAACTCGAATAAGCTCTGGCTCATTCTCAGGTATAACCCTTTTATGTACCCACTTTGCAAATATCGGTCCTGCAATAATAGCCGTTGGTAGCGCGATAAGTAATGAATATAAAAGTACCTTTCCTAAGTTCGCGTTATAAATACCGATTGCTGTCATCGCACCTGGATGCGGAGGCACGAGCCCGTGAACAATCGATAATCCAGCAATGACAGGTAACGCAATTAATAATATATTTTTCTTCGTCGTTTTTCGGATGGAAATAACGAGTGGTAATAAAATGACAATCCCCACTTCAAAAAATACCGGAATCCCTATAACAAATCCTGCAAATAACATAGCCCACGGTAGTTTCTTCACACCGAAAAATCGAATAAAGAAATCTGCCACTTGCATGCCGGCCCCTGAATCGGACATCATTTTTCCTAAAATTGTACCGAGAGCTAAAATACCAACTAAATGCCCTAGTACACTACCGACGCCAGTTTCATAGGCAGTCACTATTTTCGTCAAATTCAATCCAGACATGATAGCTAAAAATAAACTCGCAACTGTTAAACTAATAAATGCATGCCACTTCCACCATGATACCCCTAAAATAACAATCGCGATTGCAAGTAATGTGACGATTAATAAGTATATATCCATCTCCCATTCCCCTTACTTTATAAAGTGAAACTTTAATCAGTGGGGGTTTTGTTCATCCCCACTGATTATTAGTTGAACCAATCGGACGTTTATGGACAGCCCGGCTCCCACCTAACTTCTTTGCTCCAACTGAATTTTGAGGTGGGAGTTTTACTGTCCGTTAATGCGGGATAAAAAAAGAGGGCGAATACCCTCTTTTTATACGTCATAATTCACTACATAATGCTGCATTTCTGTATTGTAGTAGCCTTCGCTATATTCAATTACTTCGCCAACTTCATCGTAAGAATAACGCATACGTTTTAATAACGCTGTGCCCTCTTTTTCACCTAACGCTTCTGCAACGAAACTAGGCGCAAGTCCAACAGCAAATTCATCTCTGAAGTTTTCTAAATGAATACCTCGGTCCTCGACTAAATCGTAAAGCGATTGCAAATCAAAATCCGATAAATCTGTACTTGCCATTTTCGCTGAGAAATAGTGCGTATAATGAATATACGGTGCATCATTTAACGCATATAAACGTTCAATACGAAAACTCTCTTTACCGAATAATCGAAATGGCACTGTTCCTTCTTCATTCTGAACGATTTCTGCTTTTAGCAATTTCTTCTGTACTTTATATCCTTCTTCCACTAACACTTCAGTAAATTTCTTACCCTTTGACAGTTTTGTCGCAGACGTGTTACGGATGACTTTCGTTCCTTTACCGCTTTTCTTTTCTAAATACCCTTCTTGAGCGAGTTCTTTAATCGCATTTCGTACTGTAATTTTACTCACCTTGAACTCTTCTTCTAACTGCGGTTCGGAAGGAATATTCGTATGAATTGCATATACACCATGCAATATTCGATCACGAATAATGTTTTTTATTTGTAAATATAATGGTCCTTTTTTCCTCGTTACGTTCACCGTTACACCCACTACCTTTCTACATCACCTACTGATGCCGTCATTGCCCGAAGTATATCCTTCTCTGATGACATTGGCGTATCACCGACGATTGTATGTGCAAGCATTCCAGCTGCTGACGCAAATGAAACAGCTTTCTCTGGTGCAAACTCTTCTATCTCGCCATGAATAATCCCGCTCGTATAAGCATCTCCAGCACCTATTCTATCATATACAGAAAACGTAAGTGTTTTTGCAAAAGTGAACGCACCATCTTTACATATAAATCCGCGAAGCGAGTGTGTATTATCGCTATTAATAGAGCGATGTGTACCAGCGATTGTAGCAATACTATACGTTTCAGCTACCTTTGGAATAAGATCAACAAGTTGCGCCTCTCGCTCCGTTTCGTCTGTTTTCATTCCTAAAACAAACATCGCATCTTTTTCGTTCATCATTACAATATCAGCTAGCCCTAACATTTCTTCATAATGCGGTTTCGCCTGCTCGTACCCATCTTTTCCCCAAAGTGATGGACGATAATTGCAATCAAAGACGACAGTTCCTCCGTTTTCTTTCACTGCTTTCGCTAAAGATTTCATATGATGACGCACCGTATCATTCATCGCAAGTGTAATCCCGCAAAAATGAACAATATCAATTTCCTTCGCGATTTCTTCAAATTGATACATTTCTTCACATGCCGTATTGAAGCTACTTTCTAATCGATTTGAATATGTAACGCGGCTTGCACGTGCTCCAAATCCATTTTCTAAAAAGTACATGCCGACATATTTGCCAGCTCTTGAAACAAGCGAGGTTTGCACGCCTAATTTTTGAATGTAAGATAATGCAGCATCTCCAACCGAGTTTTCCGGTAAAGTAGAAATAAGAAGCCCTTCATGCCCGAGATGAGAAAGTGCTGCAGCAACGTTCACACCTGTACCAGAAAATGAGTATTTTAATGTATTAGCTTGCGATAACAATTCATATCCTGGTACTTGCAGGCGCATCATTACTTCGCCGAATGCTGCAATTTTCTTACGCATATTGATCAACTAACTTCTTCACGACTGCTAATAATTCACGAACATCTTCTACTTTCGTATTGCCAGTTTCTTTATCAATAATAGAAGAGTACACATGCGGGATCACTTGCTCTACATTTGCTTCAAGCGCAATACGTACAATTGTTTCAAAGTTTTCTTTATCGATTCCGCCCGTTGGCTCTAATGCGAATCCTTCTTCCGCACAAGCTTTCGCAACTGCGCGATATTCTTCTTCATGAGCTAGCCCTTTCATCGGGAAGTATTTCAATGAATTTCCGCCCATATCACGTACAAGTGCGATCGCTGTTTTAATTGGAACGATTGCTTTTTCTTCTCCAGCTGCACTAATTGGACCAGTAGAAATATTTACGTACCCTACTTTTCCTGTTGGCGATACTAAACTATTAATCCAGCTATCTTTTCCGCCAAGATTTGCACGTGTCGCTCCAACTGAAGGGAATACTTGGTTAATATGGCTACCTGGATAATGTTTCGCAATTTCAGCTACAACTGCTGCTTGGCGATTATCTCCTGCTCCTAGTCCGATTGATACAGCGTCATCAATTTCTTTTCCATATGCTTTCATCGCTGTAACAGCTTCTTCTACTGTTGGATAATCTTTTGATAATACACCTACTACTACATAACCTTCTGCTGCTTCAAAAATATCTTTCGCATTTCGGGTATTGTTCGCTAATACATTTAATGCTACGCGGCCTTTATAAAAACGTTTTTGAATGTTTGTCATTTTAGTTTCCCCCTACAATTTCTCTCAATTTTTCTTCAATCACATGTATGTCATCACCTTGAAGTGGACGTGGATCGATATCAAAGAATCCTTGTCTTACTCCGTAATCACGTGTATAAATGGCAATTTCCCCTTCGCGTAATGCTGTTACGACGTCTTTTGCTGATTTATTTAACTCATTCTCGTTAATGTGAATGCGTGCTCTAAAGATTGCTCTTCCCGCTTCATCTTGAACGATCGTTACATTTACACCGTTTAATTCTTTTAGCGGCATAAGTACTTGTAACAACTCTTTTTCTTGCTCACTCTTATCTTCTTTTACTCCGTACTCATCAAGCGCTTGAAGTAAGCCAAATGTTGTTTCTTTCCCAACTTTCATACTTCTTCCGATGCAATGTAATTGCACTTTCAGCCACTCAATATATTTTCGTTTCCCGCCAACAATACCAGAAGTAGGTCCTTCAATCGCCTTTGAACCGCTATAAATGGCAAGGTCTGCATACTTCACATATTTTTGAATGTCTTCTTCAGCTGCCGCATCTACGATAAGCGGTACGTTATTTCGCTGCGCTACTTCCCATGCTTCTTCAACAGAAATCATATTTTTTTGCACGGCATGATGTGATTTTACATACAGAATCGCTGCTGTATTTTCACCAATCGCATCTTCAATATGCTCTGCTTTCCCTTCATTTGCGTAGCCAACTTCTACAAGTTTTCCTCCGCCTAAGTAAATCATCGTTTCAACAGGAGCACCATACTGAACGTTATGACCTTTTAACATAATCACTTCATTTTTCGCGATGACCTCTTGATGAAGTCTTTCACTTTTACGGCGATTTCCTTCTGTCACGATACCAGCGATAGAAAGTGCAATTCCGCTCGATGCTGAATTCACAACGACAGCTGCCTCTGCATCTAGAATTCTCGCAATATGGTCTCCCGCTTTATCTACTAAATCAGCAATTTCCACATAATTTTGTCCCCCATGTTTCATCGCATCCATAACTGTATCTGTCGGAGCGGATACACCTAAAATACTCATTCTACCGCTCGCATTTATTACTCTTTTTAATCCGTACTTAGCATTCAATGAATGACCCATTGACTACAACCCCTTTCGTATCAATTCTTCTTTCAGCAATGCGCTGATCCCCTTCTGAATCTATTAACGTAATCTTCTCATCTTTCACCGTAAATAAAGTTAAATTTGCAATATCCCCTTCTTGAATACGGCCAAGCTCAGGTTTCTTAAGCCATTCTGCCGCATGTTTCGTCACCGCATGAATCACTTCTTCTAGCGGATAACCTAAGTAAAGGAATTTCGAAAGAACATGAGCCATACTATACACTGGACCGTGCACGCGATTCTTCCGGTAAATATCTGTACTAATTGTATTAAAGGCAATATCGTGACGCTTTGCTGCCTCTGCTACTTTAAAAGAAAAACTAGCATTACCATGCCCAACATCTAAATGAACACCGCGCTTCACTGCATCTAGTAATACAGGTAGCGGTTTGCCTTCTTCATCAAATAAATTATTTTCTTTCCCGTTTAAGTAATGTGTAATCACATCGTCTTTTTCTAAAAGAGGTACAACTTCCTCAATGCGAGGAGGTGCTGAACCGATATGTACCATAATCGGTAATGATGTTTCACGGGATAAAGAGCGCGCTACATGTAGCGGTTCAATTCCACTATCACAAACGACGCTTTTACTCATTCTCGCCTTTAACCCAACGACTACATCTTTATACTTTTCTACTGCTTCTATTACTTTCTCTTTATCTATCCATTCCATGTTGGATAATTCATCAATTCGTTTCAAACCGATGCGAGAAATATTTAAAAAGGCAAATAAATTCGTTTTTGCCTGTTCTCTACTTTTTACTAAATCTGCAATGCGATCAGCACCGCAGCTGCCTGCATCAACAATTGTCGTTACCCCTTGCTTAACGCCAATTTCATCCACCTCATCGCCATACGGATCAAACTCTGGAAAAGCATGAACGTGCAAATCAATCCAACCACTCGATACGTAAGTACCTGAGTAATCAAGAACCTTTCCACCCTCGCCAGCACCAGCTTTCGTCACCTGTGCGATTTTATTATTTTCAATTACAATGTCAATCTCTTCCCCGTTCACACGTTTCACATTACGTAGTACGAATCGTTCTGTCATTGTACTTCCACCCTTTTCTATAAGAAGCCATAAGAATACGCTTACATTAAAGTTTCATTTTTTATATCTCTTTCACACGTTTAGCGTAACACAAAAAAAGGGAGAAGTAAATATAACGTTATAATGTTTAAAATTAAATAAAAAGATGCACCTCAAAAATGCTGATAGTACAAGAAATTATATCAACGATTCGACAAGGAATATTGATTTACCGACAAAAATGCCCATCCCTTTCTTATATACGAAAAGGCTGCTCCAAATCGGAACAACCTCTTTATCTATTCCTGAACCGTCACAATAACCCCATCCATATTATTCCCTGAAATTTCATACTGCTTATTCGCTGGAACATTCACTTTCCTATTCCCGGACACTTTATAATAAGAAACCGTATATTTCTTACCTTCCACATCCGTTGTGATTTCTTTTTTCTCTTTTAAGAAGTCCAAATATTCCTCTAATGTAATTTTCTCCTTTTGCATAATAGCACTATGCGGTAATCCTACATAACGTATATGCCACGGCTCATATTGAATGCCTGTAATATGACTTTTATTTTTCGGATAACGTAAAACAAACCCGTGCTTCCATACGTTCTCTTCAATCCATTTTCCTTCAGGCGCTTTTTCCATTTTCTTTTGCGTTGATCCAACATCGAGTGATAATCCTAAATTATGTTCACTGTATCCTGCTGGAAGTGCATAGTCTGATCCCATTTCTTTATATAACTTACTTTGCTCTTTAAAATCTCGATATCCGCTATTCATTAAAAAATGTTGTACGCCATCTTTTCCAGCTGCATCGACAACGTTCAAAAACTTTTTTACAACATCCTTTGATAAGCGAAGATTTCTATCAAATATGACGTAACCTCTTACTAATTCACTATTGTGATTTACATTTATAATATCAGACCTAATACTATCTTTTTTAACTGGGTAGTCTTTATTAACTAATAATAGATCCCCTTTATAAATTTGTTCTTTTGTAACCTCTACCTTTTTCATATTTTCATTCTTTACTGCACTATTTTCCCCGCCGATTTTCACATCAATTTCTTTTTGAAATAACGGTGATATATAAACGCCTACACAGATTGTGCATGCGATAAAAAAAGAAATAAATACCCACTTTTTCATTTCTAGTTCCTCCTTAACGTAACTTACGTCTAGAATAGAAAAAACTATTAAAATAAAAAGTGGGGTAAAGTTTAAATTTTTATTAAATTGTTACGTTCTCGTCTTTTGGCAATCGCACTTCAAACATTGTTCTAACTACATTACTTTCAGCAGAAATCATACCGTTATGCTGTTCAACAATATTTTTCGCAATAAATAGCCCAAGGCCTGTCCCGCCACGGTTCTCTGACCTCGATTTATCACCTGTATAAAACATATCAAAAAGATACGGTAAGTCTTCTTCTGGAATGCTATCTCCGTAATTCATAACTTGTACGACAACTTCTCCATTATCGATATACCCATTCAGATCAACAAATTGCCCATCATATCCGTAACGAACGGCATTTGTTAACAAGTTTTCAAATACTCTAGCTAACAATTTTCCATCACCGTTAATCGGCAAATGAGGATCAACATTCAATCTAGCTTCTAAATGATGTTTTTCTAATAACGGATACAATTCCTCCTCTAACTGTATAAGTAGCTCACTTATATCAATCGGCTTTTTATCCAGCTTTAACATGCCATAATTCATACGTGTAATTTCAAATAACTCATCAATTAAACTTTCCAGCCTTTGCGATTTCGTATACGCAATTGTGGAGAAATGTTTAATTTGTTCTTTTGTTAAATTCTCATCTTTAAGAATTAAATCTAAATACCCTAACACGGATGTTAATGGCGTTCTTAAATCATGAGCTAAGTTTACAACGAGCTGGTCTTTACTACTTTCAGCAAAGTCTCCTCTTTCCACCGCTTCTTTTAACTTTTCACTCGCAACATTTATTTCACGTGCGATCTCTCCAAACTCATCGTTTGATGAAATGCGCACTTCATTTGAAAAATCTCCGTTCGCCAAATGATGAATCCCGCTTGAAATCTCATCAAAGTATTTTAAGTATGGTTTAGTAAGGAAGAAGAAAAATATAATGGATAGCGGGATGAAAATAATTAAAAAGAAATTAACATCCCCAATTTGTTTTATCATGAAACGCACTTGAGCTAACGGATCCTCATAACGAACGACTAATTTGTAATAAATCCGTAACCCTTGATAAATGATATACGTTACGCCACCAGCAAATATCATACTTAACGCAAATAGCATAACCATCTTCGAGCGAAAGCTTCTCATCTTTTTAGCCATTGAAAGTATAACCTACTCCCCACACTGTTTTGATTAACTTGTTCTTTCTTTTATCTTCCCCAAGTTTTTTCCGTAACGTACGAATATGTACCATAACTGTATTTCCGCCTTCATAATAATCATCTGCCCATACTTGCTGAAAAATATTTTCTACATTGTACACTTTCTTCGGATGGCTCGCTAATAAATATAAAATATCAAACTCTTTCGGTGTTAATTCAACTTGTTCTCCGTACACATTTACCGTTCTTCGCTCAGGATCAATAGTAACTCCGCCTACCTGTAAAGCAGATTTATTCTCTGCTACTTTCGGCTGATTCAATGTAAGAAATCGGCGTAATTGTGCATTTACACGTGCGACTAATTCAATCGGTGTAAAAGGTTTCGTCATATAATCATCTGCACCTAATACAAGACCTGTCACTTTATCAAAATCCGAAGTTTTCGCACTCAAGAAAATAATTGGCATATGATGCTTCGCGCGAATTTGACGCGTCACCTCATACCCATCCATTTTCGGCATCATAATATCTAAAACCACTAAGTCGATTGGTTGCGTTTCAATAATATGAACAGCCTCTTCTCCATCAGCTGCTTTCACGACGTGGTACCCTTCTTTTTCTAAATGTATCTCAATTAAATCAGCAATTTCTTCCTCATCATCCGCTATTAAAATGGAAATGCGCTTCATTTTACTCCCCCTTTTCCCCCGCTATTTGCGGGCAGTAAGACTCCCACCTCAAAATTCGGGTGAATCAAATAAGTTAGGTGGAAGATCAACTGCCCATAAAAGCCCGATTGGTGCGGGCTAATAATCAGTGGGGATGCCCCACTGATTAAAGTTTCACTTTATACGCTCGATTGTAAACTAGTCTATCTAATTTGTACAATACGAAAAGGTTACTCGTGGGAGTAACCTTAGTAAATGAAATTTATATCAGCGATTATTGAAATATATCGACTTACCGACAATTAACGACAAAATTCGCCCGCTATTTGAAAGACTCAACCTACCGCTCCAAAACAATTCGCTGCTTCGTAATTTCAGCCAACCTTCCGCCGTCAACTTCATACTCAGTATCAACACTTTGCGGCACCATCACTTTCCCGCGCTCAAGCGTCACTTCCGGCGAAATAATATCCCTCTCCCAGTGCCTACTAGAGGCAGATATATCACCTGGAATCGTAAAGTTAGGCAGTGAGGCGAGGGCAACATTTTGTGCTCTTGAAATCCCCATCTCCACCATACCGCCGCACCAAACGGGTATGTTATGCTCCATACAATAATTATGAATTTGGATTGATTCTGTTAATCCGCCCACTCGCCCTGGTTTAATGTTAACGATTTGGCAGCTGCCAAGCGTAATCGCAACGCGTGCATCTTCTAAACTATGGATACTTTCGTCCAAACAAATTGGCGTTTCTATTTTCTTTTGCAACTGTGCATGATCAAGAAAATCGTAATCCGCTAGCGGTTGCTCAATCATCATCAATTGGAATTCATCTAGTCGTTTCAGACTCTCTGTATCCGCTAATGTATACGCTGAATTTGCATCAGCCATTAACGGGATATGCGGGAACTCTTTACGAATCTCTTTCAATAATTCATAATCATGCTCTGGCTTTATTTTCACTTTAAAACGCTCGTATCCTTCTTCCGCGTACTTTTCAATTTGTTTTAACATAACCGGAATTGTATTGATACCAATCACAACACCCACTTCAATTTCAGCCTTCGTTCCGCCAAGCACTGTCGCTAACGATTTGTTTTGACGCTTCGCATATAAATTCCAAACAGCCCCTTCAATTCCCGCCTTTGCCATTCGGTTTCTTTTTATATGCTGGAACAAACTTGGCACTTCATTCGGATGAGAAATTTCAGCCTTTAATAAATCCGGTAATAAAAAGTCTTGCAGTACATGCAGCGCCGTCTTCACTGTTTCTTCCGTATACCACGGTTCAGAAAACGCAACAACTTCGCCAAATCCAATGTACCCGTCCTCATCTTCTAATTCAATGACGATACTCTCACGCTTTTCATACGTTCCGTAGCTTGCAGCAAACGGGATGACGAGTGGCATTTCCGTTATATGAAGTGTCGCTTTTTTTATTTCCACTTACATCTCCTCCACTAATTGTCTTAACTCTCGTCTTAACAATTTTTTCGAAGCATTTCGTGGTAATTCCTCTAAGAACCACGCTTTTTTCGGCACTTTATATTTCGCTAATTTCTCCTGGCAAAAATGAAGAATTTCTTCTTCTGTTATCTCTCCGCTTTTTACAACAAAAGCAGCGGGTACTTGTCCCCATTTATCATCAGTCATACCGACAACACCAGCTTCCGCTACCGCCGGATGAGAAAGCAACACTTCTTCAATTTGAGCTGGATATATATTCTCTCCGCCAGAAATAATTAAATCACTGCGGCGATCTAATACGTATAAAAATCCTTCTTCATCTAAATAACCGAGGTCTCCAGTATGAAGCCATCCGTTTTGAATTGTCTCACGCGTCGCATCTTCACGGTTAAAGTAACCGCCTGTTACGTTCGGTCCTTTTACTACGATCTCGCCTTCCGCAAATGGCGATACTACGACGCCATCTTTTTCAATACGAAGTTGGCACTGAAATAGTGGTTTTCCAGCTGATCCTACTTTCGTTAACATATAATCTGCGGACAACGTACAAATTTGCGACGACGTTTCTGTCATACCGTACGTTTGATACACAGGAATTCCTTTTTCTACACACGTTTCTAATAATGGTTTCGGCGCTGGTCCTCCTCCAAGTAACATACATCGTAAAGAAGATGGATATGTCTCTCCTCCTAGTCTCTCTAATAAATCAGTTAACATTTTAGAAACGACAGAAATAATCGTTACACCTCTCGTTTGAAGTGCTTTATGAATAAAATCAGCATCATATTTCGGAACGAGTAAAATGCGCATGCCGTACATAATGTTTTTCATTAAAAGAGATAGCCCGCCAACGTGGAACATCGGCATACAAGCCAACCAGCAATCATCATCACGAAGCCCTAAATTAAGCGAAGAGCCAACCGCGCTTGCCCAATGATTGCCGTACGTTAAAATAACGCCTTTCGGTTTGCCTGTCGTCCCAGACGTATAAATAATCGTCATCGCTTCTTCTAAAGAGAACTCTTCTTGTATAGAGGCTTCCTCTTTTGGTCCATTCATTATGTTAGTGAATGAATAGACAGGAATATCTTTAGCCTCAAAATCTTGATCCGTCACTAAACAAATAACTTCAGCATCATCCATTTGCCAAAGTAGCTCTTCTCTTGAAAGACGCGTATTTAAAAGCACAGCTACTGCACCTACGTACGATAGGGCGTGAATAACTGTAATCATCTCCATACCATTTTTCATCAGAACAGCCACCTTTTGCCCACGCTTCACTCCTACATGCGTGAGGTGTCCACAAACAGATACTACTTTTTCATGTAGCTGCATAAAAGTAACTTTCTCTTCCTCTATTTCAATTGCAGTGCGATCTGGTGTTAAAAATGCACGTTGCATTAACCAATTTGGCATCGTCTCCATCATTCATTCTCCTTTCATGAAAGAAAGAGACTTGATATGACATCAAGTCTCTTAGTTGTTTTGTTTCCGGTTTGATCTTATCCAGCTGCTCCTCCTAGCCCCTTCCGTCTAAGAACCTTCCGCACGAGAAAGTAAAAAACACTTTCTGTGCGAAAGAACCTTAGCCTACGAGGCTAAACAGTCGGCTCCGCTTTTAAAACATCCAGCTACAGCAGCTAGAATGTTCGGTGGCTTCACTTCTTCCTACGAGGCAAAAAGCGCCTCTACGTCAGAAGCTCCATCCCCCTCACATTCTGAACGAGCTGCTTCCGCTTTTAGTTTGATCACGGGAAACGAGGGAATTGACCGAAGTCCGGACTGCGTTTTTCTTTGAATGCGTCACGACCTTCTTTTGCTTCGTCAGTTGTGTAGTACAATAACGTTGCATCTCCAGCTAGTTGTTGAATACCAGCTAGACCGTCTGTGTCTGCGTTGAATGCAGCTTTTAGGAAACGAAGTGCCATTGGGCTGTTTGCTAAAATTTCTTGTGCCCATTGTACTGTTTCTGCTTCAAGTTGTTCTAATGGTACTACTGTATTTACTAAGCCCATATCAAGCGCTTCTTGCGCGTTGTATTGACGGCATAGGTACCAAATTTCGCGAGCTTTCTTGTGGCCTACCATACGAGCTAAGTAACCAGCTCCGTATCCACCGTCAAAGCTTCCTACTTTAGGACCTGTTTGTCCGAATACAGCGTTGTCTGCAGCAATTGTTAAGTCACATACGATATGAAGTACGTGCCCACCACCGATTGCATAACCTGCTACCATTGCGATAACTGGTTTAGGAATTGCGCGAATTAGACGTTGTAAGTCTAATACATTTAAACGAGGGATTTGGTCGTCACCTACATATCCACCATGACCGCGAACTTTTTGGTCGCCGCCAGAACAGAATGCACGTCCACCTTCACCTGTTAAAATGATAACGCCAACATTTGCATCATCACGAGCATGTGCAAAAGCGTCGATTAACTCCATTACCGTTTTAGGACGGAATGCGTTATGTACTTCAGGGCGGTTAATCGAAATCTTTGCGATACCATTGTATGTTGAATAAATAATATCTTCGTAATTGCCTTCTTTTACCCATTCAATAGCCATTACAACTACCTCCTTGTATATTTCTGATCTCCTCTATAAGTGTAACTTCATTCTTAACTGAAAAAAGCATCACTGCATAGTTTTTAGAAATCCCTTTACTATTGTATCAAACTTTTCCGGTTGTTCCACATGAATTGCATGGCCAGCACCATCAATTTTGACAAATTTCGCGTCAGAGACGCATTTTTCGATATTTTTTAATATGCGAAAGAACTTTTCATCATGCTCACCGTTCATTAAAAGAACAGGCATTTTTAAGTTTTTCAGCTCATTCCACCATGAAGGCTGAGCCCCTGTTCCCATGCCGCGCAAGCTATTTGCAAGCCCTTTTTGATTGTTAGCAAGTCGCTCTTTTCGCACCGCTTCTTGTACGTTTTGTGCTAAACGTTTTTGCGTTTCAAACAGCGGAATACTTTCCCACATCGATACAAAACTTTCGATGCCTTCTCGCTCAATTTTCTGAGCAAGTCGCTCATCTTTTTCACAGCGTTCTTTTCGCTCATCTTCCCTTTCAAGCCCAGCTGTACAATTTTCTAATAAAAGAGAGCGTACATATTCTGGATATAGACACGCCATCGTAATCGCCAGTCTACCGCCCATTGAATAGCCAAGTATGTGCGCTTTTTCAATATGAAGATAATCTAGTAGTTCTTTCATTTGCAACGCTACATTTCGAATATTATAATGCGTCACATCTTCAGGGCTTTCCGTTTTTCCGTGCCCAACAATATCTACTAAAATGACTTGAAATTGCTCACTCCAAGAAGGAACGAAGGAACGCCACGTCTCCATGCTTCCCGTAAAACCATGAAGAAGTAGAAGTGGTTCCCCGCTTCCGACTACTTCATATTCATACGATACACTTTGCAGCGTTACGTTCATTTTGATTCACCTTGCAACGATGTAGTAATTACATCCTGTGTTTTTGCCCATAACGTACGGTGCAATGTTAAGTTTTCATCACGGTTCGTACAAATTTCTACAACGTGTAAACCTTCTTTCGTTGCACCCTTTTGTACTTCTTCTCGGAACTGCTCCCAGCCATTTACACGGCTAAATGAACCACCGTACATTGTAACAACATGCTCATAATCAAGCCCAATTGGAGTTCCAAATAATGATTCGAAATGTTCCTTTTTCTCATATTGTGGTAAGAATGAGAAAATACCACCACCGTCATTATTTACAACGACAATCGTTATGTTTAATTCATGTAATTTTGCGGCTAGTAGTCCATTTAAATCGTGATAGAATGATAAATCACCAATCACTAATACGAGCGGATCGCAAATCATGCTCGCTCCTAAAGCTGTCGAAATGATTCCATCAATCCCATTTACACCGCGATTTGCCATTACTTGAATGTCTTTATCCGATGTGAAGAAGAAAGAATCTGTATCACGAATTGGCATACTATTACTTGCAAATAACGTTGCCCCTTCTGGTAATACGCGGACAATATCTGTAATGACTCTTCCTTCAAATGCCGTATCATATGTTTCCATTTCACGAAGTGTTTCCTTCGTTTTTTCGTTTATATGTTGCCACATTTGGGACCAATCATTCTTTTTCATAACTGGCATTTTTTCTATTAGTGCACTGCAAAATGCAATATCACTCGCTTGGACAACTTCTGTTGCAACGAGAGCTGGATCTCTCCATTGTCCTGATTCGTCAACAACGATATGAACAGCTTTCGTTTGTTTTTTAATGAATTGCGTTAATGCTTTCGAAACAGGCATACCACCGAAGCGAATTATAACTTCCGGCTTCCACGTTTCTTTTAACAATTCATTTCGTAAAAATGTATCGTAACAGTCGATTACCATCGTTTTATCGTGGTGTCCACTACGAATGTTAGAAAGTGGATCCGCTAATATTGGATATCCCGTTTTTTCAGCTAGTTGCGTTGCAAACGTTGCGATTTCTGAATGACTATCATCTCCACAAATAATAAGCCCCTTTTCCATATGTGAAAGGCGCCCTACAAGAGAATCTACATATTCACTCGGCATCACCGCGTTCCCTCGCTGAACTACTCCTGTATATTCTCCGCGTCCTTTATCCCATAAACTTTCTAATGAGAAGTCCGGGATGAGCGGTTCGCGAACCGGAAAATTAAGATGAACAGGTCCTTGCGGTGCTAAAAGCGCGCTTGCTATCGTGCGCTGCGTTGTCATGCGAGCGTAATGATACATCGCCTCATTCGCTTCTGGAAGTGCCATCTCTGTAAATTGCTTCACAAACGTGCCGTATAAATTAATTTGATTCATCGCTTGTGGTGCACCGACATCTCTTAATTCATGCGGTCTATCTGCCGTTAAGACGATAAGCGGCACTCGCGAATGAAAAGCTTCACATACAGCTGGATAGTAGTTCGCTGCAGCCGTTCCTGACGTACATAATAATGCAACAGGACGTTTTTTCGCTTTTGCAATACCGAGCGCAAAAAATCCTGCAGATCTTTCATCTACATGTAAATATGTGTTCATTCCTTCATGTTGTTCCATTAGTAGAGCAATCGGCGTTGACCGTGAGCCTGGACTAATGACAACATCACATACATTTAGACGCGTCAGTTCATCCACGAACGCGCCTAAATAATATGATAATGCTTCTATATGATTGTTCATTTCATTAATTCCTCCAAAGCACCAAGCATCGGTCTAAACTTCAAACTTGTTTCTTCATATTCAAGTTGTGGTACTGAATCAATTACAATCCCGCAACCGGCGAATAAGGATGCTTTCTCGCCATTTAATAATCCGCAGCGAAGTGCAACCGCAAATTCACCATTTCCTTCATCATCTATCCAGCCAATCGGTGCACCATATAATCCTCTGTCTAACAATTCAACATCACGAATTAGTTTCATCGCTTCTAAACGAGGTGTCCCGCCAAGAGCTGGTGTTGGATGTAATTCTTCTACCATCGTTAAAAGACTCGCGTCGCCTTTTGCCTCTACAGGCGTATATAAATGAATTAAGTTTTTCGTTGTTAATAGACCGGGACTCTCCGGAATATTAACGGATTCGCAGTGCTCATTTAATACCGACCTGATCATGTTCACAACATAACCGTGTTCAGCTAAATTCTTTTCATCATGAAGAAGCGCATCACTATTTCGCTTACTTTCTTCTATAGATTGACCATGACCAGTTGAACCAGCAAGACACATTGAAGTAAACTTCTCATCTTCTTTACGAATTAATCTCTCTGGCGTCGCTCCTAAGAAGCATGCTCCTTTATAATCAAAAGAAAATACGTAACAATCTGGTTGCCCAATGCGAAGTGCTTCTAAAACAAGCGCAGAATCAATATGATGATCCATCTCTACTTTTAGCTCCCTCGCTAATACAACCTTCTGCACGTTCCCCTGCTTCATCTCATCTTGCACTTTCTCAATGGACTTCATCCAGCCTTTCGGATCCACTTCTACTTTAGAAGTAACTGTTAATTTCGATCCTTCTAGTGCACATTTACTCTCCTCAAAAATTTTCTCTTCTAAAGAAACAATTTCGTTATAAAGAGTTTCTGCACAATCTGTTGCTGAAACGAATGTATTCATTGTTAACCATGCTTTTTCATTTTTTACAGTTAATAAAAATGCCGGTAGTGAAAATGTCGTATCATCAAATTCTTTCCATAAATCTGTTTTCTCTTTTTCTTGGTCAAATGAAAATCCACCAAATAAAAGAGGACCTGTTCCAAATTCGTATCTTTCTCTTTGTACAAATGCTTTCTCTTTTACTTTATCCCACTCGTCACGAGCAGTTTGAAAGCGTTTGTGAGAAGCAGTTGCTATAGTGAAAACAGAACCAATTCCAGCAAATATTACATGCTGAGCTGGGTCTGCAAAATAACATCTATTTTCGAATGAGATTCTTTTTCCTGCTGCATAAAACAGAAGTGGATCCATCCAGTCTATTTTTTTTACAAAACTAACCAATATTTTTTCATCAGTTGCATGCTTAATGGCTGCACTTAGAACTTCCTGCAAGCCTTTTTGTTTCGTTTGAATCACAATTGTCTCCCCCCTATGGGCGAAAAATAGTCATAATTACGCTTGATTTTAAGATACACCTCAAACGAAAGGCCTGTCAACGTTTAGCATTTCTGAGAAATTCACCTTCTCTTCCTAGAAAATAAACGTTGACACTAAATGATGCTTTTTCTACACTTAGTTGTGTACAATATGTGACCAAAGGAGGATTCAACATGGAAATGAACGTCGAAACGAATTCCTCTCCTACGGCGCCAAAGCCAAGCAAGCAAACAGGCTGGCGCATTTGGTGGAGTTTACTACGTCCCCATACATTAACAGCAGCTTTCGTTCCTGTTTTCATCGGAACAGCCTATGCAATGCAGGTCGGAGGTATAAATCAAATACATCTCCCTCTTTTCCTTATAATGCTTCTTGCTTGTCTTCTCATTCAGGCAGCAACAAACATGTTTAATGAATATTTTGATTATAAAAGAGGACTTGATCACGAAGGTTCAGTTGGTATCGGCGGCGCTATCGTTCGCGATGGCATTCAGCCAAAAACAGTACTTAACTTAGCATTTGGATTTTTCGGTATCGCAATACTATTAGGTGTTTATATTTGTATGAATTCTAGCTGGTGGCTTGCTGCAATCGGTCTTGTTTGTATGGCCGTTGCTTACCTTTATACAGGCGGTCCACTTCCAATTGCATATACACCATTTGGAGAGTTAACAGCCGGATTATTTATGGGTGTCATTATTATTGGGATTTCATTCTTTATCCAAACTGGAACTGTAACATCAGAAGTCGTTTTACTATCTATTCCAAGCTCGATTTTAATTGGTGCCATTTTACTAGCTAATAACATCCGTGACTTAGATGGCGATAAAGAAAACGGTCGTAAAACGTTAGCCATTCTCGTTGGACGCGAGCGAGCGGTCGGTGTACTTGCTTCTATGTTCATCGTTTCCTACATTTGGACAATTGCTTTAATTATCGTGGGCATTGTATCACCATGGATGCTTATCGTATTTTTAAGTGCACCGAAAGCATTTAAAGCGACGAAAGGCTTTATCGGCAAAAGCATTCCAATGGAAATGGTACCTGCGATGATAGCAACAGCAAAAACAAATACAATCTTCGGTCTCCTCATGGGAATCGGATTATTGCTTGGATATTTCCTTTAAAAGGAGCTGCTAATGCGGCTCCTTTTTCATATACCAATTTCAGCTCATAATTCCTACTCGCAACGCTCATACTATGTAAAGAAACTGAATTGTAGGAAGGTGGACGACTATGTTAACTCCACAACAAATAAATCAATTTAAATCCGTTTTAGAAAAACAAAAGCAAGAACTAGAGCAAACGATACAAACACACGAAAATGAAGATCGTGCATCTGAACGTGAATCTGTTGGAGAATTATCTAGCTATGATAACCATCCGGCTGATATGGCAACAGAGCTATATGAGCGTGAAAAAGACTTCGGACTTATTGAACTTTGGCATAAACAGCTAGAGGATACGAAACATGCCCTGCAGAAAATAGAAGTGGGTACGTACGGCATTTGCGAAGTGTCTGGTGAAGAAATTCCATTTGAAAGATTAGAAGCAATGCCAACCGCTACAACATGCATCCAGCACGCGACAAATAAGCTAAATCTGAATACACGACCAGTCGAAGAAGAAGTTTTATCTCCTTCTTTCCACAAACATGATGAAGATCGTTCTGTTGAATATGATGCAGAAGATGCATGGCAAGATGTTGCTAATTACGGAACATCTGAAACACCATCTGATTTAGAAAGACAAGATTCGAAAAACTATAATGGCATGTACGTAAATAGCGAAGAAAACGTAGGCTACGTAGAGGATTTCGAAAACTTTATCGGTACGGATATGCATGGGAAAAATCTGCAAGTTTTCGCTACGGAAGAGCATGAAGAATATGAACAAATGCTTGATGACTTTGAAGAGCGTACCTTTAAGGGCGAATTATCTTCAAATGAATCGAGTTCCAAAGAATAAAAAAAAGCATTCCGAAAATCGGAATGCTTTTTATCGCTAGCTAATTAGTTTTTTGTAACGTTAGCAGCTTGTGGTCCACGGTTACCTTCAACGATTTCGAAAGAAACTTCTTGACCTTCTTCTAAAGTTTTGAATCCGTCACCTTGGATAGCTGAGAAGTGAACGAATACATCGTCTCCACCTTCAACTTCGATGAAACCGAAACCTTTTTCGCTGTTGAACCATTTAACTTTACCTGTTTGCATGTCATGTACCTCCTAAATAAAAATGAAACTATGAATCCACATGAAAAGGTGGATATAAAGGACATGAATGTATAACAAGCTTACAGCCTTTAATTCAACGTGCTTTATTTCCGTACCACATTATGTAGCTCAATAGTGATTTCACTATATCACGCTATATCCAAAACGTCAAATGAGAACACTTTCATTCCACCATTTTTTTATGATTTTAATATAGTGTTGAATTTCCATATTCATATTTTATCCCGCCATTTACGGGCAGCTTGATTGGCGGGAACTGCTAATCCGTTTTGGATGCTCCCACTTTATTTAAAAATTAACAAAACTAAAGTATTCTAATCCTGTTAAATTCTGTACAATATAAGTATCTATTACATACGAGGTGAAAAAATGAGAGCACATGAAATCGAGTATAAATTATACGGCGATGATATGCAGTTTGTTGAAATTGAGTTAGACCCAGAAGAAAGCGTTATTGCAGAAGCTGGCGCAATGATGATGATGGAAGATTACATCGAAATGGAAACAATCTTCGGTGATGGTTCTGGCCCATCTGGAGGTTTATTCGGAAAATTAATGGGCGCTGGTAAGCGTCTCGTTACAGGGGAAAGCATGTTTATGACTGTATTTACAAATACAGGTCACGGCAAGCGTCACGTATCCTTTGCTGCTCCTTATCCGGGTAAAATTATTCCTGTAGATTTAACAGAATATCAAGGGAAAGTAGTTTGTCAAAAAGATGCGTTTCTTTGTGCCGCAAAAGGCGTTTCTATCGGCATTGAGTTTACGAAAAAAATAGGAACTGGTTTCTTCGGTGGTGAAGGTTTCATCATGCAAAAACTTGAAGGTGATGGACTTGCTTTCATGCACGCAGGCGGAACTGTATACAAACGTGAATTAAAGCACGGCGAAAAACTTCGCATTGATACAGGTTGTCTCGTTGCCATGACAAAAGACGTTAATTACGATGTCGAGTTCGTTGGAAAAGTAAAAACAGCTCTATTTGGCGGCGAAGGTTTATTCTTCGCAACGTTAGAAGGACCTGGAACAGTTTGGATTCAGTCCTTAACACTTAGCCGCTTAGCAGCACGTCTGACAAGCCCAGCAGCGCAAAGCACTGGTGAAGGTAGCGTTTTAGGTGGACTTGGTCGTTTATTAGATGGAAAAGAGTAAATAGGGCCCTTATAGGGCTCTTTTTATTTAGGTGGACTATACAAACCACTTCGAATCATATAATACTCCATCACTTCGTTAAGCCACACTTCTTCTCCTTGAAAACTCACCAATTGAATAGCCTTCTCTTTTGCTTATCTTACACTCCTCCTAACAGTATGTTTACAAAAATCATACTCCCTCACGTAACTGTAGTTTCAAGGTTTTTTTCTAAAAGAATGAATCAAGTCCCTCACTGCATATATTGAACTATACCTTTTCTTAAGGAGGCTCCCTTAATGCGTACTCCTTTATCCTTTGATAAAGATACTGCCATACTGTTAGCTTCTTGTTGTGAGTTAACGTATGAACAATATAAACAAAATGGGATTTTTGAAATACCAGATGGTTTTCAATATGTACAAGGTTTTCAAGGAAAAACCATTCAAACGACAGAATGGTTCGGATTCATACTAGAATCTGAGGATACCGTTATTGTAGCTTTTCGCGGGACACAAACAGATACAGACTGGATTATCGATTCACTCGTTAACCAAAAACCATATCCATATGCTTTAAATAGCGGAAATGTCCATAACGGCTTTCTTTCCATTTATGAATCTTGCCGAGATTCTATTATGGATATGCTCGTATCATTACCAGCCCATAAGAAACTTCTTGCAACAGGTCATAGTTTAGGCGGCGCGCTCGCTACACTACATATACTCGATGCGCGTATAAACACTGCCTTCGCACAGTACGGTCTGTATACATTTGCCTCCCCAAAAGTGGGAGATATCGCCTTTCGGAATTATTATAAACTGCAAGTAGCTAGTAGCTTTCGTTTCGTCAATTTATTTGATGTCGTTCCACTTCTTCCTCCTCGAAACATAAATTTTAATGACCAAGACTGGGAATATGCACACGTTCATCACAACATGACTTTTACAAAAAACACAAAATCGATTGCAAATAATCATGCCATGACAACATACAAAACATGTCTGACTTCTCATTTTTAACCAGTAAACAATTGGAAATAAAATATCCTTATAATATAATAATATATGAAATTATTTTTGGATGAGGGGACCTTACATGCTAAAATTTATCTTTGCACTTTTTCTCATTGTAATTTTTACGTTTACAGGTTTCTTTACATTTTCATACTTTGCGACAGGAGAATATGATGGAACAGGTATCATATATACTGCGATCCCATTTCTTTCTTAAGCAAAAAAGAAAACCGAGCTTAATGAGTTTAAGCTCGGTTTATTTATTAGTGTTAAATTTTGTCGGTAAACCGATATATCTTAAAAATCGCCGATATAAATTTCATATAATCTTTTCCAACGTAGCAATCTCTTTAAATTTGCGTAACTGTATTACCAATACCCCAAATCTCATTACTATACTGTAAAATCGTTCGATCGCTCGCAAAATGACCAGATTGTGCAATATTTAAAATCGACATTTCGAGCCACTTCGTTCGGTTCTCATAAGCTCTACCAACAGCTTCTTGCTTTTCCGCATATGGGCCAAAATCTCGCAGGACGAAATATTCATCATTTTGAATAACAAGAGAATCGTAAATTGCTTCAAATTCAGCTCCCGACTGTGCAAAGAAACCATTCGTTAACTGGTCTACTACCTTCTTAATGTGCCCATTGTGGTGATAATAATCACTTGCACGATATCCACCATTTTGATAGTAATGAAGAACTTCTTCGGCTGTTAAACCGAAAATGAAACAGTTATCATCACCGACTCTATCTTTTATTTCAATATTCGCTCCGTCTAACGTGCCGAGCGTAATCGCACCATTCATCATAAATTTCATATTGCCTGTTCCGGATGCTTCTTTACTCGCTGTTGAAATTTGTTCACTTACATCGGCCGCTGGGAATATATCTTCCGCTACAGACACTCGATAGTTTTCTAGAAAGATAACTTTCATATATTGGCTTACGTACGGATCGTTATTCACTTTCCTTGCAAGTTCGTTTATTAATTTAATAATTTTTTTCGCATAGTAATAGCCAGGTGATGCTTTCGCTCCAAAAATAAAAGTACGCGGATAAAATGTAAAACTAGCATCCTCTTTCAAACGGTTATACAAATATAAAATATGAAGAACATTTAATAATTGTCGCTTGTAAGCATGTAGCCTTTTTACTTGCACATCAAAAATAGAATTAGGATCAATTGTAATCCCCATTGTATTATGAATACGCTCTGCTAAAATCTCTTTACGCTCTTGTTTTACCTCTGCAAATTTCTCTTGGAAACTCGCATCGTATTGAACTAATTGTAGCTCTTGAAGCTTAATCGGTGCTTTCTTCCACTCTGTTCCAATCGCCTCTGAAATAAGGTTTGTCAGCTGTGGATTCGCCTTCATTAACCAACGTCTATGAGCGATTCCATTCGTTTTATTATTAAACTTATCTGGATAAAACTCGTAAAACAATCGCATTTCACGTTGTTTTAAAATCTCCGTATGAATTTTTGCTACACCGTTTACGCTATGGCTACCGACAATTGCTAAATGAGCCATTTTCACAAGATCATGCGCAATAATCGCCATCTCTTCAATGCGATGCCATTCATACGGATAACGTTCCCAAAGCTCATGACAGAAACGTTCATTGATCTCTTCAATAATCATATAAATTCTCGGTAATAACGGTTTAAAAATGTGAATTGGCCATTTTTCAAGAGCTTCTGATAACGTCGTATGATTCGTATAAGAAATCGTTTGCGTTGTTATGTGCCAAGCTTCTTCCCATGCTAGTTTTTCTTCATCTAATAAAATACGCATCAGTTCTGGAATCGCCAAAACTGGATGGGTATCATTAATATGAATCGCAATTTTCTCATGTAATTGACGAAGGTCACCATATCTTTCTCTATGCATACGAACAATATTTTGCAAGCTTGCTGATACGAGAAAATACTGTTGTTTCAAACGAAGTATTTTCCCCTCATCATGCGTATCATCTGGATATAAAAACTCCGATACCGCCTCTGTTTCACGCTTATATTTCAAAATATCTTTGCAATTTTGTGGGAAAGGAACTGGTTCCGCATTCCAAAGTCTAAGTGTATTTACAGTACTCGTCTCATAACCTACTACTGGAACGTCATATGGTACGGCCATAATTACTTCTGCATTTGTATGCCTGAATTCTAAACGCCCATCAATGTAGAGCGTTTCAACATTGCCGAAATAACTTACTTCTACAGCTTGATCATGCCTTCTTACTTCCCATACATTTTCATGAAGAAGCCACTGTTCTGGAAATTCAACTTGATAACCATCAACAATTTTTTGATCAAATAAGCCGTGTTTGTAACGAATTCCGCACCCATGACCTGGTAAGTTTAAAGATGCAAGTGAATCAAGGAAACAGGCTGCTAACCGTCCAAGTCCACCATTTCCAAGACCTGCATCTGCTTCCACCTCTTCTAATTGTTGCAACGAAATTCCAAGCTCAGAAAGCCCTTGCTCACATACATCCTTGATGCCTAAATTTAATATGTTACTTCCAAGCAAACGTCCAAGTAAAAACTCAATGGATAAGTAATACATTTGCTTTCGCTCTCCAGACCGATAACTTTCATTCGTTGCAATCCATTGACTATTCATATACTCACGTACCATGTACCCAAGCGTATTGTATTGATCACGAGTTGTAGATTCTTTGAAACTTTTACCATACATCGTCTCTAACTTTTCTAGAAAAGCTGATTTGAAACTTTCAACATGAGTAAACATCTCTTCACCACCTACATGTTATTCCATGAGACTTTTATACAATTTCTTATAAGCAAGAGCTGATTTCTCCCAGCTATAATCTTCAGTCATCGCTTGTTTTACAAGCCTATCCCATACCGGTTTATCCTGATAAAATTCAATTGCACGACGAACTGTGTGCAACATGTCATGTGCATTAAAGTTCGTGAAACTGAAACCATTTCCTTCTCCAGTTTCTTCATCATAAGATTGTACCGTATCATTTAATCCGCCTGTTTCCCTTACAATTGGAATCGTACCATACGCTAATGCGATAAGTTGTCCAAGGCCACACGGTTCAAACAGTGATGGCATTAAGAATAAATCACTTCCCGCATATACTTGGTGAGCTAATTCTTCATTAAAGCCGATATACACTTTTACCTTCTCAGGATACTCATATGCCATCCACTCAAAGAATTGTTCATATTCAGAATCGCCTGATCCTAAAATAATACATTGTACATCTTCTTCCATTATTTCACGGAATACAGTACGTACTAAATCAAGACCTTTTTGCTTCGTTAATCTCGTTACCATTGAAATAATTGGTGTATCTTCTTTTTCTGGCAAACCAAAATAACGCTGTAACGCGCGTTTATTTTCATTCTTTTCATATAATGAATCCGCATCGTACTGAGCAGTAATATACGAATCCGTTTCTGGATTGTACACGCTCGTATCAATTCCATTTACAATGCCGCTTAGCTTATCATTATATTTTCGCAGTAATCCATCTAACTTCTCACCGAAAAACTCATATTGGATTTCCTCTTTGTATGTCGGGCTAACCGCTGTAATTTGATCAGAAGCGATAATACCGCCCTTCATAAAGTTCACATTTCCATAAAACTCTAACTGCTCACTATGAAAATATTCATCACCAAGTTCTAGCAAGTCGTACATCACTTCAGGAGGAAATACACCTTGGAACTGCAAGTTATGAATCGTATATACTGTTTTAATATGCTCATATAACGGGTTATCTTGATACTTTTCACGTAATAAGAAATTTACCATAGCTGTATGCCAATCATGGCTATGAAGAACATCCACTTCGAAATCAAGATGCGGGATACACTCTAATACTGCTTTCGAGAAATAAGAAAAACGCTCTCCGTCATCATAATGACCATACAGAGAATCTCTCTTAAAATAATATTCATTATCTATTAAGTAATACGTAATCCCGTCTTGCTCACCTTTTAAAATTCCACAATATTGATTTCTCCACCCAAGCGGGACGTTAATTACTTTATGTAGCGTACATCCATCCCTTAATTTTTGCGGAATAAGACTATAATTCGGGAGTATAATGCGAACGTCCACACCTAATTTTTTTAGCTCTTTTGGGAGCGCACCTGCTACATCAGCTAATCCTCCCGATTTAACAAATGGTACACATTCTGATACTGCAAATAAAATATTCACTTGTTGTCCCACTGCACGAAAAGCTTATACTACTTCCCTTGCAGCTTCCTCCCTTCGAGTTTTCATTTAAATTAAAACTTGAATCAGTGGAGGAAAAACCCCCACTGATTTCTTAAGAATAACTATTAATCGTACTGTTTTGAATGCTTCCTTTTTCTACAACGTATGGCTCATCGGCAGTTCCTTTTAAAACAACACCGTCACCAATTTTCACATCTTTATCAATAATAACACCGTCTATTATACAATTATCTCCAATTTGGCTCTTTTGCATAATAATGCTATTACGAACAATTGAACCTTTTCCAATTTTAACAGAACGGGAGACAACGCTATTTTCTACTTCACCTTCAATAATACTGCCGTTTGCAATCATTGTATTTTTCACAGCTGCACCCTTTACATAACGAGTTGGTGGTTCATCTTTTACTTTCGTAAAGATCGGTGCTTCTTTCTTAAATAGTTGCTTCCAAATAGCAGGTTGCAAAATTTCTAAGCTATGTTTATAGTAACTTTCAATCGAATCAATAATAGCTACATATCCTGTATGCTCATATGTAGCAATATGTAGTGATTTTCCGCGCTTTTCTCTCACTACATCGAATAAGCTATATTGCTCCACATCTTTATATGACTCAAATAAATCTAACAATAATTGTTTCTTTAACACGTATGTTTGAAGCGAAACCCCTTCATGGCAAACTTCCGTAATATCAGCTGCCGTATGTATATGTCGCTCTAACACTGCTTGAAAATGTAATGCTGTTACGAGATGGCTATTCGTAATCACGACGTACTCTTCTCTGCTTCTTAGAAAATAATCAATATGTCTTCTAAAATGTGCAAAAGATCCAAATTCATCTTGATCACATTGGCAATTTGGCGGGAATAAAAACAGTCCGTCTCGTTTTCTATCTAAATCCCACTGTTTGCCTGAACCAACGTGATCCATTAGTGAACGGTTTTTATGGCTTGTAAAAACTGCCACACTATGAATATTAGAATTCACCATATTTGAAAGCATGAAATCAATGAGTCGATAACGGCCCCCAAACGGTAACGCCGCTAGTGAACGATGCCCTGTTACTTTCTTTAAGGAAGGAAAACTTCCCGTTGCATTAATAATTCCTAACATTTTTTCTCCCATTCATTTCATCCCCCTTTTCTATTTCCCTTCAGCAATGAGTACTACATCGTCAACATTTTTTTCCGGACGAATAATTGTTCCATCTTCAATAACCATTTCCGATCCAACAATTGCCCTTTCAATCACAACATTTTTGCCAATCTTCGCTCCTGGCATAACGACAGAATCAATAACCATACTACCTTCTTCCACCGTCACCCCTTGGAATAATACAGAATGCTTCACGTCCCCTTCGATGACGCATCCTTCGTTAATAAGTGATTCTTCTACTCTTGCCTTTTCAGCAATATATTGAGGCGGTTCGTTTGGATTAACAGAATAAATACGCCAGTCACGGTCGTTTAAATTCAGTGATGTTTCATCGCGCAGTAAATCCATATTCGCTTCCCATAAGCTCTTCACTGTACCAACATCTTTCCAATATCCTTCAAACGGATATGCCATCAACTTCTTCCCTTCATCTAATAAAAGCGGAAGCACATCTTTTCCGAAATCATTACTAGATTCAGGATTTCTTGCATCCATTTCTAAATACTCTTTCAAAATAGCCCAGTTAAAAATATAAATTCCCATTGATGCAAGATTACTTCTTGGAAATTGCGGTTTCTCTTCAAATTCAACAATCTCCATCTCTTCGTTCGTATTCATAATGCCAAAGCGACTCGCCTCATCCCAAGGCACTTCAATAACAGAAATCGAAACGTCCGCTTCTTTCTCAATATGGTAATCTAGCATTTTACTGTAATCCATTTTATAAATATGGTCGCCTGATAAAATGAGAACATACTCTGGCTCATATTGACTTAAATAGTTTAAGTTTTGATAAATGGCACTTGCCGTACCTGTGTACCACTTCACACCTGAAGACTCCGCATAAGGAGGTAATACTGTGACTCCACCACTTACTCGGTCTAAATCCCACGCATTGCCAATTCCGATATAATTATGAAGTTCTAGTGGTTGATATTGCGTTAAAATCCCAACCGTTTCAATACCAGAATTCGCGCAGTTACTTAGCGTAAAATCAATAATGCGATATTTACCACCAAATGGAACAGCTGGCTTGGCTAAATTTTTTGTTAATGCACTTAATCGACTACCTTTTCCCCCTGCTAGTAACATTGCTACGCACTTTTGTTTTTGAGCCATCTTGTTTTTTGCTCCCCTTTCTCGTCTTCACTGGTCGTAATATGGATACGCCAAATGGTGGAATTGTAATTTCTACATGTGCTGCTTGATTATGAAACGGTTCTTGAATCGCTTTCAGACGTTTCTTATTTACTTGCCCTGACCCGCCATATTGCTCAGCATCACTATTTAAAATCTCGTTATAATACTCGAAATCTGGTACACCTACTTTATAGTTTTCATATGTAGCTTTCGTAAAATTACATACGACAACTAACGCATCTTCTTGTTTATCCCCTTGGCGAATAAATGAGAAAATACTTTGCTCATGATTATTAGCATCTATCCACTGAAATCCTTCAGGCGAATGATCAAGCTGCCAAAGTGGTTTAGAGCGCTTATACAATGCTATGAGCTCTTTAAAGTAATCATGCATATAACGATGCATTTCAAAATCATGTAAATTCCAATCTAAATCTTCAAGGTCTTTCCACTCATCAAACTGTCCAAATTCTCCTCCCATGAAAAGTAATTTCTTTCCTGGGTGAGTAAAGAAATATCCATATAATAAACGAAGTTGAGCAAACTTATCCCAGTACTCTCCTGGCATTTTATTTAATAACGACTTTTTCCCATGAACGACTTCATCATGAGAAAGCGGTAATATGAAATTTTCAGAGTAAGCATATACTAAAGAGAACGTCATTTTCTCATGAATATACTTCCTGTACTCAGGCGCACACTCCATATATTTCAGCACATCATTCATCCAGCCCATATTCCATTTGTAATTGAATCCAAGTCCCCCTTCATACGTTGGGGCTGTTACAAGTGGCCAAGCTGTTGAGTCTTCTGCTGTCATAAGAAAATCTTCATCTTCTGCGAACACCGCTTCATTTAACTCTCGTAAAAATGAAACAGCGTGCTCATTACTTTGCTCCTGTCCTTCTTTATTCCAGTACAGCATGTTTGCAACTGCATCCACTCTGAAACCATCAATGTGGAAATATCTCATCCAAAATAATGCATTTGAAATTAAGAAATTACGTACTTCCCTCTTTCCTAAATCGAAATTGACAGTTCCCCATACTGGATTTTCTTGCACATCTTTATCTTTATATTCATAAGTCGGTGTCCCATCAAACAAATATAAACCGTGAGCATCTTTACAAAAATGCCCCGGCACCCAATCTAAAATGACACCGATTCCATATTTATGACATTCATCGACAAAATGCATCAAATCATGTGGCGTGCCGAATCTACTCGTTGCTGCATAATATCCCGTTCCTTGATATCCCCAAGAACGATCATATGGATGCTCAACAAGCGGCATAATTTCAATATGTGTAAATTGATGTTCTACCACATAAGGAATGAGTTCTTCTGCCATTTCCCTGTAAGAATACAGTGTTCCATCTTCTTTCTTTTTCCAAGAACCGAAATGTAATTCATAAACCGTCATCGCTTCTTTATAAACTGATTTTTTCTTTTTCTTACGACTCCAGTTTTTATCATTCCATTCGTATCCCTTTATATCAAAAACTACAGATGCCGTATTCGGTCTTACTTCTGCATACACAGCATACGGATCTGCCTTGAGAATGACATCACCAGCCATCGTTTCAATCGCATATTTATATATTTCTCTTTCTTCTATATGCGGTATAAATAGGGACCAAATTCCCTCTTCTGTCACTTGCAGCATCTTATGTTGCTCATAATCCCATTCATTAAAATCTCCAACAACACTCATTGCTTTCGCATGAGGAGCCCATACTGTAAATCGTACACCTCGCATCTCATCTTCCGTCACAATATGTGCGCCAAAGATGTTATAACTGTCATAGTACTTTTCTGTATGAAACTCATCTCGTTTCACTTCTTCACAATTTATTACACTCAATATGCTCACCTCACTAAGATGACAGAATTTTTTATACTTTACCAATTCTGCGAAAAACTGAAATATCCTTGTTCATTTATAAAAAATATACGTTTTTTTCTTAAAAATGTTGAATTTTTTTCACATTTCTATATAAAATATCGAATTTTGACGAATATTCATTGAAAACGCTTCATTTTTCACTAGTCTTTTATCTTACTATTTATTTCTCAACCTCTATTTTATTAGCTTTACCCTCTTTTTCATCCTATTTTCCACTTAAAATCGCAACAAAATAATCTGTCATAAAAAAATGTTTCTCAACATTTTTCGTCACAATTGTATTGAAATGGAAAATTTATAAGCATATACTTGTTCTCAATAAAGAACACAGACTTTTCGTAACTACAATTCATAGCGGACTACTATGTTTACTTATTTATCCTTGTTACGAACAGTCGCTATAAAAATTTAATTAGGGGGCTTTCTTATGTCATTAAAACAAAAGGTTGGAATGGGAGTTGTCACAGCAACGCTTGGCTTATCCCTTACATTCGGCGGTGTATTCGCCTACTTCAATGATTCAGAAACATCTAGTAACTCATTTCAAGCTGGAACACTAGACCTTTCTATTAATCCAAGTGTAATTGTTAATGTGAAAGATTTAAAACCAGGCGACTTTATTGAAAAAAATTTCACGCTTGAAAATAAAGGGTCATTGGATATTGCAAAAGTAGCACTTGAAACATCCTATGAAGTTACAGATGTAAAGAAAAATAATGATGGGGAAGATTTAGGCGATCACATCATCGTCAAATTTTTAGTGAATGATGGAAAGCCATCTAATCCAAACGATGATCATGAAATTTTGTGGGAAACAAAACTATCACAATTAAAGACTATGAAACCTGAGGATGTGGCTACTTCTTTAGAACGTCATAACTTAATAGACGGTATTAAATCTGGTGAAACAGATTATTTACACGTGCTCTTCTCCTTTGAAGACAACGAACAAGATCAAAATAAATTCCAGGGCGATTCCTTACAGCTAAACTGGACATTCCATGCAGAGCAAACACCAGGCACGGAGAAATAAATTTTAAAATATAAATTATCGGAGGCTTATACATGAAAAAGAAAAATCGTTTTGTTACCGGAATTGTAACGGCTGGCGTTCTATTTTCAACTGCCCTTCCGTTCAATGTACTGGCTGAAAATCCTATTAACCAAATTGACTCTTCAAACGCCCAGTCTTTACTATCAAAACTTTCTAAAGAACAGCGCCAGGCATTACAAACGTTAGATGCTAACCCTGGTTTTACTATCTCGCCAGATATTAATACGAGTAGTTCTGAACCAGTAAATATCATTGTAGAATTTCAAACTGCGCCAGTAAAGATTAATGAATTAAAACAAAAAGAAAAAGGATTACAAGCTGCTCCTGAAAATATAAAGGCACGTATTGATCAAGAACATGAGGAATTTCAAAAAGGACTAAAACGCCTTTATCACTTCAGTCCATCAGTAAAGTCAGGGAATTTCCAGTCTGTACAAATTAAACGTTCTTATAAACATGCGATAAATGGTGTTGCGCTGACGTTACCTGCAAATACAGTAGAAGAATTGTTACGAATTGGCGTTGTAAAGCGTATTTGGAAAGATTATGAAGTGAAACTAAATTTACCAAAACAATCTGAGCAAAAAGCACCTCAAAAACTAACAGATAGTATTCCGCAAATTGGGGTCGATAAGTTACATAGCGAAGGCATTACCGGAAAAGGAATTAAAGTTGGTGTATTAGATACAGGTATTGATTACAATCATCCTGACCTAAAAGACGTGTATAAGGGCTATCGCGCAAAACCTGGCGAAGACTCTAGCAAGGTAGATCCAAACTCCGTAAAAGGTTGGGACTTTATTAATAACGATGCAGATCCGATGGAAACAACTTATACAGAGTGGCAACAATCTGGCGCTCCTGAATTTGATGATCGTGGCTCTTCCTTCTACACCGCGCATGGTACTCACGTAGCAGGTATCGTTTCTGCGCAAAAGAAAAACACATCAGATTCCGCAGTAAAAGGTGTTGCACCTGACATTGAACTGTATAACTATCGTGTACTCGGTCCATACGGAAGCGGAGATAGTTCTGGTATTATTGCTGCAATCGATAAATCTATTTCTGACGGCATGAATGTTATTAACTTATCGTTAGGTGACGATAGCAACAATCCGCTTGATCCAACGTCTATCGCTGTTAACAACGCAATGCTTTCTGGCGTTGTTACAGTCGTTGCCGCTGGTAACTCTGGACCAAATCCAGCGACACTCGGATCACCAGGTGCCTCTCCATTTGCTATTACAGTTGGAGCAAGTGATAGCTCTATTTCCTTACCAAAACTATCAGGTCATGCTGGGCAATTACAATTCCCTAACCTCATTTTATTCGGCAAAAACTTCACTGATAAAATAGAAGATTTCAAAGGACAATCTCTCCCTATTGAATCTGTAGGAATCGGTACGCCTGACGAGTTTAGTAAAAAGGATGTAAAAGGAAAAATCGCTCTCGTTGCACGTGGTACACTGTCATTTGACGAAAAAATTGCTAACGCAAAACAAGCCGGTGCAAAGGCCGTTATTATTTATAACAATGTGGACGGAGAAATTCCTTTCTACGTTGGTGAAAGCACAAAGTATATTCCAGCATTCCGCCTAACGAAAGCAGATGGAGAAAAACTAAAAGCTCAAATTGAACAAGGCAAAACATCCTTAACTTTCGATGAAATTAATTACATTCAAACAGAAGGCGATCATCTTGCAGACTTTAGCTCACGCGGCCCTGTTACATCAAATGATGATATTAAACCTGATATTACAGCGCCTGGTGTTGCTGTACTTTCAACAGTACCTGAATATATTAATGACCCACAAGAGGGCGAAAACTACGATGTTTCCTATGAACGTATGCAAGGAACATCCATGGCATCTCCTCATATCGCTGGCGTTGCTGCTCTTATTCTGCAAGAACATCCAGAATACTCTCCATTCGATGTAAAAACATCTCTTATGAACACGGCTGACGATTTAAAAGAAAAGTATTCCGTATATGAAGTTGGAGCAGGGCGAGTAGATGCTTATAACTCTGTTCATACGGAAACAAGTTTTAAAGTGTTAGATACGACAAAAACAATTGTAAATGATGAAGTGATTGAAGTACCTGAAGAAACTGGATCCATTGCATTCGGTAAGTACTATCAAAAAGACGGGGAATCAATTGAACAAAAACGAAAAATTAAAATTGAAAATCGTAATAAACAAGATAAGAAAGAATTTAAAACAGAAATTTCTTATACACCAGCATCTTCTGCCATTAACGATGCTACCGCAAACGGTGTAAAAGTTTCTACTGCTGAAACAATTACGATTGATGCTGGTAAATCAGATGAAATTGAAGCAAAAATTAATATTCCAGCTGGCGTGAAGCAAGGACGATATGAAGGATATATTCATATTACAAATACGAAAAATAAAGAAGAAACGTATCAAATTCCATTCTCTATTCGTGTATCAGAACATGGTATTGAAAATGTCTTATTATCTAGAAAAACGATTTCAACTGATACATCTAAATTCAACCCTTACCGTGAATCGTATTTGCACGGGGCATTCCAATTAAATAGCGAACTTGAAACGTTAGATCTTATCGTAAAAGATTCGAAAACAAATAAAGCTCTCGGCTTCATCGGAACACTAAACACGAGTGGACTAAAAACGGATGTGTATTACTACTTAGAATCCTTCTTTAACGGAAAAGTGTATCCTTTTACAAATGATCCTGCAAAACCAATTGGTGATGAGAAAATCGACTTACCGGAAGGTGATTACACAATTGAGTTTGTTGGCTATGATAAAGCTGGCAAAGCACGGGTGAAAGGTGATTATGTCGTAATTGATAATACACCGCCAGAAGTGAAATTAACTGGATTACAGCCTGGTATTTATGAATTAAATGAAGAAAACTATACAGTAGAAGACGGTAAAAAAGCACTATGGATTAAAGGAAATGTATATGATTCTAACGTTGACTACTTAAAAGGAAAAGGATTTAACATTACGCAAGAAGCGAACGGTGTTATGTATTATGATTATTCTCCATACTTGCACAAATTTTTACCGATTACGGAAAATGGTGACTTTAAAATTGGCATTACTCCTGAATCCTTTAAGGTGGAAGGTCCAATGAATACAGGCTTATATATTTTCGATTATGCAACTGCAGGTCCTGACTACCCGAGCGGCGTAAATAATTATTGGTTTATCCCGCAAGGTGCTCAATATGCGAAAGCTAGTTATGATAAAAAAGAATTATATAAAGGGGACGAGTTCACAGTAACCCTAAATGCGAAACACGTAAAACAATTCGTTGCTGGGGAATTTAACGTAAAATTCCTAGAAAAGAACTTCAAATTTGCAAATGCGAAATTGAATCCTGCTTTTGAAAAACTCCTTTCTGAAAAAGGGGCAACCGCAAAAGTAAATGAACCGAAACTAGAAGAAGGTTCTGTTACAGTAGGCGGAGCTATTGATGATAAAAACTTCGCTGGATTAGATGGTGACTTCCCGTTCATTGATGTAACGTTCAAAGTAGAAAACGATGAGTTTTATGAAGCAAATGCTCAATTAGAGTCACCAGTGTTTGTATACTGGAAGCCAGGAGAAACAGAGCCAAATAGAATGCGCGTCCTTCAAGATCAATCATTCTCAGTAATGTCCTTAAACTCACTAGTAGAAGGAAATATTAAGCCTGGTGCATTCTTAAATGAACGTGGATATTTAGATGAGAAATTCGATTATACAAAGCTTGGCGTAAAAGTATATGCGACTGATTCTTACCGTCATAAGTTTGAAGGCTCACTAGATAAATACGGATACTTCAAACTAAATGGACTTCCTGTTAATAAACGCGACTACAACTTATACGTAGAGGTTCCAGGGCATTTAACAAGCCGACTAATAACGAAACTTGGTACTGAAAAAGACGGTAAGCTACTTGGCCAATATTATTATGCACGCCTTGATGAAAACCTTGCCGGTGATGTAAATGGCGATAAAGTAATTGATATAAAAGATGCTGAAATTATCGCTAGCAACTATGGTAAAAAAGGAGTATCTGTGAAAGACGGTGACCTAAATAAAGATGGTATTGTTGACGAAAAAGATATTCGCTTCGTTGAAAAGAACTTCTTGAAGAAAGGTCCTGATGCATCTAAATCACAAACACCTGTTGAAAAATCAAAAAGCGGTACACTGGCAGATATTTTAAAGAAATTGGGATTAACGCCTAAAAAATGATAATAATAAAGAGCACTCTACGCAAAGTAGAGTGCTCTTTTCTATAAACGATCCTGATCCAGCAAAAGGGGTATATTGGGGATATACAAGGGAAACCGGAAAAGGAATTTATATTAAATTATATATAAATCCAGAAGTAAGAAGTAGTTCCCCACTTCTGGATTATTTAGCAATTATTATTATAGTACTGGTGCCATTGTTTCTTTTAATACTTTTACAGAATGAGCAAATTTCGCTTTTTCATCCTCATTTAACTCAAGCTCTACGATTTCACGTACACCTTCACGGTTAATTACAGCTGGAACACCTACGTAAGCATCTTTCTCACCGTATTGACCTTCAAGGTATGCAGATACAGTTAATACGCTGTTCTCGTTGTTTAAGATTGCTTTAGTTACACGAAGTAGTGACATACCGATTCCGTAATAAGTTGCACCTTTACGCTCAATGATATGGTAAGCTGCATCACGTACGTTTTCGAAGATTTTGTCTAAGTCTTCTTGTTTGTACTGTTCGTTGTTAGCTAAGATTGTTTCTAGTTTTTGTACACCGATAGTAGCGTGACTCCATACTGGAAGTTCAGTGTCACCGTGTTCACCAACGATGTAAGCATGAACGTTACGTGGATCTACATCTAAGTAGTCACCTAACATGTAACGGAAACGAGCAGAGTCTAAAGTAGTACCAGAACCAATTACGCGCTCTTTTGGTAGACCAGATTCTTTCCAAGTTACGTAAGTTAAAATATCAACTGGGTTAGTTGCGATTAAGAAGATTCCATCGAATCCGCTATCCATAATACCGCGAACGATTTGTTTAAAGATCTTTGTATTTTTCTCAACTAAGTCTAAACGAGTTTCACCTGGCTTTTGTGGTAATCCAGCAGTGATGACTACTAAATCTGCATCTTTACAATCTGCATAGCTACCGCTCCAAACTTTTGTTGGTGATGGAGAGAATGGTACCGCATGGCTTAAGTCCATTGCTTCCCCTTCTGCTTTTGCTTCATTAACATCTACTAATACGAATTCTTCAGCTACACCTTGGTTGATCATTGAGTAAGCGTAACTACAACCTACAGCTCCTGTTCCTACTAATACTACACGATTGATACCTTTTTTCATGGTAATTTCCCCTCTCTATTGTTCACATATATTTTTTATGATTGTTTAAGTAATTAATTAAAATACTAATTTAATGTTGTTTAACTTCTTTACACTCATATTGTAGCACGTATTATTGTGAATTACTTCACAAATTATGACCTATTTGTGAACTTTTTCACATAGAGTGTAAAGTTATTAGATCAGGTATGGAATCCATTTCAATGGAGGCGTTTTCTTTAGATTGTGAAAGGGATTTTCTTGTGGTTTTGTCGGTAAGTGAAATTATATCGGCGATTTTTACAATATATCGACTGTAACTCCAAATATATCAGCGATTATTGAAATTTATCGACCGTAACTCAAATTATATCGGCGATTTTTGCAATATATCGACTTACCGACAAAACTCGACAATAATGACAACATAAAAAAGCTGTCTCCAGTAGATCACCTATTGAAAGACAGTTTCTTCTATTTATACTATTTGTTTTCCGTGGTAGCACCTAATACAGCAATTTCAATATTAAAAAGCTCAATTAAAGCATCCTTTAGTTGAGCGCCCCATATTTCAATTTTTATTATTCAACTGTATCTAATAACTCTACAACTAATTCCTTAGAATCTTCCCAGCTATGATATATTTCTAAGTGCCATTTCATTAATGACCTTGAGTATCCCTTTTTTTCTATCCAAAGTCCACTTTTACACAACAAAAAAGAGATAGCAGATTATGCTATCTCTTTTAATATGACCCGTACGGGATTCGAACCCGTGTTACCGCCGTGAAAGGGCGGTGTCTTAACCACTTGACCAACGGGCCAATTACTGGCAGAGAAGAAGGGATTCGAACCCTCGCACCGCGTTCGCGATCTACTCCCTTAGCAGGGGAGCCCCTTGAGCCACTTGGGTACTTCTCTATAAATATGGCTCCGCAGGTAGGACTCGAACCTACGACCGATCGGTTAACAGCCGATAGCTCTACCACTGAGCTACTGCGGAACAATTATGGTGGGCCTAAATGGACTCGAACCATCGACCTCACGCTTATCAGGCGTGCGCTCTAACCAGCTGAGCTATAGGCCCATAATTGAAAAGCGGGTGAAGAGAATCGAACTCTCGACCAGAGCTTGGAAGGCTCTTGTTTTACCACTAAACTACACCCGCATTAAATTGTAAATGGTGAGCCATGAAGGACTCGAACCTTCGACCCTCTGATTAAAAGTCAGATGCTCTACCAACTGAGCTAATGGCTCATTTTGAAAGTGGTGCCGGCTAGAGGACTTGAACCCCCAACCTACTGATTACAAGTCAGTTGCTCTACCAATTGAGCTAAGCCGGCTTGCGACTTCAAAATGGTGGCTCGGGACGGAATCGAACCGCCGACACGAGGATTTTCAGTCCTCTGCTCTACCGACTGAGCTACCGAGCCTTTATGTAAAAATGGCGGTCCCGACCGGGGTCGAACCGGCGATCTCCTGCGTGACAGGCAGGCATGTTAACCACTACACCACGGGACCTTGGTTGCGGGGACAGGATTTGAACCTGCGACCTTCGGGTTATGAGCCCGACGAGCTACCAGACTGCTCCACCCCGCGACGATAAAATATTTAATTAAGAAAAAATGGAGGAGGTAGAGGGATTCGAACCCCCGCGCGACTCTCGCCGCCTGTCGGTTTTCAAGACCGATCCCTTCAGCCGAACTTGGGTATACCTCCGAGATATAAACTTCTAATGGTGGACCTTGTAGGACTCGAACCTACGACCGGACGGTTATGAGCCGTCTGCTCTAACCAGCTGAGCTAAAGGTCCTTTATGGTAGCGGCGGAGGGGATCGAACCCCCGACCTCACGGGTATGAACCGTACGCTCTAGCCAGCTGAGCTACACCGCCATAAATGATATTAAAATAAGTGGAGCCTAGCGGGATCGAACCGCTGACCTCCTGCGTGCAAGGCAGGCGCTCTCCCAGCTGAGCTAAGGCCCCATGTTTTTGGGAATATCGGGAAGACAGGATTTGAA
>NZ_JAKUEN010000012.1:0-139546 GCF_022662915.1 Bacillus cereus group sp. BfR-BA-01453 | reverse complement strand
GTATTAGGCACGCCGCCAGCGTTCATCCTGAGCCAGGATCAAACTCTCCAATAAAGTTAGTTTGTCTAGCATCTAAAATAAAAATTGACGTTTCACGTTGTTTGTTTCGTTTAGTTTTCAAAGTTCAACATCGCGTTTCAGCGACTTTTATAATATATCATAGTATATTGTTTTCGTCAACAAGTTTTTTCGATAACTTATATCTCTCATTTGCTGACTCTGCCTATTATATAGGCTTTCCCGTCCCTATGCAAGTATTATTATAAAAAAATAAAGAGGGGAGATATCTCCCCTCTTATTCTTCTGAAGAAACCTCTTCGCTCGTTTCTTCCTCATCATCTTTTTGTGCTTTTGCTACTGTCGCTACCTCTTGCTCATCCTCTAATCGAATTAGACGAACACCTTGTGTATTACGTCCCATTTGAGAGATTTGATCAACTGGCATACGAATAATAACACCCGCTGCTGTAATTAACATAATATCTTCATCACCTGTTACAGATTTAACAGCTACTAATTTCCCGTTTTTATCTGTAATATTACAAGTCTTCAGACCTTTACCACCACGGCTTTGTAGACGGTATTCATCAATCGGCGTACGTTTTCCATAACCATTTTTCGTTACAATTAAAACATTTACATCCTCTTCGACAATTTCCATACCTACAACTTGATCTTCTTCACCTAATGTAATTGCTTTTACACCAGCCGCGTTACGTCCCATAGAACGCACATCTTGCTCGTTAAAACGAATTAACATACCATTGCTTGTTCCTACAATAATATCCTTATCACCAGATGTTAAACGTACAGATATTACTTCATCCTCTTCACGAAGAGAGATTGCAATTAAGCCATTCGTACGGATATTTGCAAATGATGAAAGTGGTGTTCTCTTAGAGATACCTTGTTTTGTTGTGAAGAATAAGAATTCATCGTCACCAAATTCACGAATTGGAATAATGGCGTTAATCCATTCACCCTTATCTACACCTAATAGGTTAATAATAGGTATACCTTTCGCTGTACGACTATACTCTGGGATTTCATATCCTTTCGTACGGTATACTTTCCCCTTATTAGTGAAGAATAGAATATGATCATGCGTAGAAGTAGTTAATAAATGCTCTACGAAATCATCATCATTTGTCCCCATTCCTTGCACACCACGTCCACCACGGTTCTGTGTTTTATACGTGGAAGCTGGTAACCTCTTAATATAACCATTATGAGTTAACGTAATGGCGATATTTTGTTCTGGAATCAAGTCTTCATCTTCAATAGACTCCATACCACCAATTGTAATTTCTGTGCGTCTCTTATCATTGAAGCGCTCTTTTACTTCCGTTAATTCTTCACGAATAATCTCAAGAACCTTTTCTTCATCTGCTAAGATTGCTTTTAATTCAGCGATTAACTTCATTAAGTCCTGATATTCTTGTTCAATCTTTTCGCGTTCTAAACCTGTTAAACGTTGCAAACGCATATCTAAAATAGCTTGCGCTTGTTTTTCACTTAAGCCGAAACGTTCCATTAAACCTTGCTTTGCAATTTCCGCTGTTTTCGAACTACGAATTAATGTAATAACTTCATCCAGATGATCTAAGGCAATTCGTAATCCTTCTAAAATATGAGCACGCGCTTCTGCTTTTTCTAGTTCATAAGCTGTACGTCTACGAATTACTACCTTTTGATGTTCCAAGTAATGATATAAATTTTGTTTTAAGTTCAGCACTTGTGGCTCTCCATTTACAAGAGACAGCATGTTAATACCGAAACTTGTTTGAAGTGCTGTATGTTTATATAAGTTGTTTAATAATACATTAGCATTGGCATCACGACGTACTTCCATAACAATACGCATACCATTTCGATCTGATTCATCACGTAAATCTGTAATACCTTCAATTTTCTTATCGCGAACTAATTCTGCAATTTTTTCAATTAATCGCGCCTTATTTACTTGATAAGGTAGTTCCGTTACGATAATAGATTGTTTGCCATTTGACTTCTCTTCAATTTCAACTTTAGCACGAAGTATAATAGAACCGCGTCCTGTTTCATAAGCTCTACGAATACCACTTCTTCCTAAAATTAAACCTGCCGTCGGGAAATCTGGTCCTGGAATGCACTCCATTAATTCTGCAATAGTAATATCGGGATTATGACTTAATGCCAATACGCCATCAATTACTTCGCCAAGTTGATGCGGCGGAATATTCGTTGCCATACCAACTGCAATACCTGTCGTACCATTTACTAGTAAATTAGGAAAGCGCGCTGGTAATACAATCGGCTCTCTTTCAGAACCATCGTAGTTATCTTGATAATCAATCGTATTTTTTGAAATATCACGTATTAATTCCATAGAGATTTTAGACATTCTTGCTTCTGTATAACGCATTGCTGCCGCTGAATCTCCATCGACAGATCCAAAGTTACCATGCCCATCAACAAGCATATAACGTTGACTGAAATCTTGCGCCATACGTACCATTGTTTCATAAACAGCTGAATCACCATGAGGGTGATACTTACCGATTACTTCACCAACAATACGTGCTGATTTCTTATACGCTTTATCAGCTGTAATTCCTAAATCATTCATCGCATATAAAACCCTACGATGCACAGGTTTTAATCCATCACGAACATCTGGTAATGCACGAGATACGATAACACTCATTGCGTAATCTAAAAATGAGGTACGCATTTCATGACTAATATTAATTTCTCGAATTCGTGCTTGTTGTTGATTGTCTGACATCAACGAGCACCTCCTCTTACATTTCCGTTACACATACATTGATTTATATGTAGAAGACAGGAATACTCAGATTCCTGTCATTACTCATTTAAATATCAAGGTTTTTCACGTATTTTGCATTTTCTTGGATAAAGTTACGACGTGGCTCTACTTTATCCCCCATTAAAATTTCAAATGTTTCATCTGCTTCAATTGCATCTTGAAGGGAAACTTGGAGTAATGAACGCACTTCTGGGTCCATTGTTGTTTCCCAAAGCTGGGTTGGGTTCATTTCTCCTAAACCTTTGTAACGTTGGATACCAGGTTTAGGTTGAGCTGGTAATTCAGCTAAAATCTTTTCAAGCTCTTTTTCATTATAAGCATATTGAATTTTTTTACCTTGTTGTATTTTAAACAACGGTGGCTGTGCAATATAGATATAACCGTGTTCAATAATTTGACGCATATAACGATAGAAGAACGTTAATAATAGGGTACGAATATGCGCACCATCTACGTCGGCATCCGTCATAATAATAACTTTATGATAACGAGCTTTCTCGATATCAAAATCGCCGCCAATGTTCGTACCAATTGCAGTAATAATTGTACGCACTTCATCGTTAGATAAAATTTTATCCAATCTTGCTTTTTCAACGTTAATAATTTTACCTTTTAGCGGTAAAATCGCTTGGAAGTGACGATCACGCCCTTGTTTTGCTGATCCACCGGCAGAGTCACCCTCTACAATGTAAATTTCACTAATTGCTGGATCTTTCGAAGAGCAATCTGCTAATTTACCAGGTAAACTTGAAACTTCTAATGCGCTCTTGCGGCGTGTCAATTCACGTGCTTTTTTCGCTGCAACACGTGCACGTGCTGCCATCGTACCTTTTTCTACGATTTTTCGTGCAACATTCGGGTTTTCTAGTAAGAACTTTTCAAATGCCTCTGAAAACACAGACTCTGTAATCGTTCTTGCTTCACTATTCCCAAGTTTCGTCTTCGTTTGTCCTTCAAATTGTGGGTTTGGATGTTTAATTGATACAATTGCAGTTAAACCTTCACGAACATCCTCACCCGTTAAGTTACTGTCTGCATCTTTTAAAATACTATTTTTACGTCCATAATCGTTAATCACACGAGTTAAAGCTGTTTTAAACCCTACTTCATGTGTTCCACCTTCATACGTATGAATGTTATTCGTAAATGAGTAAATATTATTTGTATATCCTTCGTTATACTGTAAGGAAACCTCAACTTGAATACCATCTTTTGATCCTTCTACGTATACAGGTTCTTCATGGATTGGTTGTTTTGAGCGATTTAAATGCTCGACGTATGATTTAATTCCACCTTCATAATGGAATTCTTTCTTTTGCTTATGTTCACGTTTATCTTCAATTGTTAATTTAATATTACGATTTAAAAATGCTAATTCACGCATACGAGTTGCGAGCGTATCAAATTCGTATACTGTTGTTTCCTGAAAAATTTCTGGATCTGGTTTAAATCGAGTCATCGTTCCTGTTTGATCTGTGTCACCAATGACTTTTAAATCCGCAACCGGAATACCTCTTTCGTATTTTTGATAATGGATTTTACCTTCACGATGTACAAATACCTCTAGTTCTGTTGATAGGGCATTTACTACAGATGCCCCAACACCATGCAAACCACCAGAAACTTTATAACCGCCGCCGCCAAACTTACCACCAGCATGAAGAACGGTCATAATAACTTCTACAGCAGGACGTCCCATTTTTTCTTGTATACCAACTGGAATACCACGTCCATTATCCGTTACACGAATACTATTATCTTCTTCGATACTAACGTTAATTTCATCACAGTACCCTGCAAGTGCCTCATCAATACTATTATCGACGATTTCCCATACAAGATGGTGAAGTCCTTTTCCGCTTGTAGATCCAATATACATACCAGGGCGTTTTCGAACTGCTTCTAGCCCTTCAAGTACCTGTATTTGACTTTCATCATATGAATTTTCTTGCATTTGCTTTTGTTCCATTGACACAAAGATCACCTACTTTTCCATTTAAACAGGGATTACGCCCTATCTATTTCACAATCTACCGTGCCGTTCGTTACATGAATTGTTTTCGCTTCTTTTAATGTTTCGTGTTCAATTCCGTCGACACTCGTCGTTGTCACAAATGTTTGCACTTTTCCTTGAATTGTATTTAACAGATGCGATTGACGATAATCATCTAATTCTGATAATACATCATCCAATAGAAGAATCGGATATTCTTTAACTTCTGAGTAAATCAATTCAATTTCAGCTAATTTTAGGGACAGTGCGGTCGTTCGTTGTTGTCCTTGCGAACCAAAGACTTGAACATTTTTACTATTAACGAAGAATTGTAAATCATCACGATGAGGACCAATTAAAGTCGTACCACGGAAAATTTCACGTTGTTTCACGGATTGAAAACTTTCATAGTATACTTCTTTTATTTTCGACAAATCCATTGATTCTGATACATCTACACTCGGTTTATAGACAATTTCTAATTCTTCTAACCCACGGCTTATACCACGATGAATTGGAGCTGCCCATTCTTGTAGTAAATGCAAAAATTCAAAGCGTTTTTGCAAAATTTTTGTACCATGCTCAATAAGTTGAAGTGTAAATACATCCAACATCGTTTCCTCATTCTTACTATTCCCTTGCATCTTTTTTAGCAAGTGATTTCGTTGTGTGAGCACCTTTTGATATTGACTCAATTCATACAAATAGACCGGAGCTATTTGGCCTAATTCCATATCTAAAAAGCGTCTTCTTACTTGAGGGCTTCCTTTTACAAGATTTAAATCTTCTGGGGCAAACATGACAACATTCATCACGCCAATATATTGACTCAGTTTTTGTTGTTCAAGTTGATTTAATTTTGCCTTTTTACCTTTTTTCGAGATATTTAATTCCAAAGACAAAGAACTATTTCTCTTTTGTAGCTTTCCTTTAATTTGACCGAAATCTTCATCCCAACGGATAAGCTCGCGATCATTAGAGGTTCTATGAGATTTCGCCATCGCTAAAACATAAATAGCTTCCATCAAATTCGTTTTCCCTTGCGCATTCTCGCCGATAATTACATTTACCTTATCTTCAAAGGAAAGCTCTAACTTTTCATAATTGCGATAGTTTTTTAATTGTATTTCTGAAATAAACAAAGGGCTCCCCCTTTATGACTGAACTTGGAAACTTCCGCTTCCTGGAATTTCAATAATATCGTTCGCATATAGTTTGCGACCTCTTCTATTTTCAAGTTCTTGATTCACGTACACTTCATATTCTTGTAAAAACCATTTTACAGCGCCACCTGTATCAATTACATCGGCTAACTTTAAAAATTGCCCTAGTGTAATATACTCTGTTGAAATTTTAATACGTTTCATAAAATCGCTCACTTTCTGAAAGTGTTCATTCTTTCATTGTACTAAATAAACTAGCATTAGGAAAGTAATACCCAAAAATCAAATAAGGGCTACTAGCATCTGAAAACTAGCAACCCTTATTTCTTACTTAGTAAGTACGAACCGGTAAAATTAATTGAATAATGGATTCATCATTTACTGTACGAATTAAGAATGGTCTCATTGCTCCAGTAAAGCTAATCTTAATTTCAGTACTATCTAATGCTTTTAGTGCATCCATCATATATTTTGCACTAAAAGATATTTTTAACTCTTCTCCATCTACTTTTTCACATTGAACTTCTTCTACTACTTTTCCGATTTCTGGTGAATTCGAGGAAATTTCTAGCATTGCTTGCTCTAAAGTTGATAATTTTACAACATTATTACGACCATCTCTTGCTAAAAGAGATGCACGATCAATTGCTTGTAAAAATTCTTTTGTATTTACAAAAATATCTGTTTTGCTCTCCGCTGGAATTAAGCGAGTTGTATCAGGGTAATTTCCTTCTAACAATCTTGAGAAGAATAATAAATGTTTTGTACGGAATAATACTTGATACTCCGTAATAACGATATCTACCATTTCTTCAGACTCATCTAGAATTTTGCTTAATTCATTTAAACTTTTTCCTGGAATAACAACATTTGCTTGGAACTCATCTGCAATGCCTTCGATTTTTGCTTTTCGAAGAGCTAGTCTGTGACTATCTGTAGCAATGCCAGTTAGTTCGCTGTTATATACCTTCCAGTTTACACCTGTCAAGATTGGTCTTGTTTCAGAAGTGGAAACTGCAAATACAGTTTGTCTAATCATATGTTTAAGTAAATCCGTTGGAATCTTAAAAACATGATGTTCTTCAATTTGTGGTAACAATGGATATTCTGCAGAATCTAAACCATTTAAATTAAACTCTGATTTTCCAGAAGTTATTTTTGTCATCAAATGATTTTCCACAGAAATTTCTACAGTTTCTTTAGGCAACTTCTTTACAATTTCACTAAAATATTTAGCCTGTAAAACAATACTTCCTGATTGATTCACTTCTACGATTTCTTTTCCATTCTCTTCAACTGGAATGAAAGATTCAATTGAAATATCAGCATCGCTTCCTGTTAATGTAACTCCTTCTTCCGTAGCGACAACTTTAATCCCCGTAAGGATCGGAATTGTTGTACGAGAAGAAACAGCCTTCATTACATCTTGTACACTTCTTACAAGATAGTCTTTTTGTATTGTAAAACGCATAAAGAAAAACCTCCGGTAAGTATAAGATTTTATTTAATTAATAAAGATAAAAAATAGTAGTAATAGTAATAGGGCTTGTGGATATGTGGATAACCCTGTTAAAGGATGTAAAAACAGTCTATCTACATGTGGATAGACTGTGCGTAAAACAAGGAAAGTTATTCACACTATTCAGCTACTACTTTAAAATATCGTTAATTTCTTCAACTTGCTTTTGTAATTGCGTATCCGTCTTAAGTAGCTTAGAAATTTTTTCATGAGCATGGATAACTGTTGTATGATCACGTCCACCGAATTCTTCACCTATTTTAGGTAAGGAGGAGTCTGTCAGTTCACGTGATAAATACATTGCAATTTGGCGAGGGAAGGCAACTGATTTCGTTCGCTTTTTCGCCTTGAAATCTTCCAATTTTACTTGATAAACATCTCCTACAGCTTTTTGAATATCATAAATGGAGATAATTTTTGGTTTAGAATTTGGAATAATATCTTTAAGTGCTTCGGCTGCTAAATCAGCATTAATATCTTTGTTAATTAAAGATGAATAAGCTACAACTCGGATGAGTGCACCTTCTAGTTCACGAATATTTGAATCGATTTGATTTGCAATATAAAGCATGACCTCATTTGGTATATCAAGTCCTTCAGCCTTTGCCTTTTTGCGCAAAATTGCAATCCGCGTTTCTAAATCTGGTGGCGTAATATCCGTAATGAGTCCCCATTCAAAGCGAGAACGAAGACGATCTTCTAAAGTTGGAATTTCTTTTGGTGGCCGATCACTGGAAATTACAATTTGTTTACTTTCTTCGTGTAATGCATTGAATGTATGGAAAAACTCTTCTTGAGTTTGTTCTTTTCCCGCTAAAAATTGAATATCATCTATCAATAAAACATCCACATTGCGGTATTTATTACGAAAATCGACAGCTTTATTATCACGAATAGAATTAATGAATTCATTTGTAAATTTTTCTGATGATAAATATACAACTTTGGCATTTGGGTTATGTTCAATTACATAATGACCAATTGCATGCATTAAATGGGTCTTTCCAAGTCCAACTCCCCCATAAATAAAGAGGGGATTATATGCTTTAGCTGGCGCTTCGGCTACGGCCAATGAAGCAGCGTGAGCAAAACGGTTACCAGAGCCAATAACAAACGTATCAAACGTATATTTTGGATTTAGCATACTCTGTGGTAAATGATTAGAATCATCTTGTGCTGAATTCGGTTTAGAAGGAGGAAGATCGATCTCCTCTTCAGCTTGACTTTGGGGAATAATAAAGCGAATAGCTAATTTTGCCCCTGTTAAATCATAAAGTGTTTCTGAAATTAGCTCTGAATAATGAGATTCTAGCCAATCGCGGGCGAATTCATTTGGAGCCGTAATTGTTAATACATCTTTCTTTAAATTATGTGCGGTCGTTGATTTTAACCATGTTTCATAACTTGGTTTACTGACCTTTTTTTCTAGTTCTTTTAAGGCGCTGTTCCATAAATCAGAGATGTTTTCCAAAGGTGTCCCTCCTTTACTAAGATGGTAAAAGAATAAGGTTGCGCAACAAATGTACAACCTAAATAAATATAAAATGTATATTTATACGAAACGTATTTTAAAACCTAAAAACGTCGTTTGTATATGAGATAGGGTTTTCGACAAAAAAAGCAAATGTGGATAATCATTTACCCACATGTGATTAAAACTGTCCACATGTTATACACAAATTGTGGATAAGATAAAGATGTGGAAAACTTATTCAAAGTGAAAACACAACTATAATATCAAAAAAAAGTAGCTATAGCAATGAAATTAAGAAAGTTATCCACAAAATCAATACCTTGTGGAATAAACTTGTCCACAACACGATATACTGTGTAAAAGTACGAAAAGAGTTTGTGGATATAAAAAACAAGAAAAAATATTTATCCACAAGGAAATATAGCGTCTGTGAAAAAGTATGTGAATAGGTTCAAAATGAATATTTGATGAAAATTTCTAGAACCATTGACATTTTCCTAGTTGATTAACTATAATTTATAAGACTGTCTTTAACAGATATTCCTCAGGGAGGTGTCATATAATGAAAAGAACTTACCAACCAAATAAACGTAAGCGCAGCAAAGTACATGGTTTCCGCAGCCGTATGAGCACAGCGAACGGACGTAAAGTGCTAGCAGCTCGTCGTCGTAAAGGAAGAAAAGTATTATCTGCGTAGACCACTGATCGTTCAGTGGTCTTTTTTTCTAATAATAGTGAATTTCCGCTGATGAACTACAGGAGTGTCAATTGATATGAAGAAAAAACATCGTATAAAAAAGAATGATGAATTCCAGACGGTTTTTCAAAAAGGAAAATCGACTGCGAATCGTCAATTTGTTGTGTATCAACTAGATAAAGAAGAGCAGCCAAACTTTCGTATTGGCCTTTCTGTCAGCAAGAAAATAGGAAATGCAGTAGTGCGTAACCGAATTAAACGTATGATTCGCCAGTCGATCACAGAATTAAAAGATGAGATAGATTCTGGAAAAGATTTTGTTATAATAGCAAGGAAGCCTTGTGCAGAGATGACATATGAAGAATTGAAGAAAAGCTTAATTCATGTCTTTAAACGCTCTGGTATGAAAAGAATAAAAAAGTAGCGTAAGGAAATGAATTACACTATATACATACCGATACAAGGAGGAGTAGGCTTTGAAAAAGAAATTAGGTTTACTAGCCATGGTTGTTGCATTAATGGCGATTACTGCTGGCTGTAGTGAAGTAAATCAGCCAATTACACCAAAAAGCACTGGAATTTGGAATGAATACTTCGTATACCCGCTTTCTCAGTTAATTACGTATTTTGCCAACTTATTTGGTAGTAATTACGGTTTAGCGATTGTTGTTACAACTCTTATTATTCGTTTTGCATTATTACCATTAATGATTAAACAAACGAAGAGTACGAAAGCAATGCAAGCGTTACAACCAGAAATGGTGAAGTTAAAAGAGAAATATAGTTCTAAAGATCAAGCAACGCAGCAAAAACTACAACAAGAAATGATGCAGTTGTATCAAAAAAATGGTGTAAATCCATTAGCAGGATGTTTACCAATCTTTGTTCAGATGCCTATTTTATTCGCGTTTTACCATGCGATTATGAGAACATCAGAAATTAGTAAGCATACATTCTTATGGTTCGACTTAGGACAAGCAGATCCGTTATATATTTTACCGATTGTTGCAGCAATTACGACATTTATTCAGCAAAAACTTGCTATGGCAGGAACTGCTGGTCAAAATCCGCAAATGGCAATGATGATTTGGTTAATGCCAATCATGATTTTAATCTTTGCAATTAACTTCCCAGCTGCATTATCACTTTACTGGGTTGTTGGTAATATCTTTGGTATCGCTCAAATGTACTTGATCAAAGGGCCGGAAATTAAGGCTAGTAAGGCAGGAGGATCAAGCAAGTGAGTATAATTACTGCTAAAGGACAAACAGTCGAGCTGGCAGTACAGGATGCTTTAAGGCAATTAAATGTTTCAAAAGACCGAGTATATATAAATATTATCGATGAGGGTAAGAGAGGGTTCTTAGGCTTATTTGGGAACCGACCTGCAGTAGTAGAAGTTGTATTGAAGAAAGATCCAATTCAAGAATGTGAAGAATATTTAAAAAATGTTATTCACGATATGGGTGTGGAAGCTGAGATTAGTAAAATTGTAAAAGGACGAGAAGTTGAATTTACAATTTACGGCGAAAATGTAGGTGTTTTAATTGGGAAAAGAGGAAACACCTTGAATTCTTTACAGTATTTAACAAAACTTGTGGCGAATCGTAATACGAAGCAGTACATTGGTATCACATTAGATGCTGAAAATTATCGTAGTAAAAGAAAAGCTACGTTAGAAGCACTTTCTTATCGATTAGCAAAACAAGTGGTAAGTACGAAAAAAAGAGTTGTATTGGAGCCTATGCCATCTTTTGAACGAAAGATTATCCACCAAGCATTATCTAATCATCAAAATATCATTACAACTTCTGAAGGAAAAGAACCACATCGACATGTTGTAATATCTTCCAAGTGACCGGTTACTCAATTGAGTGCCGGTTTTTTTGAGGGGAAAATAGGTGTGGATAACTAAAAACACTAAACTTATCCACTGTGAATAAGTTTAGTGTTTTTTACATGAGGACATAATAAAATGAGTTATTATTCTTTTGTAGATAGGTTCGTTATGGTATTCTAATAATTTAGTGAAGAAAATAATCATGTTGAAATAGAGATAAATAAGCAAGTGAGGTGAAAGGACATGGAATTTGATACAATTGCCGCGATTTCCACAGCGCTTGGAGAGGGTGCAATTGCCATTGTTCGAGTAAGTGGGGATGATGCGGTTGAAAAAGTTAATCGTATTTTTAAAGGGAAGGATTTAACAGAGGTTCCTTCTCATACAATTCATTATGGTCATATTGTTGATTTAGATACAAATCAGGTTATTGAAGAAGTAATGGTGTCCATTATGCGTGCACCAAGGACTTTTACACGTGAAAATATAGTAGAAATTAACTGTCATGGTGGACTTGTTTCGGTAAATAAAGTATTGCAGCTTATTTTAGCGCAAGGGGTAAGATTAGCAGAGCCTGGTGAATTTACAAAACGTGCTTTTTTAAATGGCCGTATTGATTTATCACAAGCAGAAGCTGTTATGGACTTAATCCGTGCAAAAACAGATCGTGCAATGAACGTAGCGATTAATCAAATGGAGGGACGATTATCTAAATTAATCGGCCGTCTGCGTCAGGACATATTAGAAACGTTAGCTCATGTTGAGGTAAACATAGATTACCCGGAATATGATGATGTGGAAGAAATGACACATAATATTTTAATTGAGAAAGCTACACATGTTCGTGCTGAAATTGCAAAAATATTAGAAACATCAAAGCAAGGAAAGATTTTACGTGAGGGTATTGCTACTGCAATCATCGGTAGACCTAATGTTGGGAAATCATCGCTATTAAATAGTCTCGTTCAGGAGAAAAAGGCAATTGTAACTGATATTGCAGGAACAACTCGTGATGTTATTGAAGAGTACGTTAATGTGCGTGGTGTACCACTTAAACTTATAGATACGGCCGGAATTCGTGAAACAGAAGATGTTGTTGAACGAATTGGTGTAGAGCGTTCAAAAGAAATGATGAGTCAAGCTGATTTAGTGTTAGTTGTCGTTAATTATAGCGAAGCTTTAACGAATGAGGATGAAGATCTATTCCGTGCTGTACAAGGAAAAGATTTCATTGTTATTGTAAATAAGACAGATTTACCGCAAGCAATTGATATGGAACGTGTTATAGAATTGGCAGAGGGAAATCGTGTTATTACAACGTCGTTAATTGAGGAACAGGGAATAGATGAGCTTGAAACGGCAATCGCTGATTTATTCTTTGAAGGAACAATTGATTCCGCAGATGTAACATATGTTTCTAACGCGAGACATATTGGATTATTAACACAAGCAGGAAAAACAATTGGAGATGCAATTGAGGCGATAGAAAATGGTGTTCCAATTGATATGGTGCAGATTGATTTAACAAGAACGTGGGAAATACTTGGTGAAATTACTGGTGACACCGTTCATGAAAGCTTAATTGACCAGTTGTTCTCTCAATTTTGTTTAGGAAAATAATATAGTGATGTTTCAGAAAGATAGAGATTATTAGGAGGAATAAACAATGGGATACAATGCCGGTTCATACGATGTCATAGTAATCGGTGCAGGTCATGCAGGATGTGAAGCTGGTCTTGCGGCAGCACGAATGGGCTCCAAAACATTAATGTTAACAATTAACTTAGATATGGTAGCGTTTATGCCATGTAACCCTTCTGTTGGTGGACCAGCAAAAGGGATTGTTGTTCGTGAAATTGATGCATTAGGCGGAGAAATGGGACGCAACATTGATAAAACGCATATTCAAATGCGTATGTTAAATACAGGTAAAGGGCCAGCTGTACGCGCACTTCGAGCACAAGCAGATAAGTTCTCTTACCAGCATGAATTAAAGAAAACAATTGAAGAAACACCAAACTTAACGTTGTTCCAAGGAATGGTAGAGCGTTTAATCGTTGAAGACGGCGAATGTAAAGGGGTAATTACGCAAGCTGGTGCTGAATATACAGCAAAGACAGTCGTAATTACGACTGGAACGTTTTTACGTGGTGAGATTATTATGGGAGATTTAAAATATTCGAGTGGTCCAAATAATCAACAACCATCTATTACTTTATCGGAACATTTAGAGGAGCTTGGATTTGATCTTGTTAGATTTAAAACAGGTACACCTCCGCGCGTAAATAGTAATACGATTGATTACAGTAAAACAGAAATTCAGCCAGGTGATGATAAGCCACGAGCTTTCTCTTTTGAAACGACAAAGTTTATTATGGATCAAATTCCATGTTGGTTAACGTATACGAGTACGGAAACACATCGTTTAATAGATGAAAACCTACATCGCTCAGCTATGTATTCTGGTATGATTAAGGGAACAGGTCCTAGATATTGTCCTTCAATTGAAGACAAGGTAGTAAGGTTTAATGATAAACCGCGTCATCAAATTTTCTTAGAGCCAGAAGGACGTAACACACAAGAAGTGTACGTACAAGGTTTATCCACAAGCTTACCAGAAGACGTACAGCGTGATATGCTTAGAACAATCCCTGGTCTAGAAAATGTTGAAATGATGCGTACAGGTTATGCAATTGAATATGATGCAATTGTGCCAACGCAACTATGGCCAACACTTGAAACGAAAAAAATTAAAAATTTATATACAGCAGGACAAATTAACGGAACTTCTGGTTACGAAGAGGCGGCAGGACAAGGGCTTATGGCCGGAATTAATGCAGCATGTCGTTCTTTAGGTAAAAAAGAAGTGATTTTAGGTCGTGAGGATGCTTATATTGGTGTCTTAATTGATGATCTTGTAACGAAAGGTACGAATGAACCATATCGTTTATTAACGTCTCGTGCAGAGTATCGTCTATTATTACGCCATGATAATGCGGATCTTCGTTTAACTGAAATTGGTCATGAAATTGGATTAATTAAAGAAGAACGCTATGAGCGATTTACAAATAAAAAATTACAAATTGAACAGGAAAAGGAACGTTTAAGTAGCATTATTATTAAACCACGTCCTGAAGTTCAAGAATTAATTCGCAATATTGGTGGAAGTGAATTGAAAGATGGAATACGTGCAAGTGACTTATTACGTCGTCCAGAGATGACATATGAGCATATTCATCTTTTAGTACCAAGTGAAGTAGAATTAAGTGATGAAGTTACAGAACAAGTTGAAATTCAGATTAAGTACGAAGGATATATCGAAAAATCTTTACAGCAAGTAGAGCGTATGAAAAAGATGGAAAGTAAAAAAATTCCTGTCGATATTGATTATGATGCGATTTCTAGCCTTGCATCAGAAGCTAGACAGAAATTGAAAGATGTTCGTCCACTTTCAGTGGGGCAGGCTTCACGTATATCGGGCGTAAATCCAGCGGACATTTCCATTTTACTTGTGTATATTGAACAAGGAAAAATTGCGCGAGTATCGAACCAATAAATAGTAAGGAGATATTGTTAGATGAACATAGAACAATTTCAATCTATGCTAGAAGAGAAGGGTATCACCCTCTCTTCTAGACAGTTAGAGCAGTTCGAAATCTACTTCGAAACATTAGTAGAATGGAATGGAAAAATGAATTTAACGGCTATTACGGAAAAAGAGGAAGTATATTTAAAACACTTTTTTGATTCCATTACAGCTGCTTTTTATTACGATTTTTCAAAACCATTCTCAATTTGTGATGTTGGCGCAGGAGCTGGATTCCCAAGTATTCCTTTAAAAATCTGTTTCCCGCATTTAAAAGTGACGATTGTAGACTCATTGCAAAAACGTATTAATTTCTTAAATCATTTAGCACAAAAGTTGGAATTGAGTGACGTCGCGTTTTGTCATGATCGTGCTGAAACATTTGGAAAAAAAGAAGGTGTACGTGAAGCGTACGACATTGTAATGGCACGTGCAGTCGCACGTCTTTCAGTATTAAGTGAGCTGTGTTTACCACTTGTAAAAGTTGGGGGAACATTCATTGCAATGAAAGGTGCTGCAGCAAACGAAGAAATTGAAAATGGCAAGTATGCTTTAGAGGTGCTAGGCGGAGATTTAAAAGAAATGTCTACGTTCCAATTACCGTTTGAAGAAAGTGAACGTAATATTTTATTAATCGAGAAAAAGCGCAAGACACCAAAGAAATATCCACGCAAACCGGGAACACCCAATAAATTACCTATTGAAAAATAAATCTTATTAGACGTAAGATTAAATTATATAAATGAAAACGTAAATGTTTCATAGGAAACATTTTATGGAGAATAGTCAATAGGCCTAAAGGTGGTGGAATATGTATGAAAAATACGTTTTCTCGTTTATTTGGCTTTGGAGATAAAGAGAGCGAATTCGAATTACAAGACGAAAGCCATGAAGAAATAGATAAAAAGGTATATGAAGAAATACAAGAAATTCCGATAGTAAATATTACCCCTAACCGTTATCAACCACGAACAGTTTTTGATGACGCGCGTATTGAGGAACTAGCATTAACGATTCGTACACATGGACTTATTCAGCCAATTGTTGTGAGGCAATATGAGGATGATAAGTACGAGATTATTGCTGGAGAAAGGCGTTTCCGTGCAGCAACAAAGTTAGGGTGGGAAAAGGTTCCTGCAATTATAAAAAACTTAAATGATACAGAAACAGCTTCTGTGGCTTTAATTGAAAACTTGCAACGTGAGGAACTAACAGCAATCGAGGAAGCTGTGGCATATCAAAAGCTAATTGAGTTACATAATTTAACGCAAGAAGCATTGGCACAAAGACTCGGAAAAGGACAATCCACAATCGCAAATAAGTTGCGATTGTTAAAGTTGCCTGAAGAAATAAAAAATGCGTTATTAGAAAAAAGTATTACAGAACGCCATGCCCGTGCGCTCATCCCTTTAAAGAATGAGGAATTACAACTGAAGGTTTTACAGGAAATTGTGGAGAAACAATTGAATGTAAAGCAAACAGAGGAACGAATTGCGAAATTACTAGAGGAAGCAAAACCGAAGCGTAAGGCAAAGCAAAAAGCAGTAAGTCGAGATACGAGAATTGCCATGAATACAATTAGGCAGTCATTACAAATGGTTGCTGACAGTGGTTTAAATGTTAATTCTGAGGAAGAAGAGTTTGACGAGTACTATCAAATTACAATTCAAATTCCGAAGAAAAAATAATAATGGCGTGTTAGAGACCTGATCCTATTGGATAGGTCTCTTTTACTATATTTTCTTGTTAGATGAAGAAGGAGTTTACAAATAAATTTTGAAGTTTAATAAGGACGTAAAAGAAAAACTTTTATTTCATGTTACAATAAACGTAATTGTTACTAGAATAAGATAGAAAGGTTGAAAGTAGGTGACATCATGGGAAAAATCATTGCTATAGCCAATCAAAAGGGTGGCGTTGGAAAAACAACAACATCTGTTAATTTAGGGGCTGGATTGGCACAAGTAGGTAAAAAGGTCCTTCTTGTAGATATTGATGCTCAAGGAAATGCAACGACGGGTGTGGGAATTGAAAAATCCGAATTAGATCAATGTATTTACAATGTTCTTGTGGAAGATGCAGATGTTCAAGGGGTTATACAGAAAACCGCAACTGAAAACTTAGATGTTCTACCCGCTACAATTCAATTAGCAGGCGCTGAAATTGAATTGGTACCGACTATTTCCCGGGAAGTACGTTTGCAAAGGGCATTACAGCCAGTTCGTGATGAATATGATTATATTATTATCGACTGTCCCCCGTCCTTAGGGTTATTAACGATTAATGCATTAACTGCAGCAGATTCTGTTATTATTCCTGTTCAATGCGAATATTACGCACTAGAAGGGTTAAGTCAGCTATTAAATACAGTTCGACTTGTGCAAAAGCACTTAAATAAAAATCTAGCAATTCAAGGCGTATTGCTAACAATGTTAGATGCCCGTACAAATTTAGGGATTCAGGTTATAGATGAAGTGAAAAAATACTTTAGAGATAAAGTATACCGTTCGATTATCCCTCGTAATGTTCGTTTGAGTGAAGCACCAAGTCATGGGAAACCAATTATGCAGTATGACGCTAAATCAAGAGGGGCAGAAGTATATATAGATTTAGCAGAGGAAGTGATTGCAGGTGGCTAAAGGATTAGGAAGAGGAATCAATGTGTTTTTTCCTGATTTAGATGTGAAAGAAGAAGAGACAATTCAGGAGATTACGATAACTGAATTAAGACCGAATCCATATCAACCACGTAAACACTTTAATAAAGAGGCGATTCAGGAATTATCGGCCTCTATTAAAGAGCACGGCATATTACAACCATTGATTGCTAGAAAGAGTATTAAAGGATATGAAATTGTTGCAGGTGAAAGAAGATATCGTGCTGCTAAAGAGGCGGGACTCGAAAAAGTACCTGCCGTTGTAAGACAATTAAATGAACAGCAAATGATGGAGTTTGCATTGCTTGAAAACTTACAACGAGAAGATTTAAATCCAATGGAAGAAGCAATGGCATATCAAATGTTAATGAATGAGCTAAATGTGACGCAAGAACAATTAGCAAAACGTCTTGGTAAGAGTAGACCTTACATTGCAAACTATACGCGATTATTAAGCCTCCCTTCTTTTGTGCAAGATATGATTGCAAACGGTCAACTTTCAATGGCTCATGGGAGAACTTTACTTACGATAAAAGATGAAGAGCAGTTGAAATCTTTACTGAAACGAATTGAAAAAGAAGGATTAAATGTTCGTCAATTAGAGAAAATTGTTCAGGAGATTAATCAACGCGTTTCACGTGAAACAAAACAAGTAAAAAAAGAGAGAAACATATTTTTCGTAGAACGCGAAACGTTCTTAAGAGAAAAGTTTGGCACAGAGGTAAAAATTAAAGAAACAAAAAAGGAAAAAGGTAAAATCGAAATTGAATTTTTCAATAAAGAAGATTTAAATCGTATTTTAGAATTATTAGCGCAGCAAAACTAAAAAGCAAACCATCTTATTATTTATAGATGGTTTGCTTTTTTTAATACAGATAATTTTTGGTCTGTTTCTATTATGCTTTGTGCAATTACATCAGCCATTTTCATAACTAAACTTAATCTTGTATTTTGCAGGACGAAAAACTCCATAAAACCATTTAGATTTACGATGCCATGAATATGTAAATCACCAACTGCTGGTAATTTCTTATTCATCGCAGCTCCGGGTTTACTAGGTCCCATTCCGGTAGTGATGGAACCGATACTTTGAGATTTTCCTAAACAAGCATCAACCGCAATTATAAATGAAGCAGGATTATCTTTCTGTATATTCTGAATTTTTTCTTCTAAATTTAGCGCATGTACTGGTTCATCTAGTGTGCCGAACACTTGGAAGTTTGTAATTCCTACTTGTTCTAGTTTCGTACCGACTAATGGCCCGAGTGCATCGCCTGTAGAACGATCTGTTCCGATACAAACGAGAATAATTGGTATATGAGTCTTAATAGGGATGTGGGAAAGTAAGAAGTTACTAATTGTCTCAGAGGCTTCTAAATCTTGGTGCATAACGTTTTGAGTTTCTTTTTCGAAAAAAGGTAAGCGAAAACTTCCAATATTCATGAAGCACCCATCCTTTTAATAAATTTTCAAAATATGTTATATGGTGAGTAAAATGGAAAACTATAAGTGCGTACTTGCTGTAAAACTTAAGTGAGAACGGAAATAATAGTACTAGTATATATATATTCGTTCCATTTTATACCTGCATGGAAGTTAATAAATGTAATTAAAGACATAAAATTTTTTCAGCAATTAGGAGACTTCTGATACAATAAGAAGGATAACTAAAAAGAAATTTTGGCTGGAGAGGTAGAGGTACATGGATTTATTAACGAAGTGGTTTAATGCTACGAAACAGTATTTATTAGATGCTGATCGTTGGGCTCATATTGGAATTGCGACATTAAAAATATGTATCATTTTAACAATTGGTGCAATTGTAGTACGAATTGCAAGAGCGGTTGTACGAAATGCGTTTCGTATGGGAAGTCGTTCGCCAATTCAAATTTCAGAACGTCGTACAGTTACAGTAGCGAAGTTACTTGAAAATATTGTGGCATACGTTGTTATGTTTATTATGTTAATTGCGATTTTAGGTGTGTTCGATATTAATGCATCAGGTTTATTAGCCGGTGCTGGGGTAATTGGTTTAGCAGTCGGATTTGGTGCTCAAAGTTTAGTGAAAGATGTTATTACAGGATTATTTATCTTGCTAGAAGATCAATTTTCAGTAGGTGACTATGTAAGAATTGGGCAGTTTGAAGGTGTCGTTTTAGAAATTGGACTTCGTACAACAAAAGTAAAAAGTTGGACAGGTGAAATTCATACTTTACCAAATGGAAGTATTGTTCAAGTTACGAACTTCTCGGTAAGTAATAGTGTAGCATTTGTGGATGTATCTATTTCATATGAGGCGGATATTGCAAAAGCAGAGCAAGTCATTGAAGAGTTATTAGAGGAATTACCTGCAAAGTATGAACAAATGGTAACAACACCTCAGTTGTTAGGTGTACAAACATTAGCTGCTTCAGAAGTTATACTACGTGTTATTGCTGAAGTAGAGCCAATGCAACATGCAGTTATTGCAAGGGCACTTCGTAAAGAAATTAAAAATCGTCTAGATTTACATGGTATTGAAATTCCATATCCACGTATGGTTTTATATAATCGTGAAGAATTAGTGAGTGAAAAAGCAATTTAGTATGGAGAGGGGTTTGGAGAATGGAGCAAAAGCAGTATAACTTGTATGATGTTGTGGAAATGAAGAAAGCCCACCCATGTGGGGAGAATCGTTGGAAGATTATTCGTATGGGAATGGATATCCGCATTAAGTGCGAGGGATGTGACCATTCAGTAATGATTCCTCGAAGAGAGTTCGATCGTAAGGTGAAAAAAATACTTGTGAAGCACGAAGAATAGAGAGAAAGTAACAGTTGCAGTGGGTAGCTGTTACTTTTTTTCGTTTGGAGGAAACTTGTCATTTTTTTCGTTACTATCTATAATGATGAAAGATTGAGACATAGGAGTGAAAAATATGGGATTAACGGCTGGGATTGTTGGATTACCTAACGTAGGGAAGTCCACTTTATTTAATGCAATTACACAAGCAGGAGCAGAATCTGCAAACTATCCATTCTGTACAATTGATCCAAACGTAGGAATTGTAGAAGTACCAGATGAGCGTTTAAATAAATTAACGGAATTAGTAGAACCGAAAAAAACTGTTCCGACTGTATTTGAGTTTACTGATATTGCAGGTATCGTAAAGGGTGCTAGTAAAGGCGAAGGTTTAGGAAATAAATTCTTATCTCACATTCGCCAAGTAGATGCAATTTGCCAAGTTGTTCGTTGTTTTGAAGACGAAAATATTACGCACGTTTCAGGGAAAGTAGATCCAATTGATGATATTGAAACAATCAACTTAGAGCTAATCTTAGCGGATTTAGAATCTGTTGATAAACGTATTGAACGTGTTGCGAAATTAGCAAGACAAAAAGATAAAGAAGCAGTATATGAACATGAAATTTTAGTACGTTTAAAAGAAGCTTTCGAAGAGGGAAAACCAGCTCGTACCGTTGAATTTACAGAAGAGCAAATGAAGATTGTGAAAGGTCTTCATTTATTGACAACGAAAGAAATGTTATACGTAGCAAACGTAAGCGAGGACGATGTAATCGATCCTTCTGAAAATAAATACGTACAAATGGTAAAAGAATTTGCTGCAAATGAAAATTCTCAAGTAATTGTTGTATGTGCAAAAATCGAATCAGAAATCGCTGAGTTAGACGAAGAAGAGAAAAAGGTATTCCTTGAAGAACTAGGCATTGAAGAATCTGGTTTAGATCAATTAATTCGTGCTGCATATGATTTATTAGGACTTGCTACTTATTTCACAGCTGGTGTACAAGAAGTACGTGCATGGACATTCAAACAAGGTATGAAAGCACCACAATGTGCTGGTGTAATTCATACAGACTTTGAGCGTGGATTTATTCGTGCAGAAACAGTTTCTTACGAAGACTTAATGACAAACGGTTCTATGACAGCTGCAAAAGAAGCTGGTAAAGTTCGTTTAGAAGGAAAAGAGTATATCGTAAAAGACGGAGATGTTATGCACTTCCGTTTCAACGTTTAATTTAATATTTCCTAGGAAAAATAAAGATATGAGCTTGGCAAATATATTATATGTTTGCCAAGTTTTTTATGTATGGGTGAGTTGATTCATCTAACTTACTATGATATAATCTAAACTCGTGAGTAATTACTAAAAATTAATTGCTCCTTGCCCATTATGGGCCGTTTAGACCAAAAGGAGGTGAAAGTGTAATGAGAAAGTACGAAATTATGTACATCATTCGTCCTGGCGTTGAAGAAGAAGCTCAAAAAGCTTTAGTTGAACGTTTTGCAGGTGTTTTAACAAACAATGGTGCAGAAATCATTAACACGAAAGAGTGGGGTAAGCGTCGTTTAGCTTACGAAATCAACGACTTACGTGAAGGTTTCTACATGATCTTAAACGTGAAATCTAACGCAGAAGCGATTAACGAATTCGACCGTTTAGCTAAGATCAACGAAGACATCCTTCGTCATATCGTTGTTAAAGAAGAAGAAAAATAATTGATATATAAGGGAGAGTGGTTCGATTGATGAATCGTGTTATCCTCGTTGGTCGTTTAACTAAGGACCCTGACTTACGTTACACGCCCAATGGTGTTGCAGTAGCTACTTTTACGTTAGCTGTGAATCGCGCATTTGCCAATCAACAAGGTGAGCGTGAAGCTGACTTTATTAATTGTGTTATATGGCGTAAACAAGCAGAAAACGTAGCAAATTATTTGAAAAAAGGTAGCTTAGCAGGCGTAGATGGGCGTCTTCAAACTCGTAATTACGAGGGACAAGATGGTAAACGTGTATACGTAACAGAAGTTCTTGCGGAAAGCGTACAATTTTTAGAGCCGCGTAATGGCGGTGGGGAGCAACGCGGTTCATTTAATCAGCAACCATCAGGAGCTGGTTTCGGTAACCAAGGCTCTAACCCATTTGGTCAATCTAGTAATTCAGGTAACCAAGGTAACTCTGGATTTACGAAGAATGACGATCCATTTTCAAATGTAGGTCAACCGATCGACATTTCCGACGACGATTTACCGTTCTAATACAGTAAATTTGTTAGTTTTAACAAAGAATGGAGGGAAATAGACATGGCAGGACGCAAAGGTGGACGTGCGAAACGTCGTAAGGTGTGTTTCTTCACAGCTAACGGCATCACTCGCATCGATTATAAAGATGTTGATTTATTAAAACGTTTCGTTTCTGAGCGTGGTAAAATTTTACCTCGTCGTGTAACAGGAACAAGCGCAAAATACCAACGCAAACTTACAGTTGCAATTAAACGTGCTCGTCAAATGGCACTTTTACCATATGTTGGTGAATAATAGCGTATGAAATGCACAGTAGAGTCGGACTCTACTGTGCATTTTGCTATGCTTTTCTTTTTTGAAAGAGAGGTTAAAATGTGAAGCAAGCGAGATTTATTACTGAAGGAGCCGCGTTGTTGGCTATATATGTAATGTTATTGTTTATATCTATGTATGTTCCGATTTTAGGTACAGTTGTAACGTTTGCGTTGCCGTTGCCATTTATATTGTTAACGATAAGATATAAATTATCGAATGTATTTGTAATTTTTACGGCTGCATTTTTAATTGCTGTTTTTGTAAGTCAGCCGATAGGTCTAGTAAAGACGGTCGTATTTGGGTTGATGGGTATTGTTTTAGGGTGCATGTATAAAAAACAAAGAAAGCCATTGGAGATTTTAATAACCGGTTCACTTGCATACTTAATCAGTATTATGCTAATTTATGTCGCCAGTATAAAGTTTTTTAACATAGATTTTATAAAGCAAATACAAAATATGTTTAATAAAAGCATAGTGCAAAGTGAAAAGATAGCAAGTGTTGCCGGTATGCCGATTAGTAAAGAGCAAAAAGAGTTATTTGTACAAATGAATGATATATTACAAGCGGTATTCCCGAGTATACTTGTGATGGTTTCTGTATGTCTTTCTTGGATTACCATAATAATATCAGGTAGTGCTTTAAGAAAGCTAAAGCATGATGTTATACCTTGGCCTAAGTTCAAAGATATACAATTACCAAAGAGTATTGTTTGGTATTACGTTATATTTATTTTGCTATCAACTTTTATAAAAGTAGAACCGACATCATATTTACATATGGTATTTTCTAACCTATATGTCATATTTGCTTTATTACTAGTGCTGCAAGGCCTGACGTTTATCGCTTTTTTAGCGCATAGCAAAGGTTTTACGAAAGGGGTTCCTATTATTAGTTTTATCGCCTGCATGTTTATCCCGATGCTGTTTCCTCTTGTGATAATCTTAGGTATAATTGATTTAGGGATTTCATTGCGTTCTAAAATAGGAGGATAAAATAATATTCCTTATACTATTTTAATCTGTATTACTAACTGGAAGATAAGTTAGTTTTACTTTATAGGAGTTGTATACATGCCTGAATTTTATAAGAAACAGTGGTTTTTATATCCTGTTTACGTATTGGCATTTTTTGTGTTTGTGCTCATTTCAATCCTCTGTTATTTTCATTTACTAATGGGGATAGTCTCCTTCTTTATTTTTTGTATCGTCCTTTTTGTTGTTGTACGATTTGAACTTACTTTCCAAAAGAATTTTGAAAAACATACGACAGATATGATTACAAGGGTAAAGAAAGTGAGTAATGAGGCATTTAACCAGATGCCGATTGGTATTTTGTTATACAATAAGGATTATGGGATTGATTGGGCAAATCCTTATTTATCTTCATGTCTGGGGCAGCATGCATTAGCTGGATGGCACCTTTATGATGTATCAGAAACGTTACTTCTTTTTATTAAGGGAGAAACATCCGATGATATAGTCTCTTTAAATAATCGAAAGTTTCGTGTCTTTGTAAGGAAAGAAGAAAAGTTAATTTATTTCTTTGATGTAACAGAACAAACAGAGATTGAAAAGATGTACGAGGATCAACGTACTGTTTTAGCTGTCATTTATTTAGATAATTATGATGAAGTTACACAAGGATTAGATGATCAATTACGTACGAATATAACAAGTCTTGTGACATCCCGTCTAAATGAATGGGCCGTTAAGTATGGGGCATATTTAAAACGTGCATCTTCGGAAAGATTCTTCGTTGTACTAAATGAAAGTATTTTAGCGCAGATGGAGAAAGGGAAATTTAGTATTTTAGACCAAGTACGTGAAGAAACATCCAAAAGAAATATACCACTTACATTAAGTGTAGGTGTTGGATCAGGTGATTTACCTTTATCCGAGCTTGGGGCGATGGCTCAATCAGGTCTAGACCTTGCGCTTGGGCGTGGTGGAGATCAAGTAGCTATTAAACAAGCGACAGGTAAAGTTAAGTTTTATGGTGGTAAGACAAATCCGGTGGAAAAACGTACTCGTGTACGTGCTAGAGTGATTTCACATGCATTAAAGGATTTAGTATTAGAAAGTAGCAATGTCATTATAATGGGGCATAGGGCTCCTGATATGGACGCAATTGGTGCTGCGATTGGTATTTTAAAGGTAGCGCAATTAAATGAGCGCAAAGGATATATTGTGCTCGATGAAAATGATTCTGATAAGGGAATTAAGCGTTTAATGGATAAAGTGAAACAAAATGAAGAGTTATGGTCTCACTTTATTACACCAGAACAAGCGATGGAATTTGCAAATGATGATTCATTACTTGTTGTTGTTGATACGCATAAGCCTTCAATGGTGATGGAAGAAAAGCTGTTACGCAAAATTGAAAATGTAGTTGTTATTGACCATCATCGCCGAGGAGAAGATTTTATTGAAGATCCATTGCTTGTTTACATGGAGCCATACGCTTCTTCCACGGCGGAACTTGTTACGGAATTACTTGAATACCAACCGAAAAATTTAAAAATGACAATGTTAGAAGCAACAGCATTATTAGCAGGTATTATTGTTGATACGAAAAGCTTTACATTCCGGACAGGTGCTCGTACGTTTGATGCTGCTTCTTATTTACGCTCACACGGTGCAGATACTGTACTTGTACAAGAGCTTTTAAAAGAAGATATGGATCAGTATTTACGGGTTGCAAAAGCTATTAAAAATGCGTACATTTATAAAAATGGAATTGCGATTGCAAAAGTTGATAGCGATGATTACTACGATCAAGTGCTTATTGCGCAATCAGCGGACACATTATTAACAATGACAGGAATTATTGCATCATTTGTTATTGCAAAACGTGGCGAGAATTTCATTGGAATTAGCGGCAGGTCTTTAGGTGAAGTGAATGTGCAGCTAATTATGGAAAACTTAGGTGGTGGCGGGCATTTAACGAATGCAGCCACACAAATGAAAAATGTTACAGTAGATGAAGCTGAGGAGAAGCTTCGATTTGTTATTGATGACTATTTACAGGGAGGCACACAATCATGAAAGTAATTTTTCTAAAAGACGTAAAAGGTAAAGGGAAAAAAGGGGAAGTAAAAAACGTACCAGATGGTTATGCAAATAACTTCTTACTAAAACAAGGATTAGCTGCTGAAGCGACGAATAGCAGTATGAAAACTTTAGAAGCTCAAAAGCGCAAAGAAGAAAAAGATGCAGCAGCAGAGCTTGAAAATGCAAAACAATTAAAAGAAACGTTAGAGAAACTAACTGTAGAATTAAAGGCTAAATCTGGAGAAGGCGGCCGTCTATTCGGTTCAATCACAAGTAAACAAATCGTAGATGCAATGCAAAAATCTCACAATATTAAACTTGATAAGCGTAAATTTGAAATGGATGATGCAATTCGTGCATTAGGCTATACAAACGTTACTGTGAAATTGCATCCGCAAGTAACAGCAACAGTAAAAGTTCATGTTAGTGAACAATAAAACTAAGTTAAGCAAGGAGGATTGCGTATGAGTGATGTAATGGCTGATCGTACCCCTCCGCATAATATAGAAGCTGAGCAGGCAGTCTTAGGTGCTATATTGATTGATCAGGATGCGTTAACATCGGCATCGGAACTATTAGTACCTGACTCATTTTATCGAACGAAACATCAAAAGATTTTTGAAGTCATGCTTGGTTTATCTGATAAGGGGGAGCCAATTGACTTAGTAATGATGACGTCAGCAATGGCTGATCAAGGATTACTAGAAGAAGTTGGTGGGGTTTCTTACTTAGCAGAATTAGCAGAAGTTGTTCCGACTGCCGCTAACGTAGAGTATTATGCAAGAATCATCGCTGAAAAAGCTCTGTTACGTCGTTTAATTCGAACGGCGACTCATATTGTGTCTGATGGATATGAGAGAGAAGATGATGTGGATGGTCTTTTAAATGAGGCTGAGAAAAAAATATTAGAAGTATCTCATCAGACGAATGCGAAAGCATTCCAAAATATTAAAGACGTTCTTGTAGATGCTTACGATAAAATCGAACTTTTGCATAATCAAAAAGGTGAAGTGACCGGGATACCAACTGGATTTACTGAATTAGATAAGATGACGGCAGGGTTTCAGCGAAATGATTTAATCATCGTGGCGGCACGTCCGTCGGTAGGTAAAACGGCATTTTCATTAAATATCGCACAAAACGTAGCGACGAAAACGGATGAAAATGTAGCGATTTTTAGTCTAGAGATGGGTGCTGATCAGCTTGTTATGCGTATGCTTTGTGCAGAAGGGAATATTGATGCACAAAGACTTCGTACCGGATCGTTAACTTCTGATGATTGGGCGAAATTAACGATGGCAATGGGTAGCCTTTCTAATGCTGGTATTTATATTGATGATACGCCGGGGATTAAAGTAAATGAGATTCGAGCAAAATGTCGTAGATTAAAACAAGAACAGGGTCTTGGTATGATCTTGATTGACTACTTACAGCTTATTCAAGGAAGTGGGAAATCAGGAGAGAACCGTCAGCAGGAAGTATCTGAGATTTCTCGTACACTAAAAGGGATTGCGCGTGAATTACAAGTTCCTGTTATTGCCTTGTCACAGTTATCTCGTGGTGTAGAATCTCGTCAAGATAAACGTCCGATGATGTCTGATATTCGTGAATCGGGAAGTATCGAGCAGGATGCCGATATCGTAGCCTTCCTATATCGTGAAGATTACTATGACCGAGAAACGGAAAATAAAAATACGATTGAAATTATTATTGCAAAGCAGCGTAATGGTCCAGTAGGCTCAGTAGAGCTTGCATTCGTTAAAGAGTTCAATAAGTTCGTTAACTTAGAACGTCGTTTCGAAGATGGACATGCGCCGCCGGCATAACGATAGTATAAAAAAGAAACGCATTTCTTATAATAAGATGTGTTTCTTTTTTTTTATAGAAAAGATAAGGCTTTCATAGTGTGAAAATATAATTCTTACGAACGAAAAAGTTTTTTGATAAAAAAATGTTCGCTTTTTGGTTGACTTCTTTTTCGGTTTTGGTACAATTATATTGTTTGAATAGATCGTTTGAAAATTGCGGAGGTGCTTTAATAATGTCTTCAGTAGTAGTTGTAGGAACACAATGGGGCGACGAAGGAAAAGGTAAAATCACTGATTTTCTTTCTGAGCATGCGGAAGTAGTTGCAAGATATCAAGGTGGAAATAACGCAGGACATACAATTGTTTTTGGCGGAGTTAAATATAAATTACACTTAATTCCATCTGGTATTTTCTATAAAGAGAAAATTTGTGTAATCGGAAACGGCTTAGTAGTAGATCCGAAAGCATTACTTGAAGAGTTAAAATACTTACACGATCGTGGTGTAAGTACTGATAATTTACGCGTAAGTAACCGTGCTCACGTTATTTTGCCTTATCACTTAAAACAAGATGAGTTAGAAGAAGCAAGTAAAGGTGATAACAAAATCGGTACAACGAAAAAAGGTATCGGTCCTGCATACATGGACAAAGCTGCTCGTATTGGTATTCGTATGGCTGATCTTTTAGACCGTGAAGCATTTAAAGAGAAGCTTGAGCGCAATTTAGCACAAAAAAATCGTTTGTTTGAAAAAATGTACGATACAGAAGGTTTCAGTGTAGAAGAAATCTTCGAAGAGTACTTCGAGTACGGACAACAAATCGCGCAATATGTGTGTGATACGTCTGTTGTATTAAATGATGCATTAGATAATAATCACCGTGTATTATTTGAAGGTGCACAAGGTGTTATGCTTGATATCGACCACGGTACGTATCCGTTTGTTACATCTTCTAACCCAATTGCTGGTGGTGTAACAGTTGGAACTGGAGTTGGCCCTGCAAAAGTTACTCGCGTTGTAGGTGTATGTAAAGCATATACAAGCCGCGTAGGTGATGGTCCGTTCCCTACTGAGCTTCATGACGAAATTGGTCATCAAATTCGTGAAGTTGGTCGTGAGTATGGAACGACAACTGGTCGTCCACGCCGCGTAGGTTGGTTTGATAGCGTTGTTGTAAGACATGCGCGTCGTGTTAGTGGTTTAACAGATTTATCATTAAACTCTATCGACGTTCTAACTGGTATTCCAACTCTTAAAATTTGTGTTGCTTACAAATACAATGGCGAAGTTATCGACGAAGTTCCAGCAAACTTAAACATTTTAGCGAAATGTGAGCCTGTATACGAAGAGCTTCCAGGTTGGACAGAAGATATTACTGGTGTAAGATCATTAGACGAACTTCCTGAGAATGCAAGAAAATACGTAGAACGTGTTTCTGAGTTAACAGGAATTCAATTATCTATGTTCTCAGTTGGACCAGATCGTAATCAAACGAATATTGTTCGTAACGTATACGAAGCTTAATTGATATTTTTAAGAAAAAACTCATGTCCGCATGAGTTTTTTCTTGTTTTTTATAAAAAATAAAAAAAGGTATTGCAAAAAATAAATAAAACATGTTATGATACATCTTGTCGTCACGAAAATATGACGTTGGTGAGTATGAGCCATTAGCTCAGTTGGTAGAGCATCTGACTTTTAATCAGAGGGTCGAAGGTTCGAGTCCTTCATGGCTCACCATTTTATTTTTCGTGGCCCGTTGGTCAAGTGGTTAAGACACCGCCCTTTCACGGCGGTAACACGGGTTCGAATCCCGTACGGGTCATGTTTTTTTATGTTCATTTTTGGTCCCGTGGTGTAGTGGTTAACATGCCTGCCTGTCACGCAGGAGATCGCCGGTTCGACCCCGGTCGGGACCGCCACTTTTGTTTATACCACCATTAGTGGTTTTATATATAGTTTTGGCTCGGTAGCTCAGTCGGTAGAGCAGAGGACTGAAAATCCTCGTGTCGGCGGTTCGATTCCGTCCCGAGCCACTCTCAGGATATTAAGTGGGCCCACTTAATATCCTTTTTATTTGTGTAATTTTACAAAATTGAGTAGTTATTTTAAAATAGAATGAGGAGCCTCTAGCAGTTGAAGCTAGAGGTTTTTCTATAGATCGTATAGGATTCCGTGTAAAAGTGGATCATACATGAGTCTGTGAGAATAGAGGAGAAAGTACTTAAGCAAAAGATGCGGTCATATAGGGACATACTATGTAGACATCAATGTGTTTAGGGATATTGACCATATTTTTACCCCGCTATTTAATGGGCAGTAAGGCCTCCACTTTAAAATTCAGCGAAAGCAAAGAAGTTAGGTGGGGGGAGGGCTGCCCGTGAAAGCCCAATTGGTGAGGGCTAATTAAAGCTTCACTTTATAAGGAGGAAATAAACGATGATGGGAAAGAAAATTTTAGTAGTTGATGATGAAAAGCCGATTGCAGATATTTTGAAGTTCAACCTAGAAAAAGAAGGTTTCGAAATTGTAATGGCGCATGATGGTGATGAAGCAATTGAAAAAGCAACTGAAGAACAACCAGATATGGTTTTATTAGATATTATGCTACCAGGTAAGGATGGCTTAGAGGTTTGCCGGGAAATACGTAAAAGCTCAGAAATGCCGATTATTATGCTTACAGCGAAGGACTCTGAAATCGATAAAGTATTAGGACTTGAGCTTGGAGCAGATGATTATGTAACGAAGCCATTTAGTACGAGGGAATTACTTGCTCGCGTGAAGGCGAATTTACGTCGCCATCAGCAAGGTGGTGCGGCAGAAAAAGAAGAAAATACGGAAATGGTTATTGGACCAATTGTTATCAATCCAAATGCGTATAGTGTAACGAAACGTGAGGAAAATATTGAGCTTACACACCGTGAATTTGAGCTATTACATTATTTAGCAAAACATTTAGGACAAGTTATGACACGTGAACATTTATTGCAAACAGTTTGGGGTTATGACTATTTTGGAGATGTACGTACAGTGGATGTAACAGTACGTCGTCTACGTGAAAAAATTGAAGATAATCCAAGTCATCCTACATTAATTGTCACTAGACGTGGAGTAGGGTATTACTTGCGTGACCCAGAGCAGGAATAGTATATGAAGAAAGTCGGTTTTTTTCAATCTATTCATTTAAAATTTGTACTCATATATATGCTATTAATATTGATAGCTATGCAAGTTATTGGGGTATATTTCGTAAGAGAGTTAGAAAAGAGTCTTGTACAAGGTTTTAGAGATTCTTTAACGCAACAAACGAACTTATTATCGTATAACTTGAAACAAGAGTTTAAAAAAAGTTATACAAAAGCAGAGACAGAATCAACAGGTGAAACGATTAAAACTTCCATTCGAAAATTTGCCTCTGATCGAAAGAAGGATATTCAAGAGGTAAGTGTATTTGATGCTAATAGAAAGCTGCTCGCTATTTCAGATGAGTCAAAGCAAAACAAGGTAAATAGAACGTCAACTGATATAGCTGTTCAGCGGGTATTGGTACAAAAAAAACCAGAAGTGAAAATTGAGAAGGATGGTCGTACAGGTCACCGTGTACAAGTTATGATTACTCCTATTATGGATGATAATAACAAAGATGCACTTGGTGCTATTTACGTTGTTGCATCCATGGAAGATGTTTATAAGCAGATGAAGGATATTAATCAAATCTTTGCGACCGGAACCGTTATTGCATTACTCGTAACAGCTGTACTTGGAATTTTGTTAGCTCAAACGATTACGAGACCAATCTCTGATATGCGAAGACAAGCAATTGAAATGGCAAAAGGAAACTATTCAAGAAAAGTAAAAGTGCATAGCCATGATGAAATTGGACAATTAGCATTATCTTTCAATAATTTATCAAAAAAATTACAACAAGCTCGTTCTTCAACAGAAAGTGAAAGACGTAAATTGTCATCCGTGTTATCACATATGACAGATGGAGTAATTGCTACTGACCGAAAAGGGGACATTATTTTATTAAATGATCCTGCGGAAAAGATGCTAAATGTTTCGCGTGAAACGGCGCTCGATCAATCTGTTTTAGAAGTGTTGGGAATACAAGAAGAATTTACGCTCGATCATTTATACGAAGAGCCGGATTCTGTTTTATTAGATTTTAGTACGAGAAATGAGCCATATATTTTACGCGCTAGTTTCTCTGTTATTCAAAAAGAGACAGGGAAAGCAAATGGTTTAATTGCCGTATTATATGATGTGACTGAGCAGGAGCGTATAGAAAGAGAACGCCGCGAGTTTGTAGCAAATGTCTCTCATGAATTAAGAACGCCATTAACGACAATGCGCAGTTACTTAGAGGCACTTACAGACGGTGCGTGGCAAGATCCAAATATTGCACCACAATTTTTAACAGTTACACAAGAAGAAACAGAAAGAATGATTAGACTTGTAAATGCGTTATTGCAACTATCTAAACTCGATAGTACAGAACATCGTTTAATGAAAGAATGGGTCGACTTTACTGACTTCTTTAATAACATTATTGATCGTTTTGAAATGTCTAAAGAGCAAAACGTAAGCTTCAAACGATCTTTCTCTAAAAAATCTCGATTTATTGATATGGATACGGATAAAATTACGCAAGTATTGTATAACATTATTTCGAATGCATTAAAGTATTCACCAGAAGGTGGAACAGTAACATATCGTTTACGTGATCGCGGAGAATTATTGGAGATTAGTGTAAGTGATCAAGGAATGGGTATTCCGAAAGAAAACGTCGATAAAATCTTTGAACGTTTTTATCGCGTAGATAAAGCACGTTCAAGACAAATGGGCGGTACAGGACTTGGATTAGCAATTGCGAAAGAAATGATTGAGGCACATGGTGGCTCGATTTGGGCAAAGAGTGAGGAAGGAAAAGGGACAACGATTTATTTCACATTGCCTATGGCAGCAGATGAAGAGGACGAATGGGAATGAGTATGGAGAATGTTAAAACGATAGTTTTAATTAATTTAGTTGTAATTAGTCTATTTCTTACTTTTAACTTATGGACGTATGTGCCAGATTCCACATCTATGCAAAACGCAAAATTTGTACAGGGGAATGAGGGAAATACTCAAACGAAAATCGCTGATGTTGTCCGCCCTACTTCTATCATTGTGCATAAAGATAAAAATCATTACGGGAGCAAAAGAGAGGGAGATATAGAATCAATCTATAGAACTTTGGAAGCAGGGGAATTACATGAGTTCAAAGAGATATCGATTGCTAAGGCTGACTTTCTTTCTTATGTGCATGGTGAAGGGAAAATTGAACTTATTTTCCCTACCAACATCCCATTTGATGCAGTTAAATCTATGTTTAGTATGAAAGAAAAAAGTATAGATAAGCCTAAACACTTTAATCGAATTATTCTTGACCCTTCTAGAAGTAGGGATCAAGAAATTAAAATTAATTTTGTTTCCGATGGTGATAACTCTAGAATATATGAAGCAAAATTAAGTGGTGTGTATTTAAAAGATATTGTAAATGCACAAAATCAATTTATAGTATCAGCGAAACCTTATTTTGACTATCAAATTAATGATATGAAAAAGCTATTTTTACCAGATGGAACGACAGAATTAAGTAATATAACATATATTTCATCTAATTTGGCGGTTGATACATTTAAGAATGCTCTTTTTAGTGACCCACGTTATTTAAGCCCGATTACCGAGCAATCGAAAGAAATATTTACAGATGGTATTAGGTCTATGGAGATTGAAAATGATCAGCATATGCTAAAGTATAAAAATTCTTCTGTTTTAAGTGAGAAAAAGCCAGATAATTTAATGCTTTTACAAAAAAGTTTTGATTTTGTAAATGGTCATAGTGGGAGTTTGGATTCATATCGTTTGGACTATATGAATAAAGGACAGACAGTATTCCGCTTACAGGAAGATGGATATCCCGTATTCAATACTGATGGATTAGCTGAATTGAGACAAGTATGGGGATCAGAAGAAGTAATGGAATATGAAAGACCGTTGCTTTCTTTAAATACGAAAGGTATAGAGCAGAAGGTTACTCTTCCGTCAGGTCATGTTGTAATAGCATCCTTAGAAAATAATGCCGCGGTAGATAAAAGATCCATTAAAGACATTGGGATTGGATACAAATTATCACTAGATGGGCAAGTAGCGCGACTACAGCCAATTTGGTATGTAAAGTTTGTTGAAGATGAAGCTGGCAAACAAAAAATATATGAGTGGAATGAGGGGGGACTAAATGGATTGGGATCGGATTAAAACCATATTTATTGTGACCTTTTTTGTTTTGGACCTCTTTCTCATTTTTCAATTCATTCAAAAGCAAGATAGTAATCAATTGGAGCTTATTGCAGAAACGAAGATAGATCAAGAATTAAAAGCAAACAAAATTACTATGGGTAATTTCCCTAAAGAACCGAAAAAAGAGTCATTTATTAGGGCTGAAAACAAGGCATTTAAAGAAGAAGACATACAGTCTTTAAAAAATCAAACGGCGCATATACAAAATATGTACAAAATAGAAAGTAAGCTAAAAGAGCCCTTTTTAAATACAAAATCTTTATCAAAAGATAAGTATAATGATTTTTTGAAGAACTATGTATTAGATGGACAAAAGTATGAGTTTGGAGCGATGAAAGACTCTAAAATTTACTTCTTCCAAAAATATAAAGATAAGCCTATTTTCTATAACGATCAGGCAATGATTGTTGTGGAATTAAATGAAAAAAATGAACTTGTGTCGTACACGCAGACGATGTTAACAGATTTAAAAGAAATGGGCGAAAGTGAAAAAACGAAACAGCAAGAAATTATTACTGCCCAAACCGCTTTAGAAAATCTGTATTTAAAAAATAAAATTCATGGGAATACACATGTAAAAGAAGCGCAAATTGGTTATGCCAACCTTACCGCATCTACTTCTAATAACCAAGTACTTGCTCCAACGTGGAACTTAAAGACGGAGCAGAAGCAGGACTTCTTTGTAAATGCAATTGAAGGACAAGTTATGGAATTAGGGGAAAAGGAAAATCAAGTGGTTGATGAACATACTGGAGTGAGAAAGAATGGGTTTGCATTTTAGCGTACTTGCAAGTGGAAGTACAGGGAATATGCTATATGTAGGAACAGATGAAAAGAAGTTACTTGTCGATGCAGGTTTAAGTGGTAAAGCAACAGAGGCTTTATTTAAACAGGCAGAATTAAATATAAATGATGTATCGGGTATTCTTGTAACACATGAACATAGTGACCATATTAAAGGCTTAGGTGTATTGGCACGTAAATATGATTTACCTGTTTATGCAAATGAGAAAACATGGAATGCAATGGAACACTTAATAGGAAATATCCCAACTGAGCAAAAGTTTATTTTCTCAGTTGGGGATGTGAAAACATTTGGTGATATTGAGGTCGAGTCATTTGGGGTGTCTCATGATGCGGCAGAGCCGATGTTCTATGCTTTTCATAACAATAATAGAAAGTTAGCCCTTATTACAGATACAGGGTACGTGAGTGACCGTATGAAAGGTATTATTAAGGGAGCTAATGCTTTCGTATTTGAAAGTAATCATGACGTAGAAATGCTTCGTATGGGACGTTATCCATGGAGTATTAAACGACGTATTTTAAGTGATGTGGGGCACGTTTGTAATGAAGATGCTGCATTAGCGATGGCGGATGTAATTACAGATGAGACAAAACATATTTATTTAGCCCATTTAAGTTTAGATAATAACATGAAAGAACTGGCACGTATGTCAGTATCACAAGTATTAGAGGAAAAGGGATTTGGAGTGGGAGAAGCCTTTGAAATTCACGATACAGATCCAAAAATGCCGACAAAAATTCAATACGTATAATTCTTCATTTTAGTAAACAATAAAGGTGAATATAGTTGTTTTCAGGAAGATAGGTGAACAAATATGTCCTTTATTGATGAAGAAAATTATCGTATGAAACGTGCAAGAAAAAAGAAGCATAAAGGTATTGTTATTTCTAGTATAGCTGGAACAATTGTAGGAGCTTCGTTATTTGCATTTGGAGCTCCTTTGTTTTCAAATGATGCAGGCGCGTTTCCACAAGCAGAAGCAAGTGGAAGTAATATGGCCCAAGCGCAAGGAATTAAACAGATTAGCTTTGTCGATGCTGTTGATCGTGCATCTGAAGCTGTTGTTGGCGTTATTAATATTCAGCGAGATAATTTTTCAGAGGCAGATTCAGAAGCTGGTACAGGATCGGGTGTAATTTATAAAAAGACAGATGGCCAAGCTTACATTGTAACAAATAATCATGTTGTTGCTGGGGCAAATCGTATTGAAGTAAGTTTAAGTGACGGTAAGAAAGTTCCAGGAAAAGTATTAGGAACTGATGTAGTCACAGATTTGGCTGTACTAGAAATAGATGCAAAGTATGTGAAAAAGGTAATTGAGATTGGCGATTCTAATGCTGTTCGTAGAGGAGAACCAGTCATTGCGATTGGGAACCCGCTCGGGCTCCAATTTTCTGGAACCGTCACACAAGGTATTATTTCGGCTAATGAGCGTATTGTTCCTGTAGATTTAGATCAAGATGGACATTATGATTGGCAAGTAGAAGTATTGCAAACAGACGCAGCAATTAATCCGGGTAATAGTGGTGGTGCGCTTGTAAACGCAGCGGGTCAATTAATTGGTATTAACTCAATGAAAATTGCTGCAAAAGAAGTAGAAGGAATTGGGCTAGCTATTCCTGTTACTAGAGCTGTTCCAATTATGAATGAATTAGAGAAGTACGGAAAAGTAAGAAGACCGTATGTTGGAATTGAACTGAGATCATTAAATGAGATTCCAAACTACTATTGGTCAAAAACATTGCATTTACCAGGCAATGTAACAGAGGGAGTTTGCATTTTAGATGTGAAAAGCCCTTCGCCAGGTACAGATGCTGGTTTACGAGAACATGATGTAATTGTAGCAGTAGATGGAAAACCGGTTCGTGATATTATCGGATTCCGTACGGCCTTATATGATAAAAAAATTAATGATAAAATGACTCTTACGTTTTATCGTGGTACAAAACGAGCAACAACAACGGTTAAACTAGGCATTCAAAAGTATTAAAAACAGGAGGGCCTACCTCCTGTTTTCTATTGTAGAAAAGTGAGGTGAAGAATATGAATTTACCTTGTTGTTTAGAACATGTTGAATTAGCGTTAGATATTATTGTGGATGAGTGTGAAGTCGCGCCGGTTATTAACAATGTGGATAACTCAGAAAAAGAGAAAAAAACATGTGAATTTTGTCAAAATGAGGCGACATATGTTGTATCGAACACAGATTCTCACACAATATGTGGGTAACAATTGTGGATATGTGGATAAGTTATGTGGATAACATGTTTGTAAGGTGGGGAATACGTGTGAATATCTCGATTATTTCAATTGGGAAATTAAAAGAAAAATATTTAAAACAAGGTATAGCAGAATACTTAAAACGATTATCTGCATACGCAAAAGTAGAAGTAATTGAATTGCCAGATGAAAAGGCACCAGAAAATTTAAGTGAAGCAGAAATGTTAATTGTAAAAGAAAAAGAAGGTATACGTATACTAGATAAAATTTCTGATGATACGCATGTCATTGCGTTAGCGATAGAAGGAAAGCAAAAATCATCAGAAGAATTTGCAGTAAGCTTAGATCGTCTTGCTACATATGGGAAGAGTAAAGTTGCATTCGTAATTGGTGGATCACTTGGACTAAGTTCAGAAGTAATGAAGCGTTCAAATGAATCACTTTCTTTTTCAAAGATGACGTTACCACACCAATTAATGCGATTAGTATTGCTTGAGCAAGTGTATAGAGCGTTTCGTATTAATCGCGGGGAACCGTATCATAAATAGTAATAGTACATTCAAACGGCTACAGATGTGGCCGTTTTCTATATTTCCTAAAATAAGTATGTTTCTATTTCTAAAAAAGTATGCTGTAATATGAAGAGGAAAAAGTATAAGTAGTCATAGAAGTGAGGAGTTAAAGGTGAAGAAGTTTAAGAAATTTTACTTGGAGATTACGAGTGTATGTAATCTTGCGTGCAGCTTTTGTCCGCCGACGGAAAGACAGAAGCAATTCATTTCTGTGGAGGATTTTGCAAAAAGGTTAGACCAAATTAAACCACACACAGACTACATTTATTTGCACGTGAAGGGTGAGCCGTTGCTGCATCCAAAAATAGATCAATTGTTAGATTTAAGCCACGAAAAAGGGTTTAAAGTTAATATTACAACGAACGGAACGTTAATTAATAAGAGAAGGCATAGATTGTTAAATAAGCCTGCTTTAAGACAAATGAATTTTTCACTGCATAGTTTTGATGGGCACCCAGGTTCACAAGACAAAGAGGGGTATGTAAGAAGTATACTTTCCTTCATTAGAGAGGCAACAAGCCAATCAGATTTAATTGTTTCACTAAGATTATGGAATTTAACGCAGGATAATAAAACGAATGCTGAAATCCAGAAAAATAGAGAGTTATTATCCATCATCGAAAATGAGTTTGATCTATCTTATCAAATTGAAGAGAAGCTTACACCAGGAAAAGGTATAAAAATTGCCGAACGCGTCTTTATTAATCAAGACTATGAATTCCAGTGGCCAGCGTTGCATGAAGAAGAGGATGATGGAAAAGGATTCTGTCATGGTCTTCGAAATCAAGCTGGTATTTTAGCGAACGGAACGGTTATTCCTTGTTGTTTAGATGGTGAAGGGATTATTAACCTTGGAAATATTAATAATGATTCATTCTCTAACATTATAGAAGGCGAAAGAGCAACAAACATTGTTGATGGATTTTCGAGAAGAGTTGCAGTTGAAGAGCTATGTAGAAAATGTGGATACCGTAAAAGGTTTGGAAAGTAAATAAAAAATAAACCCTCATAAAGTGAGGGCTTATTTTTTATCCCGCTATTTGCCGGGCAGTAAGATCCCCACCTCAAAATTCAGCGGAAGCAAAGAAGTTAGGTAGGGAGCGGGCTGCCCGTAAAAGCCCGATTGGTGAGGGCTAATAATCAGTGGGGGATGGACACCCCCCACTGATTAAAGTTTCACTTTATTCTTGATAAGAGCGCTCTAATTCATCAATTAAGGAACCAACGTAAGAAACAGCCCTGCGGATTGCGTCTGGTTTTGACATATCGACTCCGGCATGTTTCATTAATTCAAGTGGTTTCATCGTACCACCAGCGCGAAGTACATCTAACCAGCGATCAACGGCAGGTTGTCCTTCTTCTTTAATCATTTGAGCCACCGCAGTAGATGCAGTCAGGCCTGCGGAATATGTGTAAGAATATAAGCCCATATAATAATGAGGTTGACGCATCCAGGTTAAGCCAGCACCTTCATCAATTTCTACGGAATCTCCCCAGAATGTTGAAAGTACATTTGCTTTTATTTCAGTTAAAGTTGTAGCTGTAAGTGCTCCACCTTCTTCTGCTAGGCTGTATACTCTTCTTTGATATTCTCCCTCAAGTAAGTGAGTAACAAAGTTATGATAATATGTGCCGAGTAGTTGCAGAATGACCCATCTACGCATTCTCTTATCGTCAGTGGTCGCTAATAAATGCTGGGCTAATAGTAATTCATTCATTGTAGATGGTGCTTCAACAAAGTACATAGATGGACGTACATTCATAATACGCTGGTTTTTATTTGCTAAATAAAAATGACCAGCATGCCCAAATTCATGAGCTAATGTGAAGCAGCCACGCATCGTATTTTGCCATGTAATTAAAATGTATGGATGAGAACCGTATGGACTTGAACAAAATGCTCCAGTTGATTTGCCTACGTTATCTGCAAGGTCGACCCATCTTTCTTTGAATCCTTTTTCGATAATGGTACTATATTCATCGCCAAGTACTTGTAAAGATTCTTGAATGAGTTTTCCTGCTTCTTCGTAAGTAATTGCTGGATTAAATTCGGGATCTAAAGGTGCATGTAAGTCGCAGAACAGCATTTGATCGAGTCCTAATACTTTCTTTTTTAAATCTGCAAAACGGCGCATATGAGGCGCCAATTCTTTATAAATAATATCGAGTTGATTGTTATACATTTCAAGTGGAACTTTTTGAGGTTCTAAAAGCATATGAGTAACAGATTCAAATTTGCGTAAACGAGAGAGTGTTACTTGTTTTTTTACTTCAGTCGCATATGTTGTTGCCACTGTATTCTTATATCGTTTCAAGGTGGAAACAAATGATGAGTATGCTTTCCTACGTATGTCTACGCTTGGAGAAAACTCATATTTACTTTCAAATAATGCAAATGAGACAGGAAGTTCATTTCCTTGTTCGTCTTGTATGGAGTTAAAATCCATATCGGCTAATTTAGTCATACCGTAAATTTTGTATGGAGAACTATGTACCTCGCCAAGTGCAGCAAGTGCTTCTTCAGTTTCAGGAGAGAGCGTGTGCGGCCTTTTTTGTAGTATGTCTAGTAATGATTTACGGAAAGGTTCGAGTTTTGTTTCTTCAGTTAAATATTTTTCAATTGTGCCTTCTTCTAATGAGAGAATTTCATTATGAATAAAGGATAGCGCCGTATGTACTTTCGTCCATAAAGCAGCAACTTTGGAAGAGTTCGCTTGAATAACTGGATTTGTACGGTCGGTAGATTCTTTTAAATTTGCGTAGGAGTATAGTTTTGTTAACTTCATTAAAAGCTCTTCTTCTAAAAGTAGGCAATGTAATAAGATAGTGGGGCTAGTGTGTAATTGACATTTAAACGCATCAAGTTTTTTTATATCATCTGTTAATACACGTAATGCAGTTTCCCACTCTTTATCAGATTCGTATAAATCAGAGAGGTCCCATGTTAATTCAGTAGGAACTTCTGCACGAATATGGCGTTTCTCAATTACATCTTTCATATATTATATCCCCCTTATTATAAGTATCTAAAAACATGATACTAGAAAATTCAGTAAAATGAAAATATTTTACATTTCTATATATATGAAAAAGAAGGACAAGCATAAAACTGCTTGTCCTTCGAGTTAAATTTAAAAATTAATATACTTTATCACCGTTGAAAATAGAGTTTTTCACGACTACATAATCTACAGTACGAATAGAGTCTAATTTTGTTCCACCAGCGTAAGAGATAGAAGATTGAAGATCTTGTTCCATTTCGATTAAAGTGTCTTCTAAAGAACCTTTATGCTCAACGAACATTTTCTTACCTTCAACGTTTTTCTTCTCACCTTTTTGGAATTCAGAAGCTGAACCGAAGTACTCTTTATAAAGTTTGCCGTCTTTTTCGATTGTTTCCCCTGGAGACTCTTCATGACCAGCGAATAGAGAACCGATCATAACCATAGTCGCCCCAAATCGAATAGATTTAGCTACGTCGCCATGTGTACGAATACCACCGTCAGCGATAATTGGTTTACTTGCAGCTTTTGCACACCAGCGAAGTGCAGCTAGCTGCCAACCACCAGTTCCAAAGCCTGTTTTAATTTTAGTAATACAAACTTTACCAGGTCCAATACCAACTTTTGTTGCGTCAGCACCAGCGTTTTCTAATTCTCTTACCGCTTCTGGAGTTCCAACGTTTCCAGCGATAACGAAGCTTTCTGGTAAATGCTTTTTAATATGTTGAATCATGTTGATTACAGCATTAGAATGTCCATGCGCGATATCAATCGTGATGTATTCAGGTGTAAGGTGTTCAGCAGCTAACTGTTGTACGAATTCATACTCGTCCGCTTTTACACCAACGCTAATAGAAGCGATTAATCCACGTGATTGCATATCTCTAATGAATGAGATTCGTTTCTCTGGTTGGAAACGATGCATGATATAGAAGTAATTATTTTCAGCTAAATACGTTGCAATTCTTTCATCAATAATCGTTTGCATATTTGCAGGTACGACAGGTAATTTAAATTTATGTTTACCTAAAGTGACAGTTGTATCACATTCAGAGCGGCTGTTCACAATACATTTTGCAGGAATTAATTGAATATCTTCATAGTCGAATACGTTTTCCATCATTTACACCCCTAAAATACGAATATTTTATTTTTATTAATAAAAAATGTTCGTCCATATGATAATTTACATTGTTTTCATTAAAAAGTCAAAGGATTTCTTAACGTTTTTTTAAAAAGTAGATTTTATATCTAAAAAACAACGTTAAAAACGAATTTAAAATGTTTTTTTGTTTATATTGTTCGTCTATAGAAAGGTTAGGAAATTAAGGTAATTATACAAGGATGTATGTATTCTTTTTATTTTTTTGAGTGGATGTAGGATTCTATGAAAAGGTTAATGCTAACAATACGAGCAAAAGATGTTATCAAGTAGTTGAACAATATATGAAATGATAAGGTTTATTTCTATGTAAAAAGATGAATCTGGCATAATCCATCTTTTTATGTGAGGTTTCAAGTATAATAAGTAGGGCGATAGTAACGTATACAAAAGATAAAAAAGAAAATAATACAGAATAAAATGAGGTTAATATATGAGTAAAAAAGGTTTTTTTGAGTATAAATTAAGTAAAGAAATTGTAAGGGCACTTACTGGGTTAGGGTATGATCATCCAACAGAAGTACAAGGTGAGGTTATTCCAGTCGCATTACAAAAGAAGGATCTTGTTGTGAAGTCCCAGACGGGAAGTGGAAAAACAGCTTCATTTGGTATTCCACTTTGTGAAATGGTGGAGTGGGAAGAGAATAAACCGCAAGCATTAGTTTTAACACCAACGAGAGAGCTTGCGGTACAGGTGAAAGAAGATATTACAAATATAGGGCGATTCAAAAGAATTAAAGCCGCCGCAATTTATGGTAAATCCCCATTTGCACGTCAAAAATTAGAGTTAAAGCAAAAGACGCATATTGTAGTAGGGACTCCAGGGCGTGTATTGGATCATATTGAAAAAGGGACCCTTTCTTTAGAGCGATTAAAATATTTAGTGATTGATGAAGCGGATGAAATGCTAAACATGGGCTTTATCGATCAAGTAGAGGCAATTATTGATGAATTACCTACAAAAAGAATGACAATGTTATTTTCAGCAACATTACCGGAAGATGTTGAAAGGTTATCACGTACATATATGAATGCACCAACTCATATTGAAATTAAAGCGGCTGGGATTACGACGGATAAAATTGAACATACTCTTTTTGAGGCGATAGAAGACGAGAAGCTTTCACTACTTAAAGATGTAACAACGATTGAGAATCCTGATAGCTGTATTATTTTCTGCCGTACACAAGAAAATGTAGATCATGTATATAGACAATTAAAACGAGCTAACTATCCTTGTGACAAAATACATGGTGGTATGGTACAAGAAGATCGTTTTGAAGTCATGGATGATTTTAGAAAAGGAAAATTCCGTTATTTAGTAGCAACAGACGTAGCTGCGAGAGGAATTGATATTGATAATATTACACATGTTATTAATTATGATATTCCACTTGAAAAAGAAAGCTATGTACATCGTACTGGAAGAACGGGACGAGCTGGAAATAGTGGAAAAGCTATTACATTTATAACACCATATGAAAATAGATTTTTAGAAGAGATTGAGGAGTATATTGGCTTTGAAATTCCAAAGGTAATTGGACCTTCAAAAGAAGAAGTTATGAAAGGGAAAGCTGCATTTGAAGAAAAGATACATGCTAAACCAATTATAAAGAAAGATAAAAATGCAGACATCAACAAAGGCATTATGAAGCTTTACTTTAATGGCGGGAAGAAAAAGAAAATTAGGGCGGTAGATTTCGTCGGTACAATTGCTAAAATTAAAGGTGTTACAGCAGAAGATATAGGCATTATTACGATACAAGATAATGTTTCTTACGTCGAAATATTAAATGGAAAAGGACCACTTGTCTTGAAAGTCATGAAGACTACAACGATTAAAGGGAAACAATTAAAAGTTCATGAAGCAATTAAGTAAATAAAAACTATCCACTTTAATAGGTGGATAGTTTTTTTATTTATGATTCTTTTAAATCATCCACTAGTTGCTCCGCTAAACGTCTATACATATTACTCATAGTCACGAAGGATGTTAGTAGTAGAAATTTTTCTAGCTTTGTGTCTTCTAAGGAAGAAATCTCATTTACTTCTGTAACACGGTTATTTACGTCTTGTTTAAAGCTTTCGACATTGCTTTCAGTAAGAGCAAGATAATTTTTGTATAACGTATTTAATTCGAATGAATCATCATTTAATAAGGAGTCATTTATAGTTTCTAATGAACTTTTTATGTCGTTAATGGAAAGAGCACCTTTTAATTGATAAATTAGGCTAATTAAAATCATATGCTCTTTTGAATATTTTTTATTTTTGATAGGGATGAATAGTTTCCCTTTTGCGTAATTATTAATCATCGTTTTTGTTAATACTTTTTCATCATCAGTTCTCGTTGTATCTGCATAAGTATTCTCAAATAGTTGGACAACTTGATCTACATATAAGTCAACATTTGGAATATCCTCAAGTTTAATATTTTTTTCTAAATGCAATGTCTCAAGTAATTCATTTATATTTTCCACGTAGAATCCCTCACTTTTATAACTTAGTGGAACTTAATGTCTAATACATCCTTAAATATGGTATTACGAAACAAATAAATTGTAAATGTTGACCTTAAAAAGAAATGTGTATATAATTACACGTAGTTATTAAAACTACATGTAATTATATGAGGGGTGTTATTATGAATACTTACGTAAGAGAACCAGTTAATGCATTTACTCACTTAGGTGGAGCGATATTATCATTTATTGCCTTATTAGCTATGCTTGTGAAAGTTTCTATCAAGATGCCATCATTTGCTGCAATTACAGCTGTTATTTTGTTTGGGATTGGAATGATGGTCCTTTATACGGCGTCAGCTGTATATCATAGTGTTGTGGCCAATGAACGTGTTATTTACTTCTTTAGGAAGCTAGATCATTCTATGATTTTTATATTAATTGCAGGTACATATGCACCCTTTTGCTTAATTACATTAAATTCAGCAAGTGGTTTGCTATTATTTTGTTTAGTCTATGCAACTGCGATTTGTGGCATTGTGTTTAAAATGTTTTGGTTTAATTGTCCAAGATGGTTATCGACAGCAATTTATATTACGATGGGTTGGTTAATTGTTTTATTCTTTGCACCGTTAGCAGAGAATTTAAGTACAGGGGGCATTGTTTTCTTAGTACTTGGGGGCATTTTTTATACAATTGGTGGATTTATTTATGGAACAAAGCCAAAGTGGCTAGAGTTTAAATATATGGGACATCATGAAATTTTTCACGTTTTTGTATTATTAGGTAGTCTTGCACATTTTCTAAGTGTATATTGTTACGTAATTTAATAAGAAAAATGCCACATAACAAAAATTATGTGGCGTTTTTCTTATTATTTGATTGGAATCGTATATGTTATAAAATTATTATGGGATAAAATGTAAGTTTCTGTGTTCGCATATTAAACATAGGATAAGAAATATGTGATATACTTTGAGAAGTTTATAATGAATGAAATATGGAGGACTATAATTATGGCAATACTTGTAACAGGTGGAGCAGGGTATATTGGTAGTCATACATGTGTAGAATTACTAAATAGCGGTTACGAAATTATAGTAGTTGATAATCTTTCGAATAGCTCGGTAGAATCTATAAATCGAGTGAAAGAAATAACAGGAAAACAATTTAAGTTTTATAAAGAAGATGTTTTAAATCAAGAAGCACTTGACGCAATTTTTGAAGAAAATGCAATCGAAGCAGTTATTCACTTTGCAGGATTTAAAGCTGTAGGGGAATCAGTAGCAATTCCATTAACATATTATCATAACAACATTACGAGCACTTTAGTGCTATGTGAAGTAATGCAGAAACATAATGTAAAGAAGATGATTTTTAGTTCATCCGCAACTGTATATGGTATTCCGGAAACGTCACCGATTACAGAGGAGTTTCCATTAAGTGCAACAAATCCATATGGTCAAACGAAATTAATGATTGAGCAAATTATGCGTGATGTAGCGTTTGCAGATAGAGAATGGAGTATCGCGTTACTTCGCTATTTCAACCCATTTGGTGCACATGAAAGTGGACGTATTGGAGAGGATCCAAATGGAATTCCAAATAACTTAATGCCATATGTCACACAAGTGGCAGTAGGTAAGCTAAAAGAATTAAGTGTATTTGGAAATGACTACCCAACGAAAGATGGAACAGGCATCCGTGACTACATACATGTTGTAGACTTAGCAAAAGGTCACGTAAAAGCGCTAGAGAAAGTACTGAATACAACAGGAGTAGATGCTTATAATTTGGGCACAGGTACAGGGTATAGTGTACTTGAGATGGTTGAAGCATTTGAAAGGGTTTCAGGAAAAAAAGTTCCTTATAAAATTACAGAGCGTCGTCCTGGCGATGTGGCAATATGTTTTGCAGATGCATCAAAGGCAAAACGTGAACTAGGATGGGAAGCAAAACGTGGATTAGAAGAAATGTGTGCAGATTCTTGGAGATGGCAATCAAATAATAAAAATGGCTATTTGGAAGTTTAATATGTAGATACAAAAAATGACCTTTGCATGAGCAAAGGTCATTTTTGTATTTATTTCCCGTTAAGTTTATTAGCTAATTTGGTAAAAAAGGTCCGCTGTTTTATAGGAATATTTGACTGGCAAAATGTATAATAATCAATATCTTTAATGTAAGTAAAGAGCCTAGAAATAGCATATAGGAATGTAATAGAAGATCCAACGGCGAAACTAATGCCGTAACCATTGAATCCAAATGGAAGTAGGATAAGGCTTAATAACAAGTTTGCAAAAAAGAAAATAGCTGATGTTCGAAATGCCCCTTTACGATCCTCAAAGTATAGGAGTAGTAATGTAATAACGAGCACCATTCCATTTGCATAAGCACCAACTATAGTTAGTTGTAGAATAGAGTAATTAAGTGTTGTCTTTCCAGATTGCGAACTAAACATCCATATTATAAAAATAATAAGTAAGGAAAAAATACCTTGATTACGAAGTATACGTTCCATTTCCTGCTTTAAGACAAAGTTCATGGAATCTTTCAATTGTAAAAGCGTATGTAATGTTCCGCCATTATTTACCGAACCGAAGAACTTTTTATATCTTTCATAAAACCTGGTTTCAATGGATACTACAAAGAAAATATAGGTTGGGATAATACTTAAATACGCCCAGAAAACAGAAGTATCATAAATTTGATGATAAATAAATGTGTTTTCAATATTTCCTCGACCGTCTCCAAACCAAATAACAAAATTACATACCCAAATACCCACATTGTAAAAGAGGCTTGACCAAAATAATTCTGGATATTTATCTAAATAAGACAGAAAGGTAAATTGTTCAGTAGCATCACTATTTGGAAACATTCGTACAATAACGATACTTAACCATACTAGTGTAATGAAAGTACCGAGTGTAAAAGAAATTAAAAGCAATAGGGCAGATCCATGTTCTAACCCAAGTGTAGGGTGCCAGTAAGCTACTAGGATAATTCCTAATAGGGAAAAAATGGATCCAATTAAAAATGCTAGTGCAATTGATTGATAATCTTTAGCTGCTGTTAAATAAATGGACTGAATCCAGATGATATTTAAAGCTAAAAATAAAAATAGCATCACGATTTTATAATATAAAGCTAACGGTGTGAAAAATGCAAACAAAAGCCATAACATAATAGCTAAAAAAAGTGTAATCTTCGTCATTCCTAAAAATGAAGAAAATACTTTATCAGCTTTTTGTTCGTATAAAAGGTCAGCTACATATCTAGTTACAATGAGCTGCAATGCTCCGTAAATAATTTGAGAAAAAATAAAGCAATATGAAATTGAAATAGTGAAAAGACGCTGTTCTTCAATTGAAATAGAATGAAATAAATTCAAAATGAATCGAATAGTTGTTACTGCTAAAATAACGACTAACCAAGGACCAGCTGTAACAAATAACGAAAATCCATAAGCTTTTACCCTTGAAGAATAGTAGTCTTCCTGAAATAATTTTTGTAATCGAAATCCTATACCTGCCATGTTTTCGCACCCCTTTCTAAATAAAGCTTACGATAACTATCAACAACACCTGATAATTGATAATATGCTTCAATACGATTACGCCCATTGTTTCCGAATTGTTGAATGGATTCAGGGTGGCGATAATACCATTCTAAGTGGGTGGCAACTTGTTCAGGAGATACAGGTGGTACAACAAAGCCACATTGGCCGTAAGGATCTTCATCTTGTCCATAAATTAACTCCTTACAAGAACCAACGTCTGTAACAACCCATGGTAATCCCGATGCCATTCCTTCTAACATAGCTAGTGGTTGCCCTTCAGATATGCTAGTTAATACGAGAATATCCGTTTGTTTTAAGTAATCTTTAATGTTTACTCTGCCAGTCATTATTACATGTTCTTTTAATCCAAGTTGCTGAATTAAATCACGACATTCTTGGGCATACTCTGGTTCTTCTGTATCAGGACCTAATAAGTAGAAGATAAACGGAATATCTTTTTCTAATAATAATTTAGCTGCATAAATCATTGTTTTTACGTCTTTAATTGGCACAACTCGTATAATAGCAGAAATAATGAGTTTATCTGAATTATGTTTTGGCTTACGTAGCCCTTTATAGTCAGATAAAGTAACACCATTTGGAATAATTTTTAGTTTATGGGCCGGAGCTCCTAGTTCTTTTTGATATGCACTATTCCGTCCGAATAACGTAATCACATCAGCAGCTTGTTCATATGCTTGGTGAGATAAATGATGGAAGAAAGAAACCCACCTTTTTTTATATTCAATTGGTATCCAAGTTGATTGGAGTATTTCCTCTTCACGTTCCCGGGAATAAATACCATGCTCCGTTAGAATAAATGGTATATCAGATTTGGCACTAATTGCAGCTCCAAGAAGCCCACCATAGCCTGTAGATACAGAATGGATAAGATCTAATTCAGGAAAATCAATTTGTAAAATTTGAATGATTGGTGTGAACATAGATCTCCACATCCAAAAGTAATTTAAGAAAGAACCACTACTTTCTTCATACAAATAGCTTTCTTTCACTATTTCATAAAATTCACGACTTTCGAAGAAGGAATGTAGTGTTCCTAGCTTTTGCTTGTTCCCTAATATTTGTAATGCTTCTGTGTCGTTAGCTTGGAATGTAAACCATTTTTGAAGTGTTTGTACTTCATCAGTCGTTAAATTGGTTTTTATATGGTTTGAGTCACTTTCTGATTGTAAGGGAATCATAATGATATCTTTTACATTGTTAGGAATTTCATATTGATATTCCTCTTCTGTTTTTATTTGCGGTACGATCGCAAAAATGGTGAATTCATGTTCTTTAAATTGTTGGATAATCATTTGTACCCAACTTGCTACTCCGCCACTGACAAAAGGATAACTTCCTTCAACGACTAAACCTATTCTCATCTGCTATACCCCTTTAATTGGAATTGTAGCGTTAGCTTGTTTTAATATAACGCTATAAATTTGTGAATCTAGCTTTGTAACTGTGCCGTATGGGAATGAACCGGTTTTCAATTTTTTCCCTTCTTCCACACGTATAATCGTTGCAGTGTGGTTTGGTAATCCTTTATATGCAATGTGAACAGCATCATCTTCATAAGAAACAGCTAAATCACCGGTTTGATAAATTTTCATGGAAGCAGTTGCTTCACTTTGTGTCATACTTTTTATATAAGGATATCTTTCTCGTATTTCTTTAATTGTCGTTTTATAAGCTTTAAATAATTCTTCCCACGTTAAATTACCCGAACGTTTTTCATCAAGGATATCATCTGGATGGACGAAATGTGAGATAACCCCTAAATTTGCAGTAACATCAGCTAAAATAAATTGTTCTTCATCTGAAATAGCATAGCCACTCGTAATACGTGGGAAGTGATAAATATTTTTGTTGTGCTCGTCTGGTCCAAATTCTTGAATTAAACTGCCGTTACTTTTACTTCCCACATATAGAGAAGCAACTGTTTCCATAGTTGGAACCGCGTCATTTAATGCACTTAATCCAGTTGTATTTATAATATTGGATGGTGGTACATAGGTTTTTAGTTTTTCGTTTGGAAAGAAGTTATACACGAGTTTTTGTAAAGCATCTAAGGATCTCTCCATGTCCTCTTTTGAATTCCATGGAACATATTCAAGTGCTTTATCTACTGGGTCTGGTGGTAATAATAAAGGTTGATGGTTATAGCCATGAATACCGATTTCTCCACCGTGACTTAATAATTCTCTCCCAAATAATAAATAGGTATTTCTATTTTTACCTGTAAAATTTTCAAAGGGTGGCGTTACTTTATTTTGATATGTCCCAATTGCAACCCCTGTATATTTAATATCAAGTTCTTCAGAGATATCCTTCATATTTTTCCACCAATGTTTTTTATAAAATTCTTCAACAGAAATTTTTTCTGTTGTTAAGTTTTTTAGTTCTCCACTTGGAATTGGAGATGGGAAGTCATCGATATACATAATCTCCGCTCCAAGTTGTACTGTAGCGAAAGTCGGGAAAATAGTACCCAGTGATTGAACGAACATACCTCTACCTAATTTATCGTTCAATGCTGTTGTATTCCAATATAAGACTTTTCCTTCACCGTAGTCATTGGTCCAAAGGATGGGAGTGTCTTCTGCAGTAATCCAAGTATTAGTTGTATTCTCATCTAGCGTAATATTCATTGAGCTATGAGTGAACAATGGAGAAGAACTTGAGAGATCAGGATAACCAGGGAATAAAACTTCTTCAAAGGTTAATCCTTTCACATCTTTGAAGCCTTCTTTTTTTGTAATACCAAATAATGTGTTCCAGGAAGAATCTGAATCAAGTCGGTTTGCGATAATAATCCTTCCGCCCATTTGTACAAAATTTTGAATATCAGCTTGTGGAAGTTGCGCCATTATTTCACCTGTAATAATAATTCCTGTATAGGGAGAGGGAGTAAGTCCCTTAATTTCATTAGCTGTAATATTTTTATAGTGTAGGTGTGCGTAATCCATTGCCTTTTTCGTATTAAATTCGACTTGTTGCCCTAATGTATTATCCGTTTTTAAAACGTATAATTGCATTTTTTGTCCATTTTGGGCTACATCTTTTGCTTTGAGTGTTTTAACAATATCTGTTTTTTTAGTTTTAGGAACAGAAAACTTTTGATAGAAATTTTCTGTTCGATATATAAGGATAGATATAATTAAGAGAAATAAAATGATACTAACAATTCCGATATATATATTAATCCCCTTTTTCAATGTGTGCGCCTCCAAACTGCCTTACAAATAATTGATATTTACGCGGTAGTATATGAACTCTTTTTGCAGCTGCTAGATTATTGATTAAGTTATAGAGCTCGTCCCATAACTTTTGCTCATAATATATTTCAAGTAACCCAACATAACCGTAATATGATTCAGGATAGAAATGAATAAGATTTAAAAATTGTTCTTCAGACTTTGCATATTGTTTTGTATGTAGAAACAGATTTCCAAGGTGGAAAGGATAAAGAGGTTCGGTAGGGAATAGTTCTACACTTTGTGTAATAAAATTCATAAATTCGGCGATTATTTTTTCTTTTTGCTGATTAGAAAGAAGACCACTGTCTATATATCTTAAATAGTTAGAAACCAATTCTTTTGCAATTTCATTTTGTGGATTTTGTAGAAATTGCTTATTTAAGTATTCGATCTGTTTTTCGTACCGTTCATTTAGTAAATTAATAGTAGTTGCTGCGTAATGTACAGTTTCAGGATCTTTATGGTGAATGGCTTCTTTCAATAAGCCTCCTTCATTGGAAATAGGGGAGGAGCTTAACTGTACAATGAGTTGTTTATGTAACTCAGGCTTATCTAGTTCTAATCCAGAAGAAAATGAAATTAGGTCCATATCTTGTTTTGCTGATGCCAAAATATCTTCATAATGATCAACTTGAAAGGAAACATACTCAGAGTATTGCTGTAACCACTCGGTCTTGGAGCGTCTTATATTCAGTAATAACATGATTGCTGATACAATAAGTCCGACAAGCGGGAAAAGGAGAGAGATAATTAAGCAAAACTCAATAATTCCTTTCTTATCTTCAGTAATCAAACCTTTCGTAAATCGAAATAAAAGAAAAACCAAAATAGCATAAATAAAGTAAAGAAGGAGTAAAATCATTAGAATACCACTCCTTTAGAAGAAAGAGCGTTTTGTATACGAGTTTTGACTGGTAATAAAAATTTTTCTTCAGTGCCAGGTAATAGAATCATAACTTTTTGCTCGAGCGTGCTATAACCTAATATATCAATATCACGCAAATGATCTTTTAAAATAGAATTTATCATTTCTAAGGAATCTTGTGGAACAGTAAATTCAAAATAGGAATATGGATAAGATAATGTTTCGTAACGTTTCTTTTCTATTTTTAGTAAATGTTCAAATTCATCTTCATAATAAATGCTCGTTTTAGGGAATGTACGATCCTCTTGACTTGATAGCCAAAGATTAGAAGCGTTTTGTAAACGATCACCCATCCAGCGTAAATACCATGTGAAAAGTTCGAATTGCTCAGAAGTTACTTTTGAAAATTCAATTTCGTCTAATATAATGACGTATTGTACATCATCTTGGAATAGGACGGGACCAACTAAAAGTGGAGCGTCTTGAAAATCCTCTTCTGTACGGAAAAAAGGTCGATTATGTGCTAGGGCATTTTTGATGACTAGCGAAGCATTTTTAACAAAAATGGATTGAGGTAATGTATTTTTACCAGTTTCTGCTCTTAATTTAATACGAAGTGATTGTTTATTGTTATCGACGTGATAGATACCAATTTTTTTTGCTCCGAAATACATTTTTAATACATTTATCCCCTCATCGAGTACAATTTCAGGATGTGTATGATTTAAAGCTTTAAACATATGATACATTTTAGATAAGTGATTATTTGATTCAAGTACACGAGAACGTAGTGTAATACGTGTTTCATCCAATTGTTTCACAACATATTTTAATTCTTTATTTTCGGCTTTTAGCTCATTATTTATCATATGTACATCTTCATACCGTTCCTTTTGTGCAGTACTCATTAGTCCACAACATAAACTAATAACAAGTAAGAAAATCCAATTAATCCAGTAATCTAATGAATAAAAGTACAGTAATATATCATCTTCCTTATATATACCGCTTACAAAAATATAAATCATTGCTTCTAGAAAGGTGAAAAGAGCGATAGATATGCCATACCGGCTAGAAATAATTAATGTAATAAATAAGAGTAAGAAGTATTCATACGTTGGTGTTAGAAAATCAGTTAGTATTGAGAGAAAAAATAGAGCAATAAAGAGAATCGTAGGTTCAATCATTTTTTGTAATAAATTAGATTGTCTATAGTGCATAAAAAATCCCTTCTTTCGTTTGCGAATTTAATTTTGAGGAATAGTACACTGAAATAAAATACATAATTTAAAAGAATTATTTTAAAATATATAAAGCCCAAATCATTTTATCAACAGAGATGTAGTAAATTCAAGTGAAATAAATTCTAATTTTTGTTAATGTATTGTATTTATTGGAATTTTTATTAAATATCGAGCTTGAAAAAATGTAAAATGTTATTGTATTACTATACTTGTATTAATATTTAAAATGATAAAAAATTACAGTTTTATAGGGGGGGAATATTATTATGGAGTGGAAACGTTCCATATGCTTTTTAGCTATATTTTCTTTTATTTTTTCCTCAAGTACATTCGCCCAAGCAAATGTCGTGGAACCAGTTTTAAAAAATGTACGAAGTTATAAAATTTATTATGGTGAAGCAAATGAGCAAGTAATTGAGGGACTTTCAAAGTATGACATGGTCATTATAGAGCCATATGCATTTTCGAAAGAGCAAGTTCAGCAATTAAAAAAATCAGGAACAGTAGTCCTTGGGTATGTTAGTGTTTTAGAATTAGAATCGTGGCATAAATCGCAAGTAGTTGAATCAGACTATTATTATCGAGACGGTAAGAAAATGAAGATTGAGCAGTGGGATACATATATTATGAATTTAGCTGATGAACATTACCGGCGGATTGTTGTAAATAAAGTGAAACAGCAAGTTATTGGAAAAGGAATAGACGGTGTGTTTTTAGATACCGCTGGTGATATTGACGACTATTTTTATGATCAGCCAGTTACACAAGGGAAATTTCGCGAAGCATATGTAAATTTATTAAAAGAAATAAAAGGTGTTGATTCTGATTTGCTTCTTATACAGAATTGGGGATTTGACACAATCAAAAATACATCCTTGAATTTTATACATGGTGTATTGTGGGAGGACTTCAATAAACAAGTTATTACGAAAGATGAATGGAGTCAAAATTGGATGCGCTATTTTAAACAACAAAGTAATAAGATTGTAACGTTTACCGTTACTCCAAATACCGTATCTAAAAAATATAGTTCTATAAATGGATTTATTCCTACAATTAATCCGAATGATATTTATGATAAATAGCAATTATTAGGGATGAGAAACTATCAATATTGACTATGAAAGTTTAGGTCAGTATACGATTATCTTATAAAGATGAATGTATTACTGACTAGCTCATTTTATAATATTCCATGTTAGAAATTAGTAGAATAAGATAGAAAAAGTGCATTATCCTATTAATTTTTATAGAAATAAAAAACGTAATATTTAAAATAACATCAATACTTGTGTCATGGTTAGAGTACGTTTATAATCAAGGAATCCTATTAATGTTCTGATAGGGTTATTTATGATTGAAAGCGTTTTAAATTCGGTGTTCTTCAAGGTAGGAAGTCTGACCTATTTGGATTAAAAATTATGTATGTAGTTTTAAATAGGAAGAAAAATAATAAAGAATCACTTTATATTGTGGGGAGGTTAAAAGTGTGAAAGGGAAAGACTTTCACACGAATACATATGGGTTACGTAGGATTATTACTTTCGGGTGCAGCTTTATTTTTAAATAGTCTTGTTATATTAGGAAAAGCAGAGATGAAAAGTGCAGGTGTTTTTAACTTATTTGTGGGTGCACTACAAATTATTATTCCGTTCTATTTAATCATGATTTCTGATCAAAGTAATTGGACGGTATGTTCATATGCAGCTACTTTCTTATTCGGATTAACCTATTTATATGTAGGTGTTACTTTTATAAAAGGAATGGATAGTAGCGGTTTAGGGTGGTTCTGCATTTGGGTAGCAATTATTGCTTTATTCTATATGGTTGTTTCATTTGTTCAATTCCACGATGTTGTGAATGCGTTAACGTGGTTTATGTGGGCATTACTTTGGTATTTATTCTTTGTATTAAATACACAAAAAAAGAACATCAATCAATATCTTGGAAGGATTGCCTTCGTACAATCTTGGGTAACATTGACGTTACCTTCACTCTTTTATTTTATGGGAGTATGGGGAGAGGGATTCGTATATGAATTATGGGTTTATGTATCTGTAATTTCTATTTTATACTTCTGTTATTGTATTTATAAATATCGAGTACGTTAATATATTTTTTGTAGAAAAGCATGGAATCGTTAAACGAGTTCCATGCTTTTTATATGTTAGCATTTATAATAGAGAGGTAGTATTTTACAATTTATCGAAATGGGGATGATAAAGTTGAAGAAGGTATTGGTGCTAGGGGGAACTAGATTTTTTGGTAAACATTTAGTAGAAGCACTTTTGCAAGATGGGCACGATGTAACGATTGCGACGAGAGGAATTACGGAAGATTCTTTTGGGAGTAGAGTAAAAAGACTTATTGTAGATAGAGAAGATGAAAAACAACTAGCAGAGCGTCTAGCAGATAAAAGTTATGATATTGTATTCGATAATTTATGCTATAGCTCGAACGCAGCGAAGATAATATGTGAAGTGTTACGAGGGAAAACGAAGAAATACGTTATGACATCTTCAATGGCTGTCTATGAACCAACACTAAGTTTATTAGAAGAGGACTTCAATCCGTACGAGTATGCAATTGCGTATGGAGATAGGAATGACTTCAATTATGGTGAAGGGAAGAGATTAGCCGAAGCAGTTGTATTTCAACAAGCAACATTTCTAGTTGTTGCAGTTCGTTTTCCAGTTGTTATTGGAAAAAACGATTATACGAAAAGGTTACAATTTTATGTTGAACATATTGTGAGAGAAGAACCTGTCGCAGTGAATGATCTAGATGGAAAATTGTCGTTTATACATGAAGAAGAAGCCGGGGAATTTTTATTTTGGTGCGGGATGAAAGAAATAGAAGGGCCAATTAATGCTTGTAGCAACGGGGTAGTTTCTACTCGGGAAATTATTCATTTTATAGAAGAAAATACGGGAATAAAATCACTCATTCAAGAAGTAGGAGATCATGTAGCACCTTATAATGAAGTGACTAATTGTACATTACATAATGGAAAAGCTAATGAATTAGGATTCCCGTTCCGAGGGTTGAAAATAGAAATGGAAAAAGTATTACGTTATTACATACATGCAATGAAATAATCATAAATCCCCCGGTGGCAATCCGGGGGATTCTGGAGGATTTCGACAATACTAATTTTACATTACCAAACTTACCTTATACGCACGACTAATGTTTTTGTGATTGAATTGCTTGTAAATATTTTTCATTTACCCGGTCCCAGTTCACTGTATGCCACCAGTTGGTAACAAATTCTGGGCGACGATTTTGGTACTTTAAATAATAGGCATGTTCCCATACATCAATGACAAGTAATGGAATTTTGCCTTCTTGCAAAGGTGTATCTTGATTAGGTGTACTCATTACAGTAAGTTCTTCACCATCAAGGACAAGCCATCCATAACCACTTCCAAAACGGCTAATTGCTGCTTTAGACAGTTGATCTTTTAAGTTGTCAAAGGTATTGAAATAATAATCAATTACTTTTGCAACGTCTCCATTAGGCTCGCCGCCACCCCGTGGGCTCATTACTTCCCAAAAAAGACTATGACAATAATGTCCACCACCGTTATTTCTGACAGCTGTAACAATTTCCTTTGGTAAAGCTTCTAAATTACATAGTAACTCTTCTAAAGATTTATTATGTAATTCCGAATAGTTTTCTAATGCGGCATTCAAATTATTTACGTATGTCGCATGGTGCTTTCCATGATGAATAGAAAGTGTATTGCTATCGATATATGGCTCTAGTTCATCATAGTCATATGAAAGCTTTGGCAATTGAAATGAAGACATGACATTTCCTCCTTTCTCTCTAAAAGTTGGTCTAGGTAAAAATAATTTACCTGAGTAAAAAATACACCTATTTTTCATGAAAGTCAATAGTAATCTCTTAATTTTCTGAAAGATAGTACAATAAAAGTAACACTTCGACTTTCGTTTGTGACTCTTATTCTTTTTGCTTATACTGTAAAGTAGTAACGTTTTGTTGAAATAGAAGGAGATCGCTTATGAGTAAAACAAAGCAATTAATAGAGGAAGCGAGTCATTTTATTACGATTTGCTATAAAGAGCTTAATAAAGAACAATTCATAGAAGAACGCATGAAAGAAATTCGAGTTGAAATAGAGAAGACGGGGACGTATGAACATACATTTGAAGAACTTGTTCACGGATCGCGAATGGCATGGCGCAATAGTAATCGATGTATCGGAAGACTATTTTGGAGTAAGATGCACATATTAGATGCACGTGAAGTAAATGATGAGGAAGGTGTATATAATGCATTAATTCATCATATTCAATATGCAACGAACAACGGAAAAGTGAAACCGACCATTACAATTTTTAAGCAATATCAAGGTGAAGAAAATAATATACGAATTTATAATCACCAATTGATTCGGTATGCAGGATATAAAACAGAAATGGGAGTGATTGGTGACTCTCATTCCGCTGTGTTTACAGATTTTTGTCAAGAACTTGGCTGGCAAGGAGAAGGTACGAATTTCGATGTATTGCCACTTGTGTTTTCTATAGATGGAAAAGCGCCGATATATAAAGAAATTCCGAAAGAAGAAGTAAAAGAGGTGCCAATTGAACACCCAGAATACCCAATTTCGTCACTTGGAGCAAAATGGTACGGGGTTCCAATGATTTCAGATATGCGCTTAGAAATTGGCGGTATTTCCTATACAGCAGCTCCGTTTAATGGATGGTATATGGGAACAGAGATTGGGGCACGTAACTTAGCGGATCATGATCGCTATAATTTACTTCCAGCAGTTGCGGAAATGATGGATTTGGATACATCAAGAAACGGTACGTTATGGAAAGATAAGGCATTAGTTGAATTAAACGTGGCTGTTTTACATTCTTTTAAAAAACAAGGAGTCAGTATTGTTGACCATCATACTGCGGCGCAACAATTTCAGCAATTTGAGAAGCAAGAAGCTGCTTGTGGTCGTGTTGTAACGGGCAATTGGGTGTGGCTCATTCCGCCGTTATCTCCAGCTACCACTCATATTTATCATAAACCGTATCCGAATGAAATTTTGAAGCCGAATTTTTTTCATAAATAGTTTGTAGTATAGGGCATTTTCTGTAAAAATATAATTTTTTTTAACTACTGTTACGTAGCAAATGGAAGCCTTTACCCTCGGTTATTTTTGGAAGGAGCTTTTTGAACCAAGGAGTTCCTTATGTTATAATCAAATTTCTGTTTCGAAGACCTTATAGAAATATAAGGTCTTTTATTTTGCTTTTTTATGTAAGAGGAATAGAAATTTTCTTTTAAATAAGGGATTTAGCATATTTTTAGGGACAACATAAGTGTGTAGGAAATAGATAAATTATTATGCTTATATAATCATTGTGTTTTGGGTGTAAACAATAAAACATAATAAAGTTGTTTTTTTAGATTGCTGAGGAAGGAGGAAGTGTAAATGAGGATGAAGAGTCGAAAAACGGATTGGCCTGTATTTCTTATGAGTGGTGGTTCGCTTTTATTATTTGTAATTGCGGTTTTCTTAAATAAAAATTATGTAGAGGGAGTCATTAATAGCAGTTTTGCAGCTTCAATTAAATATTTTGGTGCCTTCTGGCAAGTTTTATTAATTGGTACATTTATTGTTGCAATGTGTATGGCATTCTCGAAGTATGGGAGAGTTAAACTTGGGGGATTAGAAAAACCTGAGATTAGTACGACAAAATGGCTTGCTATTATAATGTCTACATTATTGGCCGGAGGTGGTGTTTTCTGGGCAGCGGCAGAGCCGATGTACCATTTAATGACGGTGCCACCAATACATGAAGGTATAACTGCTGGAACGAAAGAAGCAGTAATGCCTGCTTTAGCACAAAGTTATATGCACTGGGGTTTCCTGGCTTGGACAATTTTAGGTACAATTAGTGCGGTAGTTATGATGTATGGGCATTATCATAAAGGTATGCCATTAAAACCTCGAACGCTTTTATATCCTATTTTTGGAGAGAAATTGCGAAAGAGTTGGCTTGGAACAATGATCGATGTATTTGCCATTATTGCGGTAGCGGCAGGCACGATTGGTCCAATTGGATTTTTAGGCCTACAAGCAAGTTATGGCCTACAAGCATTGTTTAACATCCCGGATGTGTTTACGACTCAATTAGCCATTATTGTTTGTGTAGTAGCTGTTTCTACTATATCTGCGGTAACAGGAATTGATAAAGGGATTCAAATTATAAGTAATTTAAATGTTAGGTTAGCAGTTTTATTAATGCTATTCGTATTACTATTTGGACCAGGTGGATTTATTATTGATTCATTTGTTTCTTCGTTTGGATTTTATATAAATGAATTTATTCCAATGAGCACATATCGTGGTGATACAACTTGGTTAGGATCGTGGACAATCTTTTTCTGGGGATGGTTTATTGGGTATGGACCGATGATGGCAATTTTAGTGAGCCGCATTTCAAGAGGAAGAACAATCCGAGAAATCATCGTTGCAATTGGAATTATTGCACCTATTATTACAACGTTTTGGTTTACTATACTAGGGGGATCAGGTGTGTTTTATGAGTTAATGAATCCTGGTTCTATATCGGCAGCATTAAGTGAATCTGGTATGCCAGCGGCTATGATTGCAATTACAGAGCAACTGCCACTCTCTCACATTATTGGACCGGCATTTCTTTTATTAACAATTTTATTTGTAGTAACAACAGGGGATTCAATGGCGTATTCGATTTCAATGGCAGTTACTGGAGATGGAGACCCTAGAATTAGCTTACGAGTGTTTTGGTCGCTTATTATGGGAACAGTTGCAGCGATTCTTTTATACATGGGTGAGGGAAGTATTAATGCGCTGCAATCATTTATCGTAGTAACAGCTGTCCCGGTATCCATTCTGTTGTTCCCAATGCTATGGCTAGCGCCAAAAGTTGCGGGGGAATTAGCTTTAAAGCAAGGTATTGTAAAAGAAGAAGAGAAAACCTCCTTCTTGTTCCAAAAAGCTAGTAAATCAAAGTAAATAATTGTATTTATATAAAAAGAGGAAGCATCTCATTTGAGATACTTCCTCTTTCCTATTTATCCACCTATTTTTTTGAAGGATACAGTTTCAATCTATTCTAATACTTTATCTTTCGTCTCTGGAACACATAATAACATCGTAACTAAACCAATTGGATAGATAATGAAGATGAGGGATAATGCTCCCATTAAATTACCACCTGCAGCAAGTAAGCCGATAATAACAGGCCCAAATCCAGCTAAACCACGTCCTGTACCGAAAATAAAGTTTTCTGCTGTAGAGCGAGCTTCAGCAGGATAGTTTTCGGCTAAAACTGCCCCGAATCCTCCCATCATGCCATTGGCAAAGAATCCAAGCAATGCACTTCCCCATAACAATAATGTTGAGTCTGTGAATAAGAAGAAGTAAATGAGACAGTATATAGTACCACCGACATAATAGATTGTAAAAGTTTTACGGCGACCAATTTTATCAGCTAGAATACCAAAAGTTGCAATACCAATTAGCATACCAATCGTAGAGATGAACATCCAGCCGCTCGCCTTTGCTAATGTGTAGTTATATTTATTTGCTAAAATAGTTGGCATCCATGTGAAAATTCCATAATATCCGAAGTTTTGGATGAATGACATAATAATAAGACCAATTGTTGTTATCGTTACTTTTTTATTTGCAAATAATTTTCGGAGTGGGAATTTTTTTATTTGCTTTAGTTGCTCTGCCTCAGTAGTTGTTAAATTACCTTCGGCTTCTTTTTGTAACAATTCTTTTTTGTATCGTTGTTTTTGTTCCCATATTTTCGGTTCACTTAAACTTTTTCGGACATAGACAGCTAGTAGTGCGGGAATGAGTCCAAATAAGAAAACGGCTCTCCATCCAAAGTGTGGAACGATAAATGCTGGTAGGAGTGAAGCGACTAGTACGCCGAATTGCCATCCAAGTGCCACAACGGATGTTGCCTTTGCGCGCATTTCTTTCGACCATGTTTCAGTTACGATGGCCATTCCAATACCGAATTCACCACCAACTCCCATTCCAACTAAAAAGCGAAGAATTAATAATTGCCAATAATCTGTTGCGAAATAAATAAGTGCTGTCGCGAGTGAAAATAGTAAGATTGTGAAGGCCATCGTACGGATACGCCCAAATAAATCAGCAATAAATCCAAATAAATAAGACCCAATTAGCATTCCTATTGTAGTAGCTAAAGTTAAGTTCCCACCTTCAACAGGGCTTAAATGAAATTCTTTTAAAATGTAGACGAGTACGAAAGATAAGAGCAACATATCTAAGCCTTCTGCTGCATATCCTAGCGCAGACCCAAATAGTGTTTTATATCTTTTCTCTTTCGTCTCCTCTGTTGTTGATTGTACATCAGTAGTGACGTTCATTATTACTCCTCCTCATTTTCTTTCTACAGTCGCTATGGAAGAATAACAAAAGGCCTTCTCACCTGATATGATGAGAAGGCCAAAAATTCATACGTATCCCTAGAAAAGGACATACGTATAGAGTATATTCCGACTTCCTTCTCAACCTCACGGGGTTGGGTTAAAGGACTGTATTATATTACTTTATTTTTAGCACTCTTCTATTACATTGTCAAATAATGAGGGAATTGTTATGTGTAAAATATTTCAAAAGATATTTCATTCTTCTTGACGCCCACTTCACTATTTTCCGATAATAAAACTAACTACTATAAAAGGGAATGAATCACAGATGCTAAATTTAGTACTTATGATGATTGAACGCGTCGGACTTATTGTTATTTTAGGATTTTTACTTTCGCATATTAAAACATTCAGGCGCCTTCTTCATAAGCAAGATGGTTATGTAGATAAGCTTAAGCTTATTTGTATTTTTTCGGTGTTTACAATTGTAAGCAATTACACTGGGATTGAAATAGCGGGTAATACGATTATGAATGAAAATTGGCTACAGGGTGTTTCTTCATCGAGCACAATCGCGAATACACGTATTATGGGTGTTGGAATTAGTGGATTGCTTGGCGGACCTATCGTTGGAATTGGTGTAGGATCGATTGCTGGTATTCACCGTTATATGCTTGGCGGGACGACTGCACTAAGTTGTGCAATCTCTTCAATTTTAGCGGGAGTTATAACAGGTTATATTGGATACATTTTCAAAAAGTATAATCGTACAATTACACCTAAATTTTCAGCGGTTTTAAGTGTGTTTATCGTTTCTTTAGAAATGATTATGATCTTATTAATTGTAGAGGATGGAATGAGTATTGTGAAAACAATTGCGATACCAATGATCCTTGTAAATAGCTTTGGAAGTTTTATTTTACTTTCTATGATACAAGCTATTTTGCGCCAGGAAGAGAATGCAAAGGCACTTCAGACTCATAAGGTATTACGTATTGCAGATAAAACGTTACCGTATTTTCGCCAAGGCTTAACAGAAGAATCGTGTAAGCATGTGGCACAAATTATTCACCGCTTTACAGGAACTGATGCGGTATCCTTAACAGATACAGAGAAAATATTAGCTCATGTTGGATTAGCATCAGATCACCATATTCCTTCACATAGTTTAATAACTGGTTTGTCGAAAGAAGTGTTACACACAGGAAAAATAATGAAAGCAAAATCACGTGAGGTCATTAATTGTCAACATGAAGGATGCCCTTTGCAAGCGGCGATTGTTATTCCACTAACTTCACATGGAAATACGATAGGAACATTAAAACTGTATTTCAAAAATCCTAACCAGTTAAGTCGTGTGGAAGAGGAATTAGCAGAAGGGTTAGCAAAAATATTCTCTACACAACTTGAATTAGGGGAAGCTGAGTTGCAAAGTAAATTATTGCAAGATGCGGAAATAAAGGCATTACAAGCACAAATTAACCCACACTTTTTATTTAATGCGATTAATACAGTATCAGCTTTATGCCGAACAGATGTAGAAAAAGCAAGGAAGTTATTATTACAGCTTAGTGTGTATTTCCGTTGTAATTTACAAGGGGCACGTCAGTTATTGATTCCACTAGAACAAGAATTAAACCATGTACAGGCATACTTATCGCTAGAACAAGCAAGGTTTCCAAATAAGTATGAAGTAAAGGTGTATATTGAGGATGAGCTAAAGACAACTTTAGTACCACCATTTGTTCTTCAACTATTGGTTGAAAATGCGTTGCGACACGCTTTCCCGAAGAAGCAACCAGTGTGCCAAGTGGAAGTGCATGTTTTTGAAAAAGAGGGTATGGTTCATTTTGAAGTAAAAGATAATGGGCAAGGAATTGAGGAAGAACGTTTAGAACAATTAGGAAAGATGGTAGTTTCGTCCAAGAAAGGGACTGGAACAGCTTTATATAATATTAATGAACGTCTTATTGGGCTATTTGGGAAAGAAACGATGCTTCATATCGAAAGTAAATTAAACGAGGGGACAGAGATTACTTTTGTTATTCCAAAAAAAGTAGGGGAGGAAGAGCAGATTGTTAAAAGTACTAGTAGTTGATGATGAAATGTTAGCACGCGATGAACTAAAGTATTTATTAGAAAGAACGAAGGAAGTTGAGATAATTGGTGAGGCTGATTGTGTAGAGGACGCATTAGAAGAGCTAATGAAAAACAAACCAGATATTGTTTTCCTAGATATTCAGTTATCTGATGATAACGGATTTGAAATTGCGAATATATTAAAGAAGATGAAAAATCCACCTGCCATTGTATTTGCGACTGCCTATGATCAATACGCGTTGCAAGCATTTGAAGTAGATGCGTTAGACTATATTTTAAAGCCATTTGATGAAGAACGTATTGTACAAACATTAAAGAAGTATAAAAAACAAAAGCAGTCGCAAATAGAAACGAAGCAAGAAATAAAAGGGGCAGATGTAACGGCAGATATGCATAAATTAGCATTACCAATTGAAGAATCAATCGTACTTGTGAATATTGAAGATATTATATATGTAGGACTTGTGGATGGAAAAGTAACAGTAAAAACAATGAGGGACACATATATAACACACGATACACTTGTGATTTTGGAAAAGAAGTTGCCGCAAGCAAGTTTTATGCGTGTACATCGTAGCTTCATTGCAAATATTAATCATATTACAGAAATCCAGCCGTGGTTCAATTCTACTTATAATTTAATTATGAAAGAAGGATCAAAAGTACCTGTTAGTCGTACATATGCAAAAGAACTCAAGAAGCTGCTTCGTATTTAAGAAGCAGCTTTTGTATTTCATCCTTTTATATTTGTAACTGATTCTGTATATTTGACGTTCTGTTATGTAAACGCTTACTAAGGCGATTATATCCTATACAATAAAGGTACCAAATCGAAAGAGGTGGCCAAAATGAGTACGAAAAAAGTATATAGTTTCTTATCACAAGCATTCATATTCTCAGCTATTATGTTAATTTCTAATATTATTGCAACACATTTACCAATTCCGATGCCTTCATCGGTAATCGGGTTAGTCATTTTATTTAGTCTATTATGTTTAAAGGTTATTAAATTGGAACAAGTTGAATCACTTGGAACAGCTTTAACAGGTATTATCGGATTCCTTTTCGTCCCATCAGGTATTTCGGTTATTAATTCTCTTGGTGTAATGGGACAATATTTTGTACAAATTTTAACTGTAATTGTTGTCGCAACAGTTATTTTACTCGCTGTAACAGGATTATTTGCACAATTTATTTTAGGAAAAGATAAAAAAGAAACAGAAGATATAAAAGAATTGAAAGTAGTAAATAAAGGACGCAAGCACGGAAAAGTTGCGTAACCATTTTAGTATATATTGTTAGGAGGGAATGAACATGGCAAGCACAATGACTCCATATTTCGGAATCGTCGTTTCATTAATCGCATACGGAATCGGAACATTATTATTCAAGCATTCAAAAGGGTTCTTCTTATTCACACCATTATTCGTAGCGATGGTATTAGGGATTGTCTTTTTAAAAGTAGGTAACTTTACTTTCGAAGAATATAATACTGGTGGAAAAATGATTAGCTTTTTCTTAGAGCCAGCAACAATCGCGTTTGCAATTCCATTATATAAACAAGTGGATAAGTTGAAAAAATATTGGTGGCAAATTTTATCAGCTATCGTGGTTGGATCTATTTGTTCAGTAATTGTCGTGTTCATTGTTGCAAAAGCAATTGGCCTAGATACAGCAGTAATGAATTCAATGTTACCACAAGCGGCAACAACAGCAATTGCGTTACCAATCTCTGAAAGTATTGGTGGTATACCAGCAATTACATCGTTTGCAGTAATCTTTAACGCAGTTATCGTATACGCATTAGGAGCGTTATTCTTAAAAACATTTAGAGTGAAACATCCAATTGCAAAAGGTTTAGCACTTGGAACAGCAGGTCATGCATTAGGAGTGGCAGTAGGAATTGAAATGGGTGAAGTAGAGGCAGCTATGGCAAGTATTGCTGTAACAGTAGTTGGAGTTGTAACGGTAGTTGTCATACCAATGTTCATGCCATTCATTGGATAGTAAAACTTACTTAAAAAATGAGAAAAGCAAGCTATTTGTAGGACAGATTTCTACTGATAGCTTGCTTTTTATGTTACAGTAGTGGTAAGACCTATTGTGACAAAATGTAAGTTTCCTTAAATCTTCATTAATACTGTGTAGAATACGTTTTGAATTAGGTCATTGTATTGTAAAATAAGAAGTAAGCTACTATAGATCTGCTAAGGCAGGCGTATAATGAGCTTATAAAAATCTTAATATGAATGAATAATTAAAAGTAGAAAAGAGAGAAAAATCTACTTATTAACGTTTTACTTTATAGGACAGGAGAGAGTACTCGTCGATTATGCAAATAAAAAACCTGTTTCAAAGCAAAGGATTTCAGAGGTTACTCGTATTAGTAATACTTGCCCTCGTGTTATACGGGCTGCAAAGTATGTTGAATTTAATTTTAATTACGTTTATTCTTACGTATTTAATGGATCGATTCCAAAAGTTTATTTCCCGCAAATTAGATCATTTCATGCCCATTAATCGAAAACTCATTATAGCATTTCTATATGTCATGTTAATTGGTGGAATTGCTATTACGCTATTTAAATATTTACCAGTATTAACGATACAAATTTCACAATTGATTTATCAATTTAACGTATTTTTAAGAAACCCACCGGACAGTGAATTAATTAAGTATGCAGTTAATGCTGTTAATCATATGGAACTTTCGAAGTATGTAGGACAAGGCGTTGACATTTTGTATAAATCGATTACGAATGTTGGGAAATTTGGCCTTCAAGTGTTACTTTCTTTAATTTTAAGTTTATTTTTCTTATTGGAGAAAGCTCGTATCGTTGCTTTTACTGCAAAATTTAAAGAGAGCAGACTGGCAATTTTCTATACTGAAATTGAGTACTTCGGTAAGAAATTTGCACGTTCATTCGGAAAAGTAATTGAGGCACAATTTTTAATTGCAGTTGTTAACTGCGTTTTATCCGTTATTGCATTATGGATATTAGGATTCCCACAATTATTAGGTTTAGCGTTAATGATCTTCTTACTTGGTTTAATTCCAGTAGCTGGGGTTATCATTTCGTTATTCCCGCTTTGTATGATTGCTTACAATATCGGCGGTATTATGTACGTTGTTTATATTTTAGTTATCGTAACAGTCATTCATGCGCTTGAAAGTTACGTGTTAAATCCGAAGTTTATGTCGCAAAAAACAAACTTACCAATTTTCTATACGTTTATGGTATTAATCTTCTCGGAACACTTCTTAGGTGTATGGGGATTAATTATCGGTATTCCAATCTTCATTTTCTTATTAGATGTCTTAGATGTGACAAGTGATGAAATGGAGAAGGACGCTGGAAAAAAATAAAGTGAAGAGAAAAAAGCATCGATGTTCGATGCTTTTTCTTTTATAACATGATGTTTCTTATGCCATACTGTAAGGAGAAGATAGAATAGGGGTGAAAGAATGGCTGTAAATGAAAAGGTAGAATTAGCTACATTTGCTGGAGGGTGCTTCTGGTGTATGGTTTCGCCATTTGAAGAGATGGAAGGAATTATAAAGGTTGTTTCTGGCTATACAGGTGGTCATAAAGAGAATCCAACATATAAAGAAGTATGTTCAGAAACGACGGGACATTATGAGGCAGTACAAATTACATTTGATGCAAATAAAATGCCGTATGAGGAGTTATTAAATATATATTGGAGACAAATTGATCCGACTGATGTAGGTGGGCAATTCCACGACCGGGGACAGTCTTACGAAACAGTGATTTTTTATCATAATGAAGAACAACATAAAAAAGCAGTAGCTTCAAAAGCAGAGCTTGCAAGGAGTGGGCGCTTTTCAAAGCCGATTGCGACAAAAATATTGCCAGCTGCTACGTTTTATCCCGCAGAGGAATATCACCAAGGATATCATAAGAAAAATGAATTCCGCTACGAGTTATACCGTAAGGGCTCAGGGCGAGATGCGTTTATTAAGCAACATTGGCCAAAGGATAATGCTCATTTAAAGGAAAAACTGAATGAGATGCAATTTTATGTAACACAGGAAAATGGTACAGAACCACCATTTCGAAATGAGTATTGGAATCATAAAGAAGAAGGTCTTTATGTAGATATCGTTTCAGGTGAACCTTTGTTTACTTCTCTAGATAAATTTGATAGTGGATGTGGATGGCCTAGTTTTACGAAGCCAGTTATGTCAGCTAGTGTGAAGGAAAAAATGGATGTGAGTCATAATATGACGCGTACAGAAGTGAGAAGTAAGGAAGGAGATTCACATCTCGGCCACGTATTTCCAGATGGTCCAGGACCAAATGGACTTCGCTATTGTATAAATTCAGCAGCTCTTCGATTTATTCCAACAGAGGAATTAGAAAAAGAAGGCTATGGTGATTTCCTAATCTTGTTTGGAAATAAAAAATAACCTCGCAGTTAGCGAGGTTATTTTTTTGTTACTTTACTTTTTTCTTTTTAAACTTGCTTAATACTTCATAAACGATTGGAACAATAAGAAGTGTTAATAATGTTGAACTTGTTAATCCACCAATTACTGTTACACCAAGTCCTTTAGAAATTAAGCCGCTACCTTCAAATCCTAATGCGAGCGGGATAAGAGCACCGATTGTTGCAATTGCAGTCATTAAAATCGGACGAAGGCGTGTTGCACCAGCTTCTAATAAAGCTTCACGTGTTGATAGACCTTCATTTTCTTTATGAATAACGCGGTCGATAAGCACGATTGCGTTTGTTACAACGATACCGATTAACATAAGGGCACCGATCATTGCAGAGACACTTAACGTTTCACCAGAGATTAATAAGGCAACAAGGGCTCCAGTGATTGTAAATGGTAGCGAGAATAAAATTGCGAATGGTGCAAGAGCACCGCCAAATGTAACGACAAGAACGAAGTATACAATAGCAATCGCAGCTAACATCGCTAAGCCAAGTTGCTTGAATGATTCTTCAATATCTTTTGTAACGCCTCCCATAGAAACATCTACGCCAGAAGGAAGATCCATTTTATCTACTTCTTTTTGAACCGCGGCGGATGCTTTTGAAACGTCATCAGATGTTAGTTTTGCACTTACTTCCGCATAAACACGGCCATCGCGGTGTTTCACTGTATTCGAAGTTTCTCCTTCTTTTACAGTCATCACATCTTTTACAGCCACTTCATTACCAAGCGGCGTTGTAATTTTACGATTTGTTAAGTCATCGATTGTTTCATAATTTTGTTTTTCAGCTTCTACATATACATTGATATCTTTACCGTCTTTTTTAATTGTTGTCAGAACAGGGCGATCATGTTGATTAGAAAGTCCCATTCCAATTTGTGCAGCCGTTAGACCCATTTTACTTAGCTTTTCCTGATCTGCGACTAAAGTGTATTCTGCGTATGTTTTTGCAATACTAGAGTCTATATCTTTTAAGTCTTTGTTTTTCTTCATTATGTTTTGAATATCTTTTACGACAGGCTTAATGTCTTCTGAGCTATCTCCGTAAACGTATAACTTGATTTCGTTACTACCGCTACTTGCTCCGAAGTCTTGGTTTTTCCATTCGCCTTTTCCAGACATTTTCTGTAAATCTTTAACGACTTGTTCTTTCTCTTTTTCGAAGTTTTTCGTGTCGTTATCATATTGTACGAAGAACATTGCCTGATTTGATTGACCAGGACTCATTGGGTTTTCGCCACCTAATGAGAATTGAATTGTTTTGACGTCTTTATTATCTTGGAAGTGCTTCTCAGCTTTCGTTGCAATTTTTTCAACGTCTTCTAACGTTTGACCTGGTTCAGGGTTGTACGTTGCAATAATCATTTTTTCTTCTTCAGATGGTAAGAAACTTACACCGATAATTGGAACAAGTGCAAGACTACCAACTAATAGAAGGACAGCAATACTTGATGTGATGATTTTATGATTTAAAGCCCATGCAAGTATACGTTTATAACCGTTTGCTAATTTACTTGGTTTTTCTTCATGATGTACTTCTTTTTCTCTCATGCTCTCTTTTTTAAATAAAGAATGAGCTAGCATCGGTACGATTGTAACTGCTACTAGTAACGACGCTAATAAAGCGAAGACGATAGTTAAGGCGAATGGTAAGAACATTTCACCAATCATACCTTTTACTAGTCCAAGCGGTAAAAATACAGCAATTGTTACAATGGTAGAAGACATAATCGGAATAAACATTTCTTTCGTAGCTTCACGAATTAAATCTTTCCCGCGTAGTTTCTCTCCTGATAACGACATACGTCGGTAAATATTTTCAATAACAACAATGGAGTCATCCACAACGCGCCCGATAGCGACTGTCATTGCTCCGAGTGTCATAATGTTAAGTGTAATATCCATTTGCTTTATGACTAATACAGCAATTAATAAAGAAAGTGGTATGGAAACGACAGAGATTAATGTTGTTCGGATATTTCGTAGGAACAGCATAATAATAACAATCGCAAAAATAGCACCAAAAATGGCTTTGCTCAGCATTGTTTCTACTGATTTCTCAATAGGTGCACCTTGGTCGAATGTTGAAATAATCTCTAAGTCTTTATATTTTTTCTCAAGTTCTTTTACTTTATCTTTCACTGCATTTACAACATCAACTGTGTTGGCGTCAGCAGCTTTGACAATTTGAATTCCAATTGCTTCTTTTCCATTTGTTCGAGAAATAGATTCTGCTTTTCCGACTTCCTTAATGTCAGCAATTTCGTCTAATGTAACTGTCGGAATCCCGTTCATAGCAGCTGGATTCATTTGTGGCATTTGTGCACCAGTTCCAGCAGTTTGACTACCTTGACCGCTTGCTGATGAAGGAACAGCAGGGATTTTTAATTCTTTTAATGCTTTCATTGTTGTAATATTTCCATCTACAACAACTGATTTTTCTGTGTCTTTAAATGTATATAGGCCAAGTGGTAAAGATACGTCCGATCCTTTAATTACATTTTTTACAGTATCTTCACTTAAACCTAATTCTTTCATCTTATCTTTTTTAAAGACAAGTTGTACTTCATCTACTTGTTGACCTGAAATTTGAACAGATGCGACTCCATCAAGTCCTTTTAATCCTGGCACAACATTTTTTTCTACTTTTTCAGTTAAGGTAGCTAAAGATTCATTTTTACTTGCTACGCTTAATGAAATAACAGGAAAGGCATTGAAGTTTACACGTGAAACTTTCGGGTCCTTTACGCCTTCTGGCAGTTTCACATTTGCGAGAGCTTCTTTTATTTCTGTTTCAGCCTTTTCCATATTTTTATCAAAATCATATTCTACCTGAATAGAAGATGCATTTTGAAAAGATGATGAACTAACAACGTTTACACCACTTAAATTTTGCAGTTGCTCTTCCATCGGTTTTGAAACTTTATCAGCTACTTCTTCTGGTGTAGCACCAGGATAAACCGTGGTTACTGTTACAACAGGTGTTGTAATATCAGGAATTGTTTCCAGCTTCATATTCAGCCCAGAATAAATACCTGCAATGGTAACGATAATGGTTAGTAGCCAAACTGCGAACTTATTTTTTAACGAAAAATTAATAATTTTGTTCATGTTTGCGCTCCCTTTGTATTATATTGACCAACTGGTCAGTCTAATACATAATATAACTGACTGATTGGTCAGCCGTCAATGAAAAGGGATGGTATAATACATTCATAATAAGATGCGAGATTAAATTTAGGAGAGACATGATATGAAAGAAAAAGAGCGCTTAATTATAGAGATGGCTATGAAGTTATTTGCGACTAAGGGTGTAAATGCGACATCGGTGCAGGAAATTGTGACAGCTTGTGGCATATCTAAGGGAGCCTTTTATTTATACTTTAAATCAAAAGAGGAACTTTTATTAGCGACACTTCGATATTACTATGACAAGATTCAAAACAAAATGATGGATATTGAAAAAGAATCGTTATTGCCACGTGAAAAATTTGCAAAACAATTGCATTGCCAGTTTAATGATATACAAAAGCATAAAGAATTTATTATTATGCATGCAAGGGAAAATGCGATTCCTTTTAATAAAGAAGTAGAAGAATTTATGATGCGGATGAAGTTAGAGTCTCACGCATTTTATCGGAATAGTTTACTGTCTATTTATGGTGATAAGGTTATGCCATATTTATTAGATTTAGTCATTATGGTAGAAGGCATATGCCGTGGATATTTAGAACTAATTATTTTACAAGCGCCAGAAATAGACTTATCTTACGTCTCTGCTTTTATTTTGAAAAGAGTGGATCATTTAGTAGATGGATTGGTAGAATCTTCAGAAGAACCTGTATTACATGAAGAAAAGCTTGGAGAATTTCTTTGTAAATCAGAGCTTATTAAGGAGCAGGTTAAGGAACATTTTTTAAAAGAAATTATTGTGTTTAAACGTACTTTAGCGGATCAATTAGAAGATGAGGAATTGCTTGTTACATTAGATGTTTTGGAGGCAGAAATGAGGATGCAAAATCCAAGAATTCCGGTTATCCAAGGGATGTTGTTTAATTTAGAGGCATATCCAACTTTAAAAGAATTTCGTTTGAGGCTTATGGGCTATTACAATATAAAAAGGTAACAATGATAGTTTTCATTGTTACCTTTTTATTATGCATTCACTTTTTCTTTTTGCAGTGCTGTCTCTTCTTCATCAATGTTAATTGTTTCTTTTACGATATAAATCGGACGGTTTTTACTTTCGTCATAAATACGAGCAATATACTGGCCAACGATTCCAAGACCAAGTAATTGAATACCACTAAAGAATGTAATAGCAACCATAATGGACGCCCAACCTGTTTGCGTGCCATGTCCAAAGACTTTCACAGTAATTGTATATAGTAAGACAATTATAGAAATAAGAACTGATAATAAACCTAAAGACATAACGATGCGTAATGGCTTTGTTGAAAATGCAATAATGCCGTCAGATGCAAATTTAATCATTTTCTTTAATGGATATTTTGTTTCGCCAGCAAAGCGCTCATCACGTTCATATTCAACATACGTTTGGCGGAAGCCAACCCAAGACATCATACCGCGGATGAAGCGATTTCGCTCAGTCATTTGATTGAAAACATCAGCTATTTTACGGTCGATGATTCGGAAATCACCAGTATCTTTTGGGATATCGATATCAGACATATAGTTTAAGAATTTATAGAAATACTTAGCTGTTAAAAGTTTGAACCAAGTTTCACCTTTACGTTGCTTACGTTTTGCATAAACAACTTCATATCCTTCTTCCCATTTTGCAATAAGTTCAGGAATAACTTCAGGTGGATCTTGTAAGTCTGCATCTATAATTACAATAGCGTCACCTTTTGCGGCAGCAATACCAGCTGTAACAGCTACTTGGTGACCAAAGTTACGTGCGAAATTAACAATTTTTGTACGGTAATCATTTGCTGCAATTTCAGATAAGATTTCCATTGTGCGATCTGTACTACCGTCGTTTACAAAGACAAACTCGTAATTAATGTTATTTTGAAGCATAACGGACTTTAAACGGTTATAACATTCTTGTGCTACTTCTTCCTCGAAGTACATAGGAACTACAACCGAAATTAATTTTTGCATGTTGCATCCTCCGTATTTTTAATAAGTTGTTCAAATTTAATTAGTCACCTTTTTAGTTTGGTTGAATGTCCAAATTTTATTAAGGACAAAATTTATAACCATTCCGAAACCAATTGCGAAGATCTGTGCAATTAATGCATTAAAGGTAAGTTTATTTACTAATATAAATAAACATAATGTATTAAAAGCATATACAATTAAATTTACAGTTAGAAATTTAAAGAACATTGACGAGCCTTTATTATTAGGTTTAAATACCCAATTTTTATTCCAATAGTAGCTATTGGCAACACCAATTGAATAGGCAATGGTATTCGCAATAAGGTAGTTCATACCGAATTTTAATAATATCCAAAAGCTAATAATTGTAATGAGTGTATTAAAGATCCCTACTAAGCCAAACTTTAAGAGTTTTTCCATAATAATATCCTCATGTTTATAATAATATATAAGTAAAACAAAAAATATAGAAGTGTTATTCATATACAACAAATAAAAATTATACCATATTTTCAAGTCTCAAATGAAATTAATCATAAAAAATTGCCCTCAAAATGTAAATTATAAGTAAAATTGAGGGCAATTATAAATATTTTGAAAGGTAGTTTCTTATTTTCTTTTTATGACAATTTCTTTTTCGATATTAGACTATAAAAAATATATATTCCGTAGCCTTGAATTATTGTAAAGCTAGGGATAATGAAGTATCGGTACCTTGTTTGGTATTCGATTAAGAAATGGATAGCTACGTAACCAATTATTAGTAATAAAAATAGAGTGTAATGTGTTTTATTTTGTTTAGTTAGGATGAGATAAAGGAGTGATAATGTGCCAAATAGCATAGCCGCAGTATATATATACTTTTCATATTTTGTAAGATCCTCTTTTAATGACACCATATCCTTATCTGTCTTTTCCAATGTTACTAGGCTCCATAATGGTGCGGAGTCATAATCAGCCCACATGAGTACAAATTTATCCCCAAATAAAGATAAAACTTTCTGTGGATCAGATAGTCGCTCTTGAATTAGCTTTTTTTGGGCCGCAGTTCGTTCTTCGCCAAGTTTAAGGGACATAATATATTCCGCATCTGCACCAGAATAGCTACCTTTTGTTTCATGATTAAATCCTAACGTGAATTTCCAAAGTGGATCACGATTAGAGAGAGGGTATTGTGTAATTCCGGAATATATAAATGAGTAACTTACAATTTGATGTAAAAGGAAAAATACAATCAAAATGCCACTAAGTTTTTTTACAGAAGTAAAAATCTCTTTTCTTGATTTTCCTAATATACCTTGCAAAAAGACGTATATAGTTATTGCAATTAAGATTATAGCACCAAGTGGACGCATGATGTCTCCTAAAGCTAGGATAGCCCCTATAAAAATCCACGTATATTTATTGCTTAGGCCTTTTGTAATTAATAAATAGAAGCCTAGATAAAATAAAAATACAGCAAGGTGTTGATTTGTTAGTACAGAACTCAATACAATACTTGGGATATAAAATGCATATAGTAATCCAGCTATTCGTCCAGACCATTCATTAAATATATAAGAAGTTATTTTATAAATTAGTAATGTTGTTCCTGTACAATAGATTATATTTAAAAATTTTAAGAGAAACGTCCCTTCACCAAATAACTTAATAATAAAGGCTTGGTACATTGTAAAGCCAAGTTGGTAAACCCATGAAGTATAATAAGTATTTTGTGCGAAACTAAAGTCTCCTTTAGCAGCTTGTATAGCGCTATGGTACATCATTGAAAAGTCTGTTTCTACAGGAGTTTGAATATTGAGCATCCAAATTAATCGAATAGAAAAAGCCAAAATGATTAGTGAGATAGAAAATGTCAATTTTGACATATATTTATTAGAAATGTAGCCAAAAAGTAAAAATACAAGACCTATTAGAATAAGGACTGGTATTAAAACTAAGAGGCTAGTCTCATCATGTTCTTTAATCACTGCTACCGAATGCCATGTGATAGCACCAGAAATGATTAGACATAGTACTAATAAAATTTTCACAAAAAACGTATTAAGTTTGAGAGAGAATGTACTTTCCATTATATTTGAAAACTCCTTATCAAAATATATTACTGATTCAACTTAACTGCCCTTTGTACGTTAAGTTACAGTATAAAGGGCAGGTTAGATAATTAAGAGTTTTGTTGTGCCCATTCTTCTATGTTCCAAACCTTTGTAATCCAATCTTCATAAAAGTCCGGTTCGTGACATACAAGAAGAATTGTTCCTTTGTATGCTTTCATAGCCTTCTTAAGTTCCGCTTTTGCTGTAACATCAAGATGGTTTGTCGGCTCATCAAATAGTAGCCAGTTACTTTCTTCACCCATTAGCTTACATAAACGAACCTTTGCTTGTTCTCCACCACTTAATTGACTTAATGGGCGAGAAATATGTTCATTTTTTAATCCGCATTTTGCTAACATCGCACGAATTTGATGCTGGTCTAGGCCAGGGAATGTATTCCATACATCATCAATTGGTGTTATATTATCAGCTTTAACTTCTTGCTCAAAGTATGCTGGCTCTAAGAAGTCACCAAGACTTGTTTTACCACTTAAAGGTTTAATTTTACCTAAAATTGTTTTTAGTAACGTTGATTTACCAACACCATTACATCCAACGATAGCAATTTTTTCACCGCGTTCAATTGTCATTGATAGCTTTGGTAGTAGCGGATGTGTATATCCAATTTCTACATTTTCACCTTCAAAGACGAAGCGACTACTTGCACGACTTTCTTTAAATGAGAATTCAGGTTTAATTGCTGTTTCCGGGCGATCAATAAGTTCCATGCGATCAAGTTGTTTTTGACGACTCTTTGCACGACCTGTTGTTGAATAACGGGCTTTGTTCTTTGCAATGAAATCTTCTTGCTTTTTGATAAACTCGCGCTGCTTTTCATAAGCGTTTATATGTTGATTTTTATTGATTTCTGCTAGTTCTAGGAATTTTTCATATGTTGCTGTATAGCGTGTCATTTTTGTGAATTCCAGATGGAAAATAACATCAACACATTTGTTCATAAATTCCGTATCATGAGAAATTAATAAGAATGCATGTGGGTATTCTTTTAAATAATTTGTTAACCAATGAATATGTTCAACGTCTAAATAGTTAGTAGGCTCATCAAGTAATAACACTTCTGGTTGTTCAAGTAATAGCTTTGCAAGCAATACTTTTGTACGTTGTCCACCGCTTAGTGCTGAAACATCACGATCTAAACCAATTGCATCAATTCCAAGACCACGTGCAGCCTCTTCAATTTTCATATCTAGTAAATAGAAACCACCTGCTTCAAGTGCATCTTGTATTTCTGCCATTTGCTCAAGAAGTTCTTCTAGCTCTTCTGGTGTAGCAGTTCCCATTTTTTCTGTAACTTCATTTAAAGCTTTTTCCTTTTCGAATAACGGTAAAAATGCATCCGCTAGTACGTCACGAATTGTACGTCCAGGCGTTAAAACAGTATGCTGATCTAAGTAGCCGTAATGTGTGCCCGGTGTCCATTCTACACGACCTTGGTCATGAATAAGTTGACCAGTAATGATATTCATAAATGTTGATTTACCAACACCGTTTGCACCAACTAATCCAACGTGTTCACCTGCTAGTAATCGCATAGATACATCTTTAAATAATGTACGATCGCCAAATGTATGTCCTAATTTTTCAACTGTTAATAAGCTCATAGTATCCTCCGTCCAACTTGAAATAGTACCTTGAATCATGATACTAAATTCTTTCATATAATGCCATCATTTCAAAATGTATATATTTTCAAAATAAGCTAATGTACGAATGTTTATTGCTCATTTCCCAAACTTTTATGGTCCAAATGCAGAAAACACACTTGTCCATCATACATTAAAAGGAATACTTGCAAATAAAATGTCTAGCTTTATTGGAGATAAAAAGATCGCCCGTGAATATATTTTTACACCAGATGGTGCAAAAGCAATAGTTGAATTAGCTTCACATGACGAGGCCTATGGACAAAATTGGAACATATCAGGTTATGGTGCCATTACAGGTGAGGAATTGATTTAACACATACGAGAATTAACGGGATATACCAAACGAATAATAACTGTAAAAAAAGAATGATCCAGTTCATTGGTCTGTTTGATAAGTAGATGAAAAAATTTGTGGAAATACTATATTTGACGGAAAAGCCAGTTGTATTAAGTGGAGAGAAGTACGAGAAATATATTGGGGTTGCACCTAGAACCTTTTATTATGAAGGGGAATTGTATATAAGTAAAAAAACAAGCTTCTATTTACAATCTAGAAGCTTGCCTTGTTATTGTTTATCTACCTAGCTTTTTATTTACAAATCCTAAAATTAATCCGCGTATTTGTGGATCAATTGCAAGGCCAATAATGCCATACAATATACCAGTAAGTACTAAAGCTACTAGTGGTGGTAAGCTAATTAATACTGTGCGGTATATTGCATAACTAATTATAAATGCTAGTGTATTGAATATTATTCCTTTGAATAGCAATGAAAATCCTTTACGAACGAATAATGAAAATCCGATTAATAATGTAATCTCAGTAAGGATAGCAGCTACAGCAGCTCCCATCATTCCAAATTGGCTACCTAATATGATGTAACTTATGATAGCGACAGCCAATCCAATTGCCATAGTTGTTGCACGTTTCCATTGTTGACCAGCTGTTGTTAAATTATCAGCAAGCGGATAGTTGATAGATTGTAAAATGACCATAAAGGCTAAAATTGCAAGGGCATCACCAGCTGGTGCATATTTTTCACCTAATAGAGTTACAATCCAAAAACTTGGATCGGCAATAAACGGGATAGAAATTCCCATCCCTAAGAAAGACATAAGCTTTAATTCGAATTGAGATAGCTTTCTATGTTCATCAATATTATTTTCGTTTCCAAAAGCAAACAATTTTGGATAAAAGGCTGCTGCAATTACACCAGGTATTTGGTAAAGTACAGCAGGTATTTTATAGGCGGCCCCAAAGAATCCAACTTGTGCTTTCGTTGAAACTTTTTCTAAGATAATAGGACCTAACTGCGGTAAAAGCATAATGATAACGCCATTGACTGTGAAAATAAGTAATTGATCTAAAATGCCTTTATTCCAACCCTTATGAATTGTTGTATAGCGGATTGTCATTATAAAGGCAATGACTCCTGTTACAAGGCTAGATATTCCATACATAGCAGCAACCATCATAAGTGACCATTTAAATGACATCCCTAGCAGAAGAGCGGCTGCGGCCGTCACACCTTGTAGTACAGAAATAATCGCCGTGAATTGCATACGCTCTGTTACTTGGAAATAGGCCATCCCGACCCCTTGTAAAGTAGCTCCAAACATAGTTGGTAGTACGACCCAATATACCATGGCACGTAAGTAAGCATCAGTGTAGAAGAACTGAGCGAAAATGGCGAAGAGCACAGAAATTACGATAGCTAATACTAAACGAATTCGTAAATAACTGCTTATTAATACGCTAATGTTAGCGTTGCTTCTTGTTCCTTCACGCATAAACGTATGTGTCAAACCTGCATCCGTAAAATAGCAAATGACAGCGGAAACTGCTAATGCAACTGTAAACATCCCGTACTCATCTGGTGAAACATATCTTGCAAAGAGAATTGTTGCAATAGCCAGTACAAAACGAACAGTAATGTTTCCTACAAAGAGGTAGGATGCATTTTTTAGAATTTTATTTGTTTTCATGAGAAAAGACCTTTCTATTCTTTAGGACCCGGTTAGCTTGTCCTATTTGTAATTTTGATTTGTTCACAGAAAGAGAGTATCGTTATATTTTCAGTTTAAGAAAACAGAAATTTAATTCGTACAAACCAAAGCATTGCATATAGTTTTTTACTACGCTTTCCATTCTTTGAATAGATTTTACGGCAATATTTCTTTATATCTTTTTTGATTAATTGAACTTGTGATTTATCTAATTTAGAGTTTTCTTTAATATATATACAAGAGTTATTGATGACTGTATAAGGAAATAAATAAGTCTCAAGAATCTCAATAAGTGACTGAGGATCTTTTGTAATGAAATCTTGAGATTTATTATGTATCCAGTCTTTCATACGATTGAATACTTCCAGCTCTTTTGCCGTTTTTAATTCATAATCTTTATATTTAGAAGAAAGATTTCCTTCTGATAAGATTCTGTAATATGTTAAGTATTCATCGACATAACATACATTTGTCACACTCATAAGTTTAAATAAAAACTCCAAGTCTTCGCCCCAACTACATCCTGGTGTAAAACGAATGTTATGATCTATTACGATAGATTTTTTGAAAATCCAAGTACTTGTTTGAGCAACAACTTGATGTGTTAGGAATGCTTTTGTCATATCACCTTTAATAAAGTTTGTTGTATGTTCAACCTTCTCGCCTGTTTCTTCGTAGAAATTCATATAACCACAATAGCACGCGTCCATTTCGTTTTTATGCATACTTTCGACTTGCTTCTCAATTTTAGTTGGATGCCATAAGTCATCGCTATCAAGGAAAGCGACATATTCTCCGCTAGCATTTTCCATACCTGTATTACGGGCTACTGAAACGCCTTGGTTTTTTTGATGAACGTATTTTACTTGCCCTGGGTATTTTTCAGCAAGATTTTTTACGATAGAAGGTGACTGATCTTTACTCCCATCATCTACAATTACAATTTCGATATTTTTATATGTTTGATCTAATATTGACTGCATCGTTTCTTCAATATATTTTTCCGTGTTATACAGAGGTATGACAACAGAAACAAGTTGTTTTTGTTCCATCATAGAATTTTTATCTCCTCAAGTTTTTTATGTCTTGCACCATATATACAAGCCTTTTGAAAGGAAGAAGATTACAAGAACATCTGTATAATTTTAACGCATATAAACTTTGTAAATCAACTTTCTATTAAAAAGGTGGTGGCTTATGGTTAATTCTCGTATTTCAAACGGCTTTAATATGTTTATTGCATATAAATTCTTATTTATACTATTTTTACTTAGTTAGTAAGTAGGATATATTTATCGTAACGATTGTGAAGGGGAATAAATTATTATTGAGAATAAAAAACCTCTTAATTTTTGAAATAAATTAAGAGGTTTTTTATATTGGTTTTGAACTATTAGGTTAATCTTTGTCTGGCTCAGTTGCATGTAATTTTTGCTTTAGTAACGCATAATCTTGCGTTAATGTTACAAGTTGATGATGTTGTTTAGAAATTTTTCTTGTTAGATCAAAAATTAAGATGAAACAGAATAATAATCCAAATAAAAATAAAATGGAAGGGGGATATTCTACTTTTAATAGTTTTCCAATCCAGTTTATAATTTTATCGGTAGAACTTAAAATAGCCATTGCAATACAAACAAAAATCCACAAAACAGCATATTTCGTTTCTAAAGTTCCGCGACGAATAGAATTAATAATTAATAATAATAATAATAAAATAAAGATGAATGAAAAGGTAATTATAGGCATTTATTATCAACCTTTCACGATTTTTTGCATCAATATAGCAAGACTTACCTTAATCATGTAATATGCAGATTTAAAAGGTGTGATAGAAGATTGTCCACCTTGTCGCTCTTGCATATTTACAGATATTTCATTAATGCGAAGTTTTTTCTTTTTTAAATGAATAAGAACTTCTGGTTCTGGATAATCTTTTGGATAATTGTGTGCAAAAATTTTAATTACTTCTCGATTGATAGCACGATATCCAGAAGTTGGATCCATAAATGTTTGTTTTGTTAGTACTTTCAATAGGGCAGTAAAATAAAAAATACCGATTCTTCTGGAAATACTACCTTTATATGCTGTTTTTTCTGTAAAACGTGATCCTAGTACCATATCGCATTCATCTTCAGCGATAGGCTTTATAATTTTATATAAATCATCTGGGTTATGTTGTCCATCAGCATCGAACTGAATCGCAATATCATATCCATTCTCATATGCGTATTTATACCCAGTTTGTACAGCTGAGCCAATACCTAGATTATACGGTAAATTCACAAGGTGAACAGGAAATTCTTTTACGATTTGAGCTGTTTTATCGTGTGATCCATCATTAATAACGCAAATGCTTAATCCAGTAAAATGCTGTTTTAGTTTTAATAATCTTGTTAATGTATCTGCAATTGCCTCTTCCTCGTTATACGCTGGAATAATAATTAACGTTTTTGGTATTGAAATTGGTACTTCAATAGTCATTACCGCACCATCCCTTATATACTTAATCATATTATGGTTATTTTTAAACGAACTTTCTTTAATATACCATTAACAGTATAACAAAATAAAGGAAAAGCTGGTGCATGATTTAAGAGGACAGATTGAGAATAAAAGGATAAGAGGGAATATTTTGCATAAAAAATACATGCAAGGAAGAAAGAACCTATGCATGTATATGGAAGAGTATCGTATTAAATATTCCAAGGTTTATTTAAAGTTAAAACCTCAGCCATTTCTTTACTTTTTAAACGTCCTTTTTTTCTATTTTCCGCGCGTTCTGAACCGGTTGTGTGTAACCAATGTTCTTCTTCAGTTTCAGGAAGTACTTGTGGTACGGACGAAGGTTTTCCATCTTTTATTGCCACAAATGTAATGAAGCAAGTGGCGGCAATTCTACGCTCGCCTGCTAATAAATTTTCTGCGATTACTTTTACGAAAACTTCCATTGAAGATTTCCCTGTATAACATACAAATGCTTCATAACAAACAGAATCAGCTTGGTGAATTGGAGTTAAAAAATCAACTGAATCAATAGATGCTGTTACGCAATGTTTACGACTATGTCTTGCAGCCGCAATTGAAGCAATACTATCAATTTCTGCTAATAATTTCCCTCCAAAAAGTGTTTGGTGATTATTTAAATCGTTAGGAAAAACACGTGTTGTTTTAATTGCTTTTGATTCTCGCATGAATTTCTTTTCCATATATTCAGCCCCTATAGTCTGTTTTCAATCAGAATAATATGTGTAAGTGGATTACTCATATTAGATATTTAATAAAGTAAAGCGTATTCCAAAAGAGGATTATTTAAACTTTTGTATTTGTATTCATGTAACTGAAAGAAAATTTATTTTATCTAAAATGTAGTGTAAAAGAGGATTCGCTTACATTGCAAGCAAAAAGTAATGACTATGTATTTGTCATAGAAATTCCCTATCAGCCGTGTACCCATTCATGATAGAATCGTTTTGTTATGAATGGAAATAGAGGTGCAATGGACATATGAATCATATACAAACAAATTTTTCATCTTTCTTCAATAAAATTACGATTGGTGCGATGCTTGCATTTTTTGTTTATAGTTGTTGGACAGCATTTGAGACAAGTAAGCAATTTTTTGGAGGAAGTACAACAAGTGTAACAATCATATTGGCAATTTTCGTCATACTCATTTTGTTAGTGGCATCAATTCTACAATATCGTTTTACAGACAAACAATTTCTTATTTTTCTTATAAGTATATCTATAGTTGTGAGACTTAGTATGCTGTTATTTGTAGATGCTCCAATAATTGGTGATATGAAAGTGATGTATGAGTCTGCAAAGCAGATTGCAATTGGTAATAATATAGGGACTGTAACTCATTTGCCTTTTCTTATATATGAGTCGGTAATTATTCGTATATTTGGTGATTCATTATTCGCTTTACAACTATTTAATGTGTTATTTTGCGCAGGAACTGCATTTTTTATTTATCGTATTGCGGCAATGGTTTTTGGAGAAGAATGCGGTCGTATTGCTTCCACATTTTATGCTCTGTATATTCCAAATATATTCATGAGTTCCGTATTAACTCCTGAGTCACTTGCAATATTTTTATTTTATTTTGCTTGCTACATACTTTTATATAAAGGATTAGATCATCCTTATATGTGGGTGTTTTCAGCGGTTTTATTTGCATGTAGTAATATGATTTTCCCAATGGGACTATTTCTTCCTATTTTTATCACGATATATGTATTATTAATTGAAGTGTTTCAATCAGCAACGAAACAAAAAGTGTTACTAAAGATGATAGGGATACTTATTCTATTTTATAGTGCTCATTTTAGTGTGAATTATGGAATTCAGACAATGGGACTGTCCCAATATACGATTTCGAATGAGACGTATGTTCAATCTGTCTTAATTGGAAAAGCGCAACGTGAGGAAAAAGTATCGAAAAATCAAAGTGTAACAGAGCATATTGATCAGAAGTTAAAAGAGATTGAGGGAGAAAGATTTAAACTTTTAGAACCGGTGATAAATCAGTTTTCAGATGAGGGGATAAATTCTACTCTTTTCAAATGTGAAAAACTGATATATATAGCGGTAACATTGTTTATGACTATAGCTCTATTACACTTTCTTATTAAGAAACAACAAAATGAGGGATATATGTTGTTCTTATTGTTAATTAGCGGATACGTATTGTTAAGACTTTTCCAAGTAGATATGACCTATTACAATCTTATTGTGCCAGCATTGTTTATTTTGCAAAGCTTTGGTGTTTATATGAGTTATGTGTATTGTCAAAAAATATTCTTTAGAAAATAAAAAGAATCCAATTTGGATTCTTTTTTTGATGGAAGATGAATACTAAGAGCTAGTAGAGATAAAGAATCTCTACTGACATAATCGCTCTATCGGTTCAGTTCTAGTTGTAAACTATCAGCTGTTAGAGCCATTTTTGAGGAATCATCTTGAATTCCTTTCATTACTTGTGAAATGGTTTCTAACTCATTTTCAATTTTTTTATTCTGTTCTTTTGAGTTAGACATGTCTTTTACGATTTCTTGGAAGTATTGATCCGTTGCAGACATACTATCAGTTCCTTCAGATACGAGAGAGCTAATTTGTTTCACGGAAGAAGAGACACGAACAATCTGTTCATTTGTTTTTTCAACGAGCTTTGTAACGTTAAATATAGATTCTTTCGTTTGCTCTGATAACTTTCTAATTTCTCCAGCTACAACAGAAAAGCCTTTGCCAAATTCCCCAGCACGCGCAGATTCAATTGCAGCGTTTAGTGCAAGTAAATTTGTTTGCTCGGCAATTGATTTTACAATATCTATAATTTCGTTAATTTTGTTGGAAATATCTAGAAGTTCATGTGTATCTGTAATAATCGTTTCCATGTTCGTTTGAATGTATTCCATTCGTTTATTTTGCTCATTTAATTGTTCTTTACCTTTATTTGCTTTTTCTTCTGATGTTGTAGCTAATGACGTACCTGTTTTAGCAATTTCTACAATCGTTTCAGATTTAGCGGTTAACTGCTGAATAGAAGCGCTTGTTTTTTCAGATACAGATGCTAGTTCTGTTGCAATGTGTGTAATGGTCATAGCTGTTATTTCTTTTTCTTTTTCAAGTTCTTTTTGCATTCTTTCATATTCAGATTCATAAGACGCAATAACGAGTTCTTGTTCAAGAGTAAGTAATTTGTTTATTACGTTTATAGAATAAGAAAAATCGTCAATTGTTGTAATTTTCGTTTTTAAAATCTTCATGATAGAGCGGAATAATTCTTGATAAGCGGCAGTATACCATTTTCTATGTAACCCAATTTGTACATGTCTTTTTGCAATTCTAACACGTTGTTCAATAAAGTCTTCATGCATATCTCCACTAAATAATTCTTTTATATGTGTTTTTAAAGTTTGCTTTAGTTTTGGAATAGAGCTATAACGTTCGATAATCGTAATTAAATTAGGCTGTTTTGTAATATTGGAATAGAATTTTTCAGTAATCCAATCAATTTCTTCATAAATAAAAGGCTGTAGTACCTTTACGATTTGTAAATCTTCTTTTGAAATATGTAGCATATCCATTTGAATTTTCAGTTCAGAATTAGTAGGAACGTTAAAAGTGATTTGTTGATTCTTACTTAATTCAAGTATACTTACGTTTGTTTTATTGTTATGTTTTTTAAAAACCCCAAGCATCGTTCTTCCCCCTGTTTGTAAAGCGTTTTCATTTTTTGGTTCTAATATAATTATATATTTTTATATGCAATTACTCTATGCTAGTGTGTAGAATAGTATATAAATTAAGAGAATTCCATATAGAATTCTCTTAATGACCTTTATTAATTTTAGCATGTGTTTTAAAGAAAACTGGGAAATGTACATTATATATGACAGTGACAACACGAATAATGAATGTTACTAATAAACAAACATAGAAAGCCAATACGTGTGCCCCCATTGCATATGTGATTAGGAAACTAATTGCCCCTAAAATAGAAGCGATGGCGTAAATTTCTTTTCGGAAGACGTAGGGGATATCTTGAGCGCAAATGTCACGCAAAATACCGCCTCCAATACCTGTAATGACTCCCATTGAAACAACTAAAAATGAGGCGTCAACATGATGTGACATTGCCGCATTTGCACCAATAGCTGTAAAAACGCCTAAGCCAACAGCGTCAGAAAGCATAATAACAACTTGAAGTTTATTGATACGCTCAAAAAACATACAAGTAAATAATGCTGATAATACGCTTACGAAAAAGTAAATGGGTTTAACAAATGCGACGGGAGGCAGGTTACCGATCATAATATCACGAATAATACCGCCGCCGAGCGCAGTAGCTACAGCTAAACAAAGGACACCGAATAAATCTAAATCTTTTTTTAAACCAACTAATGTACCAGAAATGGCAGCGGCGATAATGCCAAGAAACGTAAATATATCGATTAATAACATGGCCTTAATCCCTTCCTCTTAAAGATGTTCCAGAGAAAAAATATACACTAAAGTATTGGAAATAACAATTACTTTTCGCTACATGTAGAAAAACGGATAAAATTCATAAAGAAAGCGTTTGAAAATGTTTGGAAAATAGCTATAAAGTAATTTGAAAAAGATATGAAAAGATTAATTTTACATTTTTTTGGTGTTACCTAGTTGGTAAAATGTTACAATGTTAGGTATGTTGTTTACATCTGTATAAAATGATAAAAAAATATGTATATACTGACAAAAATAAGGGGATGGTTGTTAGATAGTTTTTGTAAAAATAGGGAGTATAGCGAAAGGACAGTAATTTCTATTACTGATTAATACTTGTCCTGGCTAGTTTTAGCTGGAAAAATAGTTCTCGATTTGAATATGAGTTATGTTATAATTGCTAGGTATGTTTGAATGATAAAAAATTATGATTAAAAGATAATGTTAAGATTTTGTATGGAGGTCTTGGAATGTTAGCAAATCAAGCTAGGGTTAGATTTGAGCGGTTTTTGCTCTTTTTTATTATTTTACAGCCTGTTTTAGATTTATTAACGTCTCTTAGCATCACTTTATTAAAGTCAAGTGCTACCGTTGGAATTTTAGTAAGATTCCTTATTATGGCTGTTGGTGGTATTTATATTTTAATTCAGGCAAAAGAGAAGGAAAATAGAAAGTTTTTAATTTATCTTATATTATTAGCCGGAGTTTTAGGGGTAGGATTTATTAATAACAAACTAGTTAAGAATCCTATTGTACTTGGTGAAGAAGTTAAATTCGTTGCGAAAGCATTATATATATATATCATGCTGGGGTCATACATTTTAGCTTTAAAATCATTGAAAAAGAAAGTTAATATTAGTGATAAGGTTCGAAATAGTATTGTATATTCTACATTAATCATTAACGCAATTATGGTTATTTCTATTTCAACATCTACTGACTTTGGTAGTTATGAATGGATGAAGGTAGGTTCTCGAGGTTGGTTCTATGCAGGGAATGAACTAGGTTCAATCTTAGCTATTATTTTCCCTATTGTGGTACTATATTCTATTCAAAAAACAAAGAGCTGGAAACACGTTTTATATTGGATTCCATCGCTTTTAATGATTTACTCATTAATTCAGGTCGGTACGAAAGTAGGAATGGGCTCAATTGGTGCTACGTTAGCGGCAGCAATCGGGATCATTGTACTACAATTATTATTTGATAGAAAAAATCCGAACAAAAAATCCCTTGCGCTTAATGCAGTAATTGCTATTGTCCTATTAGCTGGTGTAGTTGGAACGTTTAAACAAACGCCATTAGCACAAAATATGGGCATTCACAATAACTATTTATCAGAGCAAAATGTGGCACAGCAAGGTCAAAAAGAAAAAGAAATTAAAGAGAAGCTGAAAAAAGAGCAAGAACTTAAAGCAAAAGAAGAAAAACATCATAAAGTTGAAAAGCCAGAAGAAAAGGCAAAGATAGAAGAGGAAGTTAAGAAAGAGCTTGAGAAAGAGCAAAAGAAAGAAAATCAAGAAAATCTTATTTTCAGCGGACGTCAAGTATATGAAGAAAGACATAAGCAGTTCTTTAAAGAAGCGCCAACGTCACAAAAGTTATTAGGAATGGGTTATGCAGGTAATTTTAAATATAATGAACAAAAGCAGCCAGATCCAAAGCTAATTGAAATGGACTTCCATGATTGGTTTTATGACTTTGGGATTATTGGTTTTGCATTACTAATGATTCCATTTATTTATTACGGCTTAAGAATCCTACTAGTATTTATTACAAGGTTTAAAGAGATATTTAATATAAAATATGGAATGATTGCAGCAAGCTTATTGTTAGCATTAGGTATTGCTTATATTGCAGGACATATTTTAACAGCACCAGGAGTTGGGATCTACTTTGTAGTGGTGTTAGCTTATCTAATTGTAGACTTAGAAATTGAATGATTAAAATAAAAGCTAACTTTTGTTAGCTTTTATTTTTTAGTACAGTAAAATAAAGATAGATGGAAATGTGGCGAGGATTTAAAGGAGGAAAAAATATGAGGATATTGCATATGAATGCAGGAGCAGAAGATGGGGGAGGGAAAACACATATTATTTCACTTCTCGATCAGTTTCCAACTGGTGAAGTAGAATTAGCGGTATTTGAAGATGGAATTGTTGCGAAAGAAGCAAGAGAGTTAGGGATAAAAGTCCATGTGTTTTCACAAAAATCCCGCTATGATTTATCTATTTTAAAGAATATAAGCGAATTCATTAATAATGAAAAATTTGATATAGTTCATACGCATGGTCCTAGGGCTAATTTCTATGTTTCTTTAATGAAAAAGAGAATAACGGCAAAATGGGTAACGACTATTCATAGTGATCCATTTGAAGACTTTACTAAACAAGGCTTAAAAGGTTGGATTTTTACGAAATTGAATTTGAAAGCCTTAAAAAATATAGATTTATTTTTTGTTGTAACAAATAGATTAAAGAAAAGTTTAGCTGCTTTAGGTATTTCTAATGAAAAGATGCATGTTATTTATAATGGAATTGAATACGATAAGGAAAAAGCAGAAGGCTATAATAAAAAAGAAATGTTCAATATTGATGAAGATGTATTTACGGCAATCCAAGTAGCACGATTGCATCCTGTGAAAGGACATGAAGTTCTATTTGATGCGTTACAACGAACAAAATTAGAGAAAATTAAAGTATTGTTAGTTGGCGATGGCCCGTTAGAAGAAAATCTAAAGTCATTGGCTACTGAAAAAGGGATTAATAATAAAGTTGAGTTTTTAGGGCATCGTCAAGATGTAAAACAATTATTTGCGTCGTCACATGTGAATTTATTAACCTCCCATAGTGAAGGGTTCCCACTAGTTTTATTAGAAGCGGCAAATCAACGCGTACCATCAATTGTGACTAGGGCTGGAGAGATTGAACCATTAATTGTAGATGAAACGTACGGATGGATTGTGCCAACAGATGATGGAAGGGCATTAGCATTAGCTTTAGAAGAAGCGTATGATAAGTGGAAAACTGGAGAATTAGCAGCAATGGGGAAACATATTTATGAGCATGCTATTATGAACTTCTCACTTCAAAAACTATATGAAGATACAAAGGAAACATATAAGCAATTAATAGCGAAAAACTTGTAATGATAGAGAGGATAGTTAACTATGGCAGTACAAACAGTTGATATTCTAGGCGTTCCTTTTTCTACAATGACAATGGATGAAACGGTCCAATATTTAAAAGAACAACTAGAAGTGGAGCGAACACATACTTTTCAGGTAGTAACAGCAAATCCTGAAATTGTTATGTGTGCAAAAAAGGATGAAGCATTCCATCAAACATTATTAAATGCAGATTTAATTACACCTGATGGTATTGGAGTCGTAAAAGCAAGTGGTATGTTAGGTACACCTGTAAAGGAACGTGTAGCAGGTTTTGATTTAATGTGTAATTTACTTGCGGCGTTATCAGAAGACAATAAACCAGTATCAGTTTTCTTATTAGGTGCAAAACCGCATGTTGTACAAGCTGCAGCAGATCATTTAACGAAGACGTATTCAGCTGTATCTATTGTGGGTATACAAGATGGGTATTTTAAACAAGAAGAAGAAGAGAATATTGTTTCTCGTATTCAAAAGGCAAAACCAGACTTATTGCTTGTTGCACTTGGTTTCCCGAGACAAGAGAACTTTATCCAAACGAATAAGCATCGTTTAGAAACGAAAATGGCCGTTGGAGTAGGCGGAAGTTTAGATGTATGGGCTGGAGAGGTAAAACGTGCACCAAAATGGATTCAAGCGATCCATTTAGAGTGGTTTTATAGATTGTGTAGCAATCCAACGCGTTGGCGTCGTCAGTTAGTATTAGCGGAATTTTTAAAAGAAGTCATGCGTTCAAAAAAGTAGCGTTCTATCGCTACTTTTTTATTTGTCCATTTTTAATAAATTGCGTTTTTATTCATCTACTACCGATTGTGGACACTCACTAATCGGGCGTTTAATGGCCATGTTTTCTTATCTATCTCTCTTTGCTTCAGCTGAATTTTGAGGTGAGGGGTTTTACTGCCCTCAAATAGTCGGATAAGTATTTTACTTTTTGGGAATGATGAAGGAGAATTTTTTTACACGAAAGTATTTTACTTATACAATTCACACATGTAAAATGATGTGTAAAGACAGCTGTGTAAGGAGGACTTCTTGTGGGCAAGGTGAAAGAAATTTCGAAGCGAAAGCTACTTGGTATAGCGGGGCTTGGATGGTTATTTGATGCAATGGATGTTGGAATGCTTTCATTTGTAATGGTAGCGCTGCAAAAAGATTGGGGATTAAGTACCCAAGAAATGGGCTGGATAGGCAGCATTAATTCAATTGGTATGGCGGTCGGGGCGCTCGTTTTTGGAATCCTATCAGATAAAATAGGGCGGAAATCAGTCTTTATTATTACATTATTATTATTTTCTATCGGTAGTGGTTTAACGGCTTTAACGACGACACTTGCTATGTTCCTTGTTTTACGATTTTTAATTGGTATGGGGCTTGGTGGAGAACTTCCAGTTGCTTCTACATTAGTATCGGAGAGTGTTGAAGCACATGAACGTGGCAAAATAGTTGTGCTATTAGAAAGTTTTTGGGCAGGTGGATGGCTAATCGCAGCTCTTATCTCGTATTTTGTTATACCGAAATATGGTTGGGAAGTTGCGATGATATTGAGTGCGGTTCCGGCACTATATGCTTTATATTTAAGATGGAATTTACCGGATTCTCCAAGATTCCAAAAGGTTGAAAAAAGGCCATCCGTTATTGAAAATATAAAGTCAGTTTGGTCTGGGGAATATCGTAAGGCAACAATTATGTTATGGATTTTATGGTTTTCTGTTGTCTTCTCCTATTATGGCATGTTCCTTTGGTTACCTAGTGTAATGGTATTAAAAGGATTTAGTTTAATAAAAAGTTTCCAATACGTACTTATTATGACGTTAGCTCAATTACCAGGTTATTTCACAGCTGCTTGGTTTATTGAACGTCTTGGTCGTAAGTTTGTTTTAGTTACGTATTTAATTGGTACAGCTTGCAGTGCTTACTTATTTGGAGTGGCAGAGTCATTAACGGTATTAATCGTAGCAGGCATGTTACTATCATTCTTTAATTTAGGTGCTTGGGGTGCATTATATGCTTATACACCTGAACAATACCCAACAGTTATTCGTGGTACAGGTGCAGGGATGGCGGCAGCATTCGGTCGTATTGGTGGTATTCTTGGACCGCTATTAGTAGGATATTTAGTTGCTTTACAGGCTTCACTATCACTAATATTTACGATTTTCTGTGGATCAATTTTAATAGGCGTATTTGCTGTAATTATACTTGGGCAAGAAACGAAACAACGAGAATTAGTATAAGGTAAAACTTTAATCGGTAAGTGATCTCAATTATTGGTCCGTACCAATTATGTTTTAGAGTAGTAAAACTAAGAGCCCATGTTTTCTCATTCAGTGGGTTTTACTGCCTACAAATAACGGAAAAAAGGGCAGGGGAACCATGATGGTTCCCTTTTTTCTGTTTTTTTAGATAAATAATGGTATAGTAAGAAAAAGGGAATGTTCCTTATAAAAGCGAATGTATACAACAGGACATACGGACAAAAGAATTAGGTGGTTGAAGAAATGAAAATTTTACTGATCATGGAAGATGCAGAAGAGCGAAGAAGTTTAGTTGAAAAATTTACTGAAAATATAAGGAATGTAGAATGTTTTGAAGCAAATACAGGAACAGAATCATTATTTATGATGAAGAAGCATACACCAGATTTTGTTTTTTTAAATTCAAAATTACTAGATGGAACGGGTTTTGAATATGCGAGTTTATTACGGGAAGTAAATTGTTATACGAAATTTATTTTTATGGGTGAAGATATAGAAGAGTCCATTACAGCATTTCGTTTTCAAGCAGTTTATTATTTACTACGTCCATTTCGCGAGGAAGATTTGCAATTCCTTTTATATAGAATGGCTAAAGAGCAAGGTGAGAAAGCAAAGAGCTATTTGCGTAAACTACCGATAGAAGGTCAAGAGGGGATTCGGTATATTTTCCCTGAAGATATTGTATATGTAAGCAAAAATAAGGAAAACAAAACAGTTTCAATTTATACAACAAATAATCAGTATATTTCAACATATACACTCCAGGAGCTAGAAAATAAGCTAAATGCATATGATTTTTTACGTGTGCATAAAAGTTATTTAATTAATATGTCATATGTACAAGAGTTAAAGCCTTACTATAATGGCACATATAATCTGTATTTAGATAAATATGATGAGCAACCGATTCCAGTAAGTCGTAATTATGTGAAACGACTTCGAAATAAAATTGAATTATAGCAGATAATGCGAATTTTTTAACATGATAAACTAAAAATCCTTCATGATAGGGAGGATTCAAGTTAAATATTCAGAAAATTTAGTACAATCCCACTAAGAAATAGTATTGGGGGGATTGTATGTGAGAACATTGAAGTCGATTTTACTTTGGGGAGTTATTGCAGCAGTAGGAGCCGGGGCTTTTGGTGTAATAGCTTTATCACAAGGTGAAACTATTAATGCTGTATGGCTCTTAGTTGCTGCGGTATGTGTGTATGCAGTTGCTTATCGCTTTTATAGTAGATTTATAGCGAGAAAGGTATTCGGTTTAGATAATAATCGACAAACGCCAGCTCATACATTAAATGATGGAAAAGATTATGTTCCGACAAATAAATGGGTATTATTTGGGCATCATTTTGCAGCAATCGCTGGGGCTGGTCCTTTAGTAGGACCGATTTTGGCGGCACAAATGGGATATTTGCCAGGGACAATATGGATTATTGTAGGGGTAGTTGTCGCTGGAGCTGTGCAAGATTTTGTCATTTTATTTGCTTCGATGAGACGTAATGGTAAATCTCTCGGTGAAATGATTAAAGATGAGATTGGTCCTGTTACAGGACTTATTGCAATGATTGGTATTTTAGGCATTATGATTATTTTATTAGCAGTATTAGCATTAGTAGTAGTAAAGGCGCTTGTCGGAAGCCCTTGGGGAATGTTTACGATAGCAGCAACGATTCCTATTGCTATTTTAATGGGAGTATATATGCGCTACATTAGGCCCGGACGGGTTGGTGAAGGGTCAGTAATCGGAATTATCCTACTTATACTGTCTCTTATTGGAGGGCAGTATGTAGCGGAAAATCCAGCGCTTGCAAGCATGTTCACGTTTAGCGGAGAAACAATTGCTATAATGCTTATTGTATATGGATTTATCGCATCGGCATTACCAGTTTGGATGCTTTTAGCACCACGTGATTATTTAAGTACATTTTTAAAAGTCGGAACAATTGTAGGATTAGCAATCGGTATTTTAATTGTAGCACCAGATTTACAAATGCCAGCAGTTTCAAAATTTATTGATGGAACTGGTCCTGTGTTCTCCGGAAACTTATTCCCGTTCTTATTTATTACTATTGCTTGTGGTGCAGTGTCTGGATTCCATGCTCTCGTTTCATCAGGTACGACGCCGAAGATGATTGAGCAAGAGGGACACGCACAGCCAATCGGTTATGGAGCAATGTTAATGGAGTCGTTTGTAGCAGCCATGGCGATGATTGCAGCTTGTGTATTAACACCGGGAACGTATTTTGCAATTAATAGTCCTGCAGCACTTATCGGTACAGATGTCTCGCAGGCAGCTCAAGTTATTTCCTCATGGGGATTTGCTATTACACCAAATGAACTAAAAGATCTCGCCGTAAACGTTGGAGAGCAAACGATTTTATCACGTACAGGTGGTGCGCCAACGTTAGCGATAGGTATGGCATATATTTTCTCACAAGTAATAGGTGGAACGGCAATGATGGCATTTTGGTATCATTTTGCGATTCTCTTTGAAGCACTATTCATTTTAACAACAATTGATGCTGGAACGCGTGTCGGCCGATTTATGATTCAAGATATTTTAGGGCATGTATATAAGCCATTTGGGAAAACGGATTCTACATTAGCGAATGTAATAGCTACAACGTTATGTGTATTAGGATGGGGTTATTTCTTATATCAAGGGGTAGTTGATCCGCTTGGTGGAATTAATACATTATGGCCACTTTTCGGTATTGCAAATCAAATGTTAGCAGGTATTGCATTATTACTTGGAACGACAATTTTATTCAAAATGGGAAAAAAGGCATATGTTTGGGTGACGCTTATTCCAACTATCGGATTGCTTATTGTAACGATGACAGCGGGGTATCAAAAGCTATTTCATGAAAACCCAAAAATAGGATTTCTATCCCACGCAAAGGTGTTTCAAGGAGCGTTAGATGAAGGGAAAGTGTTAGCGCCAGCTAAAAATGTTGCCCAAATGAAGCAAATTATTTTCAATGATTATATTGATGCGGCACTTTGTGGAATTTTTATGATCGTTGTAATCGCTGTATTAATTTCTGCAATTCGAATTTGGATTCAAGTATTAAGAAATAAGCCGATGCCGCTAAAAGAGGCACCATATATCCCTAAAGATGAAAGTGAGTCGAGGAACTATGCTTAAAAGACTACGGCAAGTATGGGGACAAAGGAAACACTTTATTAGCTTACTTGTTGGGGTACCAAGCTATGAAACATATGTAGAGCATATGAAAAAGCATCATCCAGAAGAAGAAGTTGTATGTCAAAAACAATTTTTTGCAGAAGCGCAAGAAGCAAGATTTAATGCAAAGGGCGGAAAAATCTCGCGCTGTTGTTAGTGAAAAGGACGAATTTTCGTCCTTTTTATTTTTTGCTGTTTCACGTGGAACAGCAAAAAATAAATAAAAAGCTTTGGGAATTATAGGTATTTCGTATACAATAAAATAAGGAAAGGGATAGATAGAAAAGTAGGGAGATTATTTTATGTTAAGGGACTTATTTGTAAACACAACCATTATTCTTTCCTTTATTTTTATTGGAGGTCAGCTTTTAAGAGATAAACCGTTAGAAGAAGGGTTCTCTTTTTGGCAGAAATGTGTAGTAGGTATTCTTACTGGAATATTAAGTGTACTGTTGATGTATTTTGGTGTACATATTGAAAATATTATGTTGGATCTACGCTATTTAGCGGTTATTTTGGCAATTATAATCGGAGGTCCGATAGCTAGTAGTATAACAGTTACGATTATTTTGATTACCCGATTATTTTTAACTGAGTATTCTTTAGCCTCTGAATTGGCTTGTTATACGATTATATTGATAGGTGTTGGGATTACTTTCATTTGGCGGATGAAAGCCTCTATATTTACAAAGTGGGTTTGGTTTAATGTATACAGTTTATTTATTTTAGCAGTGCCGCTTTCTATTTTATTTGAGGATATGTCTATAGTAGCACTATATTTAGTTTGTAGTAGTGTTGCAGCATATATCACATTTATAAGTGCAAATTATGTATTGCAATCCAATGAGTTATTTCAAACGATGAAGCAATATGCAACGATAGATGCATTGACAGGTTTAGGAAACGTAAGACAATTTGATTTAGAGATGAATCGTCATATTGGTAATAAGCGTATGACAAATGATTCACTTTGTTTACTACTTATAGATATTGATCATTTTAAGTATATAAATGATACGTATGGACATCCTGCAGGAGATGAAGTATTAAAACAAATAGGTTATATTTTAAGAGAAGTTTCACCGTTCCCAAATTTGGCCTTTCGAAAAGGTGGAGAGGAGTTCGCGCTTTTAATACCAAAAAAGGGAATAGCTTATGGAATGCGTACGGGAGAACAAGTTCGTACAGCTGTTGAAAACCATTCATTTCAGTTGTTAAATGGAACAAAAATAAATATTACAGTTTCAGTAGGCATTTCAGTGTATGAAGAATCTCCAGAGCAATTTATTCAAGCTGCTGATGATGCATTATATTATTCCAAAAGAAATGGTAGAAATCAGGTTAGTTCTGCCTCTTAAAGGTAAGATGACCCGAAGAGCTTATAAAAAACACCCACAGAGAGGAAATATATTCACTCTGTGGGTGTTTTCATTTACAGGTTAGACAAGTTCTTTTGATACAACGAATTTACGATATGCACCGTGATGTGTTGGACCTACGTATTCGTTAATCTTGAATGAATAACGGATAGCAGCTGTAATAAATTCTTTAGCAGTTTTTACTGCTTCTTTCACAGGTTTTCCTTTTGCAAGTTCTGCTGTAATTGCCGCAGAATATGTACAACCTGCGCCATGTGTATTTGTCGTATCAATCTTTTCTGATTCTAGAAGATCGAATGTTTCTCCGTCATATAGGACGTCGATAGCAGTTTCGGTACCAAGCTTGCTACCGCCTTTAATTAGGACGTATTTCGCACCTAAAGCGTGGATTTTTTTCGCTGCTTCTTTCATGTCTTCAAGAGAATTAATCTTTACGCCACTTAATTGGTAAGCTTCAAATAAGTTTGGTGTTACAACTAATGCTTTTGGAACTAGAACGTCACGTAAGCAATCATTCGTTTCAGGATGTAATGCTTCATCAGCACCTTTACATACCATAACAGGGTCCACTACTACATTTTTGAAATTATGTTTTTCGATTGTTTCTGCAACCATTTCAATAATTTCTACTGATCCGAGCATACCTGTTTTTAAAGCATCTACTCCAACACCTTCAATTGTCGTTTCTAATTGTGGTTTTAATGTAGAAGCTGGGATTGGGAATACGTTATGTGCCCAACCGTTATGTGGATCCATCGTTACGATTGTCGTAAGAGATGTCATTCCGTATACACCAAGTTCTTGGAATGTTTTTAAATCTGCTTGTATACCAGCACCGCCACTTGTGTCAGAACCAGCGATAGTAAGTGCTTTATTTAATGTCATTATGAAAGCCCCCTCAGGTGATATAATGGTGAAAACTATGTTTTCACCATTATATCAATGTTACGAATAAGTACAAAGTGAAAAGTAGATGATTTATGTTAGAGGCTATGTAAAATCTTGTATGTAGGAGACGAATTATGTTTCAAGAGAATCGTACAAATGAATTAGTTATATTAAAAGAAATTGCAGAAACGCTAAATACATCAAATGATACATACCATGTATTGCAAGCAGTGCTAGAAAAATTACTTAGTGTAACAGGTTTAACGACAGGATGGATATTTCTTGCGGATGAAAATGGTAGGTATACAAAATTAATTGATTATCAATTACCAGAGGCACTTACATATGAAAACAAACGTCCGATGTGTGAAGGGGAATGTTGGTGTTTACGTGGCTTTGTGGAAGGAAAACTAGAGCGAGCTGTTAATATTATTGAATGTAAAAGAATTAATAATGCAATTGAATATAATTGGGGAGATACAGAAGGAGTTCTTCATCATGCTACTGTTCCTTTAAAGGCTGGGGGAGAGAAATTTGGTTTGTTAAATGTGGCAAGCCCAGGTAAAACACATTTTTCAGAAGAAGAATTAGTATTGCTTCAATCAGTTGCCTTCCAAATTGGAACAGCTTTAAAACGAGCAAAGTTATATGAAAATGAAAAGCGAAGAGCGCATTATTATGTGAAATTAGAACGGTTCATTCAAGTTTTAAGAACGATTCATCAATTTAATATATTGCCTGAAAAAGTTGTAGATCAATTAGGTGAAGTGTTTCAGTGGAATCAAGTCGCATTCTTTATTAGGGAAGAGAAAGAATTATCCTTGCGGGCATCTTATTGCCAGGAAGAATGGCAGGAGGATATAAAAGAAGCGGCGAAAGAAGCGTTAGAAAAAGGTGAACCTATTTTATTAAACGATCAAATCAGTCATAAGATTGCCTCTAATAGGACGGTTATCGCCACCCCAATACAGATTCAAACTCACATATTTGGTGTTTTATGTGTTAGTTCAAATAATGGTGAATTTGATGTAAATACGTTAGATGTACTTCAAGCAATAACAAATCATATTTCTTTCGTGATAGAAAATTTAAGGTTAAATGAGCAACGACGTGAACTCGTACGAATGGAAGAAAGAAATCGATTAGCAAGGGACTTACATGACTCTGTTTCACAAAAGTTATTTTCGTTAACCTTTATGACAAAAGGCGCTGAGGCGGTTTTAAAAGGTCAAAACGAAAAAGTGGATCGATCTTTGCATGACATGCGTGAACTAGCGCAAGGAGCTTTAAAAGAAATGAGGACGTTAATTTGGCAATTACGTCCAGCGGGTTTGGAGAAAGGATTATTACCAGCTTTAAAGCAATATGGTGAAAGTTTGGGATTGAAAATTCGAGAACAAGTTACAGGTGTCCGTGATTTGCCACGCGTAGTAGAGGAAGCGCTATGGAGAATTGGACAAGAAGCTTTAAATAATGTAAGTAAGCATGCAAATGTTAGAGAAGCGACGATTTATTTCAAAGTGACGGAGAAGAATGTATCATTAGAAATAGTCGATCAAGGAACCGGCTTCGTAGAAAAGAATATAAAAGAGAAGAAATCACTTGGCATGACTACGATGCGAGAAAGAGTAGAATTAGTCGGTGGAACAATTAAAATTGTAAGTGATAAGAAAAGGACAAGTGTAAAAGTAAACGTACCATTATGATGTGAAAATGAGGGAAGTTTGTGAAAATAAAAGTATTGTTAGTTGATGATCATACAGTCGTTTTAAAAGGATTAGCATTTTTCTTAAGTACACAGGAAGATATAGAGTTAGTTGGAGAAGCAAGTAATGGGAAAGAGGCACTAATGAAAGTAGGGGAGACGAATCCTGATGTTGTACTAATGGATTTATATATGCCCGAAATGGATGGTGTTGAGGCGACAGCGTGTATTAAAAAAGAATATCCGGATGTGAAAGTAATTGTATTAACTAGCTTTTCTGATCAGGCGCATGTGTTACCAGCATTAAGGGCTGGAGCAAGCGGGTATATTTTAAAAGATGTAGAACCGGATCAGCTTGTTGAGGCTATTCGAAGTGCATATAAAGGTAATATTCAATTACATCCTGATATAGCAAATGCTCTTCTCTCTCAAACATTACCTGTAGAAGAAAAGGAAGAAGAGCCTTCTATTCAAGTGGATGTGTTAACAGCGAGAGAAAATGAAGTATTGCAGCTATTAGCGAAAGGGATGAGTAATAAAGAAATCGCTTCTGTTTTAGTTATTACGGAAAAAACGGTAAAAGCTCATGTAAGTAGTATTTTGAGTAAGTTGAATTTATCTGATCGTACGCAAGCAGCATTATATGCAGTAAAAAATGGAATTGTATAAGACGAAAGTCGTAAGACCTAGTTCGCCTTTAGAAGGTGGACTTTTTTTATGGAAAAATACGTCTATGTGAGGACGAAATTGTCTTGATATAAAGATAAAATATGTTTGTAAGCAACAAAACAACAATTACAAGGGATACCTTTTTGAAAGCATATAACAACAGAAGAGTTAGTACTAGGAGGAAAACATAATGACAAAAGTTTTATTCGTAAAAGCAAACAACCGTCCAGCGGAACAAGCAGTTAGTGTAAAATTATATGAAGCGTTTTTAGCAAGTTACAAAGAAGCGCATCCAAACGATACAGTAGTAGAACTTGATTTATATAAAGAAGAATTACCATACGTAGGCGTAGACATGATTAATGGTACATTCAAAGCAGGTAAAGGATTTGATTTAACAGAGGAAGAAGCAAAAGCAGTAGCAGTTGCTGATAAGTATTTAAATCAATTCCTAGAAGCTGATAAAGTCGTTTTCGGTTTCCCATTATGGAACTTAACGATTCCAGCGGTACTACACACATATATTGATTATTTAAATCGTGCTGGTAAAACGTTTAAATATACGCCAGAAGGTCCAGTTGGTCTAATTGGAGATAAGAAGATTGCATTATTAAACGCGCGCGGCGGTGTATATTCTGAAGGTCCAGCAGCAGAAGTAGAAATGGCTGTTAAATATGTAGCAAGCATGATGGGCTTCTTCGGCGCAACAAACATGGAAACAGTAGTTATTGAAGGACATAACCAATTCCCAGATAAAGCAGAAGAAATCATTACAGCTGGTCTTGAAGAAGCAGCTAAAGTAGCAAGTAAATTTTAATTGAAAATAGAATCGTCACTCAAAAGAGTAGCATTAACAGATAAACGTTAATGCTACTTTTTTATATTTTAAGTTCGTCAGCTAGTTTTTCTAACTGAATTCGATCTTGTATGTAATAGGTTCTTCCATCTTTCTTTAAGTAATTTTGTTGGCAAAATTGGTTTAATACATATAAAAGGTGACGGTAGCTAACATTTAAGTATTCCGAAACCTCAGTATGTTTTTCTATATAACTGTTATTTTGTTCTGTTAATAGAATAAACGCCGCTAATCGATTTTCGAACGGATAACTATTATTTTTAGCATAACTTTCTGTTCGGGTAATGGTTTTCTCACCGATAAATTTGCATAGTTTCTGTAGAAAGGTAGCATCTTGTAACAAAAGATGCTGACAATCTTTAAGAGGAAGCGCTAAGCATATACAATCTTCAATTACTTCCACCGTTTTCGTAACAGATTCTACGCCAATTAATCCTAATTCCCCAATGAACGAAGGTGCCTGAATAAAGTTAATCAAGGAGACCTTTCCGTTTTTGTGACTCATATATATTTTTGCTTTCCCAGAAATTAAGTAATAAAGATAAGGAACATCGACCCCTTCATTACATATCTTTTCTCTCTTCTGAAAGGAATGTAGTTCAGCATACGGTAAGATATCAAAAGAAAAAAGAGTATGGAAATTGTAAGTTTGTATGTAATGAGAGATTTCTTCGCTATTTCTGCTGACTTTCATGTTTTCACCTCATGTTTAGTATGAGATATCTCCTATTATTTTTACAAGAAAGAATGATACGATTTACGTAAATTTGTTTTTGTAGAAAAGAGAGTGTGAAGGGCTTATGAAAAAATATAAAACATTATTATTCGATGTAGATGATACATTGTTGGATTTTCAAAAGGCAGAAAAATCGGCATTACGTATGCTTTTTGAAGAGAAAGGGATGTCTCTAACTAGCGAGATTGAAGCGCAATATAAAAAAATTAATAAAAGTCTTTGGACTGCTTTTGAAGAAGGTGAAATAAATCGTGATGAAGTTGTAAATACACGATTTTCAATTTTGTTTAAAGAATACGGGGAAGAAGTAGATGGGATATTATTCGAAAATAATTATCGCAGTTACTTAGAAGAAGGAAATCAGCTCATGGAAGGTGCTTTACAATTTATAAATCAAATTCAAAGTGAGTACGATTTATATATAGTGACAAACGGTATTTCTAAGACGCAAGATAAACGTTTGCGTAATGCAGGGTTACATGCCTTGTTTCAAGATATTTTCGTTTCTGAAGATACAGGTTATCAAAAGCCGATGAAAGAGTATTTTGATTATGTTTTTGAAAGGATTCCTAATTTTGCTCCTGAAGAAGGGCTCATTATTGGGGATTCGTTAAGCGCTGATATGAAAGGTGGATATGTAGCGGGAATTGATACTTGTTGGTTTAATCCAGAAAAAAAATCCAATCATAGCGAGATTGTGCCAACGTATGAAGTGCAAAATTTTGAGGAATTACACGCACTATTGAAGCAACATGTGTAATAAAAATAGGCAGTGGAACTTTTGTCCCTACTGCCTATTTTTATTCGTTTGTAGCTGTGTTGTTTTTAGGAAGTGGAAATGCATTGCCAATCGCTGCCGCTCCAAGCATCGGTAAGAGTAAATTGAGCGGGAAAAACATGAGTAATAGTAATGTTATAGCAATTGGTTTTCTTAATGCATAGCTTGAAATTGCTGTCGTTACGATGGCAACAGATGCTACTGGGTCTATAGGAAGAATAGATGCTACAGCATATCCGATACTTGACCCAGAAAATATAATTGGGAAGATATGTCCACCTCGCCACCCTGTGTTTAAGCAAACGGCAGTAACGCACAACTTTAAAATCCCTGAAAGAAGTAGTATCCAAAAAGATAAATGGCTCCATTCAACAACTAATTCTTTTAATTGATGTTCCCCTGAAAATAATGTGTAAGGAAGAAAAGTTCCCGCAATTCCTAATAAAATACCACCGATAATTCCGAGTGTCAGTTTGTATTCCCTAAAAGGGTGAATGAATTTCTCTAATTTGAATTCTAACTTGAAATAAAAGAAACCAACTATAGCACCGATACTAGCAAGTGGAAGAAATGCGATCCATTCATTGAAAGAAAGTGCACCTTCCCCGAAATCAACAATAAAGGATCCACGATTATCGAGTTTACTCAGTAGTAAATAAACAGAAAAACCTGCGAAAGTAGTAGCTAAGTATACAATTGCTTTTTTTCCTTTAGAAAAAGCAGCAATTTGTTCACCCTCATTTTCATTCGGTGCTAAATAACCGAATAATGGTGCGTTAAAAATGACACTTAAAGTAGCGCCAACTCCGATCTCGGTTAGCTCATTCATACCCTTTAAGGCAAATTTAAAGCGATCCCCTACCCATGTGCACAGTCCACCTATAATTCCAACTAGTGCGGCTTCTGGACCAAGACTAGCTCCAAAAATTAAAACAATAATCGCTGTTAAAGTAGCTCGATGGACAAAGCGATATTCGATTCGACCAGTTTTTTTATATTCAGCCATCACTTCAGGCATAAGGCGTGGGTATGTACCGAAATGTTTTTGTGATAGACCAACAAGGATCCCACCAATTATTGTTACGCAAAGGGTGTAATAAGAGGGAAAAGAGAGAACTTCAGGCAAGTATCCCCAAATAAAGTGGATTCCAATATTTATTGTGACTAAAAATAACCAGACTGTAGCTCCTACTATAGATCCTAGAAGAATGCCATATAGAGCAAGTATGTACTGCATATCTTTTTTATTTGTCATGTTATACCTCCGTTATGTAAATCTTGGTAGGGAAAAAGTGAAATATACTAGTGGAAAATGGATTGAATATATATAGTATCTTTTTGAGAAGATGGCCTATTCAACATATAGACTAACTTTTGGGGAATTTGAATTATAGGTTAAATTACTTATTTAATTTTATAGACTGATTTGAGGTTTTTAAAGGTCTTTTTTGAAATAGACTAGAATATATTTCTTTTGTTGCTTTATATGAAACTGTTAACATTTATTTTAGAACATTCAGAAAAACTAATTGACATTAGGAAATTATTGCTATAAAATCAACGGTAATTGCATAGTCTTATCAAGAAAAGGTGGAGGGACAGGCCCGATGAAACCTTGGCAACAGCCGTATAACGGAATTGTGCCAAATCCTGCAGGTAATAATCCTGAGAGATAAGAAAGAGCCTTTAGAGCGTGTTTTCAAACTGCTCCTTTCTTGTTTTCAGGAAAGGGGCAGTTTTTTATTTTGTATAAAAGAAAGGAGAATGAGAAATGGGAGAATCATGGGGGAAAGGAACGATTTGTGTGCAAGGTGGCTATACGCCAAAGAATGGAGAACCGCGTGTTTTACCGCTTTATCAAAGTACAACGTATAAATACGATACTTCGGATGATTTAGCAGCGCTATTTAATTTAGAGGCAGAAGGATATATCTACACGCGTATTGGAAATCCTACTTTAGCTGCATTTGAGCAAAAGTTAGCGGATTTAGAGGGTGGTGTAGGTGCTGTTGCAACGGCTTCTGGGCAAGCTGCTATTATGCTTGCTGTTTTAAATATTTGTAGTAGCGGAGACCACTTGCTTTGTTCTTCCACAGTTTATGGCGGGACGTTTAATTTATTTGGGGTGAGTTTGCGTAAGCTTGGCATTGATGTTACGTTCTTTAATCCAAATTTAACAGCTGATGAAATTGTGGCCCTTGCTAATGATAAGACGAAACTCGTTTATGCAGAATCGCTAGGAAATCCGGCGATGAACGTTTTAAATTTCAAAGAATTTTCAGATGCAGCGAAAGAGTTGGAAGTACCTTTTATCGTGGATAATACATTAGCAACTCCTTATTTATGCCAAGCATTTGAACATGGAGCAAATATTATCGTTCATTCTACGACGAAATATATTGATGGTCATGCAAGTTCGTTAGGTGGCATTGTAATTGACGGAGGGAACTTCGATTGGACAAACGGGAAATATCCTGAACTAGTTGAACCGGATCCAAGTTATCACGGCGTAAGTTACGTTCAAAATTTTGGTGCAGCAGCTTATATTGTGAAGGCACGTGTTCAATTATTAAGAGACTACGGAAACTGTATGAGCCCATTTAATGCGTATATTAGCAATATCGGCTTAGAAACATTGCATTTACGAATGGAGCGTCATAGTGAAAATGCTCTTGCAGTTGCTAAGTGGCTCGCTGATCATGAACGTATTGAATGGGTGAACTATCCGGGATTAAATAGTAATGAAAATTACTCGTTAGCACAAAAGTATTTGAAAAAAGGTGCTAGTGGTGTTTTAACATTCGGCATTAAGGGAGGATTAGAAGCAGCAAAAGAATTTATTTCAAATGTAAAACTAGCAACTCTCGTAACACATGTGGCTGATGCGCGAACTTGCGTTATACATCCTGCTAGTACAACGCATAGACAATTAAGTGCCGAAGATCAGCGCTTAGCTGGCGTCACATCAGATTTAATTCGTTTATCAGTTGGTATAGAAGATGTTTCGGATATTATTGCAGATTTAGAAGCAGCGCTAGTCGGAGGCAAACAACATGCCGATCATAATTGATAAAGATTTGCCAGCTCGCAAAGTGTTGCAGGAGGAAAATATTTTTGTAATGACAAAAGAGCGAGCAGAAACACAAGATATCCGGGCATTGAAAATTGCTATATTAAATTTAATGCCTACAAAGCAAGAAACAGAAGCGCAATTACTTCGTTTAATTGGAAATACACCGTTGCAATTAGATGTTCATTTACTTCATATGGAATCGCATTTGTCTCGTAATGTTGCACAGGAACATTTAACGAGTTTCTATAAAACATTCCGTGATATTGAGAATGAGAAATTTGATGGACTCATTATTACAGGAGCACCAGTTGAAACCCTTTCTTTTGAAGAGGTAGATTATTGGGAAGAGCTTAAACGTATTATGGAGTATTCAAAAACGAATGTAACATCTACGCTTCATATTTGCTGGGGGGCACAGGCTGGCTTGTATCATCATTATGGCGTTCAAAAGTATCCTCTTAAGGAAAAAATGTTTGGTGTATTTGAACATGAAGTTCGTGAGCAACATGTGAAATTGTTACAAGGGTTTGATGAGTTATTTTTTGCCCCGCATTCTCGTCATACGGAAGTACGAGAGAGTGACATTAGAGAAGTGAAGGAGTTAACGTTATTAGCCAACTCTGAGGAAGCGGGCGTTCATCTTGTTATTGGGCAAGAAGGAAGACAAGTGTTTGCGCTCGGTCATAGTGAATATAGTTGTGATACGTTAAAGCAAGAATACGAACGAGATCGTGACAAAGGGTTAAATATTGATGTGCCGAAAAACTATTTTAAGCATGATAATCCAAATGAGAAGCCGCTTGTAAGGTGGAGAAGCCATGGAAATCTATTATTCTCTAATTGGCTAAATTATTACGTGTATCAAGAAACCCCTTATGTATTATAAAAAAAGATTGTGTCGCACGTGGCAACGTTTTCTTTGTAAAGATTAACTTTTATTTTTCCGAATGTTCTAAAAACATTGTTTTTCAGATTTTTTGCTCATATAATTTCATCTAAACACAATTTTTGAGGGGTGGACAGTATTATGAAAGAAATTCAAGTTGGCTTATTAGGTCTTGGGACAGTTGGTAGCGGTGTAGTTCGTATCATTACAGATCACCAAGAGCGACTTATACACCAAGTAGGTTGTCCTGTAAAAGTAACGAAAGTGCTAGTACAAAATATTGAAAAAGAGAGAGAAGTAGAGGTACCTTCTACTCTATTAACGCAAAATGCAAATGAAATTTTAGACAATCCAAACATCGACGTTGTCATCGAAGTAATGGGTGGCATTGATGATGCAAAAGCATATATTTTGCAAGCTTTACAAAGCGGGAAGCATGTTGTGACTGCTAATAAAGATTTAATGGCGTTACATGGAGCGGAACTATTAGCGGTAGCAAAAGATAATAAAGCAGATTTGTTTTATGAAGCAAGTGTAGCCGGAGGGATTCCGATTTTACGAAGTATTGTAGAGGGACTTTCTTCAGATCTTATTACGAAAGTAATGGGAATTGTAAATGGAACGACAAATTTTATTTTGACGAAAATGTCAGATGAAGGGAGAGCATATAACGACGTGTTAAAAGAAGCCCAGCAACTTGGATTTGCAGAAGCGGATCCAACATCAGATGTAGAAGGTTTAGATGCAGCAAGAAAAATGACAATTTTGGCTACCCTTGGTTTCTCTACAAATGTAGAGCTTGGAGATGTCAAGGTAAAAGGGATTACTTCTATTACAGAGGAAGATATCGAATACAGTAAGAGTTTAGGTTACACGATTAAACTAATCGGTCTTGCGAAGCGAGATGGTGAAAAATTAGAGGTTACAGTTGAACCGACTTTACTTCCAAATACACATCCTCTTGCGGCCGTGCAAAATGAATATAACGCTGTATATGTGTATGGTGAAGCAGTTGGAGAAACGATGTTTTATGGACCAGGTGCAGGAAGTTTACCGACAGCAACAGCTGTTGTTTCCGATTTAGTAGCTGTAATGCAAAATATTAGATTAGGGGTAACAGGAAATAGTGCTGTAGTCCCGCAATATCAAAAAGTATTAAAAGAGCCAGACGAAATTGTTGTGAAGAAATTTTTAAGACTTCATGTGAAAGATGAAATTGGTGTATTTGCAAAAATTACTTCGTTATTCTCTGAGCGTGGGGTTAGCTTTGAAAAAATTATTCAAATGCCACTTGAAGAGAAAGGAAAAGCTGAAATTGTAATTGTAACGCATCGTGCTTCTCTTGCTGATTATGATTATATTCTACATACATTGCAATCGTATGAAGAAATAGATTGTTTGAAAGCAAATTATCGAATTGAAGGAGATGCAAAGTAGTATCTCCACTAATAAAGAACCTATTAAGCGGCTTGCTTAATAGGTTTTTTTCTATTTAAAATGTGCGTACCGACTTGAATAAATGCTTGAATAATCCAACCAGTTGTAAAGGATAAGATGATTGTACCGAAATAAATGGGCCCATCTAATAAGAAACTTAATGTTAAAAATAAGAATGCTAACGAAATTTCCGTTCTTCTAAATGTCCATTTCTTTTTCTCAGCAACTGTTAAAACGAAGGCTTCTTGAGGTGCTGCGCAAAGATTTGTAGAGACGTAAAGACCAATTCCAGCTCCAACGAATAGATTTCCGCAAATAAGTGTTATATATTTTGGAAGAGAACGGATAGTGTCCATAATAGTTGTAATGGAACCGATCCAATCAACAAAAAGAGAAATAAGAACCATTGTTACAATTGTACCGATCGTAATTTGTTTTTTATTCCAAAAGAGTACGATAAGGGTAAAAGCAAAGTTAATCATGAAAATCCAAAAACCGATACTTATCCCGAAATTTTGATATAGTGCAATAAAGAAGGAATCATAAGGGCTAAGTCCAAAGGAAGTAATGGTCGTCATCATATTAATACCGATGGCGAGAATGAGTAGACCGCCAATGAAAAATATATATTCTAATTTGAATCGAAACATAGTTGTATATCCTTTCAAAATGTATTTGCTAGGAAAGGATATATTGTGGAAAGCTTACCAGGTCAAGGGAGAATTTTTGCAGGGAAGGGGAAAATGAGATGACGAATATAAGAAAGATTGCTGAACTCGCTGGAGTATCTATTTCAACTGTTTCACGTGTACTAAATAATCATCCTTATGTGAATGAACAGAAACGAAAAGAAATTTTAGCGATTATAGAAGAGTTAAATTATACGCAAAATGTGAATGCAATTCATTTAGTGAAAGGAAAAACGAATGTAATTGGCGTTTTATTACCACACGTAAATGATCAATATTATAGCGCTATTATTGAAGGAATATCAAAGGAAACAGCAAAGAATAATTATAATATGATGCTTTGTCAGACGAATTATAGCGAGGAAAGAGAATTAGAAATTTTGAATATGTTAAAAATGAAAAAGCTTGATGGGGTTATTATATGTTCTCGGGCAAATAGTAAGGAGAAGCTTGAAGAATATACGAAATTCGGCCCTATTGTTATGTGTGAAGAAATAGATTCAAAATGCATTTCAAGTGTACATGTTGATTACTATAAAGTGTTTTCACAAGGGATGAAAAACTTAATAGATGCTGGTCATACACGTATTGGGTATTGCATTGGAAGAAGTAATAGCATTAATAGCCAGAGAAGAAAACAAGCATATGCGGATTCACTTCAACAGATTGCTGAAAAACCGATAGGAACTTGGAAGTTTGAAGGCTGTTTTACGGTGGAAGATGGGCGTAATGTAATTAGGGAGTGGGCCTCTATGTCAGTAAAGCCAACTGCGTTTCTTGTATCTTGTAACCATATTGCAGCGGGAATGGTAACGGAGGCGAAAAAACAAAGAATTCGTATTCCAGAAGATGTTACGATTATCGGTTGTGATGATCAAGATGTAGCAGACATTTTAGGTATTACGACGATTTCATATTCTAGTAAAAATGTTGGCGTGAAGGCATTTGAATTATTATATGAAAAGATTAATGATGAGCAAATAGATGTAAAGCACGTAGAGTTATTGCCAGAATTCGTACAAAGGGAAACAACATAATAGATAAGGTATGAAAATCGCTTTTCAAAATTGCGTTTGGTATAATTATGGACAATCTATGAGGGCTAAAAGGGGTTTTGATATGAGATCAAAAGTAGTAAAAGTAATTCTACTCATTACAATTGCATCTTTCTGTTTATTTGCATATGGCTTTGTTTCAGGTGTAAATGATGTATTAAATCCGAAAGCTTCAAATTTAGTTAAAAAGACCGATGTAGTGGCAAAAGAGAAAAAGAAAACGGGAACATTACAAATCGTTAGTTTAGGTGATTCATTAACACGAGGTGTTGGTGATAAAGAAGGAATTGGTTATGTTGGACGGATGAAAGAAGATTTACAAAAAGATTATAAGCAAAAGGTTGCTTTAACTAACTTAGCGGTTAGTGGTGCGAAAATGCCTGACTTATTAAAACAAATTGAGAGTAGTGGCGCTCAATATTCAATTAAGCAAGCAGATGTAATCGTTTTAACGATTGGAGGAAATGATTTATTTCCAGGTTGGGACTCGCTTGGAAAGATAGATTTAGAAACATACCGTCCTGATACAGAAACATTCCAAAATGAAGCGAAGAAAATTATAGAAGAAATTCGTAAATTAAATACAGATAGCCCTATTTTTTGGCTAGGTTTATATAATCCTTTTGAAGATGTAGAAGATTTAAAGGGGGCTTCAACCATTGTTGTAGACTGGAATGCATCTTTAGAAAAATTAGCGGTAAATAATAAAAATGTGTATATTACGCCGACATTTGATTTATTCCAAAACCGTGGGAAAGATTTATTATACTCCGATCATTTTCATCCGAATGAAGTAGGGTATACATATATGGCGGACCGATTAGTTCAAAATGTAGCAAGTAAATTAAAACTAGAACAAGGAGGGATAAAATGACGACGATACTTTCCGTACGAGACTTGAAGAAGGTAATTGGAAAGAAGACTCTTGTAGAGAATATTTCCTTTGATGTAAAGCAAGGAGAAGTGTTCGGGTTCTTAGGACCAAATGGTGCTGGAAAGACGACTACCATTCGAATGTTAGTCGGATTGATTAAGGCGACAGAAGGTACGATTTCTATCGGTCGTTATTCGATTAAGGAAAATTTTAGAGAAGCGATGCGTCAAATTGGGAGTATCGTTGAAAACCCAGAGTTGTATACATATTTAACGGGATGGGAAAATTTAAAGCAATTTGCTCGTATGTTAGGTGATATATCAGATGAACGTATTATTGAAATTGCTGAAATGGTTCATTTAGATGAAAGAATTCATGACAAGGTAAAAACGTACTCACTTGGTATGAAACAACGACTTGGAATTGCGCAGGCGCTCCTTGGGAATCCAAAATTGCTCATATTAGATGAGCCAACGAATGGTTTAGATCCAGCAGGGATTAGAGAACTTAGGGAATTTATACATAAGCTTGTAAAAGAAGAAAATATGAGCGTGTTTATTTCAAGTCATTTGCTAAGTGAAGTGCAAATGATATGCGATCGCGTTGCTATTATTCATAAAGGAAAGATGATAACAGTTGCCAAGGTTGAAGAATTAATTAAAACAGCAAGTGACCGCGTAGAATGGATTGTTACGCCGATTGGGAAGGCAAAAGATATGCTAGAAGATGCTGAGGAAGTAAGAGAAGTGAGTATAGAAGGTGATCGATTACTATGCCGCATGAATATCGCATCTATAAGTAATTGGAATAAACATTTTGTAGAAAACGGGATAGATGTACATAGTGTTAAGGAACTTGTATTTACGCTAGAAGATTTATTTATTGAACTCACAAGGGGTGAGCAGCATGCGTGAATTTGCGAATCTAGTTTTAAACGAATCGGAGAAGATTTATCGTAAGAAGCGTATTTTTGTTGTTATGCTTATTTTAGCAATCTTGATCCCGCTTTTCGTGTATGCGCAGTATCGTGAAATAGAAACGACACAAAAAAGGCTCGGTACAACGGATTGGAAGGTTTCATTGCAACAACAAATTGTCGATTCTCAAAACCGCTTAAACAACTCTAGATTACCAGAAGAATGGCGTGATTGGTTAAAGGTAAGAGTGGAGCAACAACAATATTATTTAGATCATGATATTAATCCGATGGCACCGGGTGCACCGACTTTTGTAAGGGCGTTTATTGAGCAAGGAATTACATTGTTTATCCCGCTTCTCGTAATGATTGTCGCTATTGATATTGTTTCAGGGGAACGAAGTGATGGAACGATGAAGATGTTACTTACGCGGCCTATCCGGCGCTGGAAAATACTTCTTAGTAAATACGTAACGATGTTATTTTTCATTTCACTCATACTGCTCCTTGTAGGTGTATTTGCTTACATATTATCAGGGCTTGTATTTGGGTACTCGGGATGGAATTTACCTGTTTTAACAGGATTCGTCATTGATAAGGAGACGTTAAATACGAACTTTGTGCACCTTATTCCGCAGTGGCAATACATCTTAATGGCGTATGGACTAGCCTGGTTTGTTGCTATCGTTGTCGGAACTATATCATTTATGGTCTCTGTTTTAATTCGTAATACACCAGCTGGTATGGGCGTTATGCTAGCTGCATTAATTGCAGGCGGTATTTTAAGCTCGTTCGCAACATCTTGGGAAGGTGCGAAATATATTTTTAGTGTGAATTTATCATTAACAGATTATCTATCAGGAAAACTACCTGCATTACAAGGTTTATCGATGGAGTTTTCTTTAATGAATTTAACGGTTTGGGCAGTTGTTTCCCTTATCATTTCATTTGTAGTATTTACAAAACAGGATATGGTGAATTAATTAGACGGGAAGTGAAAGCATGGAAAATGTTTTAAAAAATGATTGGGGGCCATTATTGGCACCAGAATTTGAGAAAGAATATTATCGTAAGCTAGCTGATTTTTTGAAAGAAGAGTACAGTACACATGTTGTTTACCCAAAGAAAGAAGATATTTTTAACGCTCTAGAGTATACAAGTTATGAAAATACAAAGGTCGTTATTTTAGGACAAGATCCATATCATGGACCGAATCAAGCGCATGGTTTAAGCTTTTCTGTGCAACCCGGTATTAAAACGCCACCGTCGTTGTTAAATATGTATAAAGAACTTCGAGATGAATATGGGTATGATATTCCAAATAACGGTTATTTAGTAAAGTGGGCAGAGCAAGGCGTTTTATTATTAAATACTGTATTAACAGTTCGACAAGGTGAAGCAAATTCTCATAAGGGAAAAGGATGGGAGCATTTCACAGATCGCGTAATTGAGCTATTAAATGAACGTGAAAAGCCAGTTATTTTCATATTGTGGGGACGCCATGCACAGGCGAAGAAAAAATTAATTACAAATACGAAGCACCACATTATCGAATCTGTACATCCAAGCCCACTATCAGCAAGACGTGGTTTCTTCGGAAGTAAGCCATACTCTAAAGTAAATACGATTTTAGCTAATATGGGCGAGAGGGAAATTGATTGGGAAATTCCAAATTTGTAAATAAAAAAGGTAGTTAACAGTCGTTAACTACCTTTTCATTATTGTTGCTCGTTCTTTAATTTTGCATCTAGTACAAACGTGCCAAATGGGATAACTGATGAAACGAATGCCCCAAGTGCCCATAAAATTGATTTACGGTGTACGATGGTTACTTGAATTACTGCGAAGATAAATAAAATAAATAAAACACCGTGAGCCATGCCTGTAATTTTAACAGCTGTTGCAAATCCTGCGAAATATTTCAATGGCATTGCTACAAATAATAGTAATAGGAAAGAAATACCCTCAACTAGTCCAATTGCTCTTAATCGTCCGATTGGTGTAGATAACATAAAGCAACCTCCTTTAACGTATGCTTGTATATAGTAAATTTGTATTCTTTTTCAAAATAAAATAGTCTATTTTGTTTCATTATATACAAAAAGAAAGTTTACACTACGAGAATAGTGCAAAGTTCAAAATATAGTCACAAAAGCATGAGAATTTAAATAAAAACCTATTTGAAGTATTTGACTTCAAATAGGTTTTATGAGTGAAAATATTAAACAAGCGCTTCTCGTTTTAGTACGAACTTCTCTACAACTTTTGCAACGCCATCGTTCATATTTGTATCTGTTACGTAGTTTGCAATTTCTTTAATATCATCAGGTGCATTGCCCATTGCAACACCAAGACCAGCAAATTCGATCATCGCTTGGTCGTTATAGCTATCGCCCATTGCGATAACTTCTTCGCGCTTAATGCCAAGTTTTTGGATTAATTGGTTTAAGCTCGTTCCTTTTGTAACACCGGCTTCAGTAAATTCTAAGAAGAATGGTTTAGAACGCATAACGCTTAATTGTCCTTCTAGTTGTTTTTGTAATTTCTTTTCTACTTCAACAAGGCGTTCAGCTTCTTTGTTCATTAATACTTTTACTACAGGCTCTTTAACAGCAGCTTTAAAGTCATCTACTACAACAATTGGCATACCAGTAATATCGCCCTCAATTTCAGTATAAGGATTATTTTCTTCTGTTACGATATCATCGCCCATATAAGTATGAATCCATACATCTTCAGTTTTACTAATTTCAAATAGGTTGTGAACGATTTCAGGAGATAGCGTACTACTAAAGATTTCTTCGTTTGTTTTACAGTTAATAATTTTTGCGCCATTAAAAGATAGAATGAAACTGCCGTATTCTTCTAAACGAAGTTCTTTCGCTACATTGCGCATACCAAACGTTGGGCGCCCAGAAGCAAGTACAACTTTTACACCTTGTTCTTGTGCAGTCATTAGTGCCTCTTTCGTACGAGGTGAAATAGTATGGTCATCACGTAATAAAGTATCATCTAAATCTAAAACAATCATTTTATAAGTCATATTGAAAATTCCTCTCTTTGTTGAAATAGAAATAAAGTTTTATGAAGATATTGGGGAATATATAGTAAGACATCGAACTTCTTTATGTGAAATTAGGAGAAGTTCTATATTGATAGTATAAATTACCATGAACGTGTTGCCCATGATAATTTATACCGCTAATGCCTAATTAGTTTTCACTTTACCATTATCGTAACAACTCTAAAGATAGAGTGCAATAATGGAAGTTTTCCAATTTACGATACTTGTTTTGTTGTCGAACGAGAAAATAGTATTTCTAGTAAGATTGCCATTACAGCCCCAAGAACGAGACCATTACTTAGGAATGAAGCTAGAAATGGTGGAAGCGTGGAATATGCTCCTGCTGGAACGAACATAACCCCAATTCCTGTGAAGATTGACAGACCTGCTACTTTAAATAATCGTTCTTTATCCTGTACCGTTTCGTATTCTCGAAAGGCGAGACCGATCATGCTTGCAAATACAGGATAAATGGCAGCATAACCAACTGCAACTGGGATTGCCGCAAAGAATGAAGTGATCTTTGGGAATATACTAACGACAATAATAAAGCTTGACCCTAATATAAATGGGAGGCGTTTATAAATATTAGTCGTTGCAATAAAACCTGCTGATCCAGAAATAGCGACAGGTCCGATAGCCGAAAACAGGCCGCCTAGTAATTGATTGATTCCTGTTATAATACCGGCCTGTTTAAAACGATCTGATGCGGCATTTTCTTCATATTTAGAGACAACCTTTTGTACAACGCGAATACTTGCTAACATATTTGTTAGAAGTAAGAGTGTAACGAAAATGACCGTAATTACCATGTTCCATTCAACACGAGGCATTCCGAAAACAAATAAGGATGGAAAACGGATTATATCTGTCACTGGTGTTATTGGATTAGATAATCCGAAGCATGCGAATAATATCCAGCCACAGACGATACTGAAAAGAACAGAATATTGTCCGATAATAGGTAGCTTCATGATGAAAAAGGATAGTAAAATAACAATGAGTGAAAGAATAAATACGTTAGGTTGTACTTCTGTATGTTTTCCATCCAGGCCGAACATTCCTTTTAAGAAGGAACCACTAAGTTGTGCAACAAGAAGAAATAAGTACGTTCCAATGACTGTCGGTGTAAAATAGCGAACGAGTTTATCGATAAGTCCAAAAACGCTAAGAATAATACAAATGATACCGCTTAATAAGAAAGCATATTGAAGAACTTTAAGTGTCTCATTGTTTGATCCAAATAATACGACACCTAAACTTGCATATAGGGAGAAAATTCCCCACCAAAGGCCAGCAGGACCTTCTTGAATAGGAAGTTTATGCCCAAATATAGCTTGCAGTAGACCAGCAAAGCCTAGAACAAATAATGTTCTTTGTACGAATGCGATAGCTTCAGCGCCATCAAGACCATAACTAGTTGCGACGCTAATTGGTACAATAAGACTCCCAGCTAAAATAAATAGTGCCCATTGTAAGGCGGAAAGAAATGTTTTCATTATATCAACCTCTTTCATAGATTCCGTATCTAGTATATATGTATTTCATTTCCACTGGCAAAGATTGTAGATAGAGAAAAGAGTTGAAACATGATATGAATGCACGTAAGCAATTATGGATAGCAGTTATATGTATGACTTTTGTTGTAATTTTAGGAACGCTAGGATTTATGACGATTGAAGAGATTAGTTTGTTTCAAGCATTTTGGATGACGATGATTACTGTATTAACTGTTGGATACGGAGATGCCATTCCTGTAACACAGGCAGGAAAAGTTTTTGCGCTCCTTATCATACCGATTGGAGTCGGTATCGTTACGTATGCAATCGGTGTAGTGGCAGCTATGATTATTGAAGGGAACCTATTTCATGCAGTACGGAGGAAGAAGATGGATAAACAAATAGCACAGTTACAAAATCATATTATCGTATGTGGTTGCGGTAGAGTAGGGCTTCAAGTTGTACATGAATTGCAAGAAAAGAAAATTCCATTTGTCGTCGTGGATAAGGATGAAAGCATATTAGAGAAGGAAAAGCTTTTATATGTACATGGAGATGCAACAGAAGACCAAGTGTTACATCATGCTGGGATTTCAAAGGCAGCTGGTTTAGTTGCTATCGTAGCAAATGACGCTGAAAATGTATTTATTACGTTAACTGCAAGAGGATTAAACGATGCAATTAAAATTGTGGCAAGAGCAGAAAAACCAGAAACCGAAGACAAATTAAAGAGGGCTGGTGCAAATAAGGTGATTAATCCATCTAGTATGGCAGGGATTCATATTGCAAAAGGTATTGCGAATCCGCTAACAGTTCATTATATTGATACAGTACTGTATGGCGTGGAGCAGTCATTTGTAATTGAAGAAATTGCAGTCGGTGAGGGCTCTATTTTAGCTAATAAATCATTATTAGAGAGTGATGTTAGAAATCAATTTGATGTAACAATTTTAGCGATTTTGAGAAATGGGAATGTTATACATAATCCAACGGGGCAGGAAAAGTTGCAAGAACATGATATGATAATAGTATTTGGTTCAGTAGAGAAGCTGGGACAATTTGAGAACGAACTACAAAGTATGAGGTGATAAGGGATGCAAATATCAAGCGATAAGATTTTAAATAAAATGGCGAATGAAATTGCAAAGGCAAAAAGTAGTGAAGGACAAAAATCAAAAGAACATGTATTAGTTGTGCGTGCTTTATGTGATTTATTATTAGATGAGCAAGTTGAATCTTCTACGTATAGAGAGCCACAAGTTCAATCACAAATAATTGGATCAAAACCAATCACGATGCAACCAATTGTACCGGTTTCTAATGAGCCAGTATATATAAAAGAAAGTGATGCAAACGGTAATTCTTTATTTGATTTTTAGAGGATAAATCGTTTGGCTTATATGAAAAAATTGCTTATGATAAAAGTAAAAAAGGGGAATTAAGATGAAAATTTTCTTTTTACTAGGTTGTATTGCAGCGGGGCTATCTGTTGCGTTAGGGGCCTTCGGAGCACACGGTTTAGAAAATAAAGTTTCTGCAAAAATGTTAGAGGTTTGGAAAACAGGTGTTACATATCAAATGTTTCATGCAGGTGGACTATTTGTAGTTGCTTTATTGATGGATAAAATTCAATCATCACTTTTAACTACTGCTGGCTGGCTTATGGTAGCCGGGATTATTATGTTTTCAGGTAGTTTGTATGCATTAAGTACGACGGGTATTAAGTTCTTTGGCCCAATTACACCTCTTGGTGGTGTGGCGTTTATTGTGGCATGGATCTTAGTCGGAACTGCAGTTGTAAAAGGATTATAAAAACAAAAGCTGGCATATGCCAGCTTTTTTTTATGGTCTTGGAGCATAAGTAGCTTGTTGACTAGGTAAATACGTAATTTCTTCTGGGAATTCCACATAATCTAAGTAAATCATTAGTAGTAAATAACGTTTCCCTGATTGTGGCTCACTAATTACAATATGATCACGACCAGCAGCTTCGATAATACCCGTGTACGATTGTGTACCAAGTGAGCTGCCACGTTCATAAGTCATTACAACTGTGGCTTGCTTGCCTTTGTTCAAGCGGAGAATATTTTCAATATATGACTGTTCTAGAGGTAACATACCTTGAGAAACAGCATATTGAGCTTGCGCAGCTTGTTGTTGCTGTTGCTGTGGGGTCATTTGTTGCGGTTGTACATAAGTTCCAGATGGTTGATAGAAACCTGTTCCGTAATACGGATTTTGTTGCTGTGCCATTTAAAAATCCCTCCTTGTTTTCATTCCTTAATATATGCTAGGGCAATCCCCAGCATTTGGCTGGAAGAAGCAGTGCTTCTTGAAGCGACCAGAGTTTTGCTGGTTATACCAAGTTGGTGGACATGCACCTTCAGGCCTAAAAAACCATAAGGCAAAGTTGGCAGGCCAGAAACGTTGTCCTTGAATCGTTCGCCTTGCTAAGGCGATATCTTGCTCCCTTGCTCGTTGATAAAAATATCCTTTTTGCGTTGCCTCAAAACCACCAGGGTTTTGATACACCATTTGACGTAAATTACGTATTTTTTTAAAATCTAAACAATTTCCGCGGACACGATTTACCCCAACATTTCCGACCATTAACATCCCCTGTTGTCCTTCTCCTTCAGCTTCAGCACGCATCAATCTAGCTAATAACTTAACATCTTCTTCGTTATAAGCAATAACACCCATTATGTGTCACCTCTCTTTTTGGAATACCTTTTGGAAAGAGGTTTATCTCTAGATGAAGTGTGTAACAATTACTAGTTCATACGTATGAGAAAAAGGACTCAGATATGACAACCAAACGAAGTTTTACATTGAGAGGGGAATATAAAAAAAGCTAGCGTGAGCTAGCTTTTCATCATTAAAATACTTTAGACCATAAGTTTGAGAAGAAATCTCCAATAGAGCGCATTGATAACACAAACCAGTTTGCTTTTTCAACTTCTTCTGTCGTTTTTGCGGTAACTTTCATACTTTTACTACCGTCTAAGAAACCATATTTATCAGTTGATTCTAAAGTAATCGATCCTACTTTGGCACCTTTCTTAATAGGAGCAACTAAATGACCATCTTCAGCAAGAGATTTATCAACTTCAGTTCCAATTTTATAAGGATCTTTGCTACCTTTTTTCGCAATTACGGTTATTTCTTTTTCCGGTGCAACAGTGACTTGGTCTTCTTTCCCTTGTACTACAGAGAGTGTATTGTTTTTATCGACCTTTAGTTTTTGTTTTTCGAAGTTATTAAACCCGTATTCGATTAACTCACGAGATTCTGTAAAGCGCTCGTCCATTGATTTTGTTTTAATAATAACCGAAATAAGACGTACATCACCACGTTTAGCAGTAATAGTAAATCCGTACCCAGCTGTATCAGAACTTCCGGTTTTTAAACCATCAGTACCTTCATAAGCGAAAGCAGCTCCTGGTAACATCCAGTTCCAGTTTTCCATACGAATTGGTTTCGGATGATTATCTGGGAAGTTTCTAAATCTTTGTTTTGTATCCTCTAGCATTTCTGGATACTTTGTAATCATTGCTTTTGAAAGTATACCCATATCGCGAGCTGACATAGAGTTTTCTGCATTTGGATCAGTACCCTCAGGATGTTTTCCTTTTAAGTCAGCGTTATTTAAACCAGTAGCGTTTACAAATTTATATTTCTTTAACCCTAGTTTTTTTGCATGTTCATTTGCAAGATTTAAGAAGTTTTTCTCACTTCCTGCAAGAAGTTCTGCTAAGGCAATACTAGATCCGTTTGCAGAGAAGATAACGATAGAATGATATAGTTCTCTTACAGTATATTGACGTCCTTTCTCGAACGGCACGTTAGAGAATTCATTATTACGTGAAACTTCATAAGCGTAATCGGAAATATTTACCTTTGTATCCCAAGTGATTTTTCCTTCTTTAATTGCTTCTAACACGGCATAAACAACAATTAATTTTGACATACTAGCGATAGCTAGTAATTCATCTGGATTTTGTTCATGCAGTATTTTTCCTGTATCTGCATCAAATAGAAGTGCAGCAGCTGCCTCAATGTGTATTTTTTCTTCCGCATGGGATGTTGTTACTCCTAAGGAAGAAATTGACAATAGAAACGCTAGTAAAATAGACAAGATTTTCTTCATATACATTATCACCTTCGCATCGTTATTAGCATATAGCTCGTACCATTTTAGCATAAATTTGGATATAGAAAGGTTACAATTTTGTAAGGTATTTAAAAGGGGTTTGTCGATTTTTGTTCAAATTTGCGGAAAAAAGAAGTTTTTTGAGGAGAAATATAGAGGGGAATAAAAAAAGGAACGAATTTCGTTCCTTTTTCACGATTTACCCCGCATTAACGGGCAGTAAGATCCCCACCTCAAAATTAAGCAAAAGCAAGGAAGTTAGGTAGGCGATCAACTGCCCGTAAAAGCCCGATTGGTTCAACTAATAATCAGTGGGAATGAACAAAATCCCCACTGATTAAAGTTTCACTTTATATGTGTAAAAATTTCTCTACCTTTTCGTCTGGTAAAATGTTTCCGACGAAAAATGTTCCGAATTCACCATAACGAGCACTTACTTCATCGAAGCGCATTTCATATATAAGCTTTTTAAATTGAAGAACATCGTCAGCGAATAATGTTACGCCCCACTCAAAATCGTCGAATCCAACAGATCCTGAAATAACTTGGCGTACTTTACCTGCATACTGGCGACCAATTTTACTATGACTGTACATCATTTTCTTACGTTCCTCCATCGGAAGCATGTACCAGTTGTCATCACCTTGGCGACGCTTGTCCATTGGATAGAAGCAAATATGATTTGCTTTCGGTAACTCAGGATATAAGCGAGCTAAGATTTGTGGATTTTGGTATGGATCTTCATCAGCTGGAAGGTAGTTGCTTAGTTCAACAACAGATACGTAAGAGTATGCAGGAACCATATATTCAGCTAAAGTTGTTTTATTCAATTCTGTCTCAATTTCATTTAACTCTTCCATTGTTGGACGTAAAATCATAAGCATAATATCAGCTTTTTGGCCAACAACTGTATACATTGCGTGACTGCCCTTTTTTGCAGCAGCTACGTCGTTCCATTTTTCAACGACATTTAAAAATTCAGACACAGCTTGTCCGCGTTCGTCGCTAGATAATGTTTTCCATGCAGCCCAATCAATAGAACGTAAATCATGTAAACAATACCAGCCATCTAACGTTGTTGTTGCTTCACTCATTCTATTCACCTCAGTTAATGATAGTTTTACACGTTAACTATAGCATATATAGTTTTAAAATCATCTATATAAAACCTTGGCGCATAAAATTGTCACATTTAAGTGTTTAAGCAAGGTGAATTTAACGGCTGAATTTTATGAAAATATAATCATTTTTATTTTATCTATTTTTTGGGAGCTATAAGTTTAAAATATAGAGGAAAAGAAGTATTCTTAAAGATAGAGTTTTTTAACATATGTAGGAGGGTTTATTCGTGAGCAACTTATTTACAACAGTAAAAGAAAAAGTTCAAGGAAAAGGCATTTCTATCGTACTTCCTGAAGGAACTGATGAAAGAATTTTAGGCGCTGCAGAGCGTTTAGCAAAAGAAGAGTTAGTAAAACCAATCTTAGTTGGTAATAAAGAAGAAATTAGCGCAAAAGCTGCTAGCATGAATTTAACATTAGCAGGCGTTGATATTTACGATCCAGCTACATACGAAGAAATGGATGCAATGGTAGCATCTTTCGTTGAACGCCGTAAAGGTAAAGCAACTGAAGAAGACGCTCGCAAAATCCTTAAAGACGAAAACTACTTCGGTACAATGCTTGTATACATGGGCAAAGCACACGGTTTAGTAAGTGGTGCAGCTCACTCTACAGCTGATACAGTTCGTCCAGCACTTCAAATCATTAAAACAAAACCAGGCGTTACAAAAACTTCTGGCGTATTCATCATGGTACGTGAAGAAGAGAAATATGTATTCGCTGATTGTGCAATTAACATTGCACCAAATAGCCAAGATTTAGCTGAAATTGGTATCGAAAGTGCGAAAACTGCTGAACTATTCGGCATTGATCCACGCGTTGCTATGTTAAGCTTCTCTACAAAAGGTTCTGCGAAATCTCCAGAAACAGAAAAAGTTGTAGAAGCAACTCGCATTGCAAAAGAAATGGCTCCAGAATTAGCTCTAGATGGAGAATTCCAATTCGATGCTGCATTCGTACCATCTGTAGCTGAGAAAAAAGCTCCAGGTTCTACAATTAAAGGTGATGCTAACGTATTCGTATTCCCAAGCTTAGAAGCTGGTAATATCGGCTACAAAATCGCTCAACGTTTAGGTAACTTCGAAGCAGTAGGACCAATCTTACAAGGTTTAAACATGCCTGTAAACGACCTATCTCGTGGATGTAACGAAGAAGAAGTGTACAAGTTAGCTTTAATTACAGCAGCTCAAGCGCTTTAATTCTATAACGAATTGAAATAAAGACCGTCGCTAAAATAGCGACGGTCTTTATTTTTCTAAGCCAAGTGCTTTATTATTACGATCAATAATACGTTGTAAATTCGTCTCATATAAAGGTATTTCATCTATTGTTAATTGAGATGGTGTTAACTTTGGAGCGAATTGCTGCAATGTTTTTAAAAGGCGCATCATTAAATCTTGTACTGTAATGGTTTCGCCAAGTAATTCTGAAAGTGAAGCCATCGTACTCGGTACAATTTCAGGATAAGTAAAGCGTGTTTCTTCTCCTTGAATGGCTAGGTTGTAGAAATCACGAACGAGTGCGGCACGTTCAGAGCCACTTCCTGTAGCACAGAGATAAATTTGGACAGCGACACCACCGCGAATACGGCGCTGTGAAATACCAGCAAATTTTTGATCGCGAATACTTAAATCGTAGCTACCAGGGCAGTAAGAACCAACGATTTCTTTTGCCTCAATTGTAACATCGTAATCCTTTAACATTTCCTGAATTAAATGCCACATTGTATCGTATCCAAGATCAATATCGATACCTTTTTCCGTCTCTTGGAATAAAAGCGATACGTTTAACACACCTTCATCAAGTACGACTGCAAGTCCGCCAGAATTACGAACGATAACATTGAAGTTGTTTTCTTTTAAAAAGGAAATTCCTTCTTCCAAGTGCGGTAGGCGTGAATCTTGAATGCCAAGAACAATTGTATTGTGATGAACCCAAGAACGCATTGTTGCAGCTGATTGACCATTTCCGATACTTGTGCATAATGTGTCGTCCATTGCGAATGACTGCAATGCATGGAATGTTGGTCCCAAACTAGACTGATCTACAATACGCCACTCTGGCTGAGATAAAATGGAACGGGAATTGCTCATATAACTAACCCCTTATCTTTAAAATGACAATCTCTATTATAGCAAAAAATAATGAAAGTAGTTTTTAAGAGAAAACCTTCCTGAATTGTAAGGTTGTTGTAAGGAAAGTGAATTGGTTAAATGATCTAAGATGGCTAAACTAAGAGATGTAATTATTGATTTTAGGAGGCATACAAATGAAAAATGTTAAATTAGGAATCGTAGCGATTATGTCAGCTGCTGTATTTAGTGGCTGTTCTATTATGGATATGATTGCACCACAAGCAACGGGTGTTGTTATGTACGGAGATGAAACAGGCGTTCAACAAACAATGGATCAATATAAAGATAAAATTGAATCTCAAAATAAATTTGAAGCTAAACTAGGTACTGTTAATGAGAAAAAGGTTTTAATCATGAATAAAACAACGGCTGAGAAGATGGTAAAGGAAAACATGCTGAAAAAAGTAGTGAAAGAAGATGTAGAACCTATTAAAGCATTGCCGGCTATTTCTGATGAAGCTGGAATTGTATTTGCTAAAGAGGAACAAAAAGATGTAGTAATTGATGGAAAGAAAATGAAGTACGAAGGCAATGTAGTAATTGGTGATGCGCGTAAATATACAGATATGTATGCAGTTGTTAGTGATGCAGAATATGCAAAAATAAGTGAACCGGTAAAAACAATTGGTTTAGCATCCTTTAAAGAGAATCCAAAGGAAAAGATTTTCCCAGATATAAAGAGGGATTCTAAAGTAGAAGAAGCACATATGGTTGAAGTGAAATAATAAAAAGGATGCATGTAATGCATCCTTTTTATTCTGCAATTTTTTCTAAATTACCATTTCGATCCATTCGGAAAGATGTTTGAGAACGTTCTTCTTCATCCATGACTGCCAACTTACGAGCGCGGTTCATAATGTTCATAAGTGTTTCGTAATCTTCTTGTACAGTATGAGATTGTTTTTCTAATTTTTCCAGTTTCTTTTCTAGTTCTTCATTTCGAAGGATTTGTGATTTAATTTCTTGTTTCAATCTCGTATTCTCGTTTTCAAGAGCTGTCACTTTTATATTTGAAGATCCGACTGTTTGTAAAAAATAAATAACATCTTGCATTGTCATAGAGCCTTTTGCAGTAGGAACGGTAGTTTCTTGATATGGAGTAGCTTCTTTATATTGTACAATTGATTCCTCTTGTACGAACTCTTCATAATTAGTTATCGAATCTGAAGCTGGTGGTGTATAAAGTAAACGTTTTTTCGCTTGTTCACCACTTGCAGCACGCATTTTATCTTTACGATGTTTTTTTGCTAGTTGAAGAGCTTGTTCATAGCTATAGCGAACAACAGCATTCCAACGGAAACCACAGGCAGCCGATGTACGATTTAATCTGTCTCCTACTTCTTCAAATGCATTTAATTGGGTACTTCCTTCTCGAACGTGACGAAGTACAGTTTCAGCAAGTAATAAATCATCCTCATCCGTCCAAGCATCTTGTCTTACTTTCATAGATTCAACTCCCTTTCTTTTTATGAACTTCCTATTTTTATAATGGGCAAAAAAGTGAGCTTTTATACAAAGCTTTTAAAAATATGGTAGATTTCGATGAGAGGTATAAAGTGAAACTTTAATCAGTGGGGAGGTTCTTCATCCCCCACCTAACTTCTTTGCTTTCGCTGAATTTTAAGGTGGGGATCTTACTGCCCATTAAAGCGGGATAAATTTTGCCAAGAATGATGGAAGGTGCTGTAGGAAAACATATAAATATGTAGCATTATATGAGGAAAGAGCGTCGAAAGGAAACTTGCAACGAGCTTCAAAGAGCGGTAAAATACCATTTAGTGTTTATTTTTAAATGTACTTGAGAAAAGTTTAAAATAGAGGAAGTGTTATATAATGGGAAACGAATTTCGTGTATGTGATGATTGTCAGGCAACGAACGTTAAAACGCTGATTCCAAAGCTAAAAAAAGTAGATTCATGTGCAACGATTGAAGTTGGATGTCAGTCTTACTGTGGCCCTGGCCGTAAAAAATCATTCGCATTTGTAAATAATCGTCCAGTTGCAGCGCCAACAGAAGACGAATTAATTGTAAAAATTGAGGCAAAGTTAAATAAGTAAGGAAAAGAAGAGTGAACAGATTACTCTTCTTTTTTTATGCCCATAAGAGGAAGAATCTATTCTGAGAAAGCTTAACTGGTGATGATAATAGTTCATGACAGATAGGCATTATCTATTTATTAAGGTCTCGACCTATATGAATTTGTATTTCAAAATAATGGTTGACAGTCTTTTGAAGCGATAGGTAGAATAGAAGGTGTCTGATTCTGAGAATCATTATCAGAAAAGGGCTGATTCATTTAATTTTTTTATTGCTATTTGAGAATAAATTTCATTTCATTAAATTAAACATATGTTGTTGGTTAGGATGGTTGAGGGATGGAAGCGAGCGCAAGGAGTATAGAACAGCAAGATGTGAATGTTAAAGAGATTAAGAGCAGGCCGCTCATTGCTTCTATTATTTTAGTAGCAGGTACAATTTTGTTAGCTTTAAGCATGGCACTGTCTATTTCGTTTGGTGCTGCAGATATTAGTTTAAAGACTGTATGGCAAGCTGTATTTCAGTTTGACGGTTCTATTACGCATCATAATGTAATTCAAGAACTTCGCATGCCTAGAGCAATAGGGGGCGTAGTAGCAGGTGCCTTTTTAGCGGTATCAGGAGCAATTATGCAAGGTATGACGCGAAATCCACTTGCATCACCATCGTTAATGGGGATTACAGATGGGGCTGTATTTGGAATTGCAATTATGTATGCATTCTTCCCTAATTCACCTTATTTAATGTTCGTTATTGCATCTTTTATTGGTGCTGCGTTTGGAGCGAGCATTGTATATGGAATTGGATCTTCTTCACCAGGTGGATTAACGCCTGTGAAATTAGCTTTAGCGGGTGCCGCGATTAGTGCTTTATTAGGGGCCATTTCATCTGGAATTGCGCTATATTTCAATCTTGCCCAAGAGGTAAGTATGTGGAATGCAGGCGGAGTTGCTGGAGTGAAATGGGAAAGTATTAATATGTTAGTACCGATTGGTCTAGTTTGTCTCTTCATTGCAATTATGATGTCGAGGTATATTACAATTTTAAGCTTCGGTGAAGAAATTGCGATTGGACTTGGTCAAAATACGACATTAATTAAATTTATTGGGACAGTACTTGTTCTTGTGTTAACAGGTTCGGCAGTTTCTATGGCAGGATCGGTTGGATTTGTTGGCCTTGTCATCCCACATATGACTCGTTTCCTTGTAGGCTCAGACTATAGATGGGTTATTCCATGTTCTGCGGTCTTAGGCGGGCTGTTAATTGAATGTGCAGATATGTTATCTCGCGTTATTAATCCGCCGTTTGAAACGCCAATTGGAGCAATTACAGCGCTAATTGGGGTTCCATTCTTCCTCTACTTAGCACGTAACGAAGGGAGAGGAAAAATGTGAGGACAAGTGCCTTAACAAAAAAGAACATTTCGGTTTTAACAATTTTAGTAGGATTAATCGTTACTGTATTTTTAGTGAGTTTAAATACAGGGACATTTAAAATACCGCCAATGGACGTATTAAAGTCATTGGTTGGACTCGGGGCTGAAGATCAGTCTGTTATTTTATTTGAATTCCGTATGCCGCGTATGGTCATTGCTATATTAGTTGGATCTGCTTTAGCGATGTCAGGTGCGATTTTGCAAGGGTTATCACGAAATCCACTTGCTGATCCAGGTATTATCGGTATTAACGCTGGAGCGGGATTAACAGTTGTTATCTTTGTCTACTTTTTCTTCGGGAAAGTAGGAACTGGTACATTTTTATCTGTATTCATTCTTCCGTTCTTCGCACTAGTTGGAGCGATATTAGCAGCTGTTATTATTTATTTACTAGCATGGAAAGATGGTGTTTCATCGACTCGATTGATACTGGTTGGTATCGCTGTTGCAGCCGGGTTTGGTGCTGTTAGTTTAATTTTTTCTATGAAGATGACATCTAACGATTTCCGTTTTGCTACGATTTGGTTAGCAGGAAGTCTATGGGGCACAGATTGGAAGTTTGTACTAAGTGTACTTCCATGGATGGTTATTTTCATGCCACTTGCCATTAGTAAAGCTCACATATTAAACGTAATGAACCTAGGTGACTCCACAGCAGTTGGCCTTGGTGTAAATGTAGAAAAAGAAAGACGTAAATTATTATTTATTGCAGTTTGTTTAGCTGGTGCATCTGTCGCTGTTGCTGGAGGAATTGGTTTTATCGGTTTAATGGCTCCGCATTTAGCGAGGCGCCTTGTTGGTGGTAAACATCAAATTATGCTGCCTACGGCTGCACTAATAGGAACGTTTTTACTTTTATTCGCAGACGTAATTTCAAGAAGTGTGTTAACAACTTCAGAAATACCGGTCGGTCTTGTTATTTCTGTAATTGGTGCACCGTATTTCATATACTTACTTATGAGGACAAAATAAAGGGAGGCTTTTTGTATGGCAACTTTAGCAGTTGATGCGGTATCTGTTGGCTATAATGAAGGGTTAATTATTGATGGATTAACAGTTGAAATTCCGGAAGGGAAAATTACAACAATTATTGGACCGAATGGTTGTGGGAAGTCCACATTATTAAAAACGGCTTCTCGTATTTTGAAGGCGAAAAAGGGTACGGTTTATCTTGACGGAAAAGCAATCGAGAAACAGCCAACGAAAGAAATCGCAAAGAAAATGGCAATTTTACCACAGACTGCAGAAGTGCCAACTGGCCTTACTGTGTTTGAACTCGTTTCATATGGACGCTTTCCTCATCAAAAAGGATTTGGAACGTTGAAAGAAGAGGATTATCGCTACATTCATTGGGCACTTGAAGTGACGGGAATGACAGAATTCGCAAATCGTCCAGCAGAGGCATTATCAGGTGGACAACGTCAACGCGTATGGATTGCGATGGCTCTTGCACAAGGGACAGAATTACTCGTATTAGATGAACCGACAACGTACTTAGATATGGCTCATCAATTAGAAGTATTAAACTTATTGAAAAAGTTAAATGAAGAAGAAGGTAGAACGATTGTTATGGTTATCCATGACTTAAACCATGCTTCTCGTTTCTCAGATCATATGATTGCATTAAAGGCTGGTAAGTTAATGAAACAAGGAACGCCAGACGAAGTGATGACAAGTGAAACGCTTCGCAGTGTATTTGAGATTGAAGCTCAAATTGTTCCATGTCCAGTAAACTGTAAGCCAATTTGTTTAACGTATGATTTAGCGATGATTAGTAATCAATTGCGTAAAAAAGCATAAGTAGAATCCCCCTCGTAAAGAGGGGGGCTTCTAATGGACGTTGAGCCTCTTATTTCTTATTCGTAAATAGGAAGTTGAACACCCGTTAGAACGGGGCATAAGCAACAATTAATCAATATATATTTATTAATTGTTAACCTTGTTTCTTATAGTTCACTGTAACTTATAAGAGAAATACAGCTAGAAGGAGTGGGAACATGAAGAATTTTAAAATGGCGTTATTAGCAATGGTACTAGTCGTTACTTCTGTACTATTTGCAGCTTGTTCTAACAAAGAAGAGAAAAAAGCAGATGCGAAAGATGCGAAGACTGAAGAGCGCACTGTACAACATGCAAAAGGGGAAATTAAAATCCCTGCAAATCCAAAGAAAATTGCTGACCTTAGTGGTTCAACAGAAGAATTATTAATCTTTGGTATGAAACCAATTATTACTGCTAATACATCTCAAGAAAAAATTGATGCACATATTGAAAAGAAATTAAAAGACGTAAAACCAGTTGGTTCTGCTTGGGGAGATAAAATTAATATCGAAGCAGTAGCTGCTGCAAAACCAGACTTAATTCTTGTAAATAATCGTCAAGAAAAGATTTATGATCAATTATCTAAAATCGCACCTACAGTTATGTTAAAAACTCCATTAGACCAATGGCGTCCAAAATTCGAAGAAGTAGGTCAAATCTTCGGTAAAGAGAAAGAAACAAAAGAATGGTTCAAACAGTATGATGAAAAAGCAAGCAAATTACATGATAAAATCGTTGCGAAAACTGGCGATGCTAAATTCATGAAAATGGCTGCATATCCAAACGCTTTCCGCGTATACGGTGACTACGGTTACGGTAGCGTAATCTTTAATGATTTAAAATTACCAGCAGTTAAAGGTACACCAACTGATAAACCTTTAGTACAAGTACAAAAAGAAGCTTTAATCGATTACAACCCAGATTACTTATTCGTATTTACGACTGGTGACGGTTCTCAGCGTCTAAAAGAATTCCAAGAAGAATCAATTTGGAAAAATATGAACGCTGTTAAAAATAACCACGTATTTACAATTAAAAACGAAGACTTAAACAAAGGTTACTTCCCGCTAGGTAAAGAAATGATCTTAGATGAAGTTGCTGAGTTCGTTTTAGGGAAATAATGTGTAAAAAAATCACTTTTACTCCGGTAAAAGTGGTTTTTTCTTTATATAAGGGCAATTAATATAGTCTTTCATTTCTTTCTGTTTCCTATTTCGTTTATAATATATAGTAAGAATGCAGTAAAGAAAGGGGGATGTCGGAAGGTGGTATATTTAAACGACAAACTCAGCGAAACAAAAGTGTTTAAAGACCCGGTACATAAATATGTGCACGTGCGCGATCGTGTTATTTGGGATTTAATCGGAACGAAAGAATTTCAACGCTTGCGCCGTATTAAGCAGCTTGGAACGACATTTTTTACATTTCACGGTGCAGAGCATAGTCGCTTTACTCATTCGTTAGGTGTATATGAAATTATTCGTCGTATGATTGATGATGTGTTTGATGGCAGACCGAACTGGAATGCTGAAGATAGATTGTTATGCTTATGTGCGGCATTACTTCATGATGTCGGTCACGGCCCATTTTCTCATTCGTTTGAGAAAGTATTTTCATTAGATCATGAGAAATTTACGCAAAAGATTATCGTTGGAGATACAGAAATTAATCGCGTATTAAGTCGTGTGGATAAAGACTTTCCGCAAAAGGTAGCGGATGTAATCGCAAAAACATCTACTAATAAATTAGCGATTAGCATGATTTCCAGTCAGATTGATGCAGATCGCATGGACTATTTATTAAGAGATGCGTATTTCACTGGCGTAAAGTATGGAAACTTTGATATGGAACGTATACTGCGCGTTATGCGTCCGTACGGAAATCAAGTAGTTATTAAAAATAGTGGTATGCATGCTGTTGAACATTATATTATGAGTCGTTATCAAATGTACTGGCAAGTATATTTCCATCCAGTAACACGCAGTGCTGAAGTTATTTTAACGAAGATTTTACACCGTGCAAAATCATTGCACGAGAAGTACTATACATTTAAAAATCACCCTGTTCATTTCTATTCTTTATTTGAAGAAGAAGTAACAGTAGAGGATTATTTAAAGTTAGACGAGAACGTTATGTATTATTACTTCCAAGTATGGCAAGACGAAGAAGATCCAATTTTAAGCGATCTATGCCGTCGTTTTATGAATCGAAACCTATTTAAATATGTAGAGTTTACAGATAAGCACGGTTTAGATAATTGGATGGAATTAAGTAGCTTATTTAAAAAGATTGGACTCGATCCAGAATACTATTTAGTAGTTGATTCAACATCAGACTTACCGTACGACTTTTACCGTGCTGGTGAAGAAGAAGAACGTCTGCCAATCTTACTTCTTATGCCAAATGGAGAGCTTAGAGAGCTCTCACGGGAATCGGATATTGTTGAGGCGATTACTGGTAAGAAGAGAAGGGATCAAAAGCTATTCTACCCGCATGATTTAATCTATGAAGATGGAAGAAAAGGAAAATATAAAGAGAGAATCATCGAGTTACTAGAAGGAAAAAAATAAGAAGCAGCTAATGGCTGCTTCTTATGAAAAAACTTGAAATTATTTGTCGCTTAAGCGTTTTCCGCCAACTGCATAATGGTTTTTAGACATTTCTTCGATGAAAACAACGATGTTTTCTTCAGGAGCACCAGTTGTTTCGCTTACTGCTGCTGTTACTTTCTCAGCAAGAGCTTTCTTTTGTTCCTCTGTGCGTCCTTCTAGCATTTTCACTGTTACGTATGGCATATATAATCGCTCCTTTTATGTAAGTTACACTCTTATTATAGCGGATTATGTGGAAGAACAATCGAAAAAACAAATAATTTCTTTTTTGACATATGGAAGAGGAGATGAAATATGGATCAGTTATTTAGATACCCGTTGCACCAAATTCCTTTGGTAGCAATGGCCATTATTATCGCATTATCAGTGCATGAATTTGCGCATGCATATGTAGCATATAAATTTGGAGACGATACAGCAAAGAGACAAGGGCGCTTAACTTTATCGCCGATGGCACATTTAGATCCTATCGGGATGATTGCTGTATTAATTCTTGGTTTTGGTTGGGCGAGACCAGTTCCTGTTAACCCATATAACTTTAAAAGACCTCGTCTTGCAGGTATATTAGTTTCAATTGCAGGACCGATTAGTAACTTAATTTTAAGCGCAATCGGTTTAATTATTTGGTATAGCTTATTAACATTTGGTGTATTAGACTCAATTCCATTTGCAGTAGCAGATACGCTAGCTCAATTTTTCCAGATTTTTATTATGTTGAATATCGTTTTACTTGTCTTTAACTTATTACCAATCCCGCCACTTGATGGATATCGCGTAGTGGAGGATTTAGCACCAACAAATATTCGTGCGAAAATGACACAGTATGAAAAATATGGGGCAATTGCTTTATTAATTCTAGTTATTACACCGCTTAGCAATTACACAATCCAACCTATTTTTAATGTTGTCATTCCATACGTATTTGCATTTTTAAACAGTATTATTGCGCCTATCTTTGGCCTTTTATAATCATTAAGTGAGGAGGAATTTACATATGACAGAGAAAAAGAAAAAAATCGGTTTTAATATCGTGAAAAATGATTCAACAGATGGACATGGTGGTTTTGGCGTTGGGGCATTAAGTCTAGAAAACATTTCACCTGTATTTGTCGATGTACTAGAGAAAACAGCATTTGTTGATATCGGTGCGATGCATGCACGTAGTACAGTAGAAAAAGGTATTAAGTTTTTAACAAATAAAGATGAAGTTCCAAACGGAAAACCATACTGGCTTGTATGGGTAACGATTGAAAGAACAGCAACAGGTGCGTATTACGCAGGCGTAACAGCTTGTGAAATGACAGTTGACCGTGAAATTCGCCGCGGATATAAGTCACTTCCAGAGCACGTAAACAAAATGGATAAATCATTGAAGCGTCACATTATGGTTGAACATATGGACGAATCATCTAAAAAAGTACTTGGTACATTCTTAAAAGAACATAATGAAGCGATTTGGAACGAGTCTAGCGAAGAATTGCGCCGTGCATTATTAAGTGAATAAAAGAAAAGGATGTCTCACTAGTCGATTGTTGACTAGTGAGACATCCTTTTTATTTTGGCTTGTTGTATGAAAATATATCAACAATTCGACAAGGAGGCTATTCCACGTTCAGTGAAATAGCCGGATATTCTACCAAGGAAGATATTTTTTCCACCAACTTGTTTTTTTCTTTTCTTCAGTTGTCTTTTCAAATTCCTCTTTATCATCAACGTGATCCATACAATATTCAGTTGGTTCTGTACCTTTTGCAAAATACATTTTCACTGAAATTGGACAATTTTTTGTAGCGATTTTCCCGTTTTCAGGGTTAATATCGACTGCAACGACGTCACTTGGTTGTTTAAACTCTTTTTTAGGTTGTCCATCTAAGCCTTTCTCCATCGTATCAGTCCATATTCTTTTCGCATAGCCTTGTTCTGCTACGTTTGAAATTGATTTAGGTTGATCATATCCAACCCATACGCCAGTTACGAGTTGCGGGGTAAACCCAATCATCCAACTATCTGTTTCAGTAGAACCAGATTTTCCGGCATAGGTTCTTGATAGTTTAGATAATATTGATTGACCAGTTACAGCAGCATAACTGCTTAGTTTTTTATTAAACATGCCTGTCATCATTTCTTCCATCACAAATGCTTTGCTCTTATCAAGAACTTGTTTACTCTCCAAATGAGCATCGTATAAAATATTTCCTTCATGATCCATAATGCGGCGAATGAAAATAGGTTTTACTTCTTTTCCCCCGTTTGCGAACATGCTATAAGCGTTAACCATTTCAATTGGTTTTACAGGAGATGTACCGAGCGCGAGGGAAGGGACATCTTTTAATGCACTTTTAATGCCGAATTGCTTCGCCGTTTTTGTAAGAATGTCTTCGCCTAAAAATAAATTGGTCTTCACGGCATATACGTTATCAGAGACCGCAAGAGCTTGCGCCATTGTTACAAAATCGTCTGCATAATAGTCTTTATAGTTTTTTGGTTTATACTTTGAAACACCGTCACCTAAAGTGAACACGGTGTATTCGCTTTTTAAGCGTGTAGCAGGGGTGAATCCTCGTTCTAATGCCGCATAATATAGAAATGGCTTAAATGTAGATCCAGGCTGGCGAGCGGCCTGTGTAGCCCTGTTAAATTGACTTGTATTATAATCAGTTCCACCAACAAGGGCAGCTACTTCACCTGTCTTTGGATTCATAGAGACGAGCGCAGTTTGTATGTTTGTCGTGTCAGGTATGTGGTCTTTTACAGCTTGTTCTGCAACTGATTGTAATTTTGGGTCTAGCGTTGTATAAATACGCAAGCCGCCTTTTTGTAAGGCTTGCTCATCTAATCCGATATCACGAAGAAGAGAAGCTTGTACAGCATCTTGGAAATAAGGCGCAACCTCTGCGACTTTTTTCGTATCTAATGAAGCGAAAGTTAGTGATTCTTTCTTTGCTGAAGCTGCTTGTTTCTTCGTAATATAGCCTTGTTCTACCATTTCATCTAATATAAGAGATTGTCGTTCTTTCGCACGCTCTTTTTTTAAAAAGGGAGAGTAGACACTAGGTCCTTTTGGTATACCCGCGAGCATACTAGCTTCCGCTAATGTTAATTCTTTTGCTGTTTTATCAAAATATAGACGGGACGCAGCTTCGATTCCATAAGCACCATGCCCGTAATAAATTGTATTTAAATATCCTTCTAAAATATGATTTTTATTATAATTCACTTCAAGACGGATTGTGTACATTGCTTCTAATAGTTTACGTTTCCACGTTTTATCATGATCTAAGTATAGGTTACGGGCATACTGTTGTGTAATCGTACTAGCGCCTTGGACTTTTGCCATCGCTTTTAAATCAGCAACAATGGCACCAGCGATACGCTTCATATCAAAGCCATGATGTTTGTAGAATCTTTGATCTTCGATAGAAAGTGTTGCCTCTTTTACATAAGGAGAAATTTCATTGAGAGATACATTGTATCGTTTTTGCATCTCATTACTTTGTCCTATAACAGTGTCATCATTAGCATAAAAGACACTTGTTTGCGGGACAGCGACAGGAGGAGGTCCCATAATTTTTGCAACTATAATAATAACAAAAAAGGAAAAAACGAAAAAAAGAACAGAAGAAAACATTACGGTGAAGAAAAGACGTTTATATTTTTTAAGTTTTGGATTCATAGTTTGATCCATCTTTTTCAGCCCCTCATTCATACAAACATTATTGTATTAGTATTGAGGGTTTTTGATTATTTTAAACAATGAAATTTCGAAAATAAAGAGCTCCTTCAATTAAGAAAGAAGCTCAAATGCACGTGCTGGCCAATCGGTAATAATGACATCTACGCCATAATCAATCATAGTTTGTAAATCTTTGTATTCGTTAATTGTATAAGGGCGGAAAACATACCCTTGTTTTTGCGCGAGTTGAACAAATTCCTTTGTTAGTAGTTGAAAGTTTGGGTGTAAACCAGTCGCATCTCTATTTTTTGCTTCGGCGATAGGATCAGCAAGTGGTGTATCATATAAAATTGCTCTTGGGATTTCAGGAGCAATTTCTGCTAATAATGAAACAGAGTCGTGATTAAATGAAGAGAATACAATTTGATTAGAAAGATGATATTCTCGAACGAGAGCAACAACTTTTTCTTCAATGTTTGGATAGTGAATGACATCTGTCTTTAACTCAATGTTGAGCTGTAACTTTGTTGTAGATAACCAAATGAATACTTCGCGTAACGTTGGGATTTTTGCTTCATGGAAAGAAGGATCTTTATGGCTGCCGGCATCTAAAGCTTGTAACTCTTCTACCGTTTTTTCAGAGACAAGACCTACATCATTCGTTGTACGATCGACTGTTTCATCGTGAATTACGACAAGTTCACCATCTTTTGATAGGTGGACATCAAGTTCAATGCCATGGGCGCCGATGCGTTCAGCTTCTTGGAAGGCAATCATCGTATTTTCTGGATGTGTTCCTTTTACGCCGCGATGAGCGAAAATAAGTGGTTTACTCATGTGAAATTCTCCTTATCATTTCTTTTCTTTCATTATGAAACTGCTTTTGAAAAAATACAATTTAATATGACAAACATTTACAAAAGTCTAACAGTTGCACAAAAGTTAACGTTAACGTAAAATGTAATAATCGAGTGAAGGGAGGAATAAACATGTATAAGATTGATGAAGTTACAAAGCAAGTTGGTTTAACAAAACGTACACTTCGTTATTATGAGGAAATTGGTTTAATTCATCCCCCAGAACGTAGTGAGGGGAACATTCGCCTGTATACAGATGAAGATATCGCTAGAATTAAAAGAATTGTGGAAGCGAAAGAAGTGTTAGGGATTACGCTTCAAGAAATGCAACATTTTTTATCGTTAAAAGAAAGAATGGAGCAAAGAAGAAATAGTGAGAATCCCCGTGATCGTGAAGTGATTCAAGAAATTAAAGAGATGCTTGAAAAACAAGTGCAAACGCTAGACGAGAAAATGGAGCAAATGCAGCGTGTAAAGGGAGAACTTGAAGACAGCTTACATCGTGCAGTGACATTTTTAGAGAATACAAAAGGAGAGTAATCAAAATGGAGAGCAAACAAAAACTAGGGAGATTGATTACAGTGTTGGCTACTTTCCTTGCCTTTTCAGGTATAGGGGTAGTCGATCCAATTTTGCCAATTATTGCTGAAAAGATTGGTGCATCGCATTGGCAAGTAGAGATGTTATTTACAGCGTATATTTTGACGATGGCAATTATGATGTTACCAGCTGGAATATTTGCATCGAGATTTGGTGATAAACGAATGATGACAATCGGTCTTGCGATCGTGACTGTATTTGCGTTTATATGCGGTATATCGCAAACGATTGCTCAGTTATCTCTTTTCCGCGCTGGATGGGGATTAGGGAATGCGATGTTCTTCGCAACGGCGATGACTTTATTGATTGCATTAAGTAAAGAAGTTCATGAAGCAGTAGGGTTATATGAAGCAGCTATCGGTTTAGGAATGGCAGGTGGACCATTATTAGGCGGGATATTAGGTGGACATTCTTGGCGTTACCCATTTTTTGCGACGAGTATTTTAATTTTCTTAGCATTTATTTTAGTTTTCTTCTTTGTGAAAGAACCAGAGCGAAAAGTGAAGCGTAAAGCGGCAGGCGTAGGGGAATTGCTTAACCTGGTGAAGTATAAGCCGTTTATGCAAGGCGCCATTTCAGGAATGTTATACTACTACGGATTTTTCGTTGTGTTAGCATATTCACCACTTATTATGCATTTATCTGCTATTCAATTAGGTTTTGTATTTTGTGGATGGGGACTCGCGTTAGCTTACGGTTCTGCAATTTTAGCACATAAGCTAGAAGGGAAATATGAGCCGAAAGCATTGTTGAAAGGCAGTTTACTCGTATTTGCGCTGTTCTTAATTGCACTATTCTTCGTGAAAATTATGTGGTTACAAATTGTATTAATTGTTCTATCAGGATTAGCATCAGGATTAAATAATGCATTATTTACAAGTTATGTAATGGATATTTCACCTTATGAAAGATCTGTTACATCTGGTGTTTATAACTTCGTTCGTTGGTTAGGTGGCGCAATTGCTCCGATTTTATCAGGAATTATCGGTCATACTGTTTCACCACAAAGTCCGTTTTTAGTAGGTGGAATCGTGGTGTTAGTTGGTTGTATTATGATCCTAATTCCAATTCGTAAACCAGTAGAAATAGAGACAAAGGCCCTTTCTTAAGAAAGGGTTTTCTTTCCTTTTACGGTGCAAACCCTTCCTGCACATATGTTAGAACCCTCTGACTAAAATATATTTTCGGTATTTTTGTACTTTTAACTATACATTTTGGATGTTTTGTTTTATTTTTGTTAGGGGACATTAATGATGTCCCTATTATAAATTTGCATTGAAAGGCGTGATTGTACGATGGAACTATGGTTCACTGAAAAACAAACAAAACATTTTGGGATTACGGCGCGTATTAACCGCACATTACATACGGAGCAAACAGAATTCCAAAAACTAGATATGGTCGAAACGGAAGAGTTCGGAAACATGCTTATTTTAGATGGCATGGTTATGACAACAGAAAAAGATGAGTTCGTTTATCATGAAATGGTAGCGCACGTACCTTTATTTACACACCCAAACCCTGAAAACGTATTAGTTGTAGGTGGCGGCGATGGCGGTGTTATTCGTGAAGTGTTAAAACACCCAAGCGTAAAGAAAGCAACTCTTGTTGAAATCGATGGAAAAGTAATTGAGTACTCTAAACAGTACTTACCATCAATTGCAGGTGCATTAGATAATGAGCGTGTAGAAGTAAAAGTAGGAGATGGTTTCCTACATATCGCAGAAAGCGAAAATGAATATGACGTAATTATGGTAGATTCTACTGAGCCAGTAGGACCAGCAGTAAACCTATTTACAAAAGGCTTCTACGCTGGAATTTCAAAAGCGTTAAAAGAAGATGGTATTTTCGTTGCACAAACGGACAACCCTTGGTTTACGCCAGAACTAATTACAACTGTGTTTAAAGATGTAAAAGAGATTTTCCCAATTACTCGTTTATACACAGCGAACATTCCAACTTACCCAAGCGGTCTTTGGACGTTCACAATCGGATCTAAAAAACATGATCCATTACAAGTAAGTGAAGAGCGTTTCCACGAAATTGAAACGAAATACTACACAAAAGAATTACACAATGCAGCATTCGCATTACCGAAATTTGTTGGCGATTTAATTAAGTAAGAGAATCGCACGGAACAAATAAAGTGTAAATAGCTCATTTAAGGTGTTTGTCCAGAAGACTTGAACATGCTAGCTATTTACACTTCTGTAAAGAAAATTGTCTTCTTTGTATGAAATAGAAGACCCGGTAAATCGAGAAAGAGGAGCAACTCGCTCCAAATTTGAGAAATAATGAAAGGTTGGGATACCTTAAGTTCCACATAAGGAGGAAAAGAATATGCGTTTTGATGAAGCTTATTCAGGTAAAGTATTTATTAAAAGTCATCCAAGTTTTGAAGAGTCAAAGGTAGTTATTTATGGGATGCCTATGGATTGGACAGTAAGTTACCGTCCGGGATCTCGTTTTGGCCCTGCACGTATTCGTGAAGTATCAATCGGTCTTGAAGAATATAGTCCGTATTTAGATCGTGAACTAGAAGAGGTAAAATATTTTGATGCGGGTGATATCCCATTACCATTCGGAAACGCACAGCGCAGCTTAGACATGATTGAAGAATATGTATCAAAACTTTTAGATGCCGATAAGTTTCCACTAGGTCTCGGGGGTGAGCACTTAGTGTCTTGGCCAATTTTTAAGGCAATGGCAAAAAAATATCCGGATTTAGCAATCATCCATATGGATGCTCATACTGATTTACGTGAATCGTATGAAGGGGAGCCTTTATCCCACTCTACACCAATTCGTAAAGTGTGTGATTTAATTGGTCCGGAAAACGTATATTCTTTCGGAATTCGTTCTGGAATGAAGGAAGAATTTGAATGGGCGAAAGAAGTAGGTATGAACTTATATAAATTTGACGTATTAGAACCGTTAAAAGAAGTATTACCGAAACTTGCAGGACGCCCAGTCTATGTCACAATCGACATTGATGTATTAGACCCAGCTCACGCTCCAGGAACAGGAACGTTAGAAGCTGGTGGTATCACATCTAAAGAATTATTAGATTCCATCGTAGCAATTGCAAATTCAAATATAAATGTAGTTGGAGCAGACTTAGTAGAAGTAGCTCCTGTCTACGACCATAGTGATCAAACACCAGTCGCAGCAAGCAAATTCGTGCGGGAAATGCTGCTCGGTTGGGTGAAATAAAAGCGGAAGCCGACTGTTTAGACCCGGTGACTAAGGTTCTTTCCTGCAAAAGGTGCTTTTTACCTTTTGGCAGGGAAGGTTCTTAGACGCAAGGGTCTAGGAGGCGTAACTGGATAGTAGTAAAAGCGGAAGCGGCTCGCTCAGAATCGCAGGTCATTGGAACGCTCGACCGAGAGTGTGAAATGGCCGGAGATTCTAGCTGCTGTAGCTGGATAAAACAAGGGCCCCTATATGAATAAGGGGCCCTTGTTTTGTCGATTTGTGTCGGTAAGTCGATATATTTGAAAAATCGCTGATATAATTCGAGTTACGGTCGATATATGATGATGTATAAAAGTATGTGTAAACATTTTTAGGCAAAAAATAAGGCAAAGTACCCCCTAGGTTTATCCAGAACCTAAAATGAAAGGAGACTTTGCCTCATGCCTAATAA